>NZ_ASGZ01000005.1 GCF_000495475.1 Candidatus Halobonum tyrrellensis G22 | reverse complement strand
GCCGGCTCCGGCGGCGGTCGCCGCGAGGAGGAGCGCCGCCAGCGCCGACGCGACGACGACGGCCGGGAGCGCGAGACGAGCGGCCGCCGTGACGGGGTCGGGGAGCGCCACGGGGGCGTTGTGGAGGACGCGGTACAGCGTCGTCGCGGCGACCGGGAGGAGCGCGAGCAGGCCGACGACGGCGCGCGAGGGGGCCGGCAGCGCGGCCGTCACCCGCGCCGCACCCGCCGCGAGGCGTCCGCCGACGGTATCCGGGGGACGGTTCCGAACCCGACGCTCGCTCACGCCCCGTCACCCCCGGTCGCTTCGACCCGCCGCGCGAGCGCGGCTTGGTCTGCCGTCACGAACCGGTCGAGGAAGTCGGCGAGTTCGCCGTACAGGCCGGTCCCCGGCTCGTCGGCCATCCGGTCGGCGAGGCCGCCGGCGACGACGTGGAGGTGGCGGTCGTGGAGGTCGAGTCTCGCCCGCGCGGCACCGCCGGACGACTCGGCCCCGGCCTCGCGGCGGGCGAGGTAGCCCGCGAACTCCAACTGGTACGGCAGGTAGTCGTGGTTGTCCCGGGCCGACTGGTCGATTTCGAGCCCGAAGTAGTCGTACGCGCGTGCGAGGTCGAGGTTCACGTCGTTCCACGACGCCTCGGGCCGGTAGGTCGTCTCGTACAGCGACACCGGCGGCCCTTCGGTGTCGAGCGACCCGTCGGTTCGGTCCTCGTACTCGGCGTACCCGACCGTGAACAGGTCGTTGAACCGCGCACAGAGGGTGGCGCGGTCGTCGTCGACGGTCAGGTCCGGCGGGTCGACCGACAGGTCAGTCGCGTCGAGTAACGCCCGACAGGTCGCGTCCACCTCGCCGCCCGCGAGTCGGTCGTACGTCGGCTCGTCGGGTTCGTCGAACAGCGTCGCGAGCAGCGCGTACACGCTGCTCCGTGCGGCCGCGTCGCGGTCGACCCCCTCCGGGTCGACCCGGTCGGCCGCCGACCGACTCCCGACCGCTCCCCCGTCGGTCGACTCGGGGGCGCCGCGCGCGTCGGAGGCGGCCGACTCGGTACGCGTTCCGTTCGTCTCGTCGTGCGTCTCGGCGTCAGTCTCCGGGTCTGTGGTCATCTCGTCTCACCTCGGTTCCCGCGAACCCCCTGGATCGTCACCAGCGCGGTGCCGACGACGGCGAACCCGGCGACGACCCAGAGGATCGACTCGTACGGCGGTCCCTGCGGGCCGGGACCAAGCGCGAAGTGGTACCACTCGCTGACCGACTTCCGGCCCGCCCGCTCCATGTTCGACCCGTTCCAGACGGCGAACGCCACGTCGACGTCGTGGTCGACCGCCAGCGTCGTGCGGTTGGTGGCGTCCGACGCGACCGGACGCGAGAGCACGACCGTCCACCGGCCGTCGTCGTACCTGGGCGACGCGTTCACCGCCGCGCGGTCGAACTCGGTCGTGGTTCCGGGTCCGCCGGCGAGCAACTCCTCCGTCGTGTCGTCGGCGCCCCAGTACCAGACGTTCACCCGGTTTCGCGTGCTCCCCATCGAGATGGGCGGCCGCTCGGTGGTGTTCACCGGAACTTGTACCGCGGCCGCGTCGACGAACCGGCGCGGGTCGGACGCGTTGCGGTCTGCGGTGCCGTCGCCCCACGACAGCCGGAGGTAGATCCGCGCGTCGGTGCGGGCGGCCTGGACGCGGAGCGCGCTCACGGACGTGTCGCTCGCGTTGGGGAGACCGCTCGGCGCGCTCGCCATCGGCACCTCGACGGGCGGGACGGCGTCCCAGGCCTCGCCCGTCGGGTCCGCGGGGTTCTCGCCGGTGCGGACCGACTCGACGGGGATCTGGTTCGCGGGGCGTGCCGACACCAGCGGCGGGACGAACGCGGCCGTCGTCACGACGAGACACGCGACGACCGCACCGACGACCGCCGCCCGTCGGTCGTCACTCATCGTCGAACACCCCGAGCCGGTACTTCCGAGCGGGGTTGGTGTCGGTCAGGAGGTCGAGGAGTTCGCTCTCGCCGCCCCGGTCGACCTCGTCCCGTTCGCGCGCGATGCGGTCGAGCGCGTCGTGGACGCGTTCGCCGAACAGTTCCTCAAGGTAGGGTCGCGGGATGCGTTCGACGTCGATGCTCTCGCCGTCGTCGGAGTGTTGGGGCGGCGCGAACGGCGGGATGTAGTAGACGTTGGGCTGGGTCCGGTACTCCGGGTGGAGCGGGAGCGCCACCTCGTACTCCTCGACGAGTTTGTGGACCGGACCCGCCTCGTCGTCGAGGAAGCCCACCAGTCGCAGTTGCGGCGGGCAGTCCTCCGCACAGGCCGGCGCGAACGTCTCCCCGTCGGGACCCTCGCCCTCGATGCGGGGGTAACAGAAGATGCACTTCTCGGACGTCTTCTGGGCCGCGTTGTAGTACACCTTCTTGTACGGACAGCCCTCGACGCAGTAGCGGTAGCCGCGACACCGCTCCTGGTCGATCAGGACGATGCCGTCCTCCTCGCGCTTGTAGATGGCCTTCCGCGGGCACGCTTCGACGCAGGAGGGGTGCGTACAGTGGTTGCAGATCCGGGGGAGGTAGAAGTAGTAGGAGTTGGGGTGTTCGCCCGCGCCCTGGTCTTCGTCCCAGTTGGGTCCCCACTCGGGGTCCGACTCCGGACGGAGGGGTTGGTCGCTCCCCTCGTACATCACCTCCTCGTGGTTGAACTCCCACGCCTCGCCGTACTCCTCCTTGTCGGGGATCTCGCCGGGCCGGCGCTCGCTGTGGTCGGAGGACTGCCAGCCGCCGCCGGACTCCTCCCAGTCGCGGGGGTAGCCCGCGCCGGGTTTGGTCTCGACGTTGTTCCAGTACATGTAGTCGCGGCCGCCGCCCTCGGTCCACAGCGACTTGCACGCGACCGTACACGTCTGACAGCCGATGCACTTGTTGAGGTCCATCACCATCGCGACCTGGTGGTCGACGCCGTCCGCGAGGTCCACTCCCTCGTCGCCGTCGGCCGTCCCGGTCGCCGTCCCCGTCGGGGTGTCGTCGGCGCTCATCCGCCGTCACCCCCCTTCTTCCGCACGTCGACGCGGACGTCGCTGTTGACGCCGGTTGGCCCCCAGTAGTTGGGGAAGAAGTAGAGGTGTTCGCCCGACTCCTCGGGGTACTGCACCAACTGAGTGGGTTTCATGTACATCGGCACCAGCGAGTTGAAGTCGTCGTGGTCGGGGAACTGGAACCGCTCCCACGCGAAGAACATCCGCGCGGTCCCCCGCCGGCTGCTCGGGTAGATCTTCGCCTGGAGTTCGACCGACGCGAGGTCGTTGAACACCTCGACCGTGTCGCCGTCGTCGATGCCGCGCTCGGCGGCGTCCTCGGGGTGGAGGTAGACCAGCGGCTCGCCCCGCTGGAGGCGGAGCAGCTTCTCGTTGTCGCGCCACGTCGAGTGGATCGACCACCGGCCGTGGGGCGTGTTGTACTCCATCGGGTAGTCGCCGCCCGTGTTCGTCGGTCCCTCCTTGTGGGTCGGTAGCTGCTCGCCGAGTTCGAGGAACCAGTCGTGGTCGATGTAGTACTGCTGTCTACCGGTGACGGTCGGCCAGGGGTTCTTCTCCTGGATGTAGTCCTTCCACGGCGTGTACGCCTCGCCCTCCTCGATGTCGGAGGTCCAGTGGTCGCCCGCCTCCAACAGTCGCTGCGGCTGTTCGACCGTGTCCGCGAACTCGATCCGCTCGTCGCTGTCGGCGGGGTTCGACTCCTCGGAGTGGTCGAGGATGTACTCACACGCCGCGCGGTCGTCCGCGAGCGCGCCCGCCTCGTCGGTCGCCCAGTCGCGGACGTAGTCGTCGTGGACCGACTGGAGGTCGATCTCGCGGTCGAACGACCGGTCGGGGACGGGGTCGACGCCCCGCTCCGTGGCGACCTCCTGGATCTTCGCGGCGAGTTCGCGGAAGATCTGCCAGTCGGTCTTCGACTCGCCCAGCGGTTCGACCGCGGGCGTGAAGGGGTGGACGTACGAGTGCATGTCCGTCATCGAGAGGTCGTGTTTCTCGTAGTGGCTCGCGGTCGGCAGCACGATGTCCGAGTACATCGCCGTCGAGTCCATCCGGAAGTTGATGTCGACCACGAGGTCGAGTTTGGGCCACAGTTCCTCCTCGACGGCGACGTTCCCCTTCGCCTGGTTGAAGTAGTTCCCCCGCCAGACGAACATGGTCGAGGGGTCGGGCCGGGAGCCGTCCTCCCGCTCTGCGGGGTACACCGGCATCCACCCCTCGTCGACCGCCTCGCGGATCTTCGCCGCGGTGTCGGGGTCGGTGTTGTCGAGGATCCCGGCGTGGTAGTAGGTCCACAGCGTGGTCGGGACGCCGCGGACGTTCCCCGTCGGGAACGACAGCGTCTGCCACCCGTGGAACGTCCAGATCTTCTCCTGGCCGACGTAGTGGTCGAGTCCCGTCCCCTGCTCGCCGAGGTTGCCGGTCAGCGTGACCAGCAGTTGGATCGCGCGGTTCCCCAGGTCGTTGTGGTACCAGTCGTTGACGCCCTTGCCGTGGATGATCTTCGCCTTCCCCGCCTCCGCGAACTCGCGGGCGACCCGCTGGTACGTCTCCCGGCCGACGCCCGTCTCCTCGTGGACCGTCTCCGGGTCGTAGTTCGCGAGTTCCTCGCGGAGTTCGTTCCAGACGGTCCGCACCCGCACCGAGCCGTCGGTGGTCTCGACGGTCGTCTCGGCGTCGAGCCGGGGGTCGAAGTCGAGTTCGATGCTCTTCGAGTGGTCGTGCTGGCCGTCGCGTTCGCCGAGCGACCCCGGCGCTTCGCGGAGTCGGCCGTCGGCGTCGACCATGAGCAGCATCCACTCCGGCCGGTCGGCGCCCGAGTCGACCGCGGGCACGTCGCTCGCGCGGAGGAACTTCCCGGTGTCCTCGCGGACCAACAGCGGCATGTCGGTCTGCTCTTTCAGGTGCGGTTCGTCGTACAGCCCCTCGTCGACGATGGCCTGCGCCATGCCCAACGCGAGCGCCGAGTCGGTCCCCGGCTCGGGGCTGACCCACTCGTCGGTGTGGATCGCGGTCTGGGAGTAGTCGGTGAAGACGCCGACCCGCTTGGTCCCGTTGTAGCCCGACTCGAGGAAGTACTTCGCGTCGGGGATGCGCGTGACGTTGACGTTCGACCCCCACGCGATGATGTAGTCGGCGTTGTACCAGTCGGCGCTCTCGGCGTTGTCCGTCTGGGTCCCCCAGGTGATCGGCTGGCCCGGCGGCAGGTCGGAGTACCAGTCGTAGAAGCTGTGAGACACCCCGCCGAGCAGGTTGATCAGCCGCGACCCGCTGGCAAAGGAGACGGGACTCATCGCCGGGATCGGCGTGAACCCGCTGATCGCGTCGTACCGGCCGGCCTGCACCTCGTCGACCACGTGTTCGGCGATCTCAGTGAGCGCCTCGTCCCACGATATCCGCTGCCACTTCCCCTCGCCGCGCTCGCCCACCCGCTTCAGCGGGTGTTTGATCCGCTGGTCGGCGTTGACGTAGTCGGTGTAACACGCCCCCTTCTGACAGCCGCGCGGGTTGGGGTCGGGGAGGCTCTCGTCGAACCGGGGGTAGTCGCCCGACTGCTCCTCGCGCCACACCTGCCCGTTCTTGACGTAGACGTTCCACGAGCAGCTGCCGGTGCAGTTGACGCTGTGGGTCGAGCGGGCGACCGAGTCCCAGTCCCACTCCTCGCGGTAGAGGTCCTCCCACTCGCGGTACGGGTACTCCCCGATCGGGTCGTCGACCGTCCGGAGTCCCTCCATCTCGAACAACTGGTCGTCCGCGGCCGCGGTGCCGCCGAGTCCGAGCGCCGCGGCGAGACCCACTCCTTCGAGGAACCCCCGCCGGGAGACCGACCCGTCGTCGTCCCCGTCGGGCACCCCCGGCGGGTCGCCGACCGCCGGCTCCGGATCCGGGTCGCCGTCCGCCCCCGCGCCGCGGTCGCGCCGCCGTTCGTCCGCCGATTCGTCCTCGTCCGTCCGTCGTCCGTGTGAGTCGTTTCGGCTCATTCGTCGTGTCTCCGTACGAAGACCGTCGCCACCGCGAGCGCTGCACCGACCGCGCCGAGCGCGACTCCCTGGAGCGTCGCGCCGCCGGCGTCGAGGCCGGCGGCGACGAGCGCCACGCCGAGGAGCTTGCTCGTCCGGTCGAGGTGTCGATACGTCCGCGCCGACAGGCCGAGGTCGACGGCGAGCCCCGCGCCCGCGTCGGCGTCAGCCATCGTCGTCCACCTCCGCGCCGCCCGCGCGCTCCTCGCTCGCGCCGTCGTCGCCGAGGACGCGGTAGACCGCCAGCCCGGAGGCCAGCGGGACCGCGAACAGCGCGAGCGTCAACACCGGGTTGACGACGCCGGTCTCGACGCCGAGCGCGCGCGCCAGCAGGTTGTTCATCCCGGCGATGGAGGCGATCATGACGAACTGGACCGCCGCCACACCGACCGCCGTCTGCCAGGGTCGATCGAGCGGGTCGGCCGTGAAGTGGGTCGGCCGCTCGTGGTAGTCGACGAACGGCCACACCGCGACCACGCCGAACACGAGCGCCGGCAGCAGGATGCCGCCGACGAACTCCGCCGACACGTGGGCGTCGACCACCGGAACGGTGACGCTCATCCACGACGGGAGGAGCTTCAGGAAGCCGTACACCCACATCAGGAACCAGTCGGGCATGATCAGCTCCGGCGTGCCCGCGGGGTCGTTCGGACCGTACTCCGCGATGTTGTGCACCGGGAGAAAGCCCGCGAGCGCCGCCAGCGTCGCGAGCGTCAGGAAGAACACCACGGCGCTGACGGCCGCCTGGTTCGGGAACGCCGGCAGGCCGACGACCACGCCGTCGTCGTCGCTCGCGACGGTCGTGCTCCCCCCGTCGCTCACCGCGGCGTCCGCGTCCGCCCGCGACGCCTGCGACGCCTGCGACGCCTCCGCCGGGTCGGGTCCGGGGCCGCGAACGTCGCGCTCGCGGGGCGCTTCGGTGTGCTTCTGGCGGATCAGGATCCCCATGTGGACCGCCAACAGCGCGCCGATGGCGGCGGGGATGACGAGCACGTGGAGGAAGTACAGCCGGGGGATGGTCGCACTCGACGGGAACTCACCGCCGAACACCACCTTCCCGAAGACGCCGCCGACGAACGGCACGGACGTCGCGAGGTTGTAGCCGATGCCGGTCGCCGTCGCGGCGAACTCGTCGAACGGGAGGGCGTACCCCGTGTACGCCGCACCCATCGCCAGGCCGGCGAGGCCGGTGCCGACGACCCAGTTTGGCTCACGCGGGTTGCGGTACGCCCCGGTGAAGAACACCCTGAGCATGTGCAACCCGATGGAGGCGACGAACAGGTGCGCCGCCCAGTGGTGTATTCGGCGGATGAACATCCCGAACGGGATGTCGTACGTGATGTGGAGGACGCTCGCGAACGCCTCCGGCACCTCCTGCCCTTGGAACTGGGCGACGCTGCCCTCGTACTCCACGCCGCTCGTCGACGGCTCGAAGAACATGCCGAGGAACATCCCCGTGAGGACGAGCGTCACGAAACAGAACAGCGCTATCTCGCCCAGCAGGAACGAGTCCTCCGCGGGGAACGCCTTCCCGAGGAACGCGCGGCCGCCGTCCAGGTCGAACCGGGCGTCGAGCCAGTCGTAGCTCCGGCGGCCCGCGTCGGTCGCCCGTTCGGCGAGTCGGTCGGTGCGCGACATCGGGTCAGCCACCCCCCGGGCCGACCGTGGCTTCGAAGTCGCCCGTCGCCATGAGGTAGCCCTCGCTCGACAGCGTGATCGGCAACTGCGGTAGCGCGCGAGGCGGCGGCCCGCCGACCACCCGCGCGCCGGCCGTCGGGTCGAACTTGCCGAAGTGACACGGGCAGACCAGCGTCTCGCCCTCCTCGTTCGACACCATACAGCCCGCGTGGGTACAGACCTTCGAGTAGGCGGCGTAGCCGCCGATGGTGAACTCCATCCGCGTCTCCCCGCCGTAGGCGTCCTCAGGGTGGCGGACGAGCAGCGTCGGCGCCTTCTCGATCCCCGGTCGCGGCTCGGGGAAGACGGTCGTCTTCTCCCCCTCCGCGAGCGCCGACTCGTCGATGCGGTTCCCCTCGCCGTCGACGAGGTAGATGCCGTCGGAGTAGACCGGTCCCGTGTACGACCGCTCGAACACGCGCGTGAGACCGGCCAGCGGCGCGGCGAGGCTGCCGACGGCCGTCAGCCCGCCGACGGTGGCCAGCAGTTTGGCGTAGTCGCGGCGGGCGACCGACGCCCGTTCGTCGGTGAAGATGCTGGGTCGGTGGCCGTCGCCACCCCCGTCGGCGCAGTCGCCGCAGTCGCCGTCACAGCCGTCGTCGGCCGACCCGCACGGCTCCCGGCTCACGAGTGGTCCCTCCGTTCGGCCACCTCGACGTGCGGGAGGAACCACGCGTAGTAGGCGACCGTCGAGAGCGCGAGCGAGACGAACATCCCCGTCGCGTAGACGCCGAAGTACTGCGTCCGCGCGAGCGTGAGGTACTCGCCGGTGAACAGCGCCGCGAAGACGATGGCGAGGACCGTCAGCCCGCCCATCGCCAGGATCCCCTCGCGCGCGTCGGACGCGTCGTGGTACTCGACGACCCACCGGTCGCCGGTCCGGAACCAGGGGAGTCCGACTCCCCCGCCGTCAGCGACCGCTCGCCCGGCGCCGTCGGTCCCGTCGGCTCCGCCGTCGGGGCGGACGGCCGAGTTCATGAACCGGTGGACGGCCGCCAGTACCGCGACCAGGCCGAACAGCGCGACCCAGACGACGACGCCGACCTGACTCGGCGCGAGTTTCTCGGGCGTGTCGACGAGTTCGGCGAGCGGTCGCATCTCGGTGACGCTCTGGTCGATCTCGATCTCCTCGCTCGGCGGCTCCCCGTGTAACGCGACGTACCACATCGGGAGGAGGACGGCGACGAGGAGGAGGCCGACGAGGACGGCTTCCCGTCTCACCGGTACTCCCTCCAACTCTCGTGTCGACGGTCGACAGCCTCGCACGACCCCTCGTGCTCCGAGGCGTCCCCGCGCGGCTGGGTGCTCACAGGGTGCATTGCACTACTCACGTCGTCCTACGCGGCTGGTTCGGGTAGTCGGTCAACCACCATACTCGGGGCATTTAAGTGGACGAGTCGACCCCCCGACGCCGACCCGGGGTTTCGATCGAGCCGTAAATGGGTGACGCTCGTTCCCGGGCGAGTGTACTCGGCCGAGGGTGTACCCGTCCGACGACGAACGCACTCACACGATGGACGACGGAGTGAGAGTCGAAGTGGACGTTACCGACGAGTCGGTGTGCCGCGTCGTCGACGAGTCACGGCAACTCTCGCCGATCACGTCCGTGACCCGGTCGGCGACGCCGGGTCGGGACGCGGTGACGGTCGAGTTCACCACCGACACCGCGGCCGACGTCGGGGGGGCGAACGAGGTGTTCAGCTACGACGACCGGACCGTCTACCGGTTCACCGAGGCGGCCGAGTCGACGTCGGACTGCGCGTGTACGGTCGTCGAGGACGAAGGCTGTCCGGTCCACCACCTGGAGGCGGAGGAGGGGGTCCTCACCGTCGCGTTCTTCGCCCCCGACCTCGACGCCGTCCGACGGATCGTCTCGGAACTCCAGGAGTCGTTCGGCGGCGTCTCGCTCCGCCAACTCACCCGGTCGGACCGGTCCGACGACGGGGGCGACCCCGTCTTCGTCGACCGGGCGGAGCTCACCGCCCGACAGCGGGAGGTGCTCGACACCGCCCACCGGATGGGCTACTTCGACCACCCGAAGGACGCGAACGCGACGGACGTCTCGGAGGCGCTCGGGATCAACCGCTCGACGTTCGCCGAACACCTCTCGGCGGCGCAGTCGAAACTCCTCGACTCCGTCCTCGAACGGTAGGTCCCGGCGCGCCGACCGCCGCCGGCCCCGCGTGGGTGGCTTGAACACCCACACTATGACGGGAGTGGTACCATCCCCTCTCGGCCCGTCACGCTCTCAACGAGGGGTACCGTGTCACGTCAGTTCACGTTCGACTGCCCGGAGTGTGCCGTCGAGGTGGACGTCGACGGGGATGTTCGTGAGGCGATCCTCGACGAGGGATGTGTCCTGTGTGGCGCGTCGGTGGGCGCGGACACGTTCTCCTCGGCGTCCGGCGCCGGTGTGGCGGAGTGAGGGGTCGCGCTCGGACGGTCGGGACGCCGACCGGCTTCGAGTTCGACCGCGCCCGACGGTCGGCCGGCGGCTCGACCGCTGTCGGCGCCGAACACGACCGCGAGACGCTCACCGATCCCCGCCGGGCGACGGCCGAGCGGCGTCCCGCCCGCGCACCGTCTCACTACCGCCTCCGGCGGCTCCGTCCGCCGACTCGAACGCCGCCAGTCGCTCGTTTATCTCCGCCGCGTCGCGGTGCATGGGGTGGAGTCGGACGCGGACGCGGTCGTACCCGTGGCGGTCGGCGAGGCCGTTCCACGCCCGGGCCGCACCGAGCGTGAGCGCGCCGCTCTGCGGGCAGAACTCCGTGGTCGGCGTGAACTCCGCGCGGAGGACGGACGCGTCCGCCGTCTCCTCGGCGTAGCGGTAGCCCGCCTCGGGGTGACGCGTGTCGAGGTTGAGTCGGGCGAGGTTGTACCCGAACGTCGCGTCGTACACCGACCGTTCGTCGAATATCTCCCGGGTCGCCGCGTGGAACTCGACGTGAGCCTCGTCCGCGAGCACCGCCTGGTCGGCCAGGAACGGTCCGGGGTCCGGCAGGTGCTCGGGGACGAACTCGTCGCGCCCGTCGAACAGTTCGTCGTCGTCGTCGCCGCCGAACGGCGAGGGAAACCCGACCATACCCGTCGGTCGTTCCCCCGGCGGCGTAGGTGTACGGACGAACGTGTTCGGCCGACGTGACGCTACGCGATCTCCGCCTCCCGGAGGTAACACTGCGGGTCGGGGGCGAACAGGTCGCCGTGGGCCGACAGCGCACGGAGGCGCGACCCGCCGCGACAGATCTCCCGGTACCGACAGTCCGCACACCGCCCGTTCAGGTGCTCCGACCGGTGTCGAAGCCGGCGGAGCAACGGGTTCGACTCGTCGTCCCAGATGTCGCCGAACGACCTGTCGCGAACGTTCCCGAGGCTGTACCCCTGCCAGAACTGGGTCGGGTGGACGTTGCCCTGGTAGTCGACGTCGGCGACCCGTTCGCCCGCCGGGTCCCCGCCGTTGCGTCGGAGGTAGTCGTACACCCGTTCGGCGACGGCCTCGCCGAGGTGGCGGCGAGCGTACTCCACCAGGTAGGCGGCGTCGGCGTAGTTCCCGACGAGGAGCGTCTCGATCTCCGCCCCCCGGTCGTGGTACTCGCGGGTGAGGTCGCAGACGCGTCTCACCGCGTCCCGTTTCGCCCCCGGCGAGAGGTCCGCGTCGGCGATGTCCGCGCCCCGTCCCCCGTAGTCGAGGTGGTAAAAGCAGAACCGGTCGACCCCCTCGTCGTGGAGCAACTCCACGACGCCCGGGAGGTCGTCCGCGTTCCGTTCGGTGATCGTGTACCGGAGCCCCGTCTTGAGTCCCGCGTCGAGACACGCCCCGATCCCGCGGACCGCGGCGTCGAAGGCGCCGTCGGCACCGCGGAACTCGTCGTTTCGCTCGGGCAGTCCGTCGACCGAGACGCCCGCGTACCGGAGGCCGGCGTCGCGCAACTCGGCGGCCGTCTCCGGGGTGATCAGCGTCCCGTTCGTCGAGAGGACGGGACGGATACCCAGGTCGTCGGCGTAGCCGACGAGTTCGACCAGGTCGTCGCGAACCAGCGGCTCGCCGCCCGAAAAGAGGACGACCGGAACGCCGTAGTCGGCCAGGTCGTCGAGGAGTCGCTTCCCCTCCGCCGTGCCGAGTTCGCCCGGCGCGGTCCCGGTATCGGCCGCGGCGTAGCAGTGCGAGCAGTAGAGGTTACACTGCTTCGTGAGGTTCCACACCACGACCGGGCGGCGCTGTTTCTCCCGGGAGATCTGCGGCTTCGAGGAGTCTGCGGCCGCGTCGTACCGGAGTCCGTCGCCCTCCGCGTCGAGTTCACACAGCAGTTTGCTGACCGAGATCATGACTCGCGTGGCCGCTCGTCCCCGTCGGGACCGACCGGGACCCGTTCGGCGTCGTCGTCGAGCGTGTGCGTCGAGTAGCGCTCGACGGCGTCGGCCGGACAGAGCCAGACGTCGTCCGCGCACCACGCGAACAGCGTCTCCGCCTGCTCGTAGGCGACGCCGACCGACGGCGCCGACACGCTCCCGACGTGTCGGAGGGGGTCGGCGCCGTCCGGGCGGACGAACACCTCCCACTCGCGTCCGGCGGCGTCTCGCGGGTGGTCGCCGACTCGGTGACGGTCCGGATTCTCGACCATACGGCTCCGAACGGCGCGTCGGCCCACCACGTTTCCCCCGATGATGTTCGGCCGGCGGGGGTAGCGGGGCGTTCGACGTCTTCGGGGCCGAACCGAGCCGGTTCGCTATCGCGGTCGGACCGCGGGTCGGTCGCTCCCCGTCGGCGGCGGAGCCGAGGTGCGCTTCACCCGCCCTCCGCGGCGGGTGCCAGCACGACGAGCGCGGTGCTCCGCTCGGTCGCGTGCGGGGAGATATCCTGGTCGCCGTCGAACCGCGCGACGTCCCCCTCTCGCAGCGAGTGCGTCTCGTCGCCGACGGTGAGGTCGACCGCCCCCTCCAGAAGGTAGAGGACGACCTGTCGGCCCGGGTGCCGGTGGGGGTCGACGCGGTCGCCGGCCGCCAGGGTGAGTCGGATCGTCTTCGGCTCCGACCCGGGGAAGAGGTTCGCGTGGGGCGCTCCGTCGACGGCCGAGAGGTCGACCGTTCGCGTCGTGGTCGTCCCCATCGGTCACGCCTCCTCCGTCCGGTCGTCGGCCGCGTCGGGGTCGAACTCCCCCCGCTCCAGCCCCGTTCGGACGGCGCGGTGGTCCCCGTCCGACGGGGGTGGGGCGGTCACGAGGAGCGCCTCCAGTCGGCCGTCGTCGTCCGCCCGAACCCCACGGGCGGTCCCCGCCGCGACGGCGACGACGTCGCCGGGGCCGACGCGGTGGGTCGTCTCGCCCTCGCGGACGACGCCCGTCCCCGACCTGACGCTGACGACGACGTCGCTGTCGGGGGCGTGTACCGGGATGAACTGCCCCGGCTCGAAGTACCCGCAGACGACCTTGGCTCGGTCGCTTCCGAACGCCTCCTCCGCGACGAACCGGTCGTCGTCGTACGACCGGTACGTCTCGAACGCTATCGCGGGCATCTGTCGCCTCCGTGGTGTCGGTCGGTCGCGCGCCCGAGTAGGTCTCCGTACATCGAGTGGACGGTCGGGACCCGGGAGGGTCAGCGTTCACGCGAACGTGTTCGGTCGCGGCGGTCGCGGACCGGGGGACCGGCCGGCCGCTCTCGCGCCGGGCGACCGACCCCCGACGGCGGTCACCGTTCGAGGGGAACATGTTCGCGCGTACACCGACGGTGGTGGCGTTCGTCGACTCGCCCATGAGCGCGATTCCGAGAGCGGTCGAGACGGACAGACAGCCGCCGATGTCGGTCCCGCTCCGCCACTTCGTCGTGGGGCTGGGGTTCCTCCTCGGCTGCGGGGTGGTCGGCGTCCTCGGTTCGGCCGGCGTCGTCCCCAGCCGGACGTGGCTGGCTCGCGTCCACCTCCTCCTGGTCGGGTGGGTGTGCGTCACTATCATGGGCGCGATGACCCAGTTCGTCCCCGTGTGGTCGGGGAGGGCGCTCCACTCCGAGCGGCTGGCGACCGTCCAACTCCCGCTGGTGACCGTCGGTCTCCTCGGGTTCGTCGGCTGCTTGCTCGTCGAGTCGTACGCGCTCCTGCCGGTGTTCGGCTGTGCGATGGCGGCCGGCTTCTGGACGTTCGCGTACAACGTCGGTCGGACGCTCCTCGACGCCCGGCCGTGGGACGTGACGGAGCGACACTTCGCGGTCGCGGTCGGATTCTTGGTCGTCGTCACGACGCTCGGGCCGTTGCTCGCGGTCGGATACGCGCGGCCGGCGCTCGGCGGGCTGCCGGTCGGCCGAACGGGGCTCCGCACCGCACACGCGACAGTCGGCGTGTTCGGCGTCGTTCTGACCACCGTCTTCGGTGCGCTCTACCAACTCGGGACGATGTTCACCGGGACGGAACTCGACCGGGTCGACCGGGCGCTCGGCCGAATCGAGGAGGTGGGACACCCGGTCGGCGTCGCCGCCCTGGCGCTCGGCCGCCTGTTCGACGTCGTCGCCCTCGGACGGGTCGGCGCGCTCCTGGTCGCAGTGAGCGTGTTCGCGTTCGGCGTCGTCCTCGCGCGCCGGCTCCGCGGGGCGACGGTGCCGTGGAACGCGATGCTCCGCCGGTACGCCGTCGTCGCCGGCGCGATGCTGTCGTGGGCGGCGCTCACGCTCCCCGTCTGGGCCGCGTCGCCGCTCGACCCCGCGGCGCTGTTCGGCGCCCCCTCGGCGACCGCGCTGTTGTTCGTCGGCGTCGTCGGGTTCGTCGTCTGGGGGACGCTGTACCACGTCGTCCCGTTCGTCGTCTGGGTCCACCGGTACAGCGACCGACTCGGCCTCGGAGACGTTCCGACGGTCGCGGACCTGTACGACGACCGACTCGCGGCGACTGACTTCGCCGCGCTCTCCGTCGGGGGCTCGATACTCGTCCTCGCCGAGTCGGTCGGGCTCCCGGACGCCGTCGTCTCGCTCGGCGGCGTCCTCGTCTTCCTCGGCGTTGTCGTCTTCGTCGTGAACGTCCTGTCGGTGGTGTACAGGCACGGCCGGGGGTCGTCGAACGCGCCGAGCGTGACGGCCGACGAGCGTCGAACCGCCGGCGACGCCGTGGACCGGGACTCGCGGGAGGGGAGTTCGGTATGACAAGGACACGACACGCTTCGACACGAGAACGCGCGAGGGACGGAGACGAAAGCGGGAAGTGCGATATGACGACGATGCTATACACCTCGACTACGACGCGAACACCGGAACCGAGTCGAACACCGCTCCGCGACGCGAACACAACGGAGGGTCGGTGATGGAGGTCCGCAGGCGCACGCTGGCGAGGGCGCTGCTCGTCGTCTTCGTCTTCAACCTGGTGTTCATGGGTGCGGGCGCGTACTTCGCCTACCAACAGTCGCCGGAGCGCCCCGACCGGGTCGTCGGTCCCGACGGGGCCACCCTCGCTACGAACGCGGAGATAACGGAGGGCAAGGCGGTCTTCCAGCGCAACGGCCTGATGAACCAGGGGTCGATCCTCGGCAACGGCGCGTACTTCGGCGCCGACTACACCGCAGACGCCCAAGACCGGCTGGTGACCAACATGCGGTCGTACGTCGCCCGCGAGCGCTACGGGTCGGCGTACGCGGGTCTCGGCCCGGCCGAGCGGGCGGCGGTGAACTCGACGGTCGAGCGCCAACTCTCGAACGGGGAACTCGGCGACACCGTCCGGCTCACCGCCGCGGAGGCGTACGCCTACGAGCGGGTGCGCGAGGCGTACGTCGAGCGCTACCACGGCGGCGCGCGCGACCACGGCATCCCCGCGGGGTTCGTCGACTCGCCCGAGGAGGCGCGCCGGTTCGCCGACTTCGCGCTCTGGACCGCGCTGTTCGCGACCGTCGACCGTCCGAACGCCGACACCTCCTGGACCAACGAGTTCCCGTACAACCCCGGCGCGGGGAACACCCCGCCCGTCTCCGCGCTGACGTGGAGCGTCGTCGCGATGGTACTGCTCGTCGCGGGCGGCGGCGCCGGCATCTGGCTGTACAGCGCCGTCGAACTCCCCGAACCCACCACCGACGGGGTCGACGTTCCCGACCCGAGTGAGATCGACCTCTTCCCGAGCCAGTTCGCGGCCGTTCGGTTCGTCCCGGTCGCGGCGGTCCTCTTTCTCGTACAGACCCTGCTCGGCGGGCTGATAGCCCACTACTACATCGAACGCGAGGGGTTCTACGGGGTCGCGGAGGCGCTGGGCGTCGACGCGATGGGACTGATGCCGTTCGCCACCACGAAGGCGTGGCACATCGATCTGGCGGTGCTGTGGATCGCGACGCTCTGGCTCGGCATCGGCCTGTTCCTCCCGCCGCTGCTGACCGGACAGGAACCCGACGACCAGAAGCGCTACGTCCACGTCCTGTTGGGCGCGCTGTTCGTCGTCGTGGTCGGCGGACTGGGCGGGGTCTGGCTCGGCGCGCAGGGCTACCTCGACGGCGCGCTCTGGTGGATCCTCGGCAACGAGGGGCTGGAGTACCTCGAAGTCGGTCGTCTCTGGCAGGTCGGTCTGCTCGTGGGGTTCGTCCTCTGGACCGGCCTGGTCGCCCGCGGGTTCAAACCGCTGCTCGACCGCGAGGAGCCGTACGGGCTCGCACACCTAATCTTGTACGCGGGTGGGTCGATCGGCCTGCTGTTCTCGGCGAGCATGCTGTACACGCCGAAGACGTCGATGGTCGTCACGGAGTTCTGGCGGTGGTGGGTCGTCCACATGTGGGTCGAGGGCGCCTTCGAGTTCTTCGTCGTCGCCATCGTCGCCGTCTCGCTGGTCTCGATGAACCTGCTCACCCGTCGGAGCGCCGAGAAGGCCGTCATGTTCGAGGCGCTGTTCGTGATGGGCGCGGGCGTCATCGGGGTGTCTCACCACTACTGGTGGATCGGTCTCCCCGACTACTGGGTCCCCATCGGGAGCGTCTTCTCCACGCTGGAGTTCATCCCGCTGGTGTTCATCCTCTACGAGGCGCTCGGTCAGTACCGCGCGATGAGCGCCGCCGGCGAGACGTTCCCCTACCGCCTCCCGTTCGCGTTCATCGTCGCGTCGGGCGTGTGGAACTTCGTCGGCGCGGGCGTGCTCGGCTTCTTCATCAACCTCCCGCTCGTCAACTACTTCGAGCACGGCACGTTCCTCACCGTCGGACACGCCCACGGCGCGATGTTCGGCGCGTTCGGCTTCCTCGCGCTCGGCCTGGCGACGTACGTCCTCCGATTCACCACGAAACCCGACGAGTGGGACCCGACGAATCTGAAACGCGCGTTCTGGCTGTTGAACGTCGGGCTCGCCTGGATGGTGTTCGTCGGGGACGTCCCCGTCGGCTTCCTCCAACTCGAGACGGTGTTCACGCAGGGGTACGACGCCGGGCGTTCGCTCGCCTTCTACAGCCGACCGCTCGTCCAGAGGCTGTTCTGGGCGCGGCTCCCGGGGGACGTCCTCGTCATCCTGGGCGCTGCGGTGTTCTCCTACGACGTGGTGAAAAAACGGTTCGTCCGCCGCGAGGAGACCACTGCGACGTCGGGCGGGACGGTCGTCTCGCGCCGACTCTTCGGCGACGAGGAGGACGCGGGGACCGAACTCGGCGACGACTGACGCTCTCTGTCGCCCCCGTCGCCCTCGACGGCGACGACGGTTCGACCGGACGGTCGGAGACGGTGGGGCCTGGCGACCGCCCGCCCGAGCGTCACGGGTTCGGCGATCCGATCGCGGTCTCGTCGAACTCGTCGAGGAACCGCTTCATCACCCGCTCTTCGGCGCGGTGTAACGTCTCGCTACACGTCGACTTCGCCAGCCCGACCGTCTCGGCGAGGTCGGTGAGCGAACACCGACGCGGGGTGTCGTAGTACCCCTCCTCGACGGCGGCGCGGACGAGGCGAAGTTGGCGGTCGGTCAGCACCTGCTCCGGTTCGATCTGTTGGCGGATCTCGTCGACGGTGAACGAGATACCGAACTCGTTCAGTTGGGTGCCGAGGTTCGAGATGCGGTGTTGGGGGGCGGTGAGCTCCCACTCCGCTTCCCCCTCCTGGATGGTAAACGGCATCGTCAGCGGGACGCCCGAATCCTCCACCGGGAGGAGGAGCAGCGGCATCGTCGTCTCGAACTGGACGAGCGCCGTCTCCGCGGTCCGTTCGAGGACGGTGAGTTCGGTCACCGACCCGTTCTCCCGGAGATCGTCGAGGAGTGCCTGCAACTCGGGAGCGGTGATCTCTACGAGCCCCACCCCGGAATCGTCGCCGGTGAGGGCGGACAGGATGCGAACGGCCGCGTCAGGATGCGCTCGCGTGACGTCCCCGATCCAGATCCCGTCGGGGATCGTTACCGTGAGAGTGGCGCGTGGCATTAGATCGCTCGGAGGAACGACGGTGCCGGGGTAGATAGTTCCTCCGAACACGTTCGGCTCCCCGTCTTTCAGTCCGGGAGCGACCGTCGGCGGCGCAGTCAGTAGGACCGTGTACGTGGGTGGTGATCGCTACGGGGAACGTCGCCCGAACGACGCGGCAACTGTGTTCGCGTGACAGACGGCGAAGCGTTCGGAGGGGCCATCTCGACGCTCGACGGCGGCCGAAGACGAAACCCGCGTCCCGTCGACGGGTTCGGTCCGAAGTCGCTCCGTGCCGTCCTCGACCGGCGAGGATTCGCGCACGACCCGGTAAAAGAAGCCGTGGCGAGCGGTACGGACCGAAAACGGGGGCGTGAACCGCAGTCAGTCGCCCTCCTCGGCGTTCCTCCCGCTCCAGATGACCGTCGTGACCGATTCACCGCGCTCGAACGTCTCGAACTCGTAGCCCCGGTCGCTTAGTTGCGGGTACAGGTGCTGGGGGGCACGGTCGTTCGTCTGGACGAGGATCGCTTCGTCGTCCAGTTCGGCTAGTCGTTCGAGCGTCTCTCGGAGCGGTTCCGGCGGCGGGAGTTCACCGACGTCTATCCGTTCTACCGGGCGGTCACGTGGGGCAGCCGATTCGGCGACGAGTTCCGCGTCACTCTCCATAGATGCGGGTTTGGTCGGAGCCACCCAGACAGTTGTCCCGAACACGTTCGGCGGTTCGTTTTCGCCGGTGGCTTTCACATCTCCCTCCATGACGAGTCCGGATCAGCCCCGAGGGAGGGTTTCGGTGGCCGGAGACTCGCCCGCCAGCCAGCAGACACGGGAGGGCGCATGACCCCGAGTGCCGTCGATACTGACCGCCGACCGTTCGTCCTCGTGTGGGAACTCACACAGGCGTGTGACCTAGCCTGTAAACACTGCCGCGCGGACGCGAACCCCGAGCGCCACCCGGACGAACTCACCACCGCCGAAGGGAAGCGACTCCTCGACGACGCGTCGCGGTTCGACGACGGACAACTGGTCGTCCTCTCCGGTGGCGACCCACTCGCCCGCGAGGACGCCGTCGAACTCGTCGAGTACGGCACGGACGCCGGCCTCCGCATGACACTGACCCCGAGTGGCACGGCGTCGCTCACGCGCGAGCGTATCGAAACACTCGCCGACGCGGGCCTTCGACGGGTCGCGCTCAGCATCGACGGCGGGTCCGCGGCCGCACACGACGCGTTCCGCAAGGAGACGGGAAGTTACGAACGGACGGTGGCCGCGGCGGAGACGGCTCGACAAGCCGGGGTTCCCCTCCAGGTCAACACGACAGTGTGTGCCGAGACGGTGGACGAACTTACCGAGATCCGACAGGTCGTCGAAGATGTCGGCGCGGTGTTGTGGTCCGTGTTCTTTCTCGTCCCCGTCGGTCGAGGGCGCGTCTTGGACCCCATCTCGCCGGCACGAGCCGAGCGGGTGATGGAGTGGCTGTGGGAGGTCGCGGACGAGGCTCCGTTCGGCGTCAAAACGACCGAAGCTCCACACTACAGGCGTGTCGCAGCCCAACGGGGAGGAAACACGACGGGCCGGCCGACGGCCGACGACATCGGCCGACGCGCCGGGATCACCGCCGGGGACGGGTTCGCGTTCGTCAGCCACGTCGGCGACGTCTACCCGTCGGGATTCCTCCCCCGGTCGGTCGGGAACGTCGGAGAGCGGTCGATCGTCGATCTGTATCGGAACACCGACCTATTCGAATCATTACGTAGCCCCGATTCGCTCCGGGGGAAGTGTGGTGCCTGCGAGTTTCGCCACCTCTGTGGCGGAAGTCGCTCGCGGGCGTTCGCGTACAGTGGGGACCCGCTCGCCTCCGACCCCCTCTGCGACTACGTCCCCGAGGAGTACGACGGTCCGCTCCCGGAACAGTCGTTCACCGATCGGGGATCGTCGACCGCCGATTGAACCCGTGACGGACCCCGACGTGACCGTACCCCTGTCGACGGGAGACGATGTGGGCGACGGTGCGGACGAACGGAGCGCCGAGACGGTACGACGAGCGCTCCGGAGACGGCGACGGGCGGTGAAACGACGGGAGGTACGGACGGCGATGGATCGCCTCGAAGCGCGTGGGCAACTCACGGCCCGTCAACGGCGAACCGTCGAACGGATGGCGACGGCGATCGTCGAGGAGGTACTCTCCCCCTCGGAAGCGGCGTTAGTAGACGAGAGCCGACGTACCGAGGAGGTGGTGGCGACGGTGGTCAAGCTATTCGATCTGGATTCGCCGGGTTGATTCGGTAGATACGTCGAAATTCACGGCGGCTCGGGGGTTCGTCCGGCCGTGCGACCGACTGTGGACCCACTCGAACGTCCGGTCGTAAAAGCTCGGTTCTACCCTCACAGGGATTACGAGCCGCGTTATCGGCGGTCTCGGCGATTCCGCCACTCACTGCGGGGTCGGCTCGATATCCGGACGCTACTCGGGGGTGGTATTTTGCGGAGGCGCTCGTAGGGACGATCAGGATCGTGATTGAGGACACTACCGAGGGAGCCAAACGAATCAAGTCCGTCGAACGAGCGTTCGCGGTCGTCGACACGCTCTACGGCTCCGGCTGTATGCGGATCGCCGAGGTCGCCGACGCCCTCGATCTCGCTACCAGTACGGCTCACGTACATCTGAAGACGCTCGAGTCGGCCGGATACACGGTCAAAGAACCGGATGGGTATCGGCTGAGCTTCCGATTCCTCCGGAACGGCATCGCGATTCAAGAATCGCAGGAACTGTACCAAGCCGCTCGCTCCCCCACGGCCGAACTCGCTTGCGACACCGAGGAGGTCGTGAGCCTCGGGGTCGAAGAGGACGGCTTGCGCGTGATACTCGGCCAGGCGGAGGGCGAAAAGGCGGTCTACGACAACGCACAGGTCGGGGAGTACGAGAACATGCACTGTACCGCTCTCGGGAAGGCGATCCTCGCGTACTGTTCTCGGGAGTACACCGAGAAGGTTATCGAGTACCACGGCCTCCCACAGAGAACCGACCTAACGCTGTCCGAGCGTGACGAACTGATCGAGGAGTTGGAGACCGTCAAAGAGCGAGGATACGCGTTAGAGGACGAAGAGCGCCGGTACGGGATACGGTCGGTCGCCGTCCCAGTTCTTTCGGACGACACTCCGTTAGGTGCCATCTCCGTATCCGGACCGAAAAAGCGCCTCACCACGGACCGTATTCGAGACCAACTGTTACAGAAACTACAGAGCACCGTGAACGTAGTCGAAGTGGAGTACACGTACGATTAACTAGACACACATATCAACGGTGTATAAAATACCTCGATCCACAATCACGACGGGCACTCACATTTAGTAGACGCAGTTTGACGCTGTGATTTCCCCCTGGTATCCGGTAGATACTCGAACGAGTCTACGATTCTGGGAAAAACACTACGAACGGAACCGCCGTACCGAACGGGTGTGATCGACGTTGTAGGTAATTCTGATACGTCGGCGGGGATGCGTCCACCGGGCGAGATGAGACGCGGATCCACCGACGTTGGATTTAGTCGATCCGGGACGCGTCACCTCCAGTGTCGCTTCGATCGCTCGATACACCGCTGTCGACGGACGATCCCGTCGATCGTTCGTGATCGGTGGTAGATGGTAACTCTCCTGCCTCTCTCCCGCCGATCGGGGACCGTGTAAGATGACAGAGATACCGCTGTAATCCCCGGTCGAGCGTCCGCCGTGTAATCCACTAATAGTGGACACCGAGGACCGCGGCACGCGTATCGAACTATATTAATAATTATATACAGGCTCCGGTGGCAACTCGCGTGAGCTTTACCGATGTTGCCATCACCACCTGCTCGACGACCACAGCCCGATATCACGGAGAGAACGTGGGGTCCGTCTTCGACGGAGTGGTTCCGTTCGCCGGGGAGGCGGGCGTGAACCTCGCTTCCCCCCTGCCGACCCCGGGCACCGTCGAGTCGGCCTCACCGTCCCACCGGTGGCTCACGTCACTCGATACCGAAAGGCGAATTCCGAGAGGAGTCCACCGGGTGAGAGAAGGTCCACGACCCCCGACCGAGAGGGTTCGGTTCAGACGTCGTCTATGACGTCCGCGTCGTCGAGGTTCCAGTCGGTCAGGTAGTCCCGCTCCGCCTCGACGAGGTCGGCGAATAGCTCCGCCGCCGCTTCGGTCTGGAGCGTCCGGACCTGCGGGTCGATGAGGAACCCCTCGAACGCCCGGTCGACGTCGCCGTCGCGGGCGGCCTCGACCACCGTCTCGATGGTGTCGACGTGTCCTTGTACGAGACTCCTGACCGGCCGCGGGAAGCCGCCGGCCGCGAGCGGTCGGACTTCGCCGGCGCTGACGACCGCGTTCGTCTCCACGACCGCGTCGTGTTCGACCCCCTCGACTTGCCCCCGGTTGGGCATGTTGACGTTGGTGACGAACCGCTCGCCGCCCGAAAGCGCTTCGAGGATGTCGATGAACGCCTCGCCCGACGCCTCGAGTTCGAACGGTTCCTCGCCGTCCATCCACGCCGTGACGTCCGTGGTCTGTTCGGATTCGGCGGGGTCCCAGTGTTTCGCACGGAAGTCGCTCCCGGTGCGCTTGACGCCCCACCGGTTGAGCCCCTCCTTGCCGCCGTTGAGGAACCAAGTGGCGTACTCGACGATGTGACGGTCGCCCGCGAACGGCAACGCGCCGAAGCGGCGGAACAGTTCCCACGACACCTGCCACTCGTCGTTGAACGGGCTCTCGTCTTCGAGATCCTCGGGCGTGAACGTCCGATTGCCCTCCTCGTCGTCCGCGAGTTCCTCGATGAGCGGCCAGAGGTCGGTACCGTCGCAGTACGCCTCGTCGATCCACGTGAAGTGGTTGATCCCCTTGACGTTGACCGAGATGTCCTCGCGGGCGGCGTCCACGTCGAGATGCTCGCTCGCGAGTTCGGCGAGCCGCTGACGCGCGTGAACCACCTCGTGACACAGTCCGACCGCGTTGATGTCGGGGTACTCGTCGTACAGCGCTCGGGTGACGAAGTGGACGGGGTTGGTGAAGTTGAACACCCACGCGTCCGGACACTGCTCGCGGATCCGCGCCGCGATCCGCTTGTACTCGGGCATGGTTCGCATCGCGCGGAGGATGCCGCCCGGTCCGATCGTGGCGCCGACCGCGTGGTAGATGCCGTGTTCCTCGGTGATGTCGAGGTCGTGGACGAACGTCTCCATCGGGTCGTACTGCGTCGAGAGGAGCACCACGTCCGCACCGTCGAGCGCGTCGTCGAGGTCCCCCGTCGCCTCGTACGTCCAGCCGGCGGTCGCCTTCTCGCGGTCCTGGACCCAGTTGCCGAAGTCGGCGTTGAGTTCGGCGCTCTCCGGGTTCACGTCGTACAGCCGGATCGTCCCGTCGAGATCGGCGAGCGCGAGGTCCTGCGCGAGGTTCGGTAGCCACTCGCGGCTCCCCCCGCCCACGTAGGCGATAGTCATGTCGTCGGAGTCGACCCTCTCACCACGTTTCGCTTCGCTGACTGCCATGGAGACGAGACACGGCTTCGGAGTAAACAAACTCCGAAAGCGGAGGGAATCTCCGCGACTTCGGGCCACTCCGTTCGGGTCTCAGTCGGTGACGAGCGTCGGTCCGGCGACCGCTTCGTTCGCCGCCGACCGCCACGTGTGGGACGGCGTCCAGCCGAGCCGGTCGGCCGCCTTCGCGTTCGAGAGGGCGGACTGTTCGCCGTCGAGGTCACACCGCTCGGGGAGGTCGCCGAACATCTCCTCGACCGCCTCGACGGTCGGCCGGTCGAGATAGTTGTCGTCGGCCGCGACGACGACCGGTTCGTGGCCGTCGAGGCCGGCGTCGAACGTGGCTTCGACCGCGGACGCGACGTCCCGACCGTCGACGTACGACCAGAAGTTGCCGACGCCCGCCGCGAGGTCGGACTGGTGGTCGACCACGCCGTAGTTCCCGGGGTACTGGACGTTCGATATCCGGAGTGAGACGACCGGAACCTCGAACTTCCGAACGACCATCTCCGCGAGGTCCTCCCCGAGGATCTTCGAGGTGCCGTAGGGGTCCTCCGGCCGTAGGGGGTGTGCCTCGTCGATGGGGAGGTAATCGGGGAGGCGAGGCTCGGCCGCGAACGGGAACCCGTAGGCCGACTCGCTCGACGCCCACGTGACCGGCACCCCCTCGCGGCCAGCGCTCGTCAGGACGGTGTACGTACTCATGACGTTGTTCTCGAGGACGTGGGAGCCGGCGTACACTTCGGGGTTGGGGATGGCCGCGAGGTGCACCACCCACTCGGGGTCGGTCTGTTCGATCACTTCGCGCGTCTCGCCCGGGTTCGTCAGGTCGACCGCGCGGAACTCCACTCCCGGTCGGGTCGACCGGCCGAACCCGGGGTGGTCGACGTCGACGCACGTCACCGTCCAGCCAGCGTCGAGAAGGTAGTCCACCGTCCACCGGCCGAGCCGACCGAGGCCGCCCGTCACTAACACGTCGCTCATGAGACGGACGGGAGTTGGACGACGAGTGTGATAAGTGTAACCGGTCGGGTACGTGATGCGACACGAGCCGTCCGTCGGCTGTCGCCGCCGGACTGGAGATGGTCCGCTCGGGTGGGGTCGGGCAGGATCGACGAAGGGGGTGAGGTGGAACGGCCGACCGCAATGTGACGACTCAATCGCTCGTGGCTTCCCCGAACCCTCCCTCGAACTCCGAGTGGCCGATAGTCTCGTCGGTGACGTCGGGATTGTGGAGCGCGTCACCGGTGTCCGCGTCGAAGAGGTGGATGTTCTCTTCGGGCAGACGGATGGCGATCCGTTGCCCCTCGTCCGCGTACTGATTCCCGTCGACCTCGATGATCTGCTCTTCGCCTTCGACGTCGGTGTGAACGTAGTTGACCGAGCCGAGCGGTTCGACGACGGTCACCGACCCCACGACGGAGTGGTCGTCGGGGGCATTCGCGACGACGGCGTCCTCGGGGCGGATCCCGAGCACGAGGCGGTCCGCGTTCCCGATATCCGACTGAAGGGAGTCGGAGAGTGGGTAGTCGAGCGACTCGTTGACGAGCCGCCCGCCCTCGTATTCGACGTCGAAGAAGTTCATCGACGGTTCGCCGATGAACCCGGCGACGAATCGGTTCGCCGGCTGGTGGTAACACTCCAGCGGCGAGCCGAGCTGTTGGAGTTCGCCGTTGTTCAACACGGCTATCTTGTCCCCCATGGTCATCGCTTCGGTCTGGTCGTGGGTGACGTACACCGTCGTGATATCGAGCTTCTGTTGGAGTTCCTTGATCTCCGTGCGCATGTGGGCGCGGAGTTTGGCGTCGAGGTTCGACAGCGGTTCGTCGAGGAGGAACACCTGCGGTTCGCGGACGATCGCGCGCCCGAGCGCGACCCGCTGTTGTTGGCCCCCCGAGAGCTCGTCCGGTTTATCCTCCAAGAGGTCTCGAATCCCCATCGTCTCCGCGACGTCTTCGACGCGCTCGTCGACCTCCGACTTCGAGAGGTCGGTCATCATCTTCAGCCCGAACCCCATGTTCTGGCGTGCGGTCATGTGGGGGTACAGCGCGTAGTTCTGGAACACCATCGCGATGTCCCTGTCCTTGGGCTTCTGGTTGTTGACCACCTCGCCGCCGATCCGGATGTTCCCCTCGGTCGCGGACTCCAACCCCGCGACGGTTCGGAGCGTGGTCGATTTCCCGCAGCCGGATGGCCCCACGAGGACGAGGAAGTTCCCCTCGTCGAGTTCGATATTCACGTCGTCGACCCCGACGACGGGGTCGGAGTGGACGTTGTACACCTTCGTGAGGTTCTCGATGTGCAGGTCGGCCATCTCGGGTGTACATGAGTATAATACATTATAAAATACTTTGCCTCCCCGAGACCCACATTATCGACCGTCGCATTTGCGAAGGATTTAACTGTACCATGTGAGACAGCCACACCGATGGCGTCTACAGAAGCGACACTGAAAGACAGAGTAACTCGGTTCTCCCGGGAGGCCGACTGGTACTCCCGGGAAACGTGGGTCGGCTACGGCCTCGTGATCCCGGCGACGCTTCTGATGCTCCTCATCATCGTCTATCCGACCGTCCGAGCGGTCTGGATGAGCTTCCACCAGCGCTCGTTTCTCAGTCCGGAGGAGTCGACGTGGGTCGGGATAGCCAACTACGAGGCGCTGCTCGAAGACCCGGTGTTCACGCAGGCGTTCGTCCACACCATCATCTTCACCGTCGGTGCGGTGGTCGCGATGTACGTCCTCGGTCTCGGCCTCGCGCTCTTGCTCCGGAACAACCTCCCGGGGGTGGGGTATCTCCGGAGCCTCTCGATGGTACCGTGGGTGATCCCCCCCGTCGTCATCGTGATCATCTGGACGTGGATGTTCCAGGTGGACTACGGGCTGGTCAACCTCATCTCCCAGCAGTTCGGCGGACCGAACAAGTACTGGTTCGGCGACTACGACCTCGCGCTCCCGCTGGTGATGATGCTCCGGGTGTGGAAGGACACCCCGTTCGTCGCGATCGCGTTGCTCGCGAGCATGCAGTCGATACCGCCGGAGTACTACGAGGCGGCGAAGATCGACGGCGCCGGCGCGGTCCAGCAGTTCCGCCACATCACCCTCCCCAACATCTCGTATATCTCGATGGTGATGATCGTGACCGAGGTCATCGCGGCGTTCAACTCCTTCCAGATGATCTACATCGCGACCGGCGGCGGTCCCGTCAACCAGACCGAGGTGCTGGGGACGTACGTCTACCAACAGGCGTTCGGCGAGTACATGCTCGGGTACGCCGCCGCGGTCGGGATCGTGATGCTCGCGCTCCTCACGCTGTTCACCGCGGTGTACATCAAAGTGGAGAACACGGAATGAAGTGCCCACGACACGTTCGACGCCGGGTCCGGCGGACGACGGCGAACCGAGCGGCGACTTCGACGACGGGAGACACCAATGGCAAGTGAGAACACCACCGTACGGCAGGCATCGGACGACGGACCGAGCAAGTACCTCGACACCGACCGGCTCTTCGGGGAGGACACCAGCCTCAGGAAGGCGCTGTTGGTGTACGGGGGGCTGTTCGTCTACTTCCTCTGGTTCCTGGTGCCGGTCGTCTGGCTCGCGCTCTCGACGATCAAGTCGGGGGAGATCATCCAAGCGCAGCGACTGATCATCATCCCGATGGGGGAGAACTTCACGCTGGGTCACTTCGAGCAGGTGTTGACCGACCCGCAGTTCCGGCAGTTGTTCGTCAACTCGACCATCATCGCCTTCAGTACGGTCGCGTTGACCCTGTTCTTGGGGATCCTCGGGGCGTACTCGCTGAGCCGGTTCGACTACCCCGGCCGTTCGACGCTCCTCGTGAGTTTCATGGCGACCAAGATGCTGCCGCCCGCACTCATCATCGTGCCGTTCTTCCTGATGATGTACTCGTACAGTCTGGTCGACACCTACCTCGGGATCATCCTCGCCCACTCGATCCGGGCGCTCCCGCTCGCGCTGTGGTTCCTCAAGGGGTTCTTCGACGACATCCCGAAGGCGCTCGACGAGTCCGCTCGGATCGACGGCTGTTCGCACTTCCGGGTGCTGTATCACATCATCATCCCGCTCGCGCTCCCCGGTATCGCGGTGGCGGGCTTTTACACGTTCGTGACCTCCTGGAACGACTTCCTGTTCGTCTCCGTGCTCTCACAGGGCGGGGGGACGCGGACGCTCCCGTACGGCCTCTACATGTTCCAGAGTCAGACGAGCATCAACTGGGGCGCCACGATCACCGCGGCGACGATCACCGCCGTCCCGTCGATCGTGTTGTTCGCGCTCGTTCAAAACGAGATCGTCGAGGGACTCGCGAGCGGCGGAATGCACGGCTCCTGATCCGCCCGCGCGTCCCTTCCCGTCGCACCCCCCTCCCGCCGCGTTCCCGTCCGCCGGTT
Source organism: Candidatus Halobonum tyrrellensis G22 (assembly GCF_000495475.1). GTDB lineage: Archaea > Halobacteriota > Halobacteria > Halobacteriales > Haloferacaceae > Halobonum > Halobonum tyrrellense. Next base: position 183,398 of record NZ_ASGZ01000005.1, on the reverse strand, counting down.
CGCCCCGGGCAGTACCGGCGCGGGGTGAGCGATGTCACCCGCTCCCGACTATAATCATCGACCAGTACATTTATGTGGGAGACCCTCTTGCCACCTACTGTCATGGGTGACGAAAGCTACAGCCGTCGGAAGTACGTGACTGCCGCGACGACCCTCGCAGCGACCGGTATCGCCGGGTGCGTCGGCGGAGGCGGGGGCGACGGAAGCGGGTCGGGGTCGAACGATTCAAGCGGGTCGGACGGGAGCGGGAGCGATTCCGGCGGAGGCGGGAGCGGAACTATCGACGTCTGGTCGGACGCGTGGGACTCCGATGCGCCGAAACTCCAGAGTCTCATCAAGGAGAACACCGACGCGGAGGTGGTGTTCACCGACATGCGGTACGACAACATCAAACAGAAGTTTCTGACGGGGGGCGACACCGGTACCCCGGACGTGGTCGAAGCCACGCCGAACCAGCGTGGGGACTACGTCACCGCCGAACTGATCGAACCGCTGACCGACCGCGTCGAGGAACTCGACTACACCGACGGCTACATCGGCCTAGACACGATGAGGTTCCAGGACGATATCTGGGCGCTCCCGTACATCGGCAACGGGCGCGGGTTCGTCTACCGCGAGGACATCCTCAGCGAGTACGGGGAGATCCCCGACGACTGGTCGTCGTTCCTCGAGATCGCGTCCGCCATCTCGAAGGACCGCGACGACATGCACGGGTTCACGCTCACGAGCCAGAAGGGGAACACGCGGATGCTCCAGGAGTTCCTCTCGTTCCTCTTTCAGCGCGTCGACCGCGTGTTCGAACCCGACGGCGACGGCTGGAGTCTGGCGGTCGGCGAGGACGACCTCGGGCAGGTGTTCAAGCAGTACTACTGGGACCCGTTCTACAAGCACGACCCGCCGGCGACCAACCCCGACGCCAAGGGGATCGGGTCGCTCGAACACGACATCTCGTACGTGAACGGTAACTACGCGTCGATCTCCACCGGCCCGTGGATCCCGGGCGTCGCGCAGAACTCCGACAACTCGAACAGCGAGGCGATGCAGAACTACAGGAAGAGTACGGCGACCCACAACCCCCGGATCGAGGGCGGGGAGATCGGGACGTACGCGGAGATCAAGCCCATCTTCATGAACGCGTACTCGGAGAACAAGGACGCGGCGTGGCAGACCATCAAGACGGGGACCAGCCCCGAAGGCATCAGCGCCTTCCTCGAAGACTACCCGGGGAACCTCCCCGCACACGAGGACGTCGAGTGGAACGTGCCCGAGTCGACTGACAACCCCGAGTGGGCGGGGTTCGAGGAGGTGTTCGAGAGCGGGAAGTCGTACGGCTTCTGGAGCGTGAGTCAGGTGTCGAGTTCGTTCTTCGACCTGAGCCAGGGGGTTATCTACGACCGGACCGACCCGATGGAGGCGGGCAAACAGCTCCACGAGGCCTGGTCGTCGAAGGCGAGCAGTATCTGATCCCAACCGGACGGGGTTCCCGACCCGCCGCCGGCGGCGGGTCGCGGCCGGCAACGGACCCGACCCGAGAGGGAACTGATTTACGAGCGTGTTCCGTTACGCCGGGTATGAGCCGACGAGCGGAGAGCCCGAGCGTGACGGGGCGGTCCCGGTCGGGACCGTGGTACTGGTACGTCCTCGCCGCCCAACTCGTGAGCGCCGGCGTCGTGACGCTGTACGTCGCCGTCGCCGCGACCGGCGCGGTTGTCACGCTCGGCGACCTGCTGACCGGCGTCGTTCTCGCCGTGGGCGCCCTCCTCGGCGTCGCCGTCTATCCCTCCCTCTTTCAGGACGCGGTCTACGTCAACCGGACCGGGTCGGAGTGGCGACCCCGGTGGTGGTGGTACTTCGCGGCGGGGTTCGGCGTCACGTTCCTCGCGTACGGAGCCGTCCGCACGAGCGGCGGTGCGGGCGGAGCGGCTCCGGTCGTACTGCCGTTCGTGCTCGTCGTCGTATCGGGGGGCGTCTCGGCCGTCTACCTCTACCGTCGCCACCACGCCGTCGGAACGCCCTGAGCACCCCGGTCTCGACTGCCGGCGTTCCGACTGTCGCCCCTCGCCCGGCCGGGATCTATCGGTCCCGGATCCGGTAGGCGAACGTCCCCCGTCCCCTCACCGTTCCGAGCGGACGGCGTCGACGACCCCGCGGAGGTAGCCGACGGTGAACCCGCGCGCCCGGTGGCGCCAGTCGTCGTCGCCCTCCATCTCGGGGACGTGGTCCGGGATGACGACGCCGTCGAAGCCGACGTCTTGGAGCGTCCGAATCGCCTCGGGGGTGTCGAAGTTCCCCTCGTCGACGAACGTCTCGTGGAACTTCGGCATCGTCCCCACGACGTCCCTGAAGTGGACGAACACGATCTGGTCCCGCTCGCCGAACCGGCGGAGAACCTCCGTGACGTCCTCGCCCATCTGCGAGAAACACCCCAAGCAGAGTTTCAACCCGTGGTTCTCGCTGGGGACGAGATCCATCGCGCGCTCGAAGTTCTCGACGTTCCGGAACAGACGGGGGATACCCCCGAGCGACTCCAACACGGGCGGGTCGACCGGGTGAAGCGCGAGACGGACGCCCGCCTCCTCCGCGACCGGCAGGACGGTTTCGAGGAAGCGCTCGTAGTTCTCCCAGAACTCCGCCTCGGTGTACGCGCGGTCGATCCCGGGTGCGAGCCCGTCCGGGTCGTCTATCTCGTCGAGGTCGAACGCGGTTCCGACCGCGCCGCCGCGTAAGTCGACGGGCGTCGTCCGCATGGGGACGACCCCGCGGGGGTTCCACTGGTAGCCGAGGATGGGGACGCCCGCCTCGCCGAGGTTACGAACGAGAGTCGTGATCCGGTCGAGCGCCTCGTCGGCCCCGTCACGGTCGAACATGATGTCGCCGTACAGCGAGTAGGGCAGCGACTGAATCCCCGTGAGTCGGAGGCCAGCCTCCTCGACGCGCGCGCGCGCCGCCTCCAACTCGGCGACCGTCGGGATCGAGTCTCGACCGACGGCGAGGGTCGCGTCACCGTCTTGGTCGTTGAACTCGTCGGGTTCCTCTTCGACGTCGGCGTGGTCGACGAACAGGTCGGTCGCGCCGAGTTGACGGACGAATCGAAGCCGGTCCGCCGCGAGACTCCGCGTTCGGACCCCGACACGGACACCCGTCTCACCCGCGCGTTTCACCGCTGGAGTACTGTCCATATCCACCGTTCGGGTCCCTACTCGTAAATCTGTACTGATACTGGAGATGCGGTACGGCCGCCCCGGACTACCGTACGGGAGTCTACGGACACGCGGTGTGGTCATCGAGCCGAGGACGTCCGCGCACGTTCCCAACGTGGCTGTACCGAGTACGTCTTCGACGACACCGGACTGCGGAACGAGACCGAACGGGGGCGTCGTCGAGATATCCGTACCACGAACGTCGTTCACGGCGACGTTCGTCGCACGGCGTTCACCGTGATCGTTTTCTATCAGGAGGGTGTGGACGCGCTCGAATCGAGAACGCATGCACGCCGGAGGGGCTGTTCGGGTATCGCGAACGCACGACGGGCCACCTCGGTCGTCTAAGGACCGGAAGCGCGGTGACCGACCGCGGAAAGACCCACCTCCGCCGGTGACTCGATCGGACGATGGCTCGGTGGTAGGCGCTCTTTCGGACGCCGGGTGGGGTCGGGGCGGCCCGGGGTGGGTCGCTCGCTCCGACACGGAGCCTGCATTCCCGAGAGCCAAACTGAACTCTCTCGATTTTCACCCGGTCGAACCCTCTCGGTAGTCCGCCGGGTGCACCTAGCTATCCGATGAGACGAGCTGTTTCCCGGAACGTTACAGCGGTACTTGTGTAATTCGAGCTGGCGTTGCAGTGGGAGAACGGCCGACGCCGAGGGTATCGGGAAGGACCTCCCGACCGATCGGGGTCCGTCACCCTCCGCGGGTGTGGGGAGACGGGAATGTGTATCGTTTCGGCATAGGGGAATGCACGTATTCATCGCGTTGACCCCTCACTGTCCTCGTTTTCGGTGTTCGATTCCGGTAGATCCGAGCAGTACTGTTCGCGTCACGGGAACGGAACGGGTATCGAGTGAAAGCAGGTCATCAGAATAAACATCAGTATTCAAAACAGTATAGTGGTTCGATTGATTGTACGGTTTGTACAGTATATGAAGAGAGCGGAAGAGACGTACAGTAAGCTTCCGGACTCAGAAAGGGGAAAGACGATAATCGATATCATCTCGCTTATGCTAGTATATTCGTGAATACACTGTGCTATTAGCCGCTTCAGCTGACAGTAGACGCTGCGGAAGGGATCGGATTCGAAAGTGTCTACGAGCAGGAGTCGGATTCGGGGATACTCTCACTGGTGGCGATCCGATCGCCATCGCTGAAACTATTCAGCCGCGAGATGGATTCGCTGTCCTCCCAGCGCACGTATCGGGGTCCCTGCGGCGGATGATCGAGGACAATCTCGACCGGACGTCCGAGTAGAGCACCTCTCATCGGGGGTAGACACTCTAAGCGAGCCCCGAGAACCCGTCCTCGAGGACGTACCGTCCGTTTGTCTCCTCCCTGTAGACGAATCGCGGGTCGATGTCTTCGAGTGAACTCGTGAGCACCGTCGACTCTCCGCACCCCACCAGCGTTGTTTTCATCGCGTTCGCGATCCGCGGATCGATGGCGGAGCGTTTCTCGCTCTCGCGACGCTCCGAACACTGACACGGGTCCCGTAGCGGACACCATCTCCGGGGTGTTCGTCCGAACCGTAGATCACGCTACCACGTGAGCACGTAGAACGCGATCAGCCCGAGACTCGAGAGGAGTCCTGCAACCGCCGTGATCGACAGTTGACCGACGTTGAACGGCGCTCGAAATCCGCGGTTCAGCTCCGGCCGAGAGTACCGGAGCTTCACCAACGCGGCGTTCACCAGCACGAAGACGAGTAACAGCATGAGGTTAGCCAACCCCGCCACGAGTCCGATATCGCCGAGAAAAACGAAGGGAATCGTGACGAGTCCGACTACCACTACTGCATAGTGGGGCGTCTGCCGGGTCGAGTGAACGCGAGAGAAGAGTTCGGGAAACACGTGGTACTCCGATTTCGACACGCCGTAGAACAGGCGCGAAGTCGAAATCTGGAGGATGAGGACGGTGTTCGTCGTCGAGAAGAGGGCGATCGCGGCGAGCACTGTCGACCCGAGTGGTCCCCAGCCGGCCCGGGCAACCTCCGCCAGCGGCGACGCCGAACGGCTCAGAACGCGCCAGTCGACCAGCGCGACCGCCGATAACCCGACCAGTACGTACAGGAGCGTCGTAACACCGATAGAAAGGAGGATCGCACGCGGGATCGTCACGCTCGCGTCCTCCGTCTCCTCGGAGAGGTTGACGATCGATCCGAAGCCGAGATAGGCGAAGAAGATCAGGAACCCCGCGTGGATGACGCCGAACGCGCCGTTCGGAGCGTGGAGGATGTCGGCGTTCCCCCAGGAGCCACCCGCGATCGAGATAACTATCACCAAGCCGGCGACCTCGATACCGGTAAAGAGGACGTTTATCTTGGTGGACAGTTCGATCCCCCAGTAGTTGACGCCGGTCGTGACGACGACGAGAAGCACGGCGATCGGGAGCGACGGCACGTCGACGAACGACGAGAGGTAGCCCGAGAAGGCCAGTGCCACTGCCGCCGACGAGATGACGTCCATGAATAGCCGGCCGAGTGCCGTCACGTCCGAGATGATCTCCCGATCGAACGCCTCGCGAACGTAGATGTAGTCACCTTCCGCCGCGGGGAAGAGCGACACGAGTTCGGCGTAGCTCAGTCCCGTGAGTGACGCGATCAAGGCGGCCAGCAGGAACGAGATCACGATCGAACCGCCGGTCACGCCGGTCGCTTCGCCGAGAATCGCGTAGATTCCGGCGCCGAGGATCAGGCCAACGCCGTAGACGACGGCTTCGAGGAGCCCGAGTTCTCGACGCAGTTCCGGCATCACTCCGTCTCGTAGTCGGCATAAAAACACGATGTTTGCGGGTTTGACGCACGGGGGCTGATCACAGCGCCGGGGACGAGGCGGCCACCAGTCGTGACCGGAGCGACGAGCGAACGTCAGGACCGGGTGGACGCGAAACGACCGTGTGTGGATTCCAGCGAATTGCGACACTCCTGATGATCCGCAATCGAGGGCGGCTGGAGCGGGTCCAACTGCTGTTCAGAACTCCCGATCGACTCCCAAGACGGATGGGTTCCCACGTTCGTATTGGGGAATCCCGTTTCTTCGAGAAATCGGGGATCCGATCGCGTATCAACGACATCAAAGAGCTACGGGGCGTAGGGTACGTATGCGCAGTCGGTCCCCGAGTTCTCGTTGGCTGGCGGTCGTCGTTAGCACGGTCGTTCTTCTCGTTGCATCAGTTCTCCCCTCCCCTCTCAGACGTCATCCGGGGTGGAAATGGGTGGGTCCGGACAAGCTCCTGCATTTTATCGGCCACGCGGGGTACGCCGTGACGCTCGCGAACGCGTTCGGCAGTGGTCGACGTACCGACGTGGACGCTGCCGTCCTCGCGGTGTGTATTTCGACCACGCACAGCCTCCTCACCGGTAGGCTCCAGAAACGAGTTCCCGGACGGGCCTTCGAGCCGATGGACGTCCTCGCCGGTTTGGCCGGTGCAGTCTTCGCCGCTACTGGCTGGTACGCGGTGAACGATACGTCGACTAACGAATATCAGTGAGAGCACAGCATCCGGGAGGACGGAAGAAGTCTGACCCGTGATTCTTTTCGCGCAATGCTCGACCGGGGACGCCTCCGAGCCACGCACCGACTCGTGGACCCTCACCGCGGGTCGTCTTTCAGCCCCAATAGGGAGACGAGACCGTTCGTCCCAAGATGAAGCAGTGGTGTCCGACGGTCTGCCTGTCCGAGAGCGAACCGGCGACGCGGGGCGCGCAGGTCGAGATGAGCTAATTCGGACACCTCAGGGTACTTCCCTGTACGTGGAAGTCTGCCAGCAACCACACCTACGACCGGTCTTTGACCGAGATCACGGGCACGTCGGTCAGTCGGACCACCCGCTCGGTCACACTCCCCAGGAGGTATCGGTCCCAGCCAGTCCGACCGTGAGTGCCCATGACGATACAGCCCACATCGCGTTCGTCGGCGTAGTCGACGATAGCACGGTACGGCGCCCCGTTCAGGACGGTCGCCTCGACCGTCGGGACCCCCGATTCGTCCGCACGGTCGATGACCCGTTCGATCGCACGCTCACCCGTCTTCTCGAGCGCATCGAGGAGCGTGGCAGGATCGCTACCCTCTCCGAGGATGCCGGGGTCGACGACGTTAACGACGTGAAGTGCTGCGTCGGTCGTCGTCGCCAGATCGACGGCGTGGTCGGCGGCCGCCGAAGCGCAGTCGCTGCCGTCGGTCGGCACGAGCACCGAATCGAACGTCGAATCGACGGCCGTCTCCTCGTGGACGGTCACGACCGGGACCGGCGATTCGCGCAACGTTCGCTCCGCGACGCTTCCGAGGACGAACCGATCGAGTCCGGTTCGACCGTAGGTTCCGATCACGATACAGTCCACGTCGTGGTCGTCGGCATAGGCGAGGATGGCACGATGGGTAGGTTGGCCGTCCTCGAGAATCGTGCCCGTCGCATCGACGCCGGCTTCGGCTGCCATCTCCGTCGCCGTCGTTACCGCCTCCTCGCCGCGATGGGCGAACTCGTCGGCATCGTCGTCTTCGAATCCGGGAGGGAGTTCGCCGAGTTCGAGGGCGTGAACCACGTGTAGTTCGGCGTCGAACTGGTCGGCGATTGTAATGGCCGCTTCGGTCGCGGCCCGGGCGACGTCGCTCCCGTCGGTTGGAAGTAAGATACGATCGTGCATGGGGCTCTCGACGGATCCTTGGCTTCGACTCGGCTTCAACCCCGGAGTCGGTTCTCGCCTCGTGAAATCGTCGAGCGGGGGGTGATGGCGGCCGCCGGTTCGACGGTCAACTGGCTCGATCGTTCGCCTGTAACTCTCGGATCGTCTCGATAGTTCACTCGTAGCCCCTCCCGTCTTCGGCTCTCTCCCGGACTATCGGGGTCTCTCGAAGAGCACCGTGGTATCTATCTGATAGGAGTAGTACGGTGTCGACGTGGATGGACGAAGGGGAACTACGGTCGTGGTAGCCGTACTCCCCTTCCGGCGCCAGCGCTCGGAACTATCGGCGTCCGTCGGTTCGTTCACCGCCACGACCGTATCTCCGGCACCCAACCGCACGCTCAGCACCACGTTTACCCTCGAATTCGCCGTGGAGGTGCCACGTCGACCGTGGCGCCCGATTCGCTGGCTCACCAGGTACTCGTGAACCGGGGCGACCGTGTCAGAGCCGCTTTCTGATGCTGTGGACTCCTTCACTGACGAGTCTCCGCTCGAAGTACAGTCCCTCGACGAGCAGGAGAGCCACAGCGATCCCCACCACCAACACAAAGATATCGAACTGCTCGCTGTAGAGATGCCAACAGAAGAGCGGGAGAAACACGACAGTCCCTGCCAGCCCGATCACGGGAATCCAGACCCTCGGCCCACTCCACTCGACCTGACGAACTGCGACGTAGTTCATGGCGCCGAAGACGACGATGAACGCCATCGAGGCGAACTCCGTGATCGCCTGCAGGCTCCCGTAGACCGTAAAGCCGATCGTGAGCGCCCCGATACCCAACAGGGCACGGGTCGGGACTCCCTCCGTTTGCGAGCCCGCGACCCGATCGGGGATCAGACGGTCGGAACTCATCCGCTTCGCGAACAGGGCCGTACTCATCAACGTCGCGTTGATCGCACTCGCCGTAGACGCCACCGCGGCAACTCCGATCGCGAGGTAGCCGACCCGACCGGCGAACTGTCGTGCCGCGATAGCGAGCGCCAAGTCCGGATGAGCGACGACCTGTTGGCCGCTCACGAGACTCAGCGTGACGAATGCCACGATGACGTACGCGAGCGTCGATACGGGGATGGAGACGTAAACCACCTTCCGGAGCGTCTCGACGGGATTCTCGATCCGCTCTTGGTCGTAAAAGAGGAGTTGCCAGCCCTCGAACGAGACGAACGCGACGGCGGCAGCGAGAAACGGCCCCGTTGGAGTCCGCGTCACCTCGACCACGCCATACTGCAACTGGTCGTGGGTGTATCCGAACCAGACACCCACGACCCCGAATCCGACGACGACGAGGAGTTTGAGCGCGACGAGGAGATCCTCTATCACGCCCGACTCGCGGAGGCCGACGAGGTTGAGTCCGACGAAGCCGACGATGACGAGTGCGGACAGGAGTGGCCGCGATGGGACGCCGAGAACCGGGATCCGGCTGAGACCGAAGATCGCCCCGAAATACGCCCCGAAAGCGTACCCGTACATGGCGATCGTGCCCACGTACCCGACGATGAGCGTCCACCCGAGCATTCCTGCCAGCGTCGGTCGGTCGAGGAACTCCTCGACGAACGTTACGGACCCCCCGTTACGGTCGCTCCGCTCGTTGAGCGTGACGTACGAGTAGCCGGTGGCCAGTACGACGATGCCGGCGATCAGGTACGCGATCCACGCCGTCGGCCCCGCGATCTCCGCGACGACGCCGAGCACGGCGAAGATCCCGCCGCCAATGATTCCCCCTAGCGCGAACGAGACTGCCTCTTTCAGTCCGAGATTCTCGGTCGACATCTCTCGAATCCCCCTCGTTCGTTTTCGTTCCTCGCTTCGGTGTCACGTCCGCTCGGGTACGCCGGGCTCATGTACCCCGCAGTAATCGTTGTGAGGGTTCCAGCGACTGCGTCGCTCCGGATACGCCCTCCCACGCCGAACCCCCCCGCGAGCGCCGCTCCGACGGCGGAGGTCCCCGATAGGTCACTCCGGTATCCGCTCCCGCAGGAGATGTCTCCCCCCAACAGCAACCGGACCGCACAGAGCCCGGCGATCACTACGACAGCAACACCCACCACGACGTGGGATTCCGGACGACGCGCGGGTTCGAACACCGCTGACGGGAGGGTAACCCACCCGCCGAGTACGACGAGAGCGACGTGGAGCCATACCCGCCGTCGCCGTTCGGACGAGTCGAACCCGAACGAAGGAGATGGATAGCTCATAGGGACGCTCTTCGGTGTAGAGTACGGGCTACGGTGAGAAAAAACACGTCAGCCGATTCCTACGCACTGAGAAGCCCCAATCGGATTCGGGGTCAGAACGCGTCGTTCGGACGGGTGACGCTTGGTAACGGGCGGCGGTACTGATGACGGACGAACGTCTCGGTTCAGGTGTGGCGACCGCCTACTTCAGGCACGATATCCACGTCGACCTCCCGCTCTCGGAGCACTTCTCCGAGTTCCGGTCCCGCCTCAGTACGATCTTCGAATCGGGGGGAGTCTGACACGCGTCCTCGATAGGAGGGAGATGCCGCAGCGGCCTGTAACAGGTGGCTGTTCTCACGACCCCTGAAGACCGTGTGGATACTGCCCCCGGAGGGTGTCAACGTCAGTGAGTGCCGATCGACCGGGGGTACCGTCCATCCCCGGTCGAAGACGTGGAGTCAACTGCCGTCTCCGTCAGGCCGACAGCGCCTCGTCCAGTCGCGCCTCCAAGTCCCGTAGATCCGCACGCAGTTCCTCGCCCTCCTCGCCATCTACCTCCTCGATTCGCTCGGCGAGGCCTCGGAATCGCGAGTACTTCTCGTCCTCTTCGACCTCCGTCTTCTGGACGTAGACCTGTTCCTCGACGTCGTACACGTCGTCTTCCTCGAGCCCAGTCGCGGTCAAGACGACGTCGAGTTTGTCGGGGTCTACCCCGAGCACCCACTCGCGGGGAATCTCGTGTTCGCTCAGGACGTCGAAGATCGTCTCGTCGTCCTTCGGTCGCCGGCGCTCGCGGGTCGTCCGGCGTACGGTCCCGAACCGACCGTGGAGTTCCTGGTCCGCACCGAGACGGCTCAACAGCGACTCGCGAGCGGTCTGTCGGAGACGGTCCGCCTCGTGTTGCACGTCCGAGAGGAGGACGTACAGATCGGTCAGCGTGCCTGTATCGAGCGTCTCCGGGTCGACGGGCTCGCTCGTGTCGAGCAGATCGGCCAACAGGATCGCGTCGTCGTGAAGACGCTCCGGGCGAGTACGAGCGTCCGCCGGCGAGACTAGATACGGACTCCCCCCGCCCATCTCCGGGTCGGAGACGTAGGCGAGTTCGCCGTCCTCGACGCCGAAGTCGGCCAACAGTGTCAGGATCGTCGCGTACGGTTCGACTCCGGGCGGGAGTTCGGCCACGGCGAGTCGTTGCTCCGCCAGGCGGTCGGTGAGAACCTCGAACTGCTCGCGCCAGAGCGGACGCTTCTCGCTACTGTCGTCGAAGCGGATCTGGAGCCGGTCGGTCGAAATTTCCCTGACTCGAAACGGTCGGTTCGAGAGCGGGGTCACCAGTTCGGTTCCCGGTTCCAGGGTCGCACACCGCTCTTGGATGACGTTCCAACGCTCTTCGTGACCGACGCTCATACCGTGTGGTTCACGATCGTGGGATAAAAGAGTGTTCGCCCGTTTCGAGCGGTGAGAAAGGACAGTTCGATCGATGTCGGTCCCGACCAACGCGGATCGGATGCAGTTCGACGAATTCAGCGGCGAAGTCCAGTACCGACTCGAACTGCCCGGTACCGGCGAGACGGTACGAGCGATCCGGGCGACACTGCCGACGTTGGGCCAGCGTCTCCCCGAGGGCAACGCCGAGGATCGTGCCGCCTCGCTTCCGATGGGGGCCGAGTGGTCCTGACTGGGGCGGTTCACGAACACGGTCGGCGCTTCGACTGGCAGGAGTTCGTCTCACGCGTCAGCGAGACCGAGGAGGCCGACCCGGCCGACGTAGCCTACCACGCGCGCGTCATCGTCGACCTGGTCCACACGCTGGTCCCGGAGTCGGACTTCCGGCAACTGCGTGGCTCACTCCCCGAGAGCGAGGACGACGAGAACTGGCACAAACTGTTCGAAATCGTCGATACTGGTGGATGGAGCGACCTCGCGGAGACGGGAACGGTCCACGGCCCGACGTACCGCGTCGAACCAGTACGCGCTCGACGCTCACCGAACATCGCGAGTGGTGGGATCGACCGGGATTTAGAACCTTGCTCCGACCGCTCCGAGCGATTCCACCCGATAGTACAACGGGCGGCGCACGGGTTCCCTAGCAGGGAGATCCTCCCTTGGGAGCCGGAACTCAGGAGGCTCGCTCGGCGGACGCCACGTACCGCTCACCCGCTTCGAGACGTTCGATCGGCACCGAAACCGTCCGCTGTTCGTCCGGGTCGAACGCGGCCGTCTCCGACGCCGTCGTCTCGAGTTCGTTCCCGTCGGCGTCGTAGAACGTGACCGTCACGCGTCCGCTCGTGGGCTCGCCGGTGTTGTTGACGACGGTGACGTCGAGCGTCTCGTCGCCGTCGGAGCCGGGACGCGTGGTGACGACGACGAACCCCTCGCGCTCGCCGTCGAGCGCCTCCCGGAAGAGACGGATCCGGTTCCGCGCCGACTGGAAGTACTCCTCCGCTTCGTCGCCTCCCTGCTCTTGGAGGCGGAGGAGTTCCTCGTCGGCCTCGTCGAGTTTGCCTTCGTCGCCGTCCGCGGCACTGTCTACGTCGTGGGCGTCGTACTCGCCGAGCAACCGGAGGACGGTCGCTCGCTCGTCGCTGATGTCCATCTCCGATGCGTCCTGCGCCCGCCGAAGATCGTCTCTGATGTCGAGTATCCTCGGTAGTCCTGTCATCGGTGGTCTCGTGTCCGTGTTCCCGGAGGAACTGGTCGAACGTCTGTGCTATGGCCGCTTCCTCTCCGATTCCTGGCCACCGGAGTGAAACACGGGTACCTGGCACTAGCCTCCGGAAGCCGGCGGAGAGGAACGCCCTCTGACCGCTCAGATCGTGTTCCGACAGCGCTCGGCGCACTCGCGGCTCGCTTCGTCCAAGTGCTCGATGGTCGACAGCGTGTCTTCGAGGGACACTGCGCCCCTAGTTGGGACGCCCGGTTTTCCCCGTTTGTGGCTACGATCACAAAACGCTCGTCCGGACGGGTGTCGCGGACACCGGGGTCGACGACGCCGATGACGCCACACCCGGAGCGGTAGAGCGCCGGAGCGAGGAGCGAGGGTTAACGTTCGAAAGGACGACGGCCGCCGAAGCCCCGAGACCCTAGTCACAACCACGTTAGGCGAGGAGCGCGTACTCCCCGACCCCATGGAGAAAACGGAGTACGCGATCCTGTCGGTCATCGCGGCGATCACGGTCGGGATCGGCGTGTTCACGACCACCCAGCCGCTCGGACAGTTCTTCGTCGAGAGCACCCGGCAGTTCGTGACGACCACCGCCGCGATGGCGTGGATCACGTGGTGGGCGCTCGTCGTCGGGTTCGCCATCGCGGGCGGGGTGGAGGCGTGGACCTCCGACGAACAGGTCGCCGACCTGCTGGAGGGCCACGGCCTCCGCGAGATCGGGTACGGCTCGCTGTTCGGGTTCGTCTCCTCGTCGTGTTCCTACTCGGCGATCGCCACGGCGAAGAACCTCTTCAAGAAGGGCGGGTCGGCGGCGGCGACCCTCGGCGCGTTCATGTTCGCCTCCACCAACCTCGTCATCGAGATCGGCGCCGTCATGTGGATCCTGTTGGGCTGGGAGTTCCTTCTGGCCGATATCGTCGGCGGGTTCATCCTCATCGGGATGATGGCGGTGGGGCTCACCTACGTCGTCCCCGACGAGGTGGTCGAACAGGCCAGAGAGAACATCGAAGACGAAGGGTCGGATGTGGTCCAAGACCCCGTCTGCGGGATGGAGGTCGACCCCGACGAGACCGACTTCTCGACCGAGGTGGACGGGCAGACCTACTACTTCTGCTCGGAGTCGTGTCAGAACAGCTTCGACCCCGAGGAGGCGGACACGACCATCACCGAACAGGCCACCTCGATGTCGGGGTGGCGCGCGCTCGCGGACAAGCAGTGGAAGGAGTGGGGGATGCTCTGGGACGAGATCGCGATCGGGTTCGTCTTCGCGGGGCTGATCGCGGGGTTCATTCCCGAGCAGGTGTGGACCTCGGTGTTCTCGGGACAGACGTTCGGCCTCCCGGTGTACGTCTTCTGGACGGCCGTCCTCGGCGCGGTGATCGGGATCGCGACGTTCGTCTGTTCGGTCGGGAACGTCCCGTTCGCGGCGGTGTTGTTCTCGAACGGTCTCCCGTTCGGATCCGTCCTCTCGTACATCTACGCCGACCTGATCGTCCCGCCGATCATGGACGCCTATCGGGAGTACTACGGGACGACGTTCGCGGCGATCCTCTCGGGGATGATCTTCGTCTCGGCGGTCGTGACGGGCTTTATCATCCACTTCGTCTTCCTGGGGTTGGGGTTCATTCCCGACCCGTCGAGCGTCACGATCACCGAGATCTCGATCGAGTTGAACTACAAGATGGTGCTGAACGTACTCGCGACGGGGGTGTTCCTGTTCCTCTACTGGCTCCACCGCTCGGGTGCCGCCGAGGGTGAGGGCGAGGGGGGCCACGGGGAACACGGTCACGCGATGGATTGAGCCCCCGGAATACGGCCTCCCGTCGCGCCGTCTCTATCTGTGCCGTGCCCGTCGAAACCCCTCTCAACGCGTCTCGTACGACGTGGCCCCGTCGTCGACGACGACGGCGTCGTGAGTGCGGAGACGTTCTTTCACGTCGCCGACTTCGGCGTCGGACACTCTGACGGCAACTCGGGGGCCTTCCGGGTCGGAAAGTTCCCCGAGAGTTCCCCAGATACCGCCGACGAACCCGCCGACGGCAGCGCCGAGACCGAATCCGAAGGTGACGAGTGCGAGACGGCCGGCGGACATGATCGGGCTCAACCGCGGGACCCAGAGCACGTCCACGGCCATCGCCAACAGGATCGCCGCGCCGACGACTCCACCGACGAGCCCACCCCACAGCAGTCCACGCGCTTCCGGCGGCCGCGCCGAGGGGTCGAAGAAGGGGTTCTCGATGTCGGGGCGCTCGGGGTCGAGGCCGGCTTGGCGGAGGTCGGCCTCGGCGTCGGCCGCGTCACCCTCGTCGTCGTACCGAGCGACGACGCGTCTCACGGCGGCCCACCCCCTTCGAGGATCCCGTGGACCTCCGCTTGGACGTCCCGGCTGATCGTCTCGGGCGGCCCCGCGATCCACCCGTGGTTGTACTTGCGGTCGTACGGTGCCGCGTCGGTCGGGTCGAAGAACTTCCGGAGGTAGTTCTCGACGGGCGTCGGGAGTTCGTCACGTCGGACGGCGAGCATCGGGCCGTGCTTCCCGCGGTGGCTCTCGACGCTCGCGGGGATCGCGGTCCGCCAGTCGTCCGGGTTGGCGAAGATGAAGTTGTGGCCGGGGTCGGCGAGCCCCCAGCCGATGTTCCGTGCCCACTCGCCGAACCACCAGCCCTGGTTGCGCCCGATGTCCTTGTACCCCGCCCACGCGGCGCTGATACTGTAGGGATCGCCGGCGTCGGGGACGCGCGTGACGTGGCCGTAGGCCCCGAGATCGCGTGACACCTCGGAACTGATTGCGTCCTCGTCGCCGAGGAGGTACATGTACGCGTAGTCGTATCGCGCTTCGAGTTGTTCGGCGGTCTCCGCCGGGATGGAGTCGCCGTCGACCCAGAGGAAGCCGTCGCCGCCGTGGGCGTTCCACGACTGAATCGGAACGGCACGCCGTGGCGCGTCGAGGCTGGCGACGATCACCTCGTCCTCGTGGTTACCGTGCATCGAACTCACGTACTGGTCGACGTTGGCCGCGACGCGCACGGGGTCGTCCCCGGGGATACGACGGACGCTCATCCCCATCGACTCGACCTCCCGTCGAACGCTCTCCCCGATGTACCGCTCCCCCCCGATCAGGTAGACTTGGACGTTGCCGTCCATGCCGACGCCCTCGGGGTGGGCGCGTTCGATCTCGTCGCGGGTGGCCCGTGGGAGTTCGTCCTGCCGTGTGAGCAGCACCGCACCGTCGATGGGGTGGTGGATCATGCCGACGCCCGGGAGCGCCGCCTCGAGGACGCTGTCGTTGACGAGGGTCACGGCGCCGGGACGGGTGTGTTCGTTGATCGCGGTGTAGACGCTCTGGCAGTAGGCGGCGGCCGTCTCGTACACGTTCTCGCCGGCGAGACGGGTCGTCATCGTCGTGGCCGTCCACTCGTCGACGTCGGCGGTCGCCGGCCCTCCCGACTCCTCTCCGCCGCCGCCCGCGAAGAGGTTGCTGTCGACCGAGAGCGCCGCGCCGCCGAGACCCGCGAGGGCGGGTACCGTCGCCAGGTCCCGCAGGAACTCCCGGCGACTCTGATCGGTCATAGCGCACCTCCCGGCTTGACGTTTCGCCGAACCAGCAGTCCGTTCACCGGCCACGCGATCAGGAACCCGACCAGGGTCGAGAACACCATCACGCCGAACCAGAGGACGTTGTCGTCGCCGGGCATCATCGGTAGGTTGAGCATCATCAGCACCCACATCATCGTCATCATCCCGACCGAGACGCTCGTCATGCTGACCACGACAGCCAGAAGGCTCTGTCGGGTCGCCGCCCCTCGGTCGAGACCCATCGACTCCTCGAACATCGGGACGTGGAACACCTGCCAGGAGACGAGCAGGGCGACGACGTAGACGATGGCCATGGTGAGAACCATCGAACTCCCGAGGGCGAACAGCGGCCCATCGAAGACGACGAGCGGCATCCCGAAGTAGGTGAGCAGGAACGCGACCGCGACCATCGTACTCGCGGCGAAGCCGACGCCCATCGCCGTGGCCGACGCCGCCTGGAGCCAGTACGGCCGGACCACGTGCTTCCGCCCGTCGCGTTCGACCGTCTCCCTGCTCCGATAGGCGAACCAGTAGAACCCCAATCCGATCGGTCCGAGCAGTAAGGTGAACAGTGGCCACACCAGTTTCGTCCAGTCGCCCATCTCCGGGATCCGGTGTCGCGAGTGGGTGTACACGAACGTCGCCCCGAGCAGGCTGAACGCCGCCCAGACCGCCGAGAGCGCGTCGAGCGGGCTCATGCCCGCGCCCTGGAGTCGATACGGGGTGACCTCGACGGCGTAGTCGCTCCGGGTCTGTGACACCCACGAGACGTCGTCGAGCGACCCTAGTACGAACACGTGGTTGAACGGTCCCTCGGCTGGCGTCGAGAACCAACCGGACTGTGTCCGCCAGAGGAAGTTCTCGGTGATAGCGGGGAGCGTCCCGTCGTCGTGGACGAGGAGCACCGGTCCGGCCTTGCCCCACTGGAGGTTCGTACTGGCGACGGCGTGTTCGGGTCGGTCGGGGTTGACGAGCATCGTGTTGTAGTAGCCGACCTTGTCGCGGTCGTCGATGCCCCAGCCGAAGTCGCGGGACTCGTCGCGGAACTTCGCGATCTCGACGGCGTGGTCCTGCGGCGTCGACCCGGCGACGCGCGTCCACTCGGTGTCCAACGCGGAGAGGGCGTCCCGCCCGACGAGTCGCGGCGGGGCGAGGACGTACGCGTGCGTCGCGTTCAGTTCGGCGATAGCCTGCCGCGTCGCGTCGGGAACGCCGTTGCGGTCGACGTAGAGGATCGGGTCGCCGCTGTACGCGCTCCACGCGGCGGCGGGGAGCGCCCACTCCGGTGATTCGTTACCGACGAGGACGACGTTGTTCGGACTCACCTCGTCGCTCGTGTTCCCCCTGGTGGCGATCCGGGCCGCGATCGCTGCCGAGTTTCCGCCCGACAATTCGACCGTCGACGCGGTTCGCGCCGCGGAACTCCCGTTCCCCGCTCCCGGCACGGGCGCGTCGCCGTAGAGGACGATGGCGTCGGCCGCCGCGCGAAGCCCGGACGCCGCGAGCGCCGTCCGCCAGTCGCCCTCGGGCACGCGGACGACGGTGTCGTACGAGACGTTCGCGTTCGGGGGTCTGGCGGCCCGAGCGGTGGCGGCGCTCAACTCGTCGGGATCGCTCGCGGGAAATCGGGTCGTGTCCTTGGTCTGCATCGTCGCGTAGGCTCCCCCCGGCTGGTGCCCGTAGTCGAACAGGGTCAACGCGACCACGTAGAGGGGTTGTGCCGCGACGACGACGACGAGTAGGCCGGCGACGACGACGGCGAGGTTCTTCCGGAGGCTCATCGTGGGTGCTGACGACGGATGGTGCGAGGGTGTGTACGTATCATGCTTGCTCGGAACACCTGATGCGGTCCCCGAGACGCCGTCGGACGGTGGTAGCCCGGCCGGCTCCTGGATCGAGATGGTACTCCCGAAAGACAGTGGGGGGTGTCTTTACTCGCCTGCTTGAATGTGCCACCCGGAGTCCTGCCCGCCCGAGTACCCCGTTCCCGCCGTGGTCTCTCCACCCGCGAACCCGGGCGCTCGCCGATCGGAACCCGGATGCGACACACCTGGGTTCCCGTGACAGCCTTCGCGCGAGGACAGGACGGCCTCATATCCCGCCCTCCTCACCCTGCCGGTTCGTCATGATGATACCGCTGATCAGCATCAGGATGGCGAGCGCGACCATTCCGAGGTCCCAGCCCATCCCGGCGGTCATGCCGGAACCCATTCCGCCGTCCATTCCGGGCCCCATACCGCCGCCCATCCCCCAGTTCGTGCTCCCCGTGGCACCGACGAGCGCCTGGTTGAGGAGCATCAGTAGCGCGTACCCGACCATCAGCGGGCCGCTCGCGCCCCCGAGTCGGTCGGCGTACGGCGTCAACAGGACGACGCCGTGGGCGACGACGACGACACCGAGCAGGGCCATGAGGAGTCCACCGCTCGATCCCACTCCCATCATTCCACCGCCCCCGGTCGCCGAGACGAGCGAGTAGAGACCCGACACGAGCGCGATCGCCGCCCCGTACTGGCGGGTAGTCGCGTCGGTCGCGTTCACGAGTCGGTCACCTCGACACACCAAGTCGTACTCTTCGAACGGCCCCACCGCTCGACCGAGCGGTCGGTGAGGTCGGCTTCCAACTGCCGGCGGTGGTGACCGACCGGCTTCGGCGACCCACCGCGTTCGTCCGCGATCTCGTGTCCCCCGAGGTAGGTCGGCTCGCTGTTCGCTACCGCGACGAGATGTCGCCGAACGTCTTGGCGTGTAATGGAACTCATGAGGGAAAGAGGCTCAACGGAGTCGGCCGAGCAGTTCGTAGCCGTGGTCGAGCGCGTACCGCCGGAACAGCAGGCTGTTCGTGAGCACCGAGCCGCTGGAGGACGCCATCGAACTCGCCGCGAGTACCGGCTGGAGCAGCCCGAGCGACGCGAGCGGTGTCGTAGCCGAGCGCCCAGAACGGGTTCTGCTTGGACTTCGCGAGCGTCCCCTCGCTGATCCGGATCGCTTTCACCACGTCGACGGGGTCGTCACGCATCAGCGTCACGTCCGCCGCCTCGATCGCGGCGTAGATCTCACCCGGCGAGACGACGTTCGGGTCGTACTCGACGGTTCCTTCGTCGGTGGCGAGGTCGACGTTCGCCTCCGAGACGCCGTCGAGGGGTTCTGCGGCCTCACTGACCGTCTGCGAGCAGTTCGCGCAGCTCATCCCCGGGATGTCGATGCGGCTTCGGTGCTGACTCATCACTGTACCGTACGCGCTCCCTATTCACCCGACTTGTCCTTTAGATACCACAGCGACAGCGCGGGGGATACTGTGGGATCCAAACCCCGGTAGCGATCTATTCCATCGGCGGGTGGCGGTCCCCTCGCTGTCGACCGCGTTGCCACACTGGACGCACGTGAGCGCGAACGCCGCCTCGCCGAGCGTCGGCGACTAGGCCGCGTCCGACAGCAGCGTCACGTCGAACTCGACGGGCGCGTCGTTGTCGAGCGTGAACCGGCGGACGACGCCTGTCTCTCGAACCCTCGCTCGAAGAGTTCGGTGCCCACGTCGACCATCGCGAGCGCGACTCACGGCACAACCGACCCGCGAGAGCCGAGTTCGGCGGCGACGATCGGCCCGGAGTGACACGCTACTTCGGGCCCGATACGAACGGCTCTGCGTCTACCTCGCCGCCTGGCAGGCGACGACGCAGAGACGGCCCAGGATCGGCTGAAGCGGGTCAGTTCGACCGACAAGACGATCGTTGCGACAGCCGTTGAATAGCCGGAAGTGGGCCAGCGTGTCGAATCACGTTTCACGTCTCTCTCCCAACCTGGTCGTGAGTCCTCGGTAGCCGGCTCTGTCGCTTCGCCGTTTAAGTAGTTCTGGTCACAAGGGATAGCTACGAAGGGCGTTCGACGTGTTCACGTCGAATCGAGTTCTCGGGGGCACGGACTTCGTAGTGGTCACTACTGCGTGATTCCGAACGAAATCGTACTGCTGAGGGAGAACGGCGGCTAGCGCTCGATGTGGACGGCGAAACGGAGCGAACGACTCGGTGCCCGGCAGAGAGTAACAGTTATCCAACGAGGCCGACCAGTCCACGGTGTGTCGCGAATTGGTCCCTCCCTCGGCAGTCTAGGTGACAGATGGCGGTACGCGCTCGTCGGCGGCCTCCTATCGGTCCCGTTCACGACGGCGAGCTACTGGCAGACGGGCTCCGAGCTCTCGCTCTCACCCGTCCTCTTCGGGAGTCTCCTCGCGGGCTACCTCGCCAAACGAAAGACGGGGTCCGCTACTGGAGTCGGAGCCAGAGCGGGAGTGGTCGGTGGACTACCGGCTCTCTGGCTGCTCGCCGACGTCGTCGCGGCGACGTCCGGCTTGGGCGGTCCAGCGTGGTTCATCGCGGCGGGGACCGTCTTCGCCGTCGTGGCGGGTATCGCCTTCGCGATACTCGGACTGGGACTCGCCGCCCTCGTCGGCGCTGTCGGTGCGAGAGTCGGCGCGTGGGTGGCGGAGTCGACCGGTCCACGCCAACCGCCCAGTGCCGCTCGATGAACCCACTCACGATGCGCCATCTGCCCCGGAAATCACACGCGTCGCGATGACGCGAATCAGCACCCTCACGCGTACGCTCAATGTCAGCACCTCCCTCCGATAACACGGACGACCAGGCGAACAGCGAGACCACGACCGACTGGCCCCCCGACGGGTCGGACAGTCGAGGCGGCGGGCTTCCGTGGAAGATACCCCTAGTCGGAGTCGTAGTCGTCGCTCTCGTTGGGTGGTTCGTCCGACCGTGGCTCCAGGGGCTCGTCTACGCCCTGTACACGACACCGCTCTTCCTCGTCGCGCTCGTCGCCGGTCTCGTCGCTGGATGGATGTACTACCGGTACGAGCAAACCGACGCATCGACGACGTACTCGGTCGGTGACGGCGAGGAACGGGAACTCACCCCACTGCGGGTTGCGGCGGTCGTCTTTATCGTCGGATTAGTCGCGCTCACGCCGGTCGTCAACACCGTCGCCGGGGCGACGCTCAGCGACCGGACGATGGCCGACACAACAGCTGTCGAGCGACTCGACAACGCCGACGCGGAGAAACCACGGATCGTCACACGGGCTGTGGCGGGCCGATACGCCTCGAACACGCTCAACCGGCCGCAGTACCGCGTGGGCGAGACCGACATCAGCGTCGCCAACGGGACGCCCTACTGGGCGGCTCCCCTCTCGCCCGACGGCCTGTTCAACAGGCTCACGAAACGCCAAGCGGGGACGGTCCTCGTCGACATGACCACCCAGCAGGCGAACGTTCGGGTCGTCGACGGCGAACTGAACAAAGGAATCGGGACGGTCTTCTTCGAGAGCTACCGCTGGCACCTGCTGAAGAACCACGAGTACCTCGTCGACTACGGCGACCCGAAGATGGTGGTGAACGACGGCGCACAGTACATCGTCGTGCCGTACTCGACGCCGACGTTCCACCTCACGCCACTTCCCCACTCGACACCCGAGTGGGGCGGCGTGGCGGTCATCGACTCGTCGGGGACGGTCGAGATGCTCTCGCCGGAGGAAGCCGCTCAGAGCCCGACACTCGCGAACCAGCAGCTGTATCCGGAGGACCTCGCGCGGCGAAAGGTCGCGTCGACGAAGTACCGCAACGGCATCCTCAACACGTACACCAGCCACGAGGACGAGATCGAGATCGCGCCGGTACCCGGCGACGACAACGACCAGCCGTTCTTCGTCCTCTCGGAGTCGGGGCCGCAGTACGTGGTCGCGGTCGAACCGTACGGCGAGGCACAGGGCCTCCGTGAAGTGTGGACGATCGACGGCCAGACCGGCGCGTTCGAAGTGTATCGCCCGACCGAGTCGCTGTTCGGCCCCCAGAAGGCGGCCGACCTGGTCAGACAGTCCGCCCCGCAGACCGACTGGAACCGGTTCTCGCCCGCCGAACCGATCCTGACGGTGATCGACGACCGCGAGTACTGGCAGGTGCGCATCGTCCCGGAGGACAACAGCGGTATCGCGTACGTCGCGTTCGTCGACGCCCGGACGAGTGACGTCGAGGAGTTCGAGGAGACCGAGGCGATCGAACGGTTCCTCGCCGGCGAGACACCGACCGAGTCACCCGACCAGTCGGGTGGAGGCGGCGAAGAGACACCGACCGTCGTCGTCCAGCGTGTCGGCGAAAACGGGACCGTGATCGAAACGATGGAGATCTACGGCAACGAGTCCGTCCGGATCGAGACCAACCCGAACGGGTCGGGGAGTACGACGGGTACGACGGCCAACGCGTCGACAGAGCGGGTGCGCGCTCCGCTCTGAACGAGGGGTCGAGCGGGCGAATCGCGGGGGACGTCTCCCTCTCGACGAAACCCATCCGAGCGAGTCGTATCTGATTACTGTCGCTCTCGACTGGTGAGTGCGTCCGGTGAGAGGTGGGGGAGTCTGATCGTCCGGTCACCGTAATCGACCAGCACCGTCTCGGTTCCGAAGAGCCGATCGGTGACCGTCCGTACGCGCTCTGCCTCCGCGAGTTGGTCGCCGGAGAGCCGCCACTGTGGACCGAACAGTCGGTCGTACCCCACGAGGTCGTCGGCGATTCGATACTCCATCCAGAGATAACGGTACGCCCGATCGATCACGCCGAACCCGACGAACATCCCAGCCACCACCGCCCCACCACCGAGGAGTTCGAGCGGTACTCCGCCGGTACTCGCGACGTCGAGAAGTCCAACCAGACCCAACAGTGCTCCCCCTAGCAGCACTACCGGCGATCGAGCGCCGCGGACTACACCACCCACGAGAACCGCGAGCCGGTTCGGGTACTCGGTGTCCGAAGAGCCATCCAACTCCGTGTCGATCGACTCCCACTGGGAACCCCCGAGGGTAAATCCGAGTTCGACCGAGGTGCCCTCGTCGAACGCCTCCAATCGGTCGCGATAGACGTCGACGATATCCGCGAGAAGTTTCACGACGAACACGGCGACCAAGACGGACGAAGTCGGAGCGCCGGCGATGACCAAACTGCCGCCGAAGAACAGCGCCGAACCGGTACCCACCGCGGACATGAGTGCCGCCCGGAGCGGCTGCTGGACCGACACGGACTCGTACTCCCCGGTGAGGAAGTAGCTGCCGGCTTCGACGGCTCGGCCGACGACGACCGCAACGACCCCCAGTCCGGCCGAGACGGAGGCGGACTCGCTCGCGGTCGCTCCCGTGGTCTCACCGACACTCCCAACGCCGAACCCACCGAGTAGGAGCCACACGACACTCCCAACGACGATCGTCACCACGATCGCTGGAAGGTTCGCGAGTTGGATCGACAGCGGGAGGCGAGGGAGAGGAGTTCGCCCGCGTTTCTCCGAGAGGGCACCGACCACCAGCCACGAAAAGCCGGCGGCGTCGTACTCGGGTTTACCCTCCGCGAACAGTCCCTCGAGGGCGGCGAATCCGAGACGCGCACCGAGTTCCATCCAGTAGACCAGCAGGAGCGCCACCAGCGACCAGTCGAGGACGAGGACGCCGACGAGCGGGGTCGCATTGAGCATCGCCACTGCGAGCAGCTTCAACCGTCGCCTCTCACCGGCGGTGAAGTACGTCGAGAGCATCGTTGTTCTGAATCGAGAGGGAACGTCGTGTGATCTCTACGCGGACCGTGTCGACCGGTCCCGCCCGAAACCCGCGCCGTATGCGAACGGAACCAGTCCAGCCCCGAAACCGACGAACAGCATCACTCCGCCGAGGAGGACCCCGACGAGTCCGAGTGCGATCGAGATCGCGACGACGGTGAGGACCGCTATCAGCACGGTGAACCCGACGAGTGCGAGCCACCGCCGCTGGTGGGCGAGGACACCAGCGACGACGCCCGAAGCGACGAGCGTCGCGCTCGCCGGCCCAGTGACGAACCGACTCGCGGACCCGCTCTCGAACAACAGCGTGCCGACGAGCGAGACCGGAACGGCGAGTGCGGCGACGCCGATCGCCCGGCGGACGGTGAGCGGTCGGTCCGCGAGCGGGCCACGGTATCGGAGTCCGAGTACTCCGAGTGCGACGGCGATGTACCCGCGGCCGACCGGGGTGAGGACGAAGCCGACGAACCCGCCGAGGAGTCGTTCGGCCAGAGCCGTATCGCTCTCGGGCGCGACGGCGTAGTAAGTGCCTCCCCGTCGATAGACTCCCTTCCCGACCGACCAGCCAGCCACGGATCCGGAGTCGACGGCTGTCTGGACCTCGGGCGAAGCGCCGTCGTACGACGAGGAGATGTTCGCGACGACCGTTTCTGCGTCGACCGGAACCATCTCGATACGGACGTAGGTCGTCTCCTCGCTCGCGGTGAGGTTCCAGTCGTAGTACTGCCCGTCGTACACGGCGTAGCTCGGTGCCTCGAGGTCGTCGAGCGTGATACTGAGTTCCGGCGCGACGTTCCCGGCGAACGAGCCGTTCACCGCCGCACGTTCGACGGGCCGACGCGCCGCCTCTGGTGTCCCGGACAGGCGCTCGTCGAGATCGACCACGTCCGAAGATGCGCGAGCCACTCGATCCGGGTTCTCGC
This sequence comes from Candidatus Halobonum tyrrellensis G22, assembly GCF_000495475.1. Taxonomy (GTDB): domain Archaea; phylum Halobacteriota; class Halobacteria; order Halobacteriales; family Haloferacaceae; genus Halobonum; species Halobonum tyrrellense. The sequence goes on along the minus strand of NZ_ASGZ01000005.1, from coordinate 158,568 downwards.
CGGGCTGGACGGCAGTCGCGGTGTACGTGATGTCCATGCTGGTCAGTGCAGCGTGAAACGCGAAACTACAGACGACGCCGACCACGAGGAGGCCGACGAGTGCGACCGAACGGAGCGACGAGTTCGAGAGGGACATCGGTCATCCGACGCTCCGGTTCTCACCACATAAGCGGTCGTATTTCGTACGCGAATCGTAATCACCAGTACGGGTCGTTCGCTCGCCACTGAGCGACTGGTAACAGGAGCAGGATGCCGAGCGGGAGGGGGAGGCTCGCGCCGGTCCGGATCCGCCCGATGGTCGGGAGGCGCCTCGTGGTCGTCTTGTCGACGCCGTCTGGACCGAGAAGGCCGTAGACGGCGACCTCACGACAGCAGTATCTGGCCTACGATATCACCGCTATTCGACGGTCACAGTTCCGGTCATTCCAGCGGCCTCGTGAGGGACGCAGAAGTACTCGTGTGTGCCGGTCGTCTCGAACGTGTGAACGTACGACTGTCCCGACTGGACGACACCCTCGCCGTTCTCCCAGCCGCTTCTGGCCGCCTCCTCGGATTCGAAGCCACCGGAGGCCCAGTAGGTCGCTCCGTCCGGCATCTCCGCCTCGTAGGCGGTGACAGTGTGCCCCTCGCCGGCGGCCCACTCCCAGGCGACCGTGTCCCCGGCCGAGACAGTCAGTTCGACGGGGTCGTACGAGACGGCGTTCATGGTGACGACGTGGTCGGCGTCCTCCGGCACGCCTTCGACCACGTTCGGGCCACCCTGTAGGTCGCTCTCCCCGCCGCCACCGTTCTCGCCCCCACTCTCGCCGCCGGAGATTTCGGGGGCCTCGTCGATGGCCCCGGCGACCGCGAACGCCGCGTTCCGGGTCGCTTGGGCGAACCGCTCCGTCGCGGTGTCGACGCCCTCGCCACCGTCGAGCGCGGAGACGTAGTCCGAGAGCGCGCTCTCGAACGTCTCGTAGGCCTCGTGGTCCCCCTCTTCGAGTATCTCGTGGACACGCGCGTTCTCGAAGGTGGCGAACACGTCGCTCACGAGCGTCGAGAGGCCGATGCCGGCGTCGCCGGAGTTGGTACCGGCGGACCCCCCACTCTCGACGACAGCGTAGACCGCGGCGGTCGCCTCGTCCGCGAACGTCGTCGCGGCGTCGTAGGCGTCGGCGTCGCCCGTCGCGGCGGTGCGCACGCTCCCGAGCGCCTCCTCGAAGGCGTGATACCGGTCCTCGCTGGCGGATTCGACCGCCTCGTGGAAGCCGTTGGCACCGGCTTCGAAGTAGGCGAAGGCATCACTCGCGACCGTCTCGGCCCGGTCGGTCGAACCGAGCGTCGCGAGGACGCCCGCGTCGCAGGCCCGACCGGTCATGTAGGTCGCCGCCGCGGCGCTCGCGACCGGCGTCGACCCGGCGGTCGCCTCGAACTCGACGAGGGTGTCCATCGCGCCGGTGAGATGCGTGTCGACGGCTTCGTCGTCGCCCGCCCGGAAGGCGTCGGGGAGAGCGGTCAGGTGTTCCTCCTCGAAGGAGTGATAGAGGTCCTCGCTCGTCGATTCGAGCGTCTCGTGGAACTCCGCCTCGTTCTGCTCGAAGCGAGCGAAGAGGCTCTCCGCTGTCGTCGCGGCCACCTCGCGCTCGCCCCGACCGTAGCGCTCGCGGGCGTCGCCGAGACGGGCGCGGAAGAACCCCGATTCGAGGACGGGCGCGTCCTCGCCAGCCAGGGTGTCGATCCCCGAGGTGAGACCGTCGTGGACGGCCGTCACCGCGTCGTCGACGGCCGCGTCGTCCCCGTTCTCGATGGCCGAGACGAGCGACTCCAGCCCCTCGTGCTCGAAGGTTTCGTAGGCGTCGTGGTCGGCCTCTTCGAGGGCTTCGTGGGCCCGAGCGCCCTCGAAGTGCTGGAAGATCGACTGCGCGGCAGCTTTCGCGGCCTCGGTATCTCCGGCTTCGTAGAGCCACGCGGCGTCCCGAACGCGAGCCCGGTAGCCGTCGAGACCGGCCGCGTGTGCGAGGCCGAGACCGGGTCCACCCACGTTGCCGGCCATCTCCGCGTCGAAGCCGACGGCCCCCATCAGCGAGAGGTGACCGACGCCCGCGACCGCCTCGGGGACGAGTTCGTAGGCGGCACCCACGATCGCCGAACTCGAGGAGAGCGCCGCCTCGTGCACGGCGGCGGCGTCGCCGGAGTTCGCCGCCTCGACGGCGTCGCCGAGCGCCCCTTCGAACGCTTCGTAGTTCTCCTCACCCGCGGATTCGAGCGTGTCGTGGGCGGGAATCCGCTCGAAATCGGCGACGACGCGCTCGCCGACGGTCGCCGCCGCGTCCGTCGCGCCGGCGGCCGCAACGGCGTCGATATTCCGCACCCGCGAGCCGACGACGAACAGCGTGAACGCGTCCGCGACGGCGTCGGAGGTTCGCTCCTGCTGGGCGGCCAGTAGGTCGTCCCCTGCACCGTCGATGGCCCCGATCGCTTCGTCGGTTGCTCCCTCCTCGAACGCCGAACGCGCCGTTTCGAGGTTCCCTTCGAAGGATTCGTACAGTTCCTCGCTGGTGGCTTCGAGCCCTTCGTGGGCGCCGAACTCCCCCGTGGCCCGTTCGAAGCGTGCGAAGACGTCTCCGACCAGCGACGCCGCCGCGGCGTTCTGACCGATCCGACCGAGGGTCACCGCGTCGTGGAGTCGTGCCCGCATGACGTTCCACTCGGCGGCGAGAGCCGTCTCCGCGGAGACGTCGACGGAAGCGGGCTCCGTATCAGTCGGGTCCGCAGTCGGTGTCCCGGTCGACTCCCCGGACCCCGTGCTGGCGTTGCCGTCGGTGCCACTGTCTTCGCCCACCGCGTTGCAACCGGCGAGACCGGCCGCGATGGCCGCTGCACTCGTCGACAGCAGGTTGCGTCTGGTTTGCTGCATCTGTCTTTAGGCCAGCCTAAATATCCATAACAGTTCCGATTTTAGGTCGGCCAAAGCCGTCGGCTCCCTCGATCTGACAGCCCGTGGTGTATAAAGTTGTTCAGTCAGCGGTGTGGTGACCGAAACGAAACCGTTCGGTACGGACCCGGACGATCTGGTGTTCGCCGAGACACCCCGACTGACGGGTCGACCGTCCCCGTCTCGTTGAACCGGGCTCCGCTGTCGAACGACCGCTGGTGGGACCGACACGACCCGTCTCGGGGGCGTGACCCGGTGACTTCCGAACGGAGCGGAGCCTCGTGAGCGAGTCGACGCCCGTCGCGGCCACAGCCACGAGAACGGGCTTCGGTCCGTTCACCGGATCCGGCGAGCGTGACGGTCCCGTTCCCACCGCGAGGGGGAGCGAAGTAGCTCCGCCGATGGCGAGTGCGGTCTGTAACCCTCAAGTGCACCCGACCCGACCCCTCGGCCGATGTCCGCTCAACCGGAGCCGTTCACTCTCGACGACGTGAGCGTCGTCATGGGGACGTACAACGAGGAGGAGGCGATCGGCCCGGTCCTCGACGGGATCGACGCCGCGACCGACGGGCGGGCGGAGGTCGTCGTCGTGGACGGGTCGACCGACGGGACGCCCGCGATCGCCCGAGAGCGCGGCGTGAAGGTGATCAGCCAGCCGCCGCGGGGGTACGGCGTCGCCGTCCGCGAGGCACTGCTGTCGGCGTCCCGTCCGGTCCGGGTGACGACCGACTGCGACGGCACCTACCCGCTCGAACGCATCCCGGACTTCCTCGACCTGATCAACGAGGGGTACGACGTGGTGAGCGGCGACCGCCTCTACCGCGGCGCCGCGACGATGCCGACGCTGAACCGCCACGGGAACCGCGCGTTCGCGGGCCTCGCGAGCGCGCTTGCGGGCCGACGACTCCACGACGTGACGACCGGGATGCGGGCGTACCGGGCCGACCTGATCGAGGGGATCGAGTGGACGGAGAACACCGGCCTGTCGGCCGAACTGCTCCTCCGCCCGTCGATGCGCGGCTACCGCGTCCGCGAGGAACCCATCGACTACGACGAGCGCCTCGGCGAGACGACGCTCGACCCGTTGTCGGGGGGTGCGGCCATCGCGGGGTCGATAGTCCGCGTCTGTCTCGACGAGCGGTTCCGGCGCGGGTGAGCGGCCGGCGCGCCTCAGGCAGTCCCGTTCGAGAGAGTCGCCTCGAAGCCGCCCGCTCCTCCGCCGACGCCGACCGGGACGCACCGCGTCGGGACCGCACAGCGCTCGCGTGTCGGCGAGAGCGCGCGGAGCGTCCCCCCCTCGCGTTCGACGGGGAGCGCCAGCCGGTACGTGACGCCCGCGCTCGCCCCGGTGGTGACGTGTATCTCGACGGTCACCTCGTCGCGTCCGCCGACGGTGAGTCGGTCGGTCCCGTTCGCGACGGGGGAGACGCCGGCGCCCGACGCCCGGACCGCACCGTCGTCGACGACGAGCGTCACCGGGAGGGCGCCCGCCTCCGGGGACGCCACGTAGTAGGCGGCGCCGCCGTCGGTCGCCACGCGGAGCGTCACGTCGCGCGCGCCCGACGGAACCGGGACGGTCGCGTCGAGTTCGAGACGCTCGCCGGCGACCCGGTCGACGGGGACGACGGCGGCCTCGACGGTCGAGTCGTCGGTCGGCGCCCACGTCCCGGCGTAGACGTAGCGGAAGAGCGACCGGGACGGGTACGCCTCGGCGACGGCGAGTTCGTTCGTCCCCCCGAGCGCGTACACCGTCGGGCCGTCGAACCCGGGGTCGTTCCGGAGCGCCTGGAACGGGTGGTTGAGCCACGGGCCGTACGGCGTGGGGAGGAACACCACCGCGTCGTCGGACCCGCCGTCGGCGACGGGCGCGTAGGCCGCGGCGAGTTCGTCGCTCGCGCGGTCGTTGCGCGCGAGCGGTTCCGCGGCGGTCGTCGCCGCGACGGCGCCGAAGGCTGTCGCGCTCACGACCAGGGCGGCGAGCGCGACCCGCCGGGCGTGAGCCGGCGGTGCCCGACTGCCGACCGCGTGCCGGACCCGGCCGCCGACGAGGAGTGCCCCGTTAGCGCCGAAGACGGCGACCGGGACGAGCAGGTCGTAGTGGTAGTACGGGCCGAGGTAGTGTATCAGCCCGTCGGTCGGTGAGGCGAGGCTCCCGAGGAGGTTGAAGTTGCCCCAGAAGGCGACGTTGCCGAGCGGGACCGTGAGGAACAGCGCCGCGAGGAGCGCGCGGCGGGGGCGCTCGCGGGTCCGCCGGGCCGACGCGGCGACGCCGACGACGGCCAGGGCCGTCCCGACCGGCCCGGCGACGACCCAGTCGGCGAACAGCCGCCGCAGGACCAGCACGTTCGAGCGGAGCGCCAGCCGGACGGTGTACTCCACCTGGTGGCCTAGTATCTCGCGGGCGCCGAAGCCGACGCCGTCGCGCGGGGCGAACGCCTGGTAGGGGAACACGAGCGGATCGCCGGTGACGAGCAGGTTGTAGCCGAGCGCCGTCGCCACGCCCGCGGTTCCGAGCCCCGCGGTGGCGAGTCGGCGCACGACGAGTGCCCGGTCGGGCGTCCCGGAGGCGTCGTCCGTACGCGGGAGGACGGCGCGGTGCGCCCCCGACCGGCCGAGCGTCCAGCAGGCGTGCGCGACGAACGGGAGCGCGAACAACAGGGCGGTGTACGGCCGTGCGAAGAAGGCGAGACCGACCACGGCGCCTGCGGCCGCGGCGGCCGCGAGACTCCCCCGGCGCTCGGCGCGGAGGTACGCGAGCGCGAACCCGAGGTTCAGCGCCGTCGTCGTCGCGTACGGGAGGAACACCCCCGACTGGACGAGGAACAGCGGCGACGCGACGAGCATGACGCCGGCGAGGAGTCCGACGCGGGCGTCGAACAGTTCCCGCCCAAGCGCCGCCGTCAGGCCGACGGTCGTCGCGGCGACGGCCGCGAGCGCGAGCGGGTAGCCGCCGGCGAGCCGTCCGAGCGCGAACACCGCGGCGGGAATCGGGGCGTACTTCGGGTACAGGCGGTCGCCCTCCCCGACGAAGAACCACGGCCGGAACGCGTCCTCGACCGGCGGGCGGAGGAACAGTCGCCCGTCGAGGAGGAGCGCCGCCTGCTGGAGGTAGACCGCCTCGTCGTGGTTGATCGACCGGTACGGGAAGACGAGCGTCGCGACGGCGAGCGCGACGGCCCCGGCGAGCGCACAGAGCGCGAGCGTCGCCGTCCGCGGGGCGTCGAGTCGGGACGACCAGCCGCGGCGCATCTATCGGTCGGGGTACCACGCGAGCGGGTGGTCCGCGACGAGTTCGACCGTGACGGGGGTGCCGACCGCGAACTCCTCGGTGTGGTTGTGAAGGCAGCTCACGACGGTTCCGTCGGCAAGTTCGACCCGGTAGACGAACGAGGGGCCGGCGTACCGTCGACCGACGACGCGGCCGTCGGCGTCCGCGTCGGCCGTCGGCGTCGCCCGGAGGTCGTCCGGGCGGACGAGCGCGTCCACCGTGGCGCCGCGGTAGTCGTCGGTGACCCCCTTCAGCCGGGCGCGGGCGTACGACCCGAGCGGCGTCTCGACGGCCGACTCGCCGACCCGGGCGGGCAGGAAGTCGGCCTGCCCGAGGAAGGAGGCGACGAACCGCGACTCGGGGTGTTCGAACACGTCGCCGGGCGCGCCGACCTGTTCGATCCGGCCGTCGTGCATCACCGCCACCCGGTCGGAGATGGAGAGCGCCTCCTCCTGGTCGTGGGTGACGGAGACGGCGGTGACGCCCGCCTCGTCGAGGATCCGCTTGACCTCCTCGCGCATCTCGACGCGGAGGCGGACGTCGAGGTTCGAGAACGGTTCGTCGAGGAGGAGCACGTCGGGTTCGGGCGCGAGCGAGCGGGCGAGCGCGACCCGCTGACGCTGGCCGCCCGAGAGGTCGCCCGGCGCCCGGTCGCCGTACGCCGCGAGGCCGACCAAGTCGAGCAGTTCGTCCACGCGCGCGTCCGTGGCCGCGTCGTCGAGGTCGTCGAGTCCGAACGCGACGTTCTCGGCTACGGTGAGGTGAGGGAACAGCGCGAACTCCTGGAACACCATCCCCACGTCGCGCTCCTCCGGCGGGGTGACCGCCCCGTCGCCCGCGACCGTCTCGCCGCCGACGGTCACCGTCCCCTCGGTCGGCGCGTCGAGCCCCGCGATCAGCCGGAGAGTCGTCGTCTTCCCGCAGCCCGACGGCCCGAGCAGGGTGAGTAGTTCGCCCCGCTCGACCGCCAGGTCGACCCCCGAGACCGCCGTCTCCGAGCGGTACGCCTTCCGGACCCCCGAGAGTTCGAGCACCGTCTCGGCGCCGGTGTCGTCGTCGGTCCGCGGGGGCGACCGCGTCGCCTCCTCGGACCCCGCGTTACGCATCGTCACCCCCCTGACGCAACAGCGGGATCATCGACAGCCCCGACACGACGACCAACACGAGCGCGGGGAGCGCCGCCCGCCCGTAGTAGCCGGCCTCCTGTACACGCCAGATGTACGTCACGAGCGTCGTGAACCCTGTGGGATGGAGGATCAGCGTCGTGTCGAGTTCCTTCATCGTCGTGAGGAAGACGAGCGCCGCGCCCGCGAGTAGTCCCGGCGCGACCAGCGGGAGCGTCACCCGTCGGAACGTCCGCCGGCGGGACGCCCCGAGGACGCGCGCCGCGCCGAGGAGTTGCCGGTCGACCCCGAGCACCGACGAGCGGGTCGAGCCGACCGCCTGCGGGAGAAAGCGGACGACGTACGCGAAGACGAGCAGCGGGAGCGTCTGGTAGAGCGCCGGCGCGTACCGGATGCCGAAGAAGACCAGCGCCAACCCGAGGACGACGCCCGGCATCGCGTAGCCGAGGTACGTCGCCCGTTCGGTCGCCCGAGCGAACCACGAGTCCGACCGGCCGGCGTAGTACGCCACCGGGAGCGCCAACACGACCGTCGCTCCCGCCGCGACCGCGGCGACGTACACCGAGTTGGCGGCGAACGCCGGACGGAACGCGAGGCCGCCGCCGGCGTACCCCGGCCCCGAGCGGACGAGCCACATCGCGAGCACGCCGACCGGGAGCGCGAGCGTGAACAGCGTCACGAGCGCGGGGAGTGCCGCCGCGACCCACCGGTACCGCCCGAGCGAGACCACGGGCGTCGCGGAGGCGGGCGTGCCGTACCCGGCGGTCTCATCGCCGCCGACCCGCGACTCGAGCGCGAGCACGACCGCCGTCACCGCGAGGAGTTCCAGCGACAGGAGCGTGGCGTTCGCCCGCCCGACGCCGAAGCTGTTGAGTTCGACGTAGATGACCCGCGTGAACACGTCGAAGCGCATGATCGCCGGCGTCCCGAAGTCCGAGAGCACGTAGAGTGCGACCAACAGCGCGCCCGCCGTGACGCCCGAGGTTATCTGCGGGAGGATCACCCGCCGGAAGGCGGCGAGGTAGCCGTCGTTCAGGGTTCTTGCGGCCTCCAACTGGCTGTCGTCGAACGACAGCAGCGACGCGCGCGTCGTGAGGAACACGTACGGGTAGACGAACAGCGTCAACACGAGCGCGGTTCCCGGGAGGCCGTACACCGTCGGCACCGACACCCCGAACGGCCCGAGGAGGTCGGCGAGTTCGCCGTTGGGTCCGAACGCGGAGACGTACGCGAACGCCCCGATGTAGCTCGGGACGACCAACGGCAGGGCGACGAGCACCGTCCACAGCCGACGGAAGGGGAGGTCGGTCTGGACGGTCAACACCGCCAGCGGGACGCCGAGGAGGACGGACGCCGACGTGACCACGCCGACGAGCAGCAGGCTGTTTGCGAGCACCTCGGTCGCCGTCGGCGAGGTGACGAGCGACAGCGCCGCCGCGGGGTCGATCTCCGTGGCACGCAACAGCAGCCACGCGAGCGGCGAGAGCACGGCGGCGGCCACCGCGCCGGCGAGGGCGGCGACGCCGGGGCCGACCTCGTCGCCGTCGTCGCCGCCGAGTCCGACCGCGGCGCGCACCCGGCCGGGTTCCTCGGCGGACATCAGAGCACGCCCACCTCGCGCATGAGTTCGAGCGTCGGCTGGAGATTCGACAGTCGCCCGAGGTCGATATCCGGCGGGTTCAACTCGTCGATGGAGGGCAGTCCGCCGACCGGCGGGATCCCCTCGACCATCGGGTACGCGTACGTCCGGGTGGCGAAGAACTCCTGCGCCTCCGCCGACAGCAGGTGGCGGACGAACGTGTTGGCCAGTTGCTGGGCGTCGGTCGGCGCGAGGACGGCCGCGCCCGCGGCGTTTATCAGCCCGCCCGCGTCGCCGCTCGTGAACGCCAGGTCGACCGGTGCGTCGGGCCGGGACGCCTGCACGCGGAGCGCGTAGTAGTGGTTGGCGAACCCGGCGTCGATCTCGCCGTCGGCCACCGCGTTCGAGACGAGGAACTCGTTGCTGTACTCGGTGACGCCCGCTTCGACCATCGCGGAGAGCCACTCACGGGTTGTCCCCTCGCCTTCGAGGATGCGCATCGCCGTGACGAACGCCTGGAACGCGCCGTACGTCGGCGCCCACCCCATCGACCCCGCGAGGTCCGGCCGGTCGGGGATCGTCATCACGCTCTCGGGGACGCCCTCGGCCGACAGCGCGTCCGTGTTGTACGGGATCGACCGCGCGCGCCCCGCGACACCGACCCACTCGTCGTCCGGGTGGAACGTCTGGGGCACTGGGTCGACCACCGCCGCGGGGAGCGTCGCGGTCAGCCCCTCGTTCGCGACCGCCGCGAGCGACCCGGCGTCGACCGACCAGAACACGTCGGCGGGCGTCGCCTCCCCCTCGCCGATGATCGTGTTCGCCGCGTCGGCGGTGCCCGACTCGCGGAGGTTGACCCGGAAGTCGGGGTAGATCTCCTGGAGGATCGACACGAGGTCGCGGTAGAGTCCGCCCTCGCCGCCGCCGAGGTAGACCGTCAACTCGCCCGACAGGTCGGGCAGATCCGCGATCCGGGTCCCGCCGAACTCGCCGCGCCCCTCCGCGAGCGGGCCGGAGCCGCGGAACTCGGTGAACCCGGCGGTCGACCCGCTCGCGTTCGCCGCAGCGTCGGTGCCGGCGTCCGAGCCGTCGAGGCCCCCGAACCCACTACAGCCGGCCAGCCCCGCCGCCCCGGCGGCGCCGACGGCCGCGAGGAACCGCCGCCGGTCGCCGGTCGGGTCAGTCATCCGCGACCACCGCCTCGGCCCCCATCTCCGCGGCGTCGATGTCGGCGAGGCAGTCGAGCCAGTCGCGCATGTACTCCCCGCAGTGGTTGAGGAATCCGCCGTTGTTCAACTCGTCGAACTCACCCTCCGCAAGCGTGTCGGCCATGGCGGCGAACGCCTCGCGGAACGAGTCGGCGTCCCCGGCGGTGTCGTCGACGACCTCCCAGAGGTGTTCGTTGAGTTCGAGTCCCGCCACCTCGTTCGTCAGGTCGTCGAACGTCGACCGTGGCGCCTTGTCGTGTCGACACAGCGGCGCGCCGGTGTACACCCGTTTGCCGAGCACGTCGCACGCCCGCTTGAGGAACACCCCCGACCAGATGTCGTCGAACCGGCCGACGTCCCACTCGTTGTCGTCCATCGGCAACTGGTAGAACGCCGGGACGACCTCCCGGCGGAACGCGAGGTTCATCGAACAGACGGTGAGGTACTCCCCCTCGGCGGCGACGAAGTCGCGGCCGAAGTCGTCGGCGTCGGTCCGCGTTCGCGACTGCCCCCGCAGGTCGCCGTCCATCAGGATTCGAACCGCGTCGAGGTCGGGCACGTTGGTCCACAGCCCCTGGGAGGCGACGACGGAGTCGACGCGTTCGGTCGTCGTCTCGACCGTCTCGTCCATCGCCCCGTACGGGTACCCTCGGGGGTAGAGGTCGTCGTCGGTCTGGTAGAGCACGTTCACCCACGAACTGTCGGTCCGGACCGTCTCGACGGGGCCGTCGTGGTGGAGGTTCGACAGGTGGGTCCCGAAGAAGTCCGTCCCGGGGTGCGGTCGGGTGTCGTCGTCGAGGAAGACGCCGTACTCGAACCGCTCGTTCGCCCAGAGGTAGAGCAGGCCGAACGAGGTCTGTGCGTGACTCGCCGCGGGGACGAGGTGGTCGTACGCCGAGAGGCCGTGTGCGTCGAACCACCGCCGCCGTGCGCTCGCGTCGAAGACGGCGCCGGCGACCCCCGCCTCGGCGAGCGTTCCCTCCATCGCGTCGGCGTCACAGAAGTCCTCGGTGACGAGGACGACGAAGAGTCGGTCGACGTCGAACCCGTGTTCGCGGGCGTTGTCGACGTACTCGCGGACGCACTCGTGGTTCCGAACCGTCGGGACCACGACGCAGATATCGTGACTGGCGCGAGCGTTCATGCGTTGGCCGGTCTGCGTTTAGGCTATCCTAAAGCCTGACGGTTTTCGGACAGCCAAAACGCGTCAGAGGCGTTCGGCGACGTGGTCGGACGCCTTCAGCGCGAGCGCCGCGATCGTGAGCGTGGGGTTCATCGCGCCGCCCGTGACGAACGCGGAGCTACCCACCACGGAGAGGTTCGCCAGGTCGTGCGTCCGGAGGGTCGGCGCGACGACGCTCTCGTCGGGGTCGGTCCCCATCCGGGTCGTCCCCATGTGGTGGAACGCCGGCCCCGTGTTCTCCGGCCCGACGGTCCAGTCGACGTCGGTGCCCATCTCCTCGAGGATCGACCGCTGGATCTCGTTCGCGCGTTCGATCGTCGCTCTCGTTCGCCGGTCGAGGCTCCACACCACGTCCGGGACGGGGTTGCCGTGGGCGTCGGTCCGGGACGGGTCGAGTCGGACCCGGTTCTCCGCGCGGGGGTACTGTTCGACCAACCCCCCGACCGCGATCCGGTTCCCGTACGCCCCGCGTATCTCCGCGAGCAGGTCGTCTCCGAACGTCTCCGCTCCCGTTGCGACGTCCGCGGGAGCCGGGCCGGCGTAGTTGAGGAACTCGAGTTTGATCGCTCCCCGGGCGCCGTCCGAACGGTCGTAGAACTGGTGGCTCTCGGTCGTGTTGAATCCGACGTGTTTCTGCCGGGTCGGCTCGTCGAGTGTGCCGCCGACGCCGGCGAACAGGTGGTCGGTGAAGTACCGCCCCACGAGCCCCGAGGAGTTGGCGAGGCCGTCGGGATAGCGCTCCGACTTCGAGAGCAGCAGGAGCCGCGGCGTCTCCACCCCGCCGGCCGCGACGACGAACTCCCGGGCCTCCTGGCGGTGTTCGGTCCCGTCGGGAGTCGCGTACACCGCGGCGGTGACTCGGTCGCCGGCGTCGTCGTGGACGAGTCGCTGAACCGGCGCGCGGTCGACCACGCGCGCGCCGTCGGCCTCCGCGCGGGCGACGTGACGGGTGGCGTCGTACTTCGCGCCGGAGGGACACACCGGCTTGCAGGTGCCGTAGCCGACGCACGCTCCCCCCTCGTCGGTCGGCTCCGAGTTGCGCGCGTTCGGCACCGAGTGGGTCGCGATCCCGAGTTCCTCGCACGCCTCGGCGAACAGCGAGTCGCTGTAGGAGGGCGGGAACGCCGGCAGCGGATGGGGGGTCTCTCGCGGCGGCGCGAACGGGTTGTCGGACGCGCCCGCCACCGACAGCTCCTCCTCTGCGGCCGCGTAGTACGGTCTGAGGTCGTCGTACGAGAGCGGCCAGTCGGTCGCCACCCCGAGCTCCGAGTCGAGCCGGAAGTCCTGCTCGTGGAGGCGCATCACCATGCCCTGCCAGTGGAGCGTGCTCCCGCCCACCCCCTTCACGCGCGCGGCGTTGAGCGGATACTCCCGCGCGCCGGTCGCGCTGTACGCGTCGCGTTCGCCGCCCATGTCCCACACCGGTTCGCGGTCGCCGGGCCGGAGGTGCCGTTCCATCCGTGCCTCGCGGTCCGCGGGGTCGAACCGAGGCCCGGCGTCGAGGACGACTACGTCGTACCCTGCCGACGCGAGTTCGGCGGCGACGAGCGCACCCGCGGGCCCGGCGCCGACGACGCAGGCGTCGACCCGGCCCGAGGGGGTTCGGTCGACCCCCCCGTTCACGAGTCCGGCCCCCGACGGTACGACCGTGTCCCGCCGGGGTGGCCGGGCGGGTTCTCCAGTCCGACGAGCCCCGCCCCCGTGGGCGTCGTGTAGAAGGCGTAGAGCAGTTCGTTCACGAGGTAGTATCGGATCCGCTCGCGCGCGACCCCGTCGGGGTCGGGGTCGGCGGTGTCGACCGTCATGTGACGGAGGATCTCCCCGCGTTCGACGGTCGGGAGTTCGGCGTACGGAACGTCGTGCCACTCCGAGACGTACTCGTCGAGACTCCCCACCGCCTCCGCGACCCCGGCGGCGTACTCCGCGTCGGCAGCGACCCGTTCGAGCGAGTACTCGCGGACGAACTCCCCGACGTTGCTCACCGACGACGGGTAGAGGACCTCGGCGAGTGCGACGAGCGTGTCGGCGTCGTGGTCGGAAACGTCCCCTCCATCGGTCGCCTGTCTCCGAGTACTGGAGCAGCCGGCTGTCGAACCTGCTCCGGTAGCGGCCAGCGCCGTGAGCAGGTCGCGACGGTCCAGTTCCATCGGCTGTACGCCGATTTGGCCGGCCTAAACAAGAGTGTTTGGTCTCCGAACCCGGCTGGGTACGTCGAGGAGTTCGTCGAATCGACCGGCTGGCATCCCGATCGAGTCGGGCCGTTCGGTGGGGCGTTGTGCGCGGGAATGGTTGTCCCACCGCCGCGGCCACTCGCGGCTCCCGGTGTAGTTCTCTCGATGGTGGATCTCGACGTCGCCGCTCGTGTACCACCGAGTGTCGTAGTACACCTCCTCACGGGCACTTCTTTTCACCGCTTCTCGGGGAATCAGCCGATCGGTAGGACGTACACGGTGATCGGTACGGAGGTACCTCCCTACTCACCAACCGAACCGTTGACGAGTTGCGGGATAATGACGCCGACGACGATAACGACAGCTATGTTCACCCACGTTGGCAGGTCCGTAAGAGCTGTCAGTACGTAGAGGAGGACGATGGCCACCACCCCGAACGCGACGATCACCTGATTTTCACGGGAGACCATAGCGTATCCGAAAGAAAAGAACGGTGATAAGGCTATTCATCGTACCATATTCAGGTGAATATTTCCTCCCTATATAGCAAAGTGATCGAGGGGAAGGATCCTCACTGCCGTTCTTCATTTGGTGGTAGATCGACTGATGGAACGGTATGAACATTGATCGGCCGATATATTCGTTGTTTCTCGAATTTCCCAAACGCCTCCGTGACTGGACGGACTTCTGTACTGTATTCACCGATCTTCGGCTTCAAATCGGAACGCTCGACGACGGCTACTCAGCGCGGTATCCCGGATCATATCTATTCTACTGAATACTCAAGATATCAAATATTTAGATTTAATTGATATATGGCTCGGTCACTCACCTGCCAGCCAGTAGCCGATCCCTCGAAACTCCCGGCCGCTATACGTTCGACTCCGTATAGTGACGGAGAGTTCACGAGTCACACGCCGGGTACAGAGACGATCTACTGCCAGTGTTCGACCGAGTGTACTGGCTCGATACTTACCGAGTGGCGTTCGAGCCGCACAGTAGAGACGGGGATGGATGCCGTCGGCGGAAATCACTACGTGTCCCGAAACGACCGGAGTACGATCCCGGTCGGTCGAGCCGGGATCGGGACGGGTGAGTCGACGGGGCGGCGCTCGGCGCGTAGGACTCCCGACCGGTGGCTTGCCGGCGGTGAAGCGATCAGGGCAGGGCCGGCGGGGGATCGACGGGGCTCACCCACCGTGGTCCGCCTCGCGGGCAGTCGAGAAGACGCTCCGCCTGCGTGCCGAGCGTCCTGGTCGAGCTACGTGTCTTCGGACGGGCAGAATACCACCCCGCGGGTCGATAGCTACGCGAGCGTTCGAGGAGTTCGAACGAGTAGGCTAGTCGGTGGCGAGGTCACACCCGGTGAGAGTAACTTCGAGTTCCCGTTCCAGCCCACAGGAGACTCAGCTATCGAACCGAGAACGTCGAACGCTCGTACGCCGAGCGAGTATCGTTACAGCCGTACTGGTGTAATCACTAGATGTGGACGGGCCGCTTTGAGAGACGAAGTCGACTAGGGTGGAAGGGCAGTCAGACGGTTCGGTACGTCTGTGTATCGATACCGTCCAGAAAATCCAGCCAAATATATAATATATAATCTCCCGATATATATACGTCGAGAGGGATAGACACCCGAGCCGCCGGCGAGGAGATCGTCGCTCAGGCCAGCCCGGGGATCGCGTGGAGGGCGGAGTAGAGCCCGAAGCTGACGACCCCTGCGCCGACCATCGACGCGACCCACGACCCGACCGTGTAGCCGGCTTTCCGCGCCGACACTCCATCCCCGGAGCCCCCAGCGGCGAGTCCGCTCCCGACGATACTCGCGATCATCACTTTGTTGAACGAGATCGGGATCCCGAACACGATCGCCGCCTGTGCGACGAGGAACGCCGGAACCAGCGCGGCGATCGACCGACGGGGACCGAGCGAGGCGTACTCGTTCGAGACCGCTTGAATCAGCCGCGGCGCCCGTATCCAGGCACCCGCGAGAATCCCGACCCCGCCGAGTGCGAGCAAGTAGATCGACGCGAGGTGGAGTTCGGACTCGAAGATCGCTTCCAACGGTCCGGTCGCCAAGCCGACCTGCGTCCCGCCGCTGGTGAACACGACGACGAGACCGAGCGCGATCAGGAACTGATCGATCCCGGCGGACTCGTCTCGTTCGAGCAGGAGGCGTGTCACCCCGAACGCCGCGAGCCCGACGGCGGCACTCACCAGCACCATGCCGACGGTGTACGAGCCGACGAGGTCGATCGAGAGTAGATGCGACGAGTGGGCGGCGAACGCGGCGATCGACCCCTGGCCCTCCGTCTCCGTCGGAATGACAGTCAACTGGATGTTTGCGAGCGCGTACCCGACCGTACCGGCGAGCAGTGGGACGCCGAGCGTCTCCGGAATCGAGTCGCTCCGGAGTCCCCGCGCGAGGCCGTACGCGAGCACCGCCTCGACGACCGGAATCGCGAACCAGAACCCCAAGATGACCAGATACTCGTGGGTCGCGAATCCGCCGCCGAGGGCGATGCCAGCACCGATCATCGCTCCGGTAACCGTGAACGCGGACGGGATCGGGTAGCCGTACGAGTTACCGACCGTGATGAGCGTCGCCGCGGTGAGAAGCGCCGTGGCGGCGGCGAGCGGCGTGATAGAGACGCCCGTGATGAGGTCTTTACCGATCGTCTCGGAGATGCTCCCTCCCTGTAGAATCGCTCCGAGGCCGGCGACGACGCCGACGAGCAGCGCCGCTCGAAGGACCGACAGTGCGTTCGCGCCGACGGCGGGAGCGACGGGAGCGGAGTTGCTATTCGCCCCGACGGTGAACGACATGAACAACGCGGCTACGAGTGCGATAGCGACGAGAAAAACGACGGCGGGCATACTACCGGCCCCCCCTCGGTCGACTCTCGCGAGCGGGATGTAGTGAGATTCGAACTCGGTTCGTGAACTTCATCCACGTACCCGTCGATATTCGATCCGGATGAATGGCACGATAGGAGGTATATCAACCGCTCTTCTGCCGATATTCGGCATAACCAACGACCAATTGACGAGCCGCCCGCTCGCTGGTTCATCAGATAGCTCTTCGGTCCTCGGCTCGGGGAGAGAGTAGGACGCAAGAACGTACAGTTGAGAGATAATCCTCAGTTACTGTCGTATATAATATCATAACTCCAGACCGGAAGTGGGGGTTCGACTACGGCGGACAGGTCCAGTTGGGATCACGGACGCTCACACTGTCCCGTACTAGTCCTGGGTAGAACACTCAGAAATGCTACAGGACGTTGTGATAGGATGACAAACACTCGGAGCGGAACTGCCGTACCACCTTTATACTTCAGCCACCGTGTACGCACGTGAGCTATCGTACAACCGCCGGCTGGTCGCTGATCACTTCAGGTGTTCTGACGCTCGCGCTTACGTACGCGCCGTATCCATCCTTCTACTGGGGAATCGGCTTCCTCATCGTCGGCGTGTTGCTGTTCGTCACCCGCCAGATCATCTAACTGGACTCCGACTCCCGGCTCTGGACAGACGAGACGTACCCCTCCCCGTACATTTCCAATGTGTCATATATCGCATTACTACTAGTTTAGCGATACGATGTGCTTCGGCCACCTGCTCCCGAAGACCCGTTCCTCGGTTCGTGCACCGAGGGTGGCAGTCTCGACTTCGGGACGACCGGTCGTCCCGAAGTTAAGTGAACTGTGACACGGCGTACGAGATCGGCACCTCCCCCTTATCGTACTACCCCTGCTACCGCGGAGGCAGAATCCGCTCCAATTGCGGAACGTGTTGATAATACACACGAAACCGTGGGTCGATCGTTCCGTGTGACGGGTTTTACAGTCGCTAGTACGTATCATCGTACTGAATATCGCTAGCGGCCCACTCGGGAGAGGATTCGTCGGACGGGCGTGGGTGACGCCGTCGGTTCGGGCGAACGGGACGGTACGATCGCCTGTGCGGTTCGGCGGAACACGTCGGGTGGAGGTGAGGTGCCCCCTAAACGGAAGTTATCCCGGCGGAACGGGGTTGTTACCGGCGTTTCGGGCCGGTACGGGTCGTTCACTCGACGCCACGGTTCGGCCGAAGAATTGCGGACGCCCCCGGGGGTAGGGAACAGATACGTATACTGATACGACTCGAAATAACTCAGTAACACAATACGACGAACGAGGGGGAGACGGAGCGGGATCGGACCTCCCGCTGCCGAGTGGCGGAACGGTGGACGGCGTCCTCCGGCTACTGGTCGCGGAGCCAGTTCTTCGTCATCGTGTTGAAGTCCACGCCGTCGAACCGGGAGACTGCCTCCAGCACGTCGAGTGCCATCGACGGCTCAACGCGGAGTTCGAACGTGTACGCCTCCCCGCCGACGGATCCCGAGGCGGACTTGCGCGCCCGGATGATGCTCAGCATGTCCAGTTCGACCAGGTGGTCCCGCATCCGTCGCTGGGCGAGTTGGTCGGCGTCGATGTCGTTCGTGAGCGACCTGTACACGTTGTACACCTTCCGCGTTCGCAGGTCGGGCTCGTTCGCCATCTCGAGGATCGTGACCGCGGCCAGCGCGAGGTGCCCCTGCGTGGTCAACTGCTCCATCCCCTCGATGATGAGTTCCCGCTCGGACTCGTCTTTGGCCTGCCGGACGTGTCTCCCCTCGACGGTGGCGCTGTCCTCGGATTCCGCGATCGCCGCGGCTTTGCGGAGGTACTTGATCGCCTGTCGCGCGCTCCCCTTGTCCTGGGCCGCGTACGCCGCACACATCGGGATCACGTCGTCGGAGATGACCGCGGAGTCGATTCCGACGAGCGAGCAGGCTGTTCGGTCGACGGAACGCGATTCGAACGCGGCGTCGAGCGAGTCGTTCTCGTCGCCGTCAAGGTCGACGGTAACCGTAAAGACCTCCCCCTCGGCGTCCTCGTACACGAGGTTCGTGTCGCGGAACGCCTTGCTGGCGCGCCGAGAGAGGATGTCCCGGAGGTCGTTGGCGTCGTAGGGCGCGAAGAAGATGGAGTCGTCGTAGAGGCTGTCCTTGGCGGCCGGGTCGAGGTTGTCCCGCCACTGGAGATCGTTGCTGATGCCGATGATCGACGGGTAGACGTCGTCGTTGACGTAGTCCTTATCGCGCGCCCGCGGGAGCGAGTAGAGGATCTTGTCGTCGGTTCCGAGGTTGTCGATCTCATCGAGGACGACGATGATCGTCCCGCCGACCTCGTTCATCGCCCGCCAGAGGTGGTCGAGCACCTTCTGCATCGAGTGGCCGTTCGGGTTGGTGTCACACAGTCGCTCGCACAGCCCGCACGCCAGCGTGTAACTCGACGAGATACCCTCACACGAGAAGTGGACGGCCGTGAGTTCGAGGTCCTCGGCGGCCGCGAACGACTCCAGTTCGCCCAGTTCCGCCTTTGCTGCGGCGGTCTTCCCCTGGCCCGCCTTCCCCGAGAGGAACGCGTTCTCCGCGCCGACCCCGCGCGCTGCCGGCTTGAGCGCCCGGCGGAGTTTGAGGATCTCCTCGCGCCGTTCGGGCAAGGTCGTCGGCGTGTGGTCCTCCTTGAGATACCCCTCCCCGCCCGCGGCGAAGACCTCGGAGGTGGTCGAGTACGGTGACCCCATTACCCGTGTTCGTGACCTCCACTCGTATAAACCCCCGTGTCCGGAATGTCCGGCTCGTCCGGCACGTCTTCTTCACCCCCCGGGACGTCCGTAATTCCGGGTATCTACCCGAACGGCGTGTCGGGCACCTCCCCACCCGGGGGCCCGGGGGCGTCCGCAATTATTCCCGAACCGAGGGTGGGGGCGAGACGAGTCCTCCCGGTCGGTTCCGTTCGAACTCGGGGAATCACCCCGGATTGCGGACACCGTACTAACTACTAACAAAACTGTTTCCACTAGTAGTAGTAAGGGTAGGAGTAGATCGATACGAGATGCAGAATTCTCATCTCACGCTGTAGAAATTTCGCGTCTTATATACCCCGAAACCACTCGCCTCTCACCCGTCGAACGCGGGTCGTGAGCCGACACAGGACAGTCGCACGGACGACACGATCGGTTCGGAACGGGCGTAAATCGGCTCGTTAGTCGCTCTACTCCGACCGTCTGCTGTTTCATCCCGCTGTCTCACGCGCTGGACATCCCCTACCCTCCCCCCACGTGATCGGCAGAATTGCGGACACACCCGGGGGGGCGGGTCACGGGGGTCCGACGGTGACCTACCCGCCGTCGTGACGGGCGAGTTACCCGGACGAGGGGAACCCGTCCGACGCACTTCCGGCAGTAGCCAGTCACACGAGAATACGCCACACGAGACTTCACCCACGTGATCGGCTACCACGGAATCGTGACGCACGATAGCGCGGTCGAGTTGCGGACATCCCCGGGGGCCCCCGGAACCGTCGGCAGTCGAGAGCACCCGTCGCGTCGCCGAGAGGGTCCGACGCGTCGCCGAGGGAGTTACTCCTCGGGCCGACCGACCGGGAGTTCGACTTCGAGGGTGTGGTCGCCGGGACCGAACGTCTCGCTCTCGTCGTCGACCAACTCCTGGTCGTCGGCCGTCTCGAAGGAGAACGCCCCGCCCGGGAGCGTGTACGAGACGAGCGAGAGGGTTGGCTCACAGCCGTCGGCGACCGTGACCGACACCGACGCCGTCCGGTCGTCCACCTGGATCGGGTCCGCGTCGACACAGCCGCGCGTCCCCGCGTCGAGGGAGTTGATCCACGTGTCCCGGGTCGTCACCCCGTCGGCGTTCCCGTGGGCGTACTGGATCAGCCGCCCCTGCCGACCGTAGAAGTCGTCCTCGCTCTCGCCGAGGACCTCGTTCGGTTCGCCGGCGACGAGGTCCACCTGGTACGGGAGCACCGCCGGCGGCGGGCCGACGGGACTCTCGTCGCCCGCGAGCGGGTTGACCGACAACTCCCTGAAGCGGAGGGCGCCGTCGCCGCCGAGATGCTGGAGTCCGAGGTAGCCCGACGAGTGGGCGCCGTCGGTGAGCCACGCCGTCGTGACCCCGTTGACCCAGACTCGGAGCGTCTCGCCGTTGGCCAGAACGCGCAGGTAGTTCCACTGGTCGGGGTGGAACGCCATCTCCGACACCGCTTCACCCGACGTGTCCTTCAGGTACTCTCCGGAGGCGGCGTCGGAGAGACTCCCGGTCATCCCGTCCGTCGGGTCGACGTCGACTCGATAGCCGTCGACTCGGCCCTCGCCGGGGTTCCGGAACAGGACTCCGCCCTCGGCGTCGGCGTCGACCCACGTCTCGAAGACGAAGTCGTCGTAGCGCTCCTCGGTACGGAGCGAGAACGACTCGCCGCCGCGCAGTTCGAGAACGTCGTCCGACACGCCGACGTCGCCCTCGCCCGCGAGACCCGTCCACCCTTCGGTACCCCGACCGTCGAACAGCGGCGTCCACTCGTCGGCGTCGAGTTCGTTGATCCGGACGTTTCGCCAGCGGACCGTGTACCCCTCCGCGTCGATGGCGTGGACCTGTAAGCCGAGGACGCCCATCGGGACCAGGTGCGGCACGTCGGCGTACTGGCCGAGGTCGAGGGTCTCGATCTCCCGACCGTTGATCCACGTCCGGATCGTGTCGCCCTCGACCCGGATCCGATAGTCGTTCCACCCGTCGTTGTCGAACGCGTCGGTTGGGGGACGCTCCTGGCTCAGCCACCCGGTGTCTAGCGACTCGCCGTAGACGTACCCCGACTCCGCGGGGGGGAACTGCTGGGTTCCCTCGCCCGACAGTTCGATCTCGACTTGCGGGCCGTGAACCTCCGGCTTCTCCCGACTCAGGTTGCTGCGAACCTGGACCCCGGAGTTCATCGCCTGGTCGAGGTGGACCTCCATCCGGACCTCGAAGTCGTCGAACACCTTGTAGTGGGTGAGGAAGCTGTTCGGGCTCTCCGGCACCGACGACCCGACGATGACGCCGTCCTCCGCGGAGTAGTTCGCCTGGCCGTTGACCTGGTGCCAGTACGAGTCCGCGAGCGACCCGCCGTCGAACAGCGAGACGAACTCCGACTCGTCCGCCACCTCTGCGCTGACCGCTCCGCCCTCGGGGTCGGCGCGTCCCGGGGTCGCTCGGCCGGACCCGGCGAACGCCGCTCCGAGTCCGAGGGTGCCGAGACCCGCGAGGACGCCCCGCCGGTTCAACGACCGCGTTCGACTGCCGGTTCTCCCGTCGTCCGCTCTCTGTCGGTCACTCATGGTTGGATCCACCGTCGCCGTTACCGCCATCGGCACCGCAACCGCCACCATCCCGCCAGCACCACCGTCCCGCCAATATCACCGCCCCGCCAACATCACCGTCCGCCCGCACCCCTGCCCGCCCGCACCCCTGCCCGCCCGCACCCCACCCGCCAGCACCACCGCCCCGCCAGCACCACCGCCCCGCCAACATCACCGCCCGCCCGCACCCCTGCCCGCCAACACCGTCACACCGCTGCTACCGCGGCCCTTCCGGGGAGCGACACCTAGCCTAGCACCGACCGCCGGTCGGCCCGAGACGTACCCGTTCGCCGTCCGTCCGCACCGTCCCGTCGACGGGACGGAGCGGGTAGTCGCCGCCGCGTCCCGCCGCCGGACTCCCGCGTCCGTCCGGTTCGAGGACACGACACACCGCCAACTACTCGGGCAAAGAATATAATAATTAATACAACAGTACGAACACGTAACCACGGGTGGGTCAGTTCTCCCGCCGACGGCGCGTATTCTTCACAAATGTTTACATAGAACTGGGTGCCAAGTAGGGACGGCATGACACGAGACACCGACGCCCGTGGCGACGGGACTGACGGCCGGACGACCGCCGTCGACCGACGGGCCGTCCTCCGGTCCGGACTCGTCCTCGCGACGGGCGGGTCGCTAGCCGGCTGTCTGACCGGCGACGACGACGGGGACGTAGCGACGACGGACGGCGGCGGGACGGACACGACGACCGAGGGAGACGGGACGGACACGACCGACGGCGAGTCGACGGAGACCGACGGGACGACGGGGTCCGCGAGCGACGAGACGGTCGACGTCGCCATCGTCTCCAGCCCCGCGGGGTTCGGCGACGGCGCGTTCAACGACCTCGCGCTCGAGGGACTCGAAACCGCCGCCGAGGAGTACGACGTCCGGATTCAGGAGGTCGAGGAGACCAACCAGTCCAACTACGGGACCGTCCAGTCGCGACTGGCCGAGAGCGGGAACCCCGACTACGACCTGATCGTGATGGTCGGGTACCAGCACACCCAGGCGCTGGAGAGCAACGCCGCCGACTACCCCGACCAGTACTGGATGCTGATCAACGACTACGTCGACCAGCCCAACGTCGCCGGCTACACGTGGGCGAACCACGAGATGTCCTACCAGGCGGGCGTCGTCGCCGGCACCATGACGAGCCGCGAGTTCAGCCACGAGGGCAACGCGACCGAGCCCGACTCGGCGACCGTCGGCTTCGTCGGCGGCGTCGACGGCGCGCTGATCAACGCGTTCGAGCGCGCGTACGTCGCGGGTGCGGAGTACGTCAACGAGGACGTCGACGTACGGGTCGGGTACATCGGCAACTACACCGACACCCAGACGGCGAACAACATCGCGAGCTCCCAGTACGACGCGGGCGCCGACATCGTCTATCAGGCCGCGGCGGCGGCCGGACAGGGCGTCTTCCAGGCGGCCCAGAACGCCGACCGGTTCGCCATCGGCGTCGACGCCGACCAGTCGACGACGCTCCCCGACTACCAGGACGTGATCATGGCGTCGGCGGTGAAGCTCATCAACGAGGGGACCCGGGAGGTGGCGCTCGCCGTCGCCGAGGACGACTGGTCGAGCGTCCAGGGCCAGAACGTCGTCGGCTTAGAGGAGGACGCGGTCAGCGTCGTCCTCGGGCAGGCCATCGGGCCGGAGCTACCGGACGAGGTGACGCAGAACCTCCAGGAGACCAAGGAGGCGATCATCGACGGCGAGATCACGGTCCCGTGTACCGCCTCCGGCTGTCAGGACTGACCCCGTGAGCGCACGCTGGTCCCCCGCGACGGGTGCGCGCCGATGAGTCCGCCGACCGAGACGAACGCGGACGCGGCGGAGACGAACGCGAACTCGTCCGAGACGAAGGCGAACTCGTCCGAGACGAACGCGGACGCACCCGGGGAGTCCGAGGGCGCGACAGACGCCGCCGAGTACGCGGTCGAACTCGACGGGATCACCAAGCGGTTCGGCGACGTGGTCGCCAACGACGGGGTCGACATGGCGGTCGAACGCGGCACGGTCCACGCGCTCGTCGGCGAGAACGGCGCGGGCAAGACGACCCTGATGAGCGTCCTCTACGGGCTGTACCGGCCCGACGAGGGCGAGGTCAGGATCGACGGCGACCCCGTCCGGTTCGGCTCCCCCCGCGACGCTATCGACGCCGGCGTCGGGATGATCCACCAGCACTTCCAGTTGGTCGACCCGATGACCGTCACCCAGAACGTCGTCCTCGGCCACGAGCCGACGGCGAGCGGCCTCGTGGACGAGGCGAGCGCCCGCGCTGACATCGAGTCGATCTGTTCGACGTACGGGTTCGACGTCGACCGCTACCTCGACACGCGCGTCGAGCAACTCGGCGTCGGCGTCCAACAGCGCGTCGAGATCATCAAGAGCCTCTACCGCGGCGCGGACGTGCTGATCTTGGACGAACCGACCGCCGTGTTGACGCCGAACGAGGTGACGGCGCTGTTCGACGTGATGAACCAGTTGACCGAACAGGGCCGCTCGCTCGTGTTCATCACGCACAAACTCGAAGAGGCCCTGGAGGTCGCAGACCGCGTGACCGTGCTCCGCGACGGGGCGGTGGTCGGGACCGTCGAGGCGGACGCGACCACGCGGGGCGAACTGGCGCGGATGATGGTCGGCCGCGACGTACTGTTCGAGCGCCGGCCGCGCGAGACGGCGCCCGGCCACCCGGCGCTCCGCGTCTCGGCGCTCCGGGTGCGCGACGACCGCGGGCTCGAACAGGTCCGCGGCGTCGACTTCACCGTCCGCGAGGGCGAGGTGTTCGGCGTCGCCGGCGTCGAGGGCAACGGCCAGTCGGAACTCGTCGAGGCGGTCACCGGGCTCCGTGCGGCCGAGTCCGGCGGCATCGAGTTCGACGGCGACGACATCGCCGGGCTGAGCCGGCGCGAGCGCATCGAGACGGGGGTCGCGTACGTCCCCGAGGACAGACAGGAACGCGGGATCGTCGGCGAGTACGACCTCGTGCGCAACGCCGCGCTGGGTAACCAGACGATCGAACCGTACGCGGACGGCTGGTTCCTCGACTGGGGCGCCATCCGCGAGCACGCCGACGCGATCATCGACGAGTACGACGTCCAACCCGCCGATAGCGAGGCCGAGGCGCGGTCGCTGTCGGGGGGGAACCAGCAGAAGTTCATCGTCGGGCGGGAACTCGAACGCGCGCCGCGGCTGCTCGTCGCCTCCCACCCGACCCGCGGGGTCGACATCGGGTCGATCGAGTTCATCCACGACCGCCTCCGCGAGATGCGCGACGCCGGGGTGGCGGTGCTGCTCGTCTCGTCGAAACTCGACGAGGTCCAACTGCTCTCGGACCGCACCGCGGTGATGTTCGAAGGGGAGTTCGTCGACGTGGTCGACCCCGACGACGTGACCGAGGAGCAACTCGGGCTGATGATGGCCGGCGAGACGTCCGGGTCCGGCGGGACCGAAGCGGAGTCGGACACCGAACCCGGGGCGGTCGAGACCGACGGGGAGGGCGAGCCGTGAGCGGCACCGCCGGCGGCGCGCGCGCGGCCCTCGACCGCGCGGCCGACCGGATGGTCGACGCGACGGCGGTCGAACGGTTCGTCATCGCGGTCGCGTCGACGGCGCTCGCGCTGGCGTTCGGGGCGGTCGTCGTGGCGGTGTCGGGGTACGACGCCGTCGAGTTCATGAGCGCGCTGCTGTACGGCGCGGTCGGCAACCTCCAGAACGTCGCGTTCACGCTCAGGCAGTCGACGATGCTCGTGCTCGCGGGCGTGGCCGTCGCCGTCGCGTTCCGCGCGGGCGTGTTCAACATCGGCGTGCAGGGGCAGTTCGTCGTCGGCGGGTTCGCCACGACGCTCACGATACTGTTTCTCGCGCCGCACCTCCCCCGCGGGACCGTCGGTGGCGTCCTCCTGATGCTGTTCGGGACCGTCGCGGCCGTGATCGCGGGCGGGGCGTACGCGGCGGTCCCGGGCGTGATGAAGGCGTACGCCGACGCGAACGAGGTCATCACGACGATCATGCTCAACTTCATCGCCAACGGCGTCGTCTTCTACCTCATCGACGGCAGCCTCCGCCCGCCGGGCACGTCGTCGCCGAACACGCCGTCGTTCCCCGACTACGTCGGGCTGCCGCCGTTCGCGTTCGGCAGCAGTTCCTTCTCGGTTATCGGTCTCGGCGTCGCGCTCCTCGCCGTCGCCGTCGTGTACGTCGTCGTGGCCCGGACGGGGTTCGGATACGACCTCGTCACGAGCGGCTACCAGGAGTCGGCGGCCGCCTACTCGGGGGTCGACCCGAAACGGATGGTCGTGGCGACGATGACGTTCTCGGGGATGATCGCGGGGGTCTGCGGCGCGCTGTTCGCGATCATGATCCTCGGCTACTACACCGACCCGGCGACGTTCCCCCGGTTCGGCTTCGACGCCATCGCGGTCAGCCTGCTCGCGGCGAACAACCCGCTCGGCGTCGTACCGGCGGGGCTGCTGTTCGGCGGACTCGACGCCGGCGGGCAGTACATCGGCTTCACGCTCGACGTGCCCGCCGAGTTGATCGACGGCATCGTCGGCATCGTCGTCCTGTTCGTCGCGACGCCGGAACTGTTCAGGATAGCCGGCCGGTTCGGCGGTCTCGGGGGTGGTCGCGAGTGAGCGCGAGTTCGAGCGCCGCCGACTACGCCCGGCGGAACCCGCTCACCGTCGGCGGCGCCGCGCTCCTCGTCGTCGTCGCCGCGGCGTTCGTCGTCGCGTTCGACGTTCCGCTCGCGGACCTCCTGACCGTCGGGACGCTCCAGCGGTCGCTACGGGCCGCGATGCCGATCGCGCTCGCGGCCGTCGGCGGCCTCTACGCCGAGAAGAGCGGCGTGTTCAACATCGGGCTGGAGGGGTTCATGATCTTCGGCGCGCTCACGGGCGCGGCGGGCGCGTGGCTCGCCTCCGGCGGCGACTCGGTGGGACAGGCCGACCTCTGGGTCGGCATCCTCGCCGCGGTGGTCGTCTGCACGCTGTTGACCGTCGGGTTCGCCGTCCTGACGGTCACGTTCGAGGCCGACCAGATCGTCGCCGGACTCGCCGTCTGGTTCCTCGGACTCGGCTTCGGGCCGTTCACGGCGACGGTGATCTGGGGCGGCGTCTCCAGTCCGTCGTTGCCGAACGTCGACGACGTGACCGTTCCCCTGCTCGCGGACCTGCCGGTCGTCGGAGAACTCCTCTTCGACACGTCGCCGCTGCTGTGGATCACGGTGCTCGTCGTCGTCGTCGCGTGGGTCGTCCTCTACCGGACCCGCTACGGCTACTGGGTGCAGGCGGCGGGCGAGAACCCCGAGGCACTCGACACCGCGGGCGTCGACGTGAACCGCGTCCGGTACGCCGCCGTGGTCGTGTCGGGAGCGCTCGCGGGTCTCGGCGGCGCGGTGCTGTCGGTCGGCATCGGGAGCGGCTTCACGGGTACGGGTGTGACGATGGTCGACGGCCGCGGGTGGATCGCGATCGTGGCGTACCTGTTCGGCAACTACAACCCGCTGGGCGCGTTCGGCGCCTCGCTGCTGTTCGGCGCGATGGACATGCTCCAGATCCAGTTCCAGACGATCGGCGTCTCGCTGCCCGGGAGCATCGTCGGCCTGTTCCCGTACGTCGCCGTCCTCGTCGTGTTGACGCTCGTCGGCTACACGCGCGTCCCCGCGGCGGTCGGGGAGCCGTACGACACCGAGCAGTGACCCCCGATCTCGGCCGCCTCGTCTCCGGTGTCACCGCTCGGTCGACCCGCAGTTCCGGCCGACCTACACTTCCGGTCGAACCCGTCGCGTTCACTCGTGAGGGGCGGCGCTCGCTCGATGGTACACTCCTGAGATGAAGTCGGCGTACTCGAACGCCGGCGTGCTCGAACGTCGGCTACTGACCCGGTCGATCCCGGTGGGATCGTCGGCGGATTCGAGCGGATCGGAGTCGACGGCTCGACGAAGCGGTAGGAGGTCGGCTCGTCCCCTCCGTCCGGCGACGGTCCCGGTGGGCGACGGTACCGGCTCGGAGCTCCCGACGTACCCTATTCGGGATTGGACGGGTTCGTACGACGAGTGGTCCGCACGCGAGTCGGGAGTGAGACGGCTACGCGAGCACGCGACCGGGGGCACCCCGGATAGGGGGACTGTAAAAACGGTACGACCATGCATTGATAACCCGTGCGGTAGTCGGTGACGACGTAGATGAGTGCGATCCGAACCGAGGGGCTCAGCAAGTACTACGGCGAGACGCGGGGTATCGACGACCTCACGTTCGCCGTCGACGACGGCGAGGTGTTCGGCTTCCTCGGGCCGAACGGCGCCGGGAAGACGACGGCGATCCGGACGCTCCTCGGGTTCCAGTCGCCGACCGCGGGCACCGCCGAGGTACTCGGCGCCGACGTCACCGACGAGCGGGAACTGATCGAGGCGCGCCGGGACGTGGGCTACCTCCCCGCGGAACCCGTCTTCGACGAGGACACGACGGGCGAGCGAGCGCTCGACTACTACGGCGCCCTGCGGGGGGACGAACGGAGCGACCACCTGCTCGACCTGTTCGACCCGCCGCTCGACCGGAAGATCGGCGGCTACTCCCGGGGGAACAAGCAGATGCTCGCGATCGTGGTCGCGTTCATGCACGACCCGGCCCTGTTGGTCATGGACGAGCCGACGAGCGGGCTGGACCCGCTCAAACAGGAGCGGTTCCTCGAGTTCCTCGTCGACGAACGCGACCGCGGGAAGACCGTCTTCTTCTCGTCGCACGTCCTGAGCGAGGTTCAGAAGGTCTGCGAGCGGGTCGGCATCATCCGCAACGGGCGCCTGGTCGAACTGGAGGACGTCGAGACCCTGCTGGCTCGCTCGGGGAAGATCGTCAGGGTCCGGACGGCCGACCGCGTCACCGTCGAGGAGTTCTCCCTGTCCGGCGTACACGACCTGAGCGTCGACGCCGACCGGACCGGGGTCGGACGCTCCGACGGCGACCGCGCCGGCACCGTGCTCTCGTTCGCGTTTACGGGCGAGTACAACGCGCTGCTCGCCCAGTTGAACCGGTACGACGTCGTCGACGTCGAGATCGAGGAGGCACCGTTGGAGGAGGTGTTCCTGCGCTTCTACGGCGACCCGGCGTCACCGACCGACGCCGAACACGAGGGGTCCGATGCGTGAGATCGTCCGGTACGAGACCGAGCGCCGCCTCCCGGCCGCGATCGCGGTCTCAGCGGGTCTGTCGGCGTTCGCGGGGCTGTTCTTCGCGATCGGGCCGTCGATCGTCGACGAGGTGGACCTGGCGGCGTACGCCGAGGCGTTCCCGCCCGCGTTCCAGTCCGCGTTCGGCATCGACGCGATCGGGTCGCTCGAGGGGTTGTTCGCGACCGAACTCTACCAGTTCGGCTGGATCCTCCTGTTGGGTCTCTACTTCGCGTACAGCGCCGGAGCGCTCGTCGCGGGGAACGTCGAGCACGGTCGACTCGACCTGCTGTTGGCGAGTCCCGTCTCGCGGACGTCGGTCCTCCTCGGGAAGTTCCTCTCGCTGCTGGCGCCGATGCTGCTCGTGAACGTCGTCGTCGGGTCGGTCGTCTACGTCGGGTCGGCTCTCGTCGACGAACCGTTCGCGTTCGCCGACGTCGCGATGGCGCATCTCCTGTCGGTGCCGTACCTGCTGGTGTGTGCTGGGTTGGGACTGTTCGTCTCCGTCCTCGTCAGTTCGGGTAGCCTGGCCCAACGCGGCGGGATCGGCCTCGTCTTCGGGCTGTTCATGGTCGAGTCCGTCGTCACGGACACCGACTTCGAGTGGCTCGGGGCGCTCAGCCCGACGCGGTACTACGACCCGACGGAGATCCTGGTCGAGGGAACGTACGACCTCGCGGGAGGGGTGATCCTCCTCGAGGCCGCGATACTGCTGGTGATCGCCAGCGCGCTTCGATTCCAACGGAGGGACATATGACAGACGGCCACGAAGCCGACGCGACGCATCGACCGAGACCCACCCCCGGACGGCCCGACCGGGCGGCCGACTCCGTGATACCGCGGGGGCGCTCCCGATGACGACCCGAACGGTCGCCGCGTGTCTGCTCGTCGTCCTCCTGGTCGTGCCGGTCGGCGCACTCGCGGTCAGGGGCGACGTCGAACTGTCGGCGACGCTCCCGGACGGGCGGGTGGTACCGGGGGAGACGACCGAACTGCGGGTCCAGATCGCGAACACGGCATCGATCGAGGGGACCGGAGCGAACCCCCAGAACGCACAGCGGGTGACGACGGCTCGGAGCGTCCGGGCGCGACTCGAAGCCGACGGCGCACCCCTCACGGTCGAGACGGGACGGGTATCGCTCGGGTCGATCCCGGACGGCGGGGTCGGCGCGATGGGGGTGACCGTCAGCGTCGACGACGACGCGGAACCCGGAACGTACCGGCTCCCGGTCTCGGTCCGATACGAACACACCGACCGTATCGACGAGTACTCCGGCGTCCACGACGACGGCCCGGTTCGAGACACGCTGTACGTCTCGGTCCGAGTCGAGCCCGAACCCCGCTTCCGTCTCGTCGGCGCGGAGACGGACGCCCCGGTCGGCGGGTCCGGCAACGTCACGCTGACGCTCCGAAACGTCGGCTCCGAGACCGCGCGCGACGCCCACGTGACCGTCGAGTCGCGGTCGTCTGCGGTCCACGTCGGGTCGGCGGGGTCGGAGTCGCGGTTCGTCGGGTCGTGGCCGGTCGGCGGGAACCGGACGGTCGCGGTTCCCGCGACCGTCGACGCGGACGCGCGACGGCAGAACCACACGCTCGTGACGCGGGTGGAGTACGGCGACGGCGCGACGACGAGCCAGTCCCAGTCCCAGTCTCGGTCCGCCCCTCTGATAACGGGCGTCGTTCCGTCGCCCGAACAGCGGTTCCGGGTGGAAGCCGCCGCCGACTCGCTGTACGTCGGCGAGCGGGGACGCGTGACCGTCACGGTCGTCAACACCGGGCCGGAGACGGCGCGGGACGCGGTCGTTCGACTCGATGCGGCGGAGGAGGCGGTCGTCCCCCTCCGCTCGGAGTACGCGGTCGGAACGCTCGAACCGGGTGCGTCTGCGCGCGCCGAGTTCCCGATACGGGTCACCGACCGGGCGGAGGCCGGCCCCCACCAGTTCGACGTCCGCTTCGAGTACCGGACTCGCGGGGGGGAGACGCGCGCGAGCGACCCCGATCCGGTCCGCGTGCGCGTCGAACCCGACCGCGACCGCTTCCGGCTCGAACTCCGGAACGACACGCTCGCGCCCGACGAGTCGGGTCGGGTCGTCGTCGACGTGACGAACGCCGGCGAGACGACGCGGCGGAACGTCACCGTCTCGCTCGCGCCCGCGCCCCCGTTCACGAGCGCCGCGCCCGAGGCGTACGTCCCGGAGTTGGCTCCCGGCGAGTCCCGGCCCGTCGCGTTCGAACTGACGGTGGACGAGGACGCCGTCGAGAGCACCCACGCGCTCGGGGTGAACGTCACGTCGGAGTCGGCCGACGGCGGCGCTTCGACGCGCGAGTCCTACCGGCTGCTGGTCCGGGTCGTCGAGGACCCCGAGTCGACGGGGACGACCGCGCTGGTCGCGATCGGGGGGCTCGGTCTCGCCATCGCGGCGGGACTCGGGTACTGGTGGTACCGCCGCCGGTGACTCCTCCGTTCGGGGTCGCTCCGAACCGCGCGTCGGGGACGTTCGACGTGGACCGGTGGAACTCCGCGACGGGGGGACAGTCGCCGGCGTGGTCCGGCGGCCGTCGAACGCCTGCCGCTCGCGGGTCGACGAGAACCGGCCGTCGCTGAACTCGTGTTCGTTCCACTGCCCGCCGCGACGCCCTGTCGTGGTCGGTCGTGTTCACGACCCCGACCATCACGAGCTTCGAGAGGTGATTGAACGTGCCTCGCTCCGTCAACGGGTCACGCTCTCGCTCGGCTCCGTAGGCGCGGACCACCCACACGTACGTGTCGTGAGTGGTCCGTGTGCGCGCCGGCGTGAGTCGAGCGTCGTCCAGGTGAGCGAGTGTTTTCAGGATGTAGCGCTTCTCGTCGCTCTGGTCGACGATGGACTGGACGATGGTGCCGTACTCCAGGTCCTTGTCGGCGTGTGGTGGATGTGTGCCCCGCCTGTCTTCCCCGAGCCGTTCTCCTCGGCGATCCGGAGTGGGGTTGGACGGGCGGCGACGTACGTGGAGGGGACTGGGAAGACACGATCCGGTGGCGAGCCGCCCGAGTCGAGACCCGTGTACTCGATACGTGGACGACAGCGGTGTCCGAGCACTCGTGGTCGGTCCCCCTATTCCCCCATCTCGAACTCGAACCGTGCTCCACCGTCTGTCCCCTCGGTCAGAGACAGTTCCCAGCCGTGGGCTTCCACGATTCGTTTTACGATGGTCAGCCCGAAGCCGGTGCCGCCGCGCGCCGACGAGTGCCCCGGTTCGAACACCGCTTCCCGCTCGTCCGCCGGGATTCCCGGTCCGTCGTCCTCGACGTAGATCCCTCGTTCGTCGTGACATCCGACACGGACGGTCACGTCGGACCCGCCGTGTTCGACCGCGTTCCGGAACAGGTTCTCGAAGACGTGCCGTAATCGGTCGGGGTCGCCTTGGAAGCTCATCTCGTCGACGACTTCGATCGTCGCCTCGCCGGTGTCTACTGTCGCCCAGCAGTTCCCGACGAGGTCAGTCAAACTGATCGACTCCGTTTCGCTTATCATGTCGCCCTGGCGAGCGAGCGTCAACGTGTCCTCGACGATCGCTCCCATCCGGTCGAGCGCTCGCACGAGCGGCTCGAGGTGTTCGCTCTCTGTTTGCTCGGCGAGGAGTGCCGCACGGCCCTGTGCGACGTTGAGCGGGTTGCGCAAGTCGTGTGAGATGACACTCGCGAACTCGTCGAGGCGCTCGTTCTGCTGACGTAACCGTCGCTCCTGTTCGACACGTTCAGTCACGTTCCGGGTGATCCCGACGAGGCGAGTTATCTCACCGCCGCTGACGACCGGCGCTAGCTTGGTCTCCCAGATCCAGGCGTCCTCTCTGACCCACAACTCCTCTTGATACGAAATCGGTTCACCGGCGTTGAGACAGCGGTGGTAGTTCGCGTCGAGTTCGGCGCCCTCCTCGTCGCCGAACACGTCTCGCGGTGTCCGTCCCCGCACTTCTTCGGTCGTGATGCCGGTCTGTCGCTCGTAGGACGGACTGAGCCGTTCGAACTCGAATCTGGCGTCGTCGTCCACCCCTTCGACGTCGATGAGAAAGATCGCGTCCTCCACGTTGTTCAAAAGGGCTTCGTACTCCTCGGCGAGTCTGCGCGTTTCGACCTCGTACTCCTTTCGCTCGGTGACGTCTCGACTGCTCAGGAGGATCCCGTCGACGATGTCGTCGTCGAGTCGATTCCGCATCGTGGCCTCGAGCCAGTACCACGACCCGTCAGCGTGCCGGAACCGGACGGCGACAGTCTCGGATTCGGAGGGGTTCGAGAGGACGGCCTCCACCGCCTCGGCGTTTCGGTGTCGGTCGTCGGGGTGGACGAACTCGTATCCCTCCTGGCCAATCAACTCCTCGGGGTCGTAGCCAAGAACGCGCGTGACGGCCGGGCTAACGTAGGTTATCGTCCCGTCGGCGTCGATGACCGTTACAAGATCGTTGACTCCCTCGACGAGCGTCCGATACCAGTCAGCTCCCCTTTTATCATCCCTCTCGGGAGTCCCACTGTCTTCCATTGACTCTGGTATGCACAGTGTATACAAAAATGCCCCCAAGCCCCGATAACGGGTGTCGAATCGACCCACGCGGGACGGTCCGAACACCGACGCGGGGAGGCGACATCGTCCGTGTATCGCGACGACCCCGAGTTCTTCGCCCTGTCGAGTTCGGCGTCCGAGTGGTTTCGACTCGTGAACATCGCCAAACGGTCTTTCGGGAGATAGCTCACCGACCACACGCTGACTGACCAGTGTGTACGTACCACCCTCGTACGACCGAAGTCGCACGAGGGTCGGTGTCCGATATCCGGCCCGTCTCGCAGACTTAGTTCAAGCCCGCGGACCTGGCTCGGAGACGGCCGGCACGAGTCGGTTGAAAGCGTGTCCTTAGACGTCGCCACATTCGGCTATACCGTCGACAGTACACCGAGTTAGCCCGTGTGGAGAGCGATCCGAAGCGGGTTCCACTCGTCGACTCGCCCGAATCGACGCAGCACGATCTACCCCCCTACTGGCGTCTCATCCCCCTTGGTGTAAACGTGGTATATCGCGTCATGGGATTTACGAGGTGTGCGTTCGGTTGTGATTCGGTGGTCGGACAGTCCGTGTCGGTGAGAGCGCGAATCGGCTCCGTACCGCGGACCCCAAACGACCCCTCGCCCGGAGAGCGGTCTGTTGGTGCGTCGAAAAGCCGACAGCACCCGTGAGGCCGAGCGAATGGTTCGGTCGGCCCCGGTCGAACGTTCCGCCGGTGGGGAGGCTTCTCCGTCGAGGGACGCGGAGGGGGTTGTGTTCGTGGTCACCGTCGACTCGCTATCGTCTCAGCACACCGGCCCAATATATTTGTCCTCTTTGAGAGCAAAGATGTCTGACGCAGGTTTACATGAAAAGAAGAGTACTGCGTCAAATAGAGAGATGACAGTCAAGATAGCTTCGACGAACCAGAAGGGCGGCGTCGGGAAGTCGTCGAACTCGGTGAACCTCGCGGGGGCGTTCGCGTCCAGAGGCTACGACGTCCTGTTGGTGGATGCCGACCCCCAGGGGTACAGCACTCGGACGCTCGGGTTCACCGACCAGTACAACACCCAGTCGCCGAACCTCGCGGATGCGTTCAACGAACCGACGGAGTACGACCTCGCCGACATCATCCTGCGACACGCCGAGTTCGATATCCTCCCCTCGAACGTGGCGATGTTCTCGCTGCAACAGGACCTGATCGCCGCCGGCTGGAAGCCGCGCGAACGGCTCTCGATGCTGTTCGAACAGTTCGAGGGGGAGTACGACTACATCGTCGTCGACGCCCCGCCGTCGCTCGGCGTCATCAACGACAACGTCCTGCTGGCCTGCCAGAACATGGTGATCCCGGTCGAACCGATGGACTCCAGCATCCACGCGCTCGACATCCTCCTCAACCAGATCGAGACCCTAGAGGAGCGATACGGCGTCGAAATCGAACAGTCCGCGGTCGTGATCTCGAACGTTCACTACCCCCTCGACAACGACCAGAAGGAGAACATCCAGTTCTTCCACGACACCTTCGACGGCCGCTGTCCCGTCCACGAGATCCGACACCGAGCGGCTATCAAGCGCAGCCTCAGCGCCGGCGGCTCCATCTTCGGCGAAGACGCCGAGGAGACCGACATGACCGAGAACTACCTGCGACTCGCCACCGATCTCGAGGAACCAGCCGAGGTGACGCCCTGATGGCGAACGAAACCGGCGACTCCGTCAAAGACCGGTTCGCGAAACGGTTCGAAGACGAGACGGAGCAGAGCGCCGAACGGGAGACGACCGAGAACCGAGATCAGAGTTCAAAGACGGAAAACACTTCAAAGACGGATCGGACGGAGATCAGCCCGAAGAACGATTGGACCAACCACTCGGTGTACCTGAGCGACGACCTGGCCTCGTCGCTGAGTCGAAGCTACAAGCGTCTCGACTTGGATCTCGACGAGGAGTACGGGCTGTCGATCAAGAAGACGCGCCACTACTACCCCCTGATCGTCGAACTCGGCTTAGAACAGTTGGACGACTTAGATAGCAAAGAGGTCAAAGATAGATTGGAGCGGTTAGAAGACTGAACTAGATTTTACCGCACTGCGGGCCGCCCGGGGGGAGGCAAGCGATGCCGGTCCCCGTAGATCGTACGCGCCCGCCGAGCCCCGTGACTAACTCGTGACGGGTGGACGAGTTCCCGAAACGGTGGCGGGGGACCGCTCCCGCGAGAGGGGGACGGATGTGACGACAGATCGGGAGCGGACTCGAAGTCGCTCTCGGCGAACCGACGCGCCGTTCCGCTCCCCTTCGGTGAACCCGCCGTACGTCGGCGTGGTTCGAGCGAACGGTTCCTCACGGTCGTTAGCATCAATCTTGAGAGTCAGAAAAGAAAGTATTTACTCGTCGACGACGAACACATTCCGTTGTCAACTCGCCTTCCAAACCCCGTTCGGTTACTCGTCCTGTATATCGGTCTCGCGCTGGTTCGCGTCGGTCTCGTCGACTCTGAACGCGCCCGTCGGACGACGAATCTCGCCTGGCCCCGTATCATCACCGGCATCGCACGCATGTCCAAGAGCGCCGTCGACATCGCGATGGTCGGTCTCGCCGTCGGTCCCGCCGCGATCGCGGGCGTCGGCTTCGCGAGTCCCTACTGGGGGCTCGCGTTCTCCGTCGGCGGCGGGATCGCCGCCGGTACGATCGCGCTCGTCTCTCAGCGGTACGGCGCCGAGCGGTTCGGTGCCGTCGACCAGGCCGTCCGGTCGAGCGCAGCGCTCGTGGTCGTCGGGACGCTCCCGCTCGTCGCCGTCTTCTGGCTGTTCGCGACGCCGCTCGTGTCCGTTCTCAGCAGCGACGCCGAGGCGGTCGCGCTCGGGGCGTCGTATCTCCGCGTCGTCGCCCTCGGCGTTCCCTTCGCCGCGCTGAACCTCATCGGGAGCCGCGTGTTCGTCGGCGTCGACGACGCGTCGACACCGATGGTCCTCCGGAGCGGCGGCGCGGTCGGGAACATGGTCCTCAACGCCGTGTTCGTCTTCGGTCTCGATTGGGGGGTCGCCGGCGCCGCTCTCGGCACCGTCCTCTCGAACGCGCTCGTCACGGGCGTCTTCGCGGTCGCACTCGTCGCCGGTCGGCTCCCCGGACTCGGCGCGCTTCCGGTGCAGATCGACCTGCGTGGAGCGTACGTCGACTCCGACGTTCGACAGCTCGTCAGTATCGGCGTCCCCGTGATCGGACGCAACCTCGTCTGGACGGTCGCGGAGTTCCCGATGCTCGCGATCGTCGCGCTGTTCGGCCGCGAGGTCGTCGCCGCCTACGTCATCGCCCGTCGGATCTGGGGGCTGATGAACACCCCCGGCTGGGGCTTCGGACTGGCGTCGAGCAGTCTCGTGGGTCGCGAGTTGGGGAGCGGCGACGAGGAGACCGCCGAGGCGTACGGCCGTGAGATCGTCCGGTTCGCCGTCGCCGTGTACGTCGTGTCGGCGGGGATCGTGTTCCTGTTCGCCGACCCGATCGTCGCCGCGTTCGTCGGTGACGCGTCCGGCTCTACTGTCCCGGTCGCGGTGTCGCTCGTCTCGGCGGCGTGCGTCGCCATCGTCCTCCAGGGCGTCGCGGGCGGTGCGACCGGGCCGCTCGACGCGAGCGGCGACACGCGGTGGCCGTTCTACAGCCAGGCGCTCGGCGTCTTCGGCGTCGCGATCCCGCTGGCGTACCTCGGCGCGACGACCGGTCTCGGCCTCTACGGGCTGTACCTCGCGTTCCTCGCCGAGACCACCGTTCCGGCCGTGCTCAACTACTATCGGTTCAGCACCGACAAGTGGAAGGAGGTCAGCCGCGGGTATCGCTCCGAGGTGCCGACCTAGCCCGACTTTCCGGGCTGTCGCCCCGGCGTCCGAGGAGTGACCCGTCCTTGGAGTCGCTCAGACTGCTCGGCGCTCCGTACCCGTCCGACCCACCGTCGGGAGTCA
The DNA here is from genome assembly GCF_000495475.1 of Candidatus Halobonum tyrrellensis G22. GTDB lineage: Archaea > Halobacteriota > Halobacteria > Halobacteriales > Haloferacaceae > Halobonum > Halobonum tyrrellense. The sequence goes on along the minus strand of NZ_ASGZ01000005.1, from coordinate 121,266 downwards.
TCCGGTCGGTGACGTCGGCTACTCGTCGAGTATATCGTCGACCTGCTTGGCCGTCTCCGCCGCTTGGATGTCCGAGTAGGACTTGTGCGTCGTTTCGATGCTCGCGTGTCTGAGCGCCGACTGAGCGAGTTCGGCGTGACCGTTCGCGTAGAGTTCGTGCCCGAGGCCGCGACGGGCGCCGTGCGGCTTCAGGTAGTCCCCGTCGACGCCGACGTCGGCCTCCTCGCACAGCCGCTTCATGAGGTTGCGGGCGCCGTTCGTCGAGAGCGCCGGCGGAACGACCTCGTACTCGCGAAGCACGGCGTCGATCGCGTGGCCGTCGAGTATAGCCTCGACCTCGTCGTCCGGCACGTCTCGCTCCGCCAGTTGCTCGCGGACGGCGCGGTACTTCGACGGCGCGTGGGCGCTGGGGAACACAGGCCACTCGTCGGTCGGCGGGTCGAGGACGCGCTTGTACCGTTCGAGCGCCGTCCCAGCACGCGCTGGAAGTTGGGCGTACTCGTACTCCCGGGACTTCCCGAGGACGCGGACCGCGCCGTCGTCGAGTCGAACGTCGCCCCACGCGATGCCGGTCCGCTTGTCGTCGGCCGGCGCCGCGAACACCTCCGCGCCGCGAACGCCGGAGAGACCGAGGAGGTAGACGACGGCGCGGTCGCGGAACGCTCGCTCGCGGTCGACGTCCGCCTCCCCATCGAGGGCTCGGTCGGCGCGGTCGTCGACGAACCGGAGGATCGCCCGGCGCTCCTCTTCACGCCAGAACTGCCGGTCGGCGTCGCCGAGGTCCTCGGGGAGTTCGTCGGTCGCGCGCTTCGCCTTCGCGGGGTTGGCGTCGAGGAACTCGTCTGCGACACAGAAGGTGAGGAACGCGCGGACGTACGCGTAGTAGGTGGTCGCGGTGCCGGCTTTGAGTTCGCCGTCGCGAGTGCGTCGCTTGAGGTGACGGGCGTACCGCCGACAGTCGAGAACCTCGAGGTCGTCGAGCGCGGTCACGCCGCGTTCGTCCTCGAGCCAGGCGCGCCACCGCGCGAGCGCCGACCGGAAGTTCTTCCGGGAGTTGCCGGCCTCGACGCTGTCGATATACTGTTCGATGGCTGTCTCGACCGTGATCGGAGCGTTGTTGTCGACGGGTCCCATGGCTCGTGTACGTCAGACCGCGAGCGGGCACCTAAATCTACTGTGTACAAGAGCTCGCTCCCTCCGACCTCGTCACGGTCCCAGACCGACTCTTCACCGCCGTCGAACGGGAACTGACCGTCCACGCACCCGGAACCCCGACCCCACATTCCGGCGTAGTGCGTGTCTGGGTCGACGACGGAAGGTGCCCCCGTTGACGAGCGTCCGTCCGCGCGCGGCCGTTCCGGGTCGGCGCGGCGGTCGGTCGGTTGGCGCCGTGGTTCGAACGCTCGTTCGCCGCGTTCGTCACCCCGTACCCGACGTCTCCCCCACAGGCAAGATTCAGTCACGAACCATACGGTAATACGGAGGAATTGGTACGGACAACTATGAGCGACGATCCGACCGACCGTTCGATCGCAACCGACTCGCTTCACGCTGGACAGGAGCCGGACCCGGCTACCGGCGCACGTGCGCCGCCCCTGTACCAGACTACCTCGTACGTGTTCGAGGATTCGGAGGACGCGGCCGCACAGTTCGCACTCGAGGAGCCGGGGTACATCTACTCGCGACTGATGAACCCGACGGTAGAGACGCTTCAAGAGCGCATGGCGACGCTCGAAGGCGGCGTCGGTGCGGTCGCTACCGGCTCCGGAATGGCCGCGCTGGACCTCACGACGTTCGTCCTCGCCGAGGCCGGTGACAACATCGTCTCGGCGTCCTCGCTCTACGGAGGAACCTACACGTATCTCACGCACTCGGTCGAGCGCCGGGGCATCTCGACGCGTTTCGTCGAGACGCTGAACTACGACGCGTACGAGGAGGCCATCGACGACGACACGGCGTACGTCCACCTCGAGACGATCGGCAATCCGGCTCTCGACACGCCCGATATTCAGCGGGTGGCGGACATCGCCCACGACAACGGGGTGCCGTTGTTCGTCGACAACACGTTCGCGACGCCGTACCTCTGCCGTCCCCTCGAACACGGTGCGGACTTGGTCTGGAACTCCACGACGAAGTGGCTCCACGGCTCGGGGACGACCGTCGGCGGCGTCGTCGTCGACGGCGGGTCGTTCCCGTGGGCGGACCACGCCGAGAAGTACTCCGAGATCGCACGGGACAACCCGGCGTATCACGGCGTGAACTTCGCCGAGACGTTCGGCGAGGCGGCGTTCACGTACGCCGCGATCGCCCGCGGTCTACGCGACCTCGGCAACCAGCAGTCGCCGTTCGACGCGTGGCAGACGATTCAGGGGCTCGAGACGCTCCCGCTCCGGATGGACCGCCACTGTGAGAACGCGATGGCCGTCGCGGAGTACCTCGAAGACCACGAGGCGGTCTCGTGGATCACGTACCCCGGGCTCGAATCGCACCCGACCCACGAGACCGCCAGTGAGTATCTCGACGGCGGCTACGGCGGGATGATCACGTTCGGGCTCGAAGGCGGCTACGAGGCGGCGAGGAAGACCGTCGAGTCGACCGAACTCGCGAGTATGCTCGCCAACGTCGGCGACGCGAAGACGCTCATCATCCACCCCGCGAGCACGACACACCAGCAGTTGACTGACGCGGAGAAGGAGGCGTCCGGCGTCACCGACGATCTGGTCCGCCTGTCCGTCGGGATCGAAGACCCCGCGAACATCATCGCGGATCTGGAACGCGCCATCGAGGCGGCTCAGTAGCCCCCACTCCGGAGTCGATGCCGGAGAGCTAGGGAGATCCGTGCCGAGTTCGGGGGTGTCGGTCGAGCGGGCGATACCCGCGGGGAGTCCCGTCACGAACACGACCGACGCGTCGGTCGGCGGTGAGCGTAGGGGTGACAGAATCGTTAAGCCGACGGTCCACTAGCCCCGGCCATGGAGACGACGACTCTCGGCACGACGGGAGAATCCGTGAGCGAACTCTGTCTCGGGGCGATGTACTTCGGAAGCCGGATCGACCGAGACACGTCGTACGAACTGCTGGACCGCTACTACGACGCCGGGGGGCGGTTCATCGACACCGCGAACATCTACGCGACGTGGGTCGACGGCCACGAGACGCCCGAGAGCGAGCCACTGCTCGGTGAGTGGCTCGAAGAACGGGGCGTCCGGGAGGAGATGACCATCGCGACGAAAGTCGGCTTCGGGTACGGCGACGTGCCCCGCAGTCTCGACCCCGAGGTGATATCACGGGAAGTGGACAGGAGCCTCGACCGACTCGGAATCGACACGGTCGACCTGCTGTACGTCCACGTCGACGACCCGGAGACGCCACAGGTCGACACGATGCGGGCCCTCGACGAGGTGGTCACGGCGGGAAACGTCGACTACCTCGGTGCGAGTAACGTGCCGGCGTGGCGGGTCGCCCGGGCGAACCGCATCTCCGAAGAGCGCGACTGGTCCCGGTTCGAGTGCGTCCAACCGCGATTCTCCTATCTCATCCCGGAGCGTAATCCGGAGTTCGACGCGGCTGCACAGTTGCCGATGACCGACGAACTGGTCGACTACTGCACCGAAGCCGACCTGACGGTACTCCCGTTCTCGCCGACACTCGGCGGGTGTTACGGTCGAGACGACCGGCCGATCCCCGAGAGTTACGTTCGGACGGAGAACGGGCTCAAGATGGAGGTGGTCGAGGAACTCGCCGAACGGCACGACGTCGACGGGAACGCGATCGTCCTGGCGTGGATGCTCGACCGGGAGTACCCGACGGTCCCCATCGTGGGCTGTAGTACGCCCGAGCAACTCGAGGCGAACCTCGCGGCGTCGGCGGTGACGTTCACCGACGCGGAACGCGAACGACTCGACGGGATCGAAAACTACGGGTACAGTAACTGGGAACTGCGGTAATGTCTCACAGCTGTTATTCCCAACTCGAACGGGAGTCCACGGTCGCCTCCGAGATGTGACAGCCCCATCGGGGTACGATTCGGCACCGAGAGTACGAGGCGTCACTCGCCCTCCTTGTAGACGATGCCCCGTGAGGTCGGAGGTAGAGCCATCCTAGTAGCGACTTTCGTCCCGTTCCCCGAGTGAGTCTGCTCCTCACGCTCGCCCACGAATGGTGCCGTCGTGCCCGTCCGCGCGCCGTGGATCGTCCATAGGAGTGCGAGCGGCCCAGTACCGCGATGAGCCACCATCGCTTCGCCACTAGGGGTCACGTCCACTCGGTACCACCACCAGAGATTCAGTCCTGCGTCTACCGAGAACAGGGACCGTCGAGTAGTATCCCAACCGGATTGATCCGTACTGGCCGTCGATACTTCCGGTTGTGTGTACTGTTCCTCCGACTTCACCGATACCTGCGTCAGCAGCGATGGTGTCCGTCTCGGCCACTATCTGTGGTCTCGAATCGTCGCCGTGGTGCGTTCGCCACCCTGCGACCGCGTCCGTGTGACTCCGTCAGGCTGGCGAGAATAGTCCGGTAGACGGCACCGACAAGCGGGGGCCAACGAAATCCCGAGCGTCGAGCGATCAGACGCGGTACTGCTGTCCCGACCGTCAAATACGAATTAGATCAGTTAGGCGGATCATCGAGCAATGATGGCAAAGACAGAAAATATACTAAGGAGGCCAAAGGCGGAAAGAGAATCAAAGAAGGAAAAGTCACATTTGATAGATTAGACCGATCGGAGAGATGACCGCTCCGTAAACCGGCTACGTGGGGCACGTGCTGACCGTCGACGGACAGGGAGCACCTGATGGACCAGCACGGGCTAGCCCGTGACGTCTGTCGGGGGAACTCACGAGTCCGCGAGCGGAGCGCTCCCGAGTTATCCACGGTTTCGCCTGAGGCTACCGGCCGGTGGCACTCCGATAGCGATCGAACGGGTCGACGACTGTCGGTTCCGCCACGGTCCCCCCCGTACTTCCCGGCCACGCCGGAAGTGAAGCCAGAGCGGTCGGCGCTGAGGATTACAGCGGTACTGGTGTAATGACCTCATGAGCAGGAACGCGTTCTATCCGTACCGTTCGTACTGGTCACTCCCCGATCTCACCGTTCGGGTAGGCGTCTCGAACGGGTCTCACTCCGGTAGTCCACCGGAGGGAACCGACGAGTACAGTCCGAACTGGGCCTCCGCCGCGATCCACCTCAGTACTCCTTGTACCCTTTCTCGATGGGCTTGACGTCCGGGGTCTCACCCTCGACCGCGGAGATGTACTCCAGCAGTCGGTCGCGGAGGTCGTCCGCGACGTCCCGGTAGTTGGAGCGACCGGCGAGGTTCACCCGTTCGTTCGGGTCGCGCCGGAGGTCGTAGAGGTACCGTTCGAGGTAGCGGTCGCTCGAAGGCTGGCCGTTGCCGCCCCGCCAGCCGGTGAGTTTCGGCGCCGCGACGGCGTACTTCCAGTCCGCCGTCCGGATCGCCCGCCCGACCTGGGACTCGCTGATCTGGATGAACGCGTCGCCGTCCTCGTCCGGGCGCTCTCCCCGGACGACCGGGAGCAGGCTCTCGCCGTGCATCTCGTCGGGGATCTCGATGCCGGCGACGTCGAGGAGCGTCGGCGGCAGGTCGATGACGCTCGTCACGCGTTCGACGTTCCGGCCGTCGTCGAACCCCGGACCGGCGAGGATCAGCGGCACGCGGACCGCGGCGTCGTGTGGCGTCCGTTTGTACTCGCCGGGGCGGGTCCGGAAGTGACAGCCGTGGTCGGCGGTGTACGCGACGAGGGTGTCGTCGCGGACGCCCCGCCGGGTGAGAGTCGACAGCAGGTCGTCGACGCACTCGTCGAGTCGCTCGACCATGCCGTAGTAGTCGGGCAGTTCGCCGTACCAGTCGCCGAACCCGTCGACCAGGTCCGCCGGGACGTACGGGTCGGTCCGGTACCGTTCGGCGTACCCGTCGGGGGCGACGAACGTCCACATGTCGTTCTGGTGGTGGGGTTCGAGGTAGGAGACGACCAGGAAGAACGGCTCCGAGAGCGAGTCGAGCGCCCGTTCGCCGAACCGGGTGAACGCGTCCGCGCGGTACTCGTCGAAGGCGACTTCGGCGCCCGACTCGTCGAACAGGTGGCCGTGGTCGGGTTTGGAGGTGAACTCCGGGACGTCCGCGGCGAGCCAGAAGTCGTCGTACCCGCCGCGCAAGCGTTCGGGAACCGGTTCGTCGAACGTCCCGCCGACGTGCCAGTTCCCGACGAAGCCGACGTCGTAGCCGGCGTCGGCGAACCGGTGTGCGAGCGTGGTCGTCGACTCGTCGAGCGCGAACGACTCGCGCCACACGCCCGTCTCCGTCGCGAACCGGCCCGTCTGGAAGGCGGCCCGGAACGGCGCACAGCCGGGTTGCGGTGTGATCGCCCGGTCGACGCGGGTCCCGCAGCGCGCCAGCGAGTCGAGCGTCGGCGTGAGCCCCATCGGGTTGCCGTACGCCCCGACCGTGTCCCACCGCTGCTGATCCGTCGTCACGACCAGCACGTTCGGCGACGTTGGGTTCGGGGTCACAGTGGGATCGTCTCGGTAGGTTCGTTTATAGCTGTCCTTCGCCGGAGTCGGCTGGGCCGTCGTCGGACCGCTCGCGCCCGAGTCGGTTCTGGATGGCGGTCGCCGTGCTCCCGACGATGCTCGGGAAGTCGAGACGAGTCGCCTTCTCCGTCATCCGCTCGGCCGGACCGGACACCGTCACTGCCGCGACGGCAGTCCCGTCCGGACCGGTGATCGGTGCGGCCACGCAGTGCCGGTCGGGTTCGAGTTCGCCCCGGTCGTGGGCGAACCGGTTGTCGCGCGCGGTACGGAGCTCCGCCAGCAGTTCGTCGCGGTCGGTCACCGTGTTCTCGGTCAGCGCCGGCAGCCCTCGCTCGTCGAGGATGCGGTCGCGCTCGTCGTCCGGGAGGTGTGCGAGGATCACTTTGCCGCCCGCGGTGGCCGTCAGCGGCACCCGCTCGCCCTCGCGGCGAGTGGCCGACTCGACCCCCGCGCTGCGGGTGTGGGACAGGTACACCCCCCAGTGTCGTTCGGGAACCATCACGCTCGCCACCTCCTCGGTCGCCTCCGCGAGGTTCGCGAGGTGGTCCCGCGACACCTCGTACAGTTCGGTCCGCCCCCGGACGCTCGTCCCGAGTCCGAGGAACGCGAGGCTCAGCCGGTACTGACCGTCCTCGCGAACCACGTAGCCGAGTTCGCGGAGCGTGGTGAGGTGTTTGTGGACCGTCCCCTTGCTGAGCGACAGGTCCGCCGCGAGTTGGCTGACGCCCGCGTATCCGCCGCCCTCGAGCGCCTCGATCATCCGGAAGCTCGTCACCGTCGTCCGCGCGACGCGACTGTCGAACGCCTCGGCCGGCGGGAGCGGGCGGTCGTCCATACGCCTCCTGTGCCGGCAATCCACATAACTGTTCACGTATCGTGAACGGGATCCGACGACTCCCCCGTCCGACTCGACTCCGAACTGGCCGCAACGGTCCCACCGACTCCGCCGGGAGCGGCGAACCGCGGATGAACTGTACAAATATTTCACGAACGAACGCGAACGGTGGTCAGTGTCCAGTATCACCAACGGGGACTGACCGATACGCAGATACCGCGGGTTCCAATACGGTCGGAGCGAAACGACGTCGCCTCTCGTAGTCGTAGTGGGGCACCTGCCGACCGTTCATACATCGTGAACAGACCGGCGGACCGTTTCGGCGACGGCGTCCGTCCGACTGACCGACGGACGGGGGCCCCTATCGACCGATGGGGAGTCGTACGATCGAGCGGGACCGTTCGGTCGACTGAGCAGGCTAGCCGAGGAGGAGTCGACCGGGTGGGTGGCGCCGAGAGTGTTCACGATACGTGAACGACCGGACGGCACCACCGCTTCGCGGCGAACGGCGGTCCCGTCGGTCCCGACGGGGTCAGTTCAGATCCGGCAGGTACGCCGCGTTCGCGTCGAGCAACTCCTCCGTCATCTCGTGTATCTCGTCGAGTTCGAGCGCGGCGGCCGTGAGCGGGTCCTGCTTGACCGCGCGGTGGACCTTCGCCCGGTCGTTCTCGAGGGCACCCTCGACGACGAGTCGGTTGACGGCGGCGTGCTGCTGTGGGAACGTGCCGATGGACGACGGCAACTCGCCGACCGAACACGGGTGTAGGCCCGCGCCGTCGACGAGGACGGGAACCTCGACGCACGCGTCCGACGGGAGGCTGGTGATGGCGTCCGTCTCGTTGCTGACGTTGAGGTTGAGTCGCCGGCGCGTGTCCGTCTCGACGGAGTGGATGAGCCGGGAGGCGTACTCCTCGGAGCGGTCGACCGTCACCTCGCCGAGGTCGACGTCGAGTTCCGGGTCGTCGCGGCTGTCGGAGCGTTCCCGCCAGCCTTCGAGGTAGGTCGCCGTGGGCATGCGTTCGGCGTAGTCCGTCCCCGTCATCTCCTCGATAGTCGCCTCGTCGGTCCGGAAGTACGGGACGTACTCCGACATGTGGTGGGAGGACTCGGTCGGGAAGTAGCCGAAGTGCCGCATCATCTCGAACCGGACCGTGTCGCGTTCGTACGTCTCGGGGTCGTCCATCGCGTCGTGGAGCGCCGGGTAGACGCTCTCGCCGTCGTGGCTGGCTTCGAGGAACCACGCGACGTGGTTGATCCCGGCGACCCAGTAGTCGAGTTCCTCCTCGGGGACGCCGACGTAGTCGGCGATGGCCGCCGCGGTGTGGGGGACGCTGTGACAGAGTCCGACCGTCTCGACGTCCGTCGCCTCGAACATCGTCTGACAGAGGATGGACATCGGGTTGGTGTAGTTGAGCAGGAGCGCGTCGGAGCAGACCTCCGCGATGTCGCTCGCGATGTCGAGCATCGTCGGGATGGTTCGGAGCCCCCGGAAGATGCCGCCCGGACCGATGGTGTCGCCGATGGCCTGCTCGACACCGTACCGCTCGGGGATCCGGATCTCGTTTTCGAACGGCTCCGTGCCGCCGACGTTGATCATGTTCAGGACGTAGTCGGCACCGTCGAGCGCCTCCCGCCGATCGGTCGTCGACTGGATCGTCGCGTCGAGCCCCTCGTTGTCCACCATCGCCTCGGCCACCCGCGTCGTCTTCTCCAGCCGCGACTCGTCGATGTCCATCAGCGCGACGGTGCTGTCGTCAAGCGCCGGGAACGACAGGATGTCGCCGACGAGTTTCACGGAAAACACCATACTCCCCGCTCCGATGAAGGTGATCTTCGCCATTCGCTCTCCTGTCGGACGGAACTCCTAATAAAACCCGTGTCGACCCGCGGTCCGCGTCGCAGTAGAGTAAATTATAAATGGGGAACGATCGATCCCACACCAAGGCTCGATCCATGGTAGACACAAATCGGTCCGGTCCCAGCAGACGTGCGCTCGTGAAGTCACTCGGCGTCGGCACCGCCCTCGGACTCGCCGGCTGTAGCGGCGGCGGTGGCGGCAGTAGCGAGGGAGCCGACACTGACACCACCGCCGGTGGCGAGTCCACCGCCGCCGACGGTTCGTCCGGCACCGACAGCGGGTCCGGGGAGACGACGACGCTGAACGTCGCGAGTTGGGGCGAGGGGCTCGAACGGGAGATCGTCGAGGAGATTCTGACCAACTACGAGAGTTCGAAGCAGGGCGTCGAAGTCGACTATCAGAACACCCCCAACGAGCAGTACTCGCAGAACCTCCAGACGCAGTTCGCCGGCGGCGAGGAGCCGGACGTCTTCTACCTGATCGCCGACGAGGCGCCCACGTTCATGCGAAACAGCGCGCTCCTCGGCATCGGCTCCGACCTGCGGGACGCCGAGGAGTACGACTTCGAGGACCTCCTCGACAACCTGGTCGAACCGTTCACCTACGAGGGGACCGTCTACGGCGTCCCGAAGGACTTCACGCCGGTCGGGCTCTTCTACAACAGCGACCACCTCGACGCCGCCGGCGTCTCCGCCCCCACGACGTGGAGCGAACTCCGGAGCGTCCTCGAGGCGATAGCCGAGTCGACCGACGTCGACTACCCGATGGCCGTCGGAAGTCAGCCGCGGAACACGCTGCTGGCGTTGGTCTGGCAGAACGGCGGCGACGTGCTCTCGGAGGACGGGAGCGAGGCGGTGATCGGCTCGCCCGAGGCGGTCGAGGCGATGGAGTTCCTCGACGGACTCGTCGAGGACGACCTCGCGGGCATCTACGGCAACGACATCGACGCGACGTGGGCCCCGCCGGCGATGGGGCCGGGGACGATCAGCATGTCGATGACGGGTGCGTGGTCGGTCTCCACGCTCGAACAGGACTACGCCGACGTCTACGAGGCGACCGAGGTCGGGTTGCCGATCCCGGAGGGCGGCGAGGAGGCGACCATCTCGTTCACCACGGCGTGGGCCGCATCCGCGAACACGGACGCCCCGGACGCGTCGGTCGAACTGATCCAGTCGCTGACGAACGCCGAGGGGATGTGGGAGTGGGTCAGCACCGGGACCGCGCTCCCCGCGCGGCAGTCGCTGTTGGAGCGCGACTTCTACGACGACCGCCCGCTGCTCTCCGGGCTGGGTGATCTCGCGGAAGTCGCCCACCCGATGGTGTTCGGCCCGCAGACGTCGACCATCCTCGACATCATCATGAACGAGGCGGAGGCCGTCCTGACCGGCAGCAAGTCGCCGGAGACCGCCATGACCAACGCCGAGCGCCAGATCAACTCGGAACTGTAGCGATGGCACGGATGAGCATCGACGAGATGACGAAGCGCTACGAGAGCGACGACGGCGACGTCCTCGCGGTCGACGACCTCTCGCTCGACATCCGGGACGGCGAGTTCCTCGTGCTCGTCGGGCCGTCGGGCTGTGGGAAGTCGACGACGCTCCGCGCCATCGCCGGACTCGAAACCGTGAGCGAGGGGACGATCCGCATCGGCGACCGGGACGTCACCGACGTGAAGCCGAAGGACCGCGACATCGCGATGGTGTTCCAGAACTACGCGCTGTACCCCCAGAAGACGGTCGCGGGGAACATGCGCTTCGGGCTGGAGATGACGACCGACCTCGACGAGTCGGCTATCGCCGGTCGGGTCGAGGACGCGGCCCGACTCCTCGACATTACCGAACTGCTCGACCGCCGGCCGCGGGCACTCTCGGGCGGCCAACAGCAGCGCGTCGCGCTCGGCCGCGCCATCGTTCGCGATCCGGCGGTGTTCCTGATGGACGAGCCGCTGAGTAACCTCGACGCCAAACTCCGCACGCAGATGCGGACCGAGTTGCAGCAGCTCCACGACGAACTCGGGGCGACCACCGTCTACGTCACGCACGACCAGACGGAGGCGATGACGATGGGCGACCGCATCGCCGTGCTCGACGACGGCCGCCTCCAGCAGGTCGGCACGCCGATGGAGATGTACTACGAGCCCGCCAACGAGTTCGTGGCGACGTTCATCGGCTCCCCGTCGATGAACACGCTCGCGGCGACGTTCGACGGCGACGACGTGCTGTTCCCGGGGTTCACCTACGAGCCGACCGCCGCCCAGCGTGACGCGCTGGCCGACGGCCTCGGTGGCGACTCGGTGACGGTGGGTATCCGCCCCGAGGACGTCGTTCTCGCCGACGAACCCGGGCCGCGAACCACGGAGTTCGTCGCCACCATCGTCGAACCGATGGGAGGCGAGAACGTCCTCCACCTCCGCCACGAGTTGGGTGAGGTCGTCGCGACCGTCGCGGGCGGTCAGCGCGTCCGCGAGGGCGACCGCGTCCGCGCGCGGTTCCCGGCCGACCACGTCCACGCGTTCGACGGCGAGACGGGCGAGGCGGTGTTCAACCGGACCCGGACCGACGAGCCGGCCACGGGCGTCGTCGGGACGTCGGCCGGCCGGGACGGCGACACGCTCGCCGGCGGGTCGGACCCCGGTGATCGGCCGTGAGCACGCCGGACGGATCCGTCCGGGCGTCGTTCCGACGAGCCGGGTCGGCGCTCCGGTCGACGGCGAGCCGCGTCGTCGACAGGCCCAGCGAGGAGAACAACCTCGCCGGAATCCTCTTCGTCGTCCCCAACGTCGTCGTGTTCTCCGTGTTCCTGCTCGGTCCGATACTGTACGCGTTCGTCCTCTCGTTTCAGGAGTGGAACCTGTTCCTCGGAACCGGCGAGCCGGCCTGGACGGAGCTGTTCGGGGTCTCGCTCCCGGTCGCCAACTACGTCGACATCCTCCAACCGTGGCCGTGGGAGAACAACTGGGCGTCGCTGCGGAGCCCCTCGTTCAACCTCTGGTGGTTCGCCGTGCGGAACACGGTCCTGTACACGGCGGTCGTGGTCCCGGTTCAGATCGTCGGCGGGTTCCTCGTCGCGCTCGCGCTCGACGGTCGCATCCGCGGCAAGAAGGTGTACCGCGCCGCCTACTTCCTCCCGGTCATGCTGTCGGCCGCCGCAAGCGGCGTCATCTGGCGGTGGGTGCTCTCGAAGAACGGCGTCCTCAACGAGTTCCTCCGCCCGGTTGGGCTGGCGTACGGCTGGGCCAACAGCCCCGATACCGCCCTCGGCGCGCTGATGCTCATCGGGCTGTGGGGCGGTATCGGCTTCAACATGATCCTCTATCTCGCCGGTCTCCAGAACATCCCGGACGAACTGTACGAGGCGGCCCGGATCGACGGCGCGGACGGGCTGAACCGCATCCGGCACGTGACGTGGCCGAACCTGCGCAACACGCACTTCTTCGTCACGGTGCTCGCCATCATCGGCACCTTCCAGGTGTTCGGGATCGCCCTCGCGTTCGCCGAGGGCGGTCCCGCCCGCGCCACCACCACCATCGTCGTCCTCATCTACGAGACGGCGTTCGCCCGGAGCAGTTTCGGTCGAGCCACCGCGATGGCGTTCCTCCTGTTCGCCGTCGTGTTCGTGTTCAGTTACTACCGCTACCGGATCGAACAACAGGAGGAGGTCGGATACTGATGCCCAAGTCGAACTACGACTACCCCGGATACGAACGGTCGGGCGCCCGCTACTGGTCGAAGACCACGCTCATGTACGCTGGCATCACGTTCGGCGCGCTGCTGTGGTCGCTCCCGTTCTGGTGGATGCTCTCGACGGCGCTGAGCGCGGACCCGACGGCCGGCGGCGTGTCGCTCATCCCCCAGCAGGTGACGCTCGCCAACTTCGAGGAACTGTTCGCGACCCAGCCCGTCGGGCGGTGGTTCTTCAACACCCTCGTGTTCGCGGGCAGCGTCACCGCGTTCAACCTCGTCTTCGACAGCCTCGCGGGCTACGCGCTGGCCAAGATCGAGTTCGTCGGTCGCGACGAACTGTTCTTGCTGTTCGTCGCGACGATCATGGTCCCCGCGATGGTGACGCTGATCCCGGTGTACATCCTCCTGTCGAACCTCGGGTGGGTGAACACGTACCAGGGGCTGATCGCACCCATGATCGCGAACCCCATCGGGATCTTCCTCCTCCGACAGCACTTCAGGAACCTCCCGTCGGCGCTCGGCGACGCGGCGAAGATCGACGGCTGCAACGAGTTCCAGACGTTCTACAAGGTGTACCTCCCGCTGGCCAAGCCGGCGCTTGCGACGCTCGGTATCTACACGTTCGTGATGACGTGGAAGAACTTCGAGTGGCCGCTGATCATCGCGAGCGACAAGTCGATGTACACGCTTCCGGTGGCGCTGTTCGCCGTTCGGAACCAGTACTTCACCGAGTGGGGACTGGTGATGGCTGCGGCGGCGGTCATCGTCGTGCCCGTCATCGTCGTGTTCATATCCGCTCAGCGGTACTTCATCCGGGGGATGACCCTCAGCGGCATGAAGGGGTAGGCCGTTACGGCTCCCCGTCCACCCCCGTCGACGGCGCGACGGCCGCCGCGCCGTCGCCCATCACCGCCTCGAACGTCACCACCTCTCCGACCGCGAGCACGCCGAACAAGGCGGGACTCGCCACCGGAACGACGCTCGCCGTGACGAGAAGCGCGGCGACGGCACAGAGCCACAGTATCGTGTACGACGTGTACGCGGTGAACGACCGCCCGGCCATCCGGAGCGCGTCCACCGTCGACGGCGGCGGGGAGACGCGCGCCCGGACGCTCCCGACCCGGTACGTCACCGCGAGCGCACACACCACGCCGTACCCGCCGACGAGCGAGAGCAGCAGGACCCCGCCCCGTTCGCGAGTCACACCGACGACGTAGTAGAACGCCGTCAGCCCGCCGACGGCAACCACGAGCAGGCCGAACGGGAGGCCGGCCCGAACGTTCCGACGGAAGGCCCGAGCGAACAGGCGCGCGCGCTCGCGCTCCGTCGGTGGAGCGCCGGTATCGCGACGGGTGACGACGGTCGTCACCACGTCGACGGCGGCCAGTATCGCCGGGCCGACGGTCACGAGCGGGAGCGAGGCGACTGTCGCCAGGAGGCTCGTGACGACGACCGTGACGAGTTCCGCGTACGTGATGCGGAGTACCGTCGTCGCCGTCGCGATGGGGCTCGGCCACCGTTCTGCCATCTCTTCCAACCGTCGCCGGCGCCCGAGATAAAGAGACCGGTGACCGGTCGACACGCCCGCCGTCTCACCCACCGGTGACGGGCGGACCCGTCCCGCTTCGGTCCGGCGGCCGCGGTCCGAAACCGGACGAGCGAGTTCGGGTCGCTGGCGCCTCCGCGTCGCTAGGCCGTGAGCGGCTCGGTCGTCGGCGTGAGTAAGGGACGGCTACACGGGCTAGAGAGCCGCCGGGACGGACGATTTCGGCCGACCGACCGAACTCGACCCGCTCGCCGAATGGGTCGGAACACCCGTTCCAGTTAGTAGACCAACTCGGGACACATAGTTACATCTCGATTCGTATCAAGTTGTGAATAACTCTACGAACACCCTCGTTACCGATCACGTTCTCACGTAGTCCGAGATAGGTCTGTACGCTCGAGTAGGCGTTTCGTGGATCTCACGACCGTCGCCCGGTCTAGGGAGAACACGGGGAAGGCGACGTGACCGACGCGCTCTACGATCGGCACGGCTTCGTCGGGGATCGCTCGATCGGCTGGGTCTACTCCGTCCCCGCTGTCGCGGAGAGAGACCCCGATCCGGGTCACACGGGACGGTGACGCCCGCGTGCTACGTTTCGACGAGTCTCGTTCGGGCCGCGTTCCCGACAGTCTCCTGGAGCTTGCCTCTGAACCGATCGTATCAACTACGGTATAATATAGAATGAGCGGGAAATCGTTCCCACCTCTACGCGCTCACGAACTCCGGAGTGGGAGCGTCGCGACGCCTCCGCCGTACCTACCGCGATGTCGGAATGGGGACCTGCTCTCGACGGACCGCGGGTTTCGCCGTCGGGGTGAGCCCCTCCGTTCGTACGCGGTTCCGGTCACCACGTGTGTCGGGTGACGACTCCGCGGCCGTACTGCTTCATCGCTCTCAGCAGGGGTCGTGCGGAGACACGCCGGAGTATCGATCCGTCCGGCGGTGTACTGCCGCCGAGTGACGTCTCCCAACCGGTGTGCGCCTGGAGTCGTTCGCGCTGTCGCGTCGCGGCTTCGCGCACGCGCTCTACGTCCATCGATTCGACCGCGCGGTCCTCCACGAGGACCTCACCGTCGACGACGACCGTCTCGATATCCCCCGCCGTTACCGTGTTCGTCAGTACCGATGGAAGATTGCTGTACGGCTGGTGGCGTGGGGTATCGACGTCGATAACGACGAGGTCGGCGCGTTTTCCGGGTTCGACGCTGCCGACCCGGTCGTCGAGTCCGAGTGCGCGTGCGGCGTCGATGGTGAGCATTCTGAGCAGATCGTACGAGGACCATCGCTGGGCTCCGTACTCGAAGTTCGACAACAGCCGGGCGTGTTTGGCTTCCTGCACGAGGTCCCAGGAGTCGAACCAGAACGGGTCGTCGAGGCCGATAACGACGTTCGCACCGAACCGTTGGAGCGCCGGGAGCGGGAACCAGGTTCGCTCTCCGGCTTGGAAGTAACTGTAGACGGTCGGGCAGTGAAGCACGTGTGCACCCGCGTCGGCGATCCGCCGCGCATCGTCCCGGTCCGCGTGCAACAGGTGGGTGAGCAGCGTCCGCTCGTCGAGGAGGCCGTACCGGTCGAGCAAGTCGAGTGGGTCGTCAGCGCCGCTCCCCGCGGCCATCGTATCGGCTTCGGCGGAGTCGTACAGGTGCGTGTGAAGCCGCAGTTCGGGGTAGTCGGCTCGAAGCTCGGCCACCCCCTCCCAGAGTCGCCGTGAACAGCCGGCTTCACCGCCCGGCGCGATACTCGCGGTGACACGTCCCTCGTAGGTGTCGTGGTGGGTTTCGATGAATCGACGGGCGGCCGTGAGTTGGTCGTCCGCGGATGCGGGCGTGAGAAAGTCCGCGAGCTCCGGTCCGATCACGCCGCGTAACCCGGACTCGCCGATCGCTTCCGCCCCGAGTGCCGGGGTGAAATCCATCGCGTTGACGGTCGTGACCCCGTGCGTGAGTTGCCGCAGGCAGGCGAGTTGCCACGCCGCTTCGAAGAACGAGTCACCCAGGGTCGATTCGGCGGTGTGGTACAACGCGAGGGCTTCTTCGAGCAACTCACCGCCGCCGAGTTCGCTGAAGAGGCCTTGGACGAGCGTGAAATCCGTGTGGCGATGGGCGTCGATGAGGCCGGGAATCACGACCTTGCCGCTGGCGTCGATCACGTGCTCCGCGGTCGAGTCTCGGTCACCAGGCTCGGTCGGTGCGACCGACGAGATGGTTCCATCCGTGACTCGAACGGAGCCGTCTTTCAGGATCTGATCCTCTCGATTCAGCGTAACGACGACCGCATCGTGAATCAGGAGGTCAGTCATCGTTCGACGCACACCGGTCGAACTGTGAAAGCAGTTCGGGAGGGGGATCCTCGACGGACGGGTAGCGCGGAGACCTGGCCGTCGGTGCGGTCGTCAGCATCGCTTCAGGTCGTCCGTGACGACCACGTGTTCAGTCGGTAGATGAGTCGCAGCACGTCCAGTCCGATCGCGGCTCCGACCAGGACGCCGAGAGACGACGGCGGAGTCGTCACGGTTTCGAGTACGCCGACCACGAGGACGGCGATGCCGACACGGAGGACGGTGTTCCCCGCCACGTTCTGCACCACGCTCTCCGGAACGGGCGCAGTCTCGTCGTAGCCCGCGAGGAGGAACGTCCACCCGCGGAACCTGATCAGCGCTCCCGCGATCGTCAGGAGGCACCCGACGGCCAGCCACTCCAGCGACCCCGACGTCGGTTCGATCATCGTCGCTCACACCGGTTCGGGGCTAGCTCGAACGTGGTGATCGTGCCGAACAGCGCGGTGGTGGTGTCCCGCACTTCGAGGCCCGCCTCGGAGACGAGTTCGCGCGGTTCTTGGGTCCACCGACAGCCGGTCTCGGCGTAGTGGGCGTCGGCACGCCACTCCTGGTACCTCGCGATCGGTCTCACGTCACTGTGTCCGTGTTCGACCAAGCGAATCGTTCCCTCGGGCTTGCAGACACGGCCCATCTCACGCAGCGCAGCGACGGGATCGGGGAACGTACAGGTCGACAGCGCGGATATCACCGCGTCGAAGCTGTCGTCGGCGAATTCGAGTTCCTGTGCGTCCATCTCCCGGAGGGACCCTTCGATCGCTAGCTCGGCGAGGTGGTCCTCGGCGTTCGCCAGCATCTCCGGACTGACGTCGATACCGACGAGGTCGACCGTGTCGGGGAGATACCGAAAGTTCGTTCCCGTCCCACAGGCGACGTCCAACACTCTCCCTTCGACGTCTCCGAATCGATCCCGACGATAGCGACCTACGACGATACGGTCGATCCATTCGAAGCGGCGCATCCGGTCCGCGTATTCGGCGTACGAGTCCTTGATCTCCGAAACCGACATCGGCCGGTTCGCGGCCGCGTCGGCATCGTTTCGGTCGTGGTTGGGGTTCATCTGATCGGGTTTCTCAGTCGATGGTCTCGTCGTCGGTCGATACCTCGCAGAACCGTTCGAGGAACGTCTTACGGTCGGTTCGGCCGGCGCCGGCCGCCACGAGCGCCTCCTCGAGTCCCTCGCGGTTCCGATGACAGCACTCGCGGTGACAGGGCTTACAGAGGTACTCGAACTGCTTGCCCTCGCGGTCCCAGCGATCACCGTGTTTGTCGTACTCGCGGGCGTCCCCGCGGTCGAGCGTCTCGCCGCAGGCGATGCAGGTCACCCGCTGGCCGGCGTCGCTCCCCCGCAGCGTCGAGGAGGGCGTCGTCACCGGTCCACCTCCCCCATGATGGTGTCGAGGCTCCCGAGGGTCGCGACGAGGTCGGGGACGTACTCCCCCTCCGCCATCGCCGGCAGCGCCGACAGATTCGAGAACGACGGCCCGCGGATCTTGAACCGGGCGGGGGTCTCGGTGCCGTCGGCACGGATGTAGATCCCGAGTTCGCCCTTGGCACCCTCGACGGCTCTGTAACACTCGCCCGAGGGCTTCAGCGTCCGCGGGACGTTGGCCTGACAGACCCGCTCCTCGGTCGGCCAGTCTTCGAGCAGGTCTACGCACTGTTCCACGATGGCTGCCGACTCCTCGATCTCCCGTAAGCGGACGAGTACGCGGGCGAAGTTGTCACATCCGTCTTCGGTGACGACATCCCACTCCAAGCGGTCGTAGTAGCCGTAGGAGTCGTCCCGCCGGAGGTCGTAGTCGATGCCGGAGCCGCGGGCGACCGGCCCCGTACAGCCGTACTGTTTGGCGACTTCCGGCGGCAGTTCACCGGTGTCGACACAGCGAACCTGGAAGACTTCGTTGCTCGTAAGCAAGTTGTGATACTCCTCTAGCTTCCGTGGGAGGACGTCCGTGAACGCACGCACGTCCTCGAAGAACTCCTCGCGAGGTTCGGGGAGGTCCCAGACGACGCCGCCGACCCGGAAGTAGTTAAACATCATCCGCTGGCCGGTCAGATCCTCTAGGAGGTCTTGGACGACCTCCCGGTCCCGGAAACCGTACATGAAGGCGGCAGTGAACTCGCCGCTGACGTCCAGAGCGTACATGGCAGTGGCTAGCAGGTGCGAGAGGATGCGCGACAGTTCGGCGCTCATCGTCCGGATGACCTTGGCGTACTCCGGAACGTCGATATCCGCGAGGTCCTCGATGACGCGGGCGTAGGCCCACTCGTTGAGCAGCCCCGCGCCACCCCAATCCCAGCGGTCGGGATAGGGCATGATCTGGTGGCGGTAGGTGCCCCGCTGGCACATCTGTTCCTCACACCGGTGGATGTAGCCGATGTCCGGTTCGACGTCCGCCACCCGTTCGCCGTCGAGGACCGCCTCCAGGTGGAGCACACCGTGGGTCGACGGATGGTGCGGCCCGATGTTGAGGAACATCGTATCGCCTTGCCGACTGTCGTTCCGGACGGGGTTGGCGTGCTCGCGGAGCGTCACGACCTGAGGCTGGTCCTGGTCGTACTCCGTCCGGAGCGGGTGGCCCTGCCACGTCTCCGGAAGCAGAATGCGCCGGAGGTCGGGGTGGTCCTCGTACTCGATGCCCACGAGGTCGTACGCCTCCCGTTCGTGCCACTCGGCCGTCCGGTACACCGGGGCGGCCGACTCGCTGACCGGATCGTCGTTTGTCGTCGGGACGACGACCGACAGCTCGCGCGTCCGGTCGTCGTAGCTGGTGAGGTGATACACCGTCTCGAAGCGGTCGTCGTACTCCTGGGCGGTCACACACGAGCAGTGGTCGAGTCCTGCCTCGGAGCGAACTGTCGAGAGGACCTTCCGAACGTGGTCGGCCCGAATCACGAGTGCGGGAGCGTTCCCGTGGGACTCACGGCTGACGATGGCGTCGTCCGGGAGGGCTGTGACCACCTCGTTTACGAACTGGTCGGTGGTCGAGCGTCTCTGCCGTTGCATTGTCGACGGGTATCGGTTTCCGGCGTGGCTCAGTAGGCACGCTGCCTCATCCGTGGTGTCGTTTATGTGGTAGAAGCCGTAGCTGTTTACCTCCGCGCACACCTGGTCGCTGTATGCGATATCTCACAGTGCTGGTCAAACCAGATGGAGGGAGGGCGTTCCATCCGCTCGGGAGAGAACTGGCGGACGACCCGTCTATTAATCGAAGAGCCATTCACCATATCGAACTGCTCGATGACGACACCGTCCTCCTGTTTGCCGAGGCGAGCGGCAGTAAGGACCGATACGAACAGATCATGGAGGGGTCTCCGCACGTCGTCAGCTATCTCACCGCCGGCGATACCCGGTGGATGGCCGTGAGTCAGTTCGAACCGACGGACGCGGTTCGCCGGTCGCTCGAACTACAACGGGAGACGCTTCTGGTGGTCGAGACTCCTATTCGCTTCACGTCCGATAACCAGCTTAAAGTCACGTACATCGGAACCGACGAGACGTTCAGCAAACTGTACGAGTACGCCGACGAGATGGACCAACTCACGTTCGACGTTCTCAAGATGGGTGATTACGAAGCCGACGCATCGTCGGTCAACAGGGTGATCACATCGAGACAAGAGGAGGTGCTCGAGACGGCAGTCGATCTGGGGTACTACAGTGACCCCCGCCAATCGTCTCTCGAAGAGATCGGCGAGGCTATCGGTATCTCCCCCGGAACGGTCGGGGAACACCTTCGGAAAGCCGAAGAACGCGTGTTCACCGAACTCGTTCACTGACTCCCGCTTCTCACCTGCCGTGGCGACGCACTGACCCCACCAGACCGCGGTTGCGATCGAGGATTCAAAAGGAGCCACACCGATGTGGCAGTTCTCGTATTCAACTCCGTCTCGCATCTTCACCCACGGCTACCACGATGTCGACAACGAAACCACCCACGACCACGGAGACGGTTCCGGACACGGATGCATCGCTACTCACCGACCAGGGCGTCGAGTCCACCTATCGCGACATCAACGACGTGCAGTTACACGTCGTCGCCGCCGGCGACCCCGACGCGCCACTGGTCGTCCTCCTGCACGGACATCCCGATTTCTGGTACGGCTGGCGCGATCAGATCCGTTCGCTCGTCGAGGCCGATTTCCGCGTGGTCGTCCCCGACCAGCGGGGCTGTAACCTGAGCGACGCACCCGACGGGATCGACGCCTATCGACAGTCGGAACTCGTCGCTGACGTGCGCGAACTGATCCGGAGTGAGGGACGCGAGTCGGCTCACGTCGTCGGCCACGACTTCGGTGGGTTCGTCGCGTGGAACGTCGCACTCCGACACCCCTCCGTGGTCGATCGACTCGGGATACTCAACGTCCCACATCCGACCGTGTATCGGGAGACGTTACGGTTCAGTCCCGAGCAGATCGCACGGAGTTGGTACGTCTGGTTCTACCAGGTGCCGAGGCTCCCCGAGTGGCTGTTGGCTCGGAACGATATGGCCAATCTGGTCGATTCGCTCGAGATAACGTCCAACCCCGGAACGTTCGACGACGAGACGATCGCCTGCTACAAGGCCGCTTGGCGCCACACTGGAGTCACACCGAGAATCAACTGGTATCGCGGATTCCGTCGGTCGGACGGTCCACCGCGCGACACCGTTACTCGGCCGACGCTGATCTGTTGGGGTGAAGACGACATAGCGCTCCGTCCCTCGATGGCCGAACGAAGCGTCGACTACTGCGAAGACGGCCGGCTACGGACGTTCCCTGACGCGTCCCATTGGGTACATCACGAACGTGACGAGGTTAGTGAGGCGCTATGCCGGCATCTCTCGTAACGACGATCACGCACTCGTGACGTGTACTTGAAGAGGCCGAAACGCCACGACTCGGGCACAAGCGAACGTGTTGTACGACCGGGACCCGGTCGGCGCCGTCCTTCATTCGATTTCGGGATACGACATCACCACACTCCTCTCGGCAAGTACGCCGCCGAGTGGGCCGTTTCGTCGAAACACGCGTGTGCAGATCAGCAAGGAGGCAGAACGTGACGGTGTCGTCGTCGACGGGTAACCGGGATCGGATGCCGTTCCTTCTCCTCCCACTTGCCGACCGTAGCCGGCAGCGACAGCGCGGGCGCCGGGTTGTACCTGCCGCTCGTGTTCGCCCCGGCGGCCTGCCTGCCGCCCTCGTAGTGGAGTCGTGAACGGACCGTTCGGATTCGAGGCGACCGGCCGTTCGGATCGGCGGGGCGGAGCGGTGGACCGGCTCGTCCCGGGGCCGCCCTACAGGTCGCTCCGGCGGAGGATCCGCCGGCCGGACGCCTCCAGCCGGTCGAGGTGGTTCGCCGCAGTCGGGTTGTGGATCAGCCCGTTCCGCTTGACGACGGTCCCGTCGACGATGACGGTGTCGACGTTGCCGATGCCGGACTGGAGGACGACCGTCTCGACGGGGTCGTGGACCGGTGCGGTGTTGAGGTCGTCCGTGTCGATCAGGGTGATGTCGGCGCGCTTGCCGGGCGTCAGTGACCCGATCTCGTCCGCGAGCCCCAGCGCGCGCGCGCCTTCGATGGTCGCGAACTCCAGCGCGCGGTGGACGGTCGGTGACACCGACTGGATCTGCTCGCCACGCTCGACGACCGGCTGGTTGGCGAGCCCGCGCTGGACCTGCAGCGCCATCCGCGTCTGCGTGAACATATCGTCGCTCACGTTCGAAACGACGTCGACGCCGACCGACGGGACCGCGCCCGCCTCGAGTGCGTCACCGAGCGCCGGCATCCCCATCCCCATCTGGAGTTCGACCTCCGGGGTCGTCGACACCGACCCGCCCGACTCGCCGATGAGCCGGAACTCCTCGTCCGTCAGCCGGTTGCCGTGGACGTAGTTGAGGTCGTCACCGAGCAGGCCGAGTTCGTCCAGTTTCGCGACGCCGCCGGAGCCTAGCGAGCCGACGTGCATCGACGCCGGGACGCCGAGTTCGCGCGCGAGTTCGATGTCCGACGCGACCACCTCGTCGGTCGAGTAGTCGGGCCCGCGGATCCCCATCGCGAGCGTGCGCAGGCCGTCGTCGCTCGGGAAGCGCTCCGTCGCGAGCCGCCGGACGTCGTCGGGGTGGGTGACGCTACTGTTCTCCCACCACCGCGCGCTATCGTCGCCGGGCGGGCCGTGTGCGAACAGCGACCGGATGCCGGCATCGCGGAGTCCGTCGATGGCGCGGTCGGTGTGTTCGGGCGTGTTGGCGATGTGGAACCAGTCGAGCACCGTCGTCGTGCCGGCATTGAGCTGCTGGACGGCGCCGAAGAGGTTGCCGAGGTACGCGTCCTCGGGCCGGTAGTGGCTACTGATCTCACCGAGCATCTTCACGAGGTACTCTTGGAACGTCCAGTCACCGGCGATCCCGCGGACGCTCGACTCCCACGTGTGGAGGTGGGCGTTGACGAACCCCGGGACGACGATCGAGTCGCTCGCGTCAACGACGTCCGCCGCCGGGGCGTCGACGCTCTCGCCGATCAGTTCGATCCGGCCATCGCGAACGAACACGTCGGCGTCGTGGAGGATCCCGTAGTCGGGGTCGACCGTGACGACAGTGCCGTCCTCGATCAGGAGTGGGTTCCCCGAGCCGTCACCCTCCCCGGCCCCCGCGTCGGCGCCGCCGTCGTCGCCGGACACCGCGCCGCCGAGCGACGCGAACGAGAGGCCCGCGAGCGCAGCGCCGCCGAGTTTGACATAGTCCCGTCGGGAGACGTCCGATCCGGTTCCGCCTGCGGCTTCGTCCTCTGTCATTGCAGTCGGCCCTCGGGGGTGGACGGAGGTACATCCGCGTTCGGAATGTTCCAACCGACGTATAGTAGAAATAACACGAGTGCGGGGACGAAGCGTGCGATGCACGATCGGGTTACGACCGGCGGCGTCAGTCGGATCCCGTGGCCGCCGGCGACCGGGCGGGGGCGCCCGCCTCGTCGGCGAGAAACGCCCGTGCGAGCCCCGCTTCCGCCCGCGTGACCCGGTACTGGAGTGTCGACGTCGGGAGCCCCTCGGAGTCCGCGATCTCTTGGAGCGAGGCGCGCCGGGGCCGTTCGTAGTAGCCGTACGCGACCGCGAGTTCGATCGCCTCGCGCTGTTCGACCGACAGCGCCGGCGCCGCCGGCCGGCGATCGTGCCAGTCGGACGCGTGTTCGACGCGGTCGAACTCCAGCGTGAGCCCCTCGCGGAGGTTGCGGTCGAGTTCGTCGTACACGTCGCTCATCGCCGCGTCGTCGGCCGCGAGAATCTGCCACCGGTACTCCCCGTGCCGCTGTCGCGCCCGGAGGAGCAGGCCGTCGCCGAGGTATTCCGCCGCGAGGTACGGGATGGACCGACAGCCCCGGCCCTCCGACTGCCGCGAGTACACTACCCGGCCGGTCGGGTACGACCCGAGCACCTCGTACTCCCAGTCGACCTCGCAGCCGCCCATCCCTCGGAGGCTCGAACACCGCGAGAGCCCCTCCAGCGCCCGGTCGTACGCCCCGAGCGCCTCACGGGGTCCGGTAACCTCGTCGACTCGCCACATCGTGTTCCCGGTGACGTGACACGAACGCGTGTGCGACGAGAGACTCGGGTTGTCGATGTAGACGTCCATCAGGTCGTCCGCGCCCTCGTCGTACGTGACGACGAACTCGAACTCGCGCATTCCCTCCTCGTCGGGCGCCAACGGGTATGAACGCTCGGTTGGAACATACCGAACGGCGATCGGTCGACGAGGGGACGGCGTCGGGTCGTCCCGACTGGGTGGCGATTCGAGTCCGCGACGAATCTCGCACGCTCTCACGAATGTGCGTACTCACAGCGTGCGACCGTCCGCAGTCAGCCACTAGTATCGACGGCCTCAGTCGCCGAAATAGGCCGAAAGCATAATCGAAGACCCAACTACGGATAGTGAACCACCTATCAACAGTACCACTGTCTGGAGTTGAACCGTAGCTACAGACTCTGAAACGGCTGGATTCGAGAGTATCAGCAAACTGCCACAGGTACAGATGCTGAGTCCTCCGTTATCCATCAGGCGGATAACTGTTCCACGATACGCGTAAATACCTGCTCTTGACAGTACCTACGACGCTTGTACGGATCGATAGAGTAAAGCGAATGGTGTAGCCGATACGCACCGTGTTTTTCAGCAGACTCACACAAACCCATCATCGACAGAGGGTTTCGACGAGGCCACTCATCTCCACGCGATACGGCGAGTACTACACCGATTGACGAGCCTCGCGAATGCGATCCGCGTGGTCGCCGGACCAGCGGCCGAACCCGGCGAGGGGGTCGCGGTCGTCGTCGAGAACCCGTCGGAGGATGGCGTCGTAACTCTCGCTCACGCCGACGGCGGTCGAGTTTCGTCTTCACTGCGCCGCTCATCCGTACCTGTTCGTCGGCGCTGGCCGTTCGTGTGTCGACGCGAGTGGTGGCCGACTCGGATGTTGGTCTCCCCCTAGCGGCCGAAAAGAGGCCCGTGAAGCATCGCCATCCTCGTCGACCCGTAGAGCGCGTCGTGGGCGGGGTTGTCGACGAACGAGAACAGCGCTTCGCGCGCCTCGAACGACCGGAGTTGGCGGTCGTGGTCACCGTGGCGCTCGGACAGTAGCCGTCGCTCGTCGGTGGTAGAGTGACGGGGTAGGTCGGGCAGCGGCAACTACACGTGGAAACCACGTGAGTTGAAAGGTGACTGTCCGACCGTGCCGTCCGTCTCCTACTCCCCGCTGTGGCTACAAAACCCCTCCGATGCCCTGTGCGTGCGTATCGGATCGGTACAGTCCACAGATGGCATCCCCCTCAATAGGGCTCGTAGGCGTCGAATTGGTGAACGGCACGACGATAGGCGCTCCAAGCAACCAAGACACCGCCACCGATCAGTAGCCCCCCAAATCCGAGGCGGAACGTAGCGAGAGGTATCGCTTGAATCGCGGCACCCCCATCGCTCAGCAGTTCGGCGAGATCCGCAAGCCCCCCGCCACTCGCGACGAGACTGATCGCGAACCCAGGGACATAGCCCGCTCCCGAAACGGCTAGCTGAACCAGTTGTGGTGCCGCGATGAGTCCAACCAACGCGACTCCGGGGACCCAGACCAACAGGACGTGGAGAATTCCAGCGAGTAGTCCGGGCGGTCGTACCTCGTCACTATTCCCGATTCGGATCGCACTGAACCGGGGAAATCGCATCCCTATCAGCGGTGCTACCACCGCCCCAACTATCGAGAGGAAACAGCTAGCCAGCGCTACCCCGACCGCCGGAAGCCAGGCATATCCACCGCCGATAGCTGCCCCGAGTGTCACGGTCGCGACGACCGGGAGGAAGAGCAGACTCGGCGTGATCAGGCCCCGGACGAACGCGCGGCCGGAAACGGTCGTCAGTGTGATCGGCAAGACGGAGCCCTCGTCACCGAGCGGGTTGAGACCGAACGCTGCCGAGGCGATCCAGCCCCCGGCCACAGCGACAGCAGGACCGACCACCGCTACCGACCCGTCACCCTGCAACACCAGATTCACCACTGCAGATCCGATCCCGAAGACCGGGATCAGCAGGAAGTTGAGCCGCTGTGGCTCTCGTCGCGCCCGAAGCAAGGCCCATTCCGCGACGGTTCGTGTCGGGCCGGTTACGACTGGCACCCCGAGGGGGCTGATAGCGCCCGCAAGCGCACCTCGGCCTTCCGCGCGCACCGACTTCCGCTCGTCACTATCCGTCGAGACATCAACCGGCTCGTCGAACCACAGCGAGGTAGCGATGCGCTCGGCGAACCATCCTCCACCGACCACCACGGCGACAGCCGCGATCAGGCCCCCGGTAGCGTACGTGACCGACCACTCGATAGGCGTCCCTATCACGAGGAGGTCCGCAACCCAGCCGAGTGGAACGACTCCGAGTAGAGCGGTACTGAGCGAAATCGGGAGCATCGGCATCTGAAACAGGAAGTAGACGCCGAAGAACAACGCGACGATGATGACCCCTAAGGCAGTCTCGTGACGGGCGAAAAACGGGACTCGGGCGACGAGCCACGCGGCGACGTACCCGACCACGCGGCCAGCGACGACTGCACTGACGACGTACAGGCCCCCGATTAGAGGTATCAGAAGGAGGCTCACTACCGAGTTGAACGCGTAGGCAGTACCGAGCGTACCGAGGAGTCCGATCGGAAGGGCGTAGGAGAACACCCGCAGGCTCTCGGCGATGATGCCCCCGACGACGGCAGTTCGAGCCGACACCGTCGTCAGCGCGAACGATTCGGCGACGGGTTCGCTGTGAGCCGCCGTCGTTCGCTGAGCGAGCATGAACACCGCGAAGAACCAGAACATCGCGACGAACCCGCGTATCGTTGCGTTCATCGAGACGTCCAAGTCAGCTCCCCGAACCTCGGGGGCGAACAGGAATGCGAATCCCGTCACGAGTAGCGTCGGGACGAGCACTCCGCCGGCCAAGAGGAGGAATCGACCTGTATCGTCACGAATCGCTCGGACCGACCGTCGGTAGTCGAACCACCCCATCCGAGCGGCGTGGCCAAGCCACCCGGCCTCAGCCATCGGTCTTCTCCTCACCGATAGCGGAGTCGGTGGAATTCGTCGACTGCTCGTCAGTGTCGGTTGTGAGTTCGAGGAACGCGTCTTCCAGCGAGCGCGTCTCGCCGGTCTCCGCACGCTGTTGAAGGTCAGTGGGCGTTCCTTCCGCGACGAGTTCCCCATCGTAGAGGATGCCCACCGTATCGGCGACCTCCTCGACGACTGGGAGGATATGTGTCGAGAGGAAGACGGTCGTTCCCTCGGTCGCGAGTTCGACGACGAGTTCCCGGAGCGTCCGGGCGGCACGCGGGTCGAGTCCGGAGGTGGGCTCGTCGAGGAAGATCACGTCCGGTTCGTGGAGGACCGCTTGCACGAACGCGACCTTCTGACGCATCCCCTTCGAGTAGTCCTCGATCCGAGTTGCGGCGTCGTCGGACGAGAGACCGAGCCGATCGAGTAGGGAGTCGATGCGCTCGCGAGCGGGCGCCGACGGAAGGTCACGCAACCCAGCGGCGTACTCCAACTGTTCGTAGGCCGTCGCGTGATCGTACAGCGGCGGCTCCTCGGGCAGGTAGCCGATGTGCGGGCGAAGCCCATCGCGGTCGGTGATGTCGGCACCGACGACCGTGCCCGACCCGCTCGTCGGGCGAACGAGACCGGTCAACATACGCATCGTCGTCGTCTTTCCGGCCCCGTTGGGACCGAGGAAGCCGTAGACGACCCCCTCGGAAATCGAGAGGGCGAGGTCGTCTACCGCCAGGGTGTCTCCGTAGCGTTTCGTCAGCGCGGTCGTCTCGATTGCGGTCATGGTGTGTCTGGAGTGGGTGTCAGCGGCGGGTGAACAGCGAGTAGAGGATACAGAGGAGTCCACAGACCTCGATCAACCGGCTCGTCACCGGCAGGTAGAACGAGTAGAGGCGGGAGCCGAGAGCGAGCGCGTTCCCGAGTGAGGCTGCGGCGATCGACAGCGCGAATGGGGCGACCGTGACCAACGCGAGGCCGAGCGCGAGGAACAACATCCGTCGGCTCTCGTTGCGCCGGTAGCCGCGGAACGCCTGAAACACGATGTACAGTCCCAAGACCATCGCGACTAGCGTGACCGCGAGATGGATCAGATAGTCGGTGTACGCCTGTTCGACGGCGAACTGAAGCGGAGCCATCGATCAGATCCCCTCCCAGAGGTCGGTGAACCGGTCCGCGACGTCGTCGGCGGGAGCCTGTTCGAGGGTGACCTGAAGGTCGCCGTCTTCGAGTTCGACGGTGAGACGTTCGAGCCGAGCACTGTAGACGCTGTAGTGGTGGCCGTCCTCGGCGACCTCGGTCTGTTCGGCGAGGAGTCCGCAGTCGATGAGGCGGTCGACACGTCGGTAGACCGTCGGGAGGGAGGCGTCACATTCCTCGCTGAGTGTTTTTGCGGACATCGGTTGGGAACTCGTTGCAGTGAGGATCGCCCGCGCATACGCGTCGTCGAGCAGCGCGAACAGTTCGGTCGGAGACTCATCCCCACCCACGGGTATCCGTCTCTTCTCTATCCGGTAAAATACACGCTCGACTTTCCGAGTCGGAAAAACGGCGTCCCACTATACGGTGAGTGGTCCCATCACCTCGGGTGCCGTCAGCACCCCCGCTGGCTGCGGCCCTCCACTCCCGGCACGCTTTCTTCAAAGGACGAGATGACTCATCTTATCGATACCATGACGATTAAGACGGCTTCACGAGTGGCAGGCCGTAGACGATGACCCTCCAGATACGAACGGCACTCGGCGATGGAACCCGACGCGCTTTCACGCGTAACGGGATCGTGTTGATGGGCGTCTTCCTGCTCGTGACCGTCTTTCAGGCAGGTCTCGTCTACGCGGTAACGACGACGGTCGTTCCGCTCGGACCCGTCGCCACGCCCGGAGCTCCTGCGGCGACCGGGCCGTCTCCCGGATCGCAACTGCCGGCACTCGTGTCGTTACAGGCAGCGTTTCTCGCAAGCGTCGCTGGTGGGGTTCTCACGGTCCCGGTTCGAGTCATCGTCCAGCGAGTCCTCGTGAGCGACCGGACGGAGCGTATTCCGGACGAGTTCGTCTTCCACCGACTCGGCTGGGCGAGTCTCAACTCGTTCGTCGGAAGTTGGGTACTGAGTCTCTCCTTCCTCCTCGTCTCACTTCTCTTCGTTGGAGCCGGCTTTTGGGGGCTCTTTCGCGTGATCGATTCCGAGACGAGCGCCTTTCTCGCAAGTAGCCAGATCGGGTGGGTTCTGTTGGGCGTCCTCGGGCTCGTACTGTTCCTCCCAAGCGTGTTCCTCGGGATCAATCTTCTATTCGCCGGCCAGGAGATCGCCGTCCAAGACAAGAGTTTCCTCGGCGCGTTCGCCGAGAGCTGGCGCTTGGTGCGTGGAAATCGACTGCCGTTGCTCCTGCTCGTCTTGATTCCGATGGTGCCGCAGGCGATAGTCTCGTACGGGATGTTCGCCCTCTTGCCGCCGCTCGCCGCTCAAGTAGTGTCGCTTCTCGAAACGACCGTCGTCACCGTCGTCGTAATCGGGATCATGGCCCGCGCGTACGTTCAGCTGAAGGGGAGAGAAAACGTCCGTATTTAGCGGGTGAGACAGGGACCATTTCGAGCAGAAGCAGGTTTCTCGAACGAGAAACGGCTCAGTCCGACGGGAAACCGGTCTCCGGATTACGCTCGGCGAAGGGGCCGACACGGCGGTCGTCGGTCGCGTACTGATAGAGTGCGGTCCGCGCGACCATCCCGAGGACCCTCTATCGAGTCATACCTGTTCTGTGCCCCGGAGACCGGCGGCGAGAGGTGCGGTCGCTACGACAAGATATTTGCCAGGCTACTATCGAGGATAGCGTATGGTCCTTCCCCGTCGGCGTCTCCTCCACACAGTTGGCACGGCTAGCGTCGCCGCATTAGCAGGCTGTTCGGAGTTGAACTCCCTCGGCTCCGAGTCGTCAGAACCCGAGTATCGACTCCGTATCGAACCGGTCGAGACATCACTAACCGAACATGCGCTGTACGAACCCGACGACGGGGCGTTGTTTGGTGCGCCTGCACGGACCGCACTCGATGCGATTCTCCCCGAGGGCCGGTACACGACGTACGGGTACAAACCGCTCCCGACCGATGCCTACGTCGGATACGAGGGGGCGTACTATCAGACGAAACATATCGTCACGGGACGCGAGCGAACGGAACGCTCACTCGTTCGTGTCGACACTGTTGCCGACGACGAGGTGCCCGATAGCGCCCTTCTCGTCGACAATCTCGAGCGACCCAGTGCGCGGACTCTGAAGATCCTCCACACCTACACACAGTCGGAGGGCAAGAGTTCGGCGGCGGATCTCCTTCGCGACGACGCGTACGTACTGCGTCGACCTGCCGAGTTGGAGAGCCGTCTCGGGACGGGCGATCTCGACAACCGGGTCGTCACGATGACCGAGAGTGGGGCGTGGGCCTACCGAGTCACTGTGACGACCGAACGGATCGTCGAGCCCGCATACACGGCGTTCGCGGCCGAGGTAGCAGGCTCACGTGATGTCTTCCGAGAAGTCGTCCTCGGCTCCCGGGTCGACGCAGAACTGACAGCAGACAGCCTCTCGGCCGACGTTCGATCGATCATCGAGGAGGCAGTCTCCGCGGAGATGTACGCCGAGACACCACCACTCTCGGACGCCTACGAAGCGACACTCGGAGCACTCGGGCTACACGATGTAGAACAGGCGAAGAACGGTCAGCTACTGTGGTACAACGAGCAGTTGTACCGCTATTCACTGTACATCGTCCAACCCTCGACTCGCGGTGCGTAGGAGGACCCCGGACACTATACGGAGGCGATCGAGCGCATCCGACGAAACTCGTGGGCTACTCGTTCCCGTCTACGCGCTCTATGAAGGGAACTCGGAGATCGAGGTTGCGAGTGACGTCGATTTCGATGGACTGGCCCACTGAGCGTATTCGTGAACTCCCACGGTCAGGTCGTTGCCGTCCGGTTGGATGAGCCGCTCGAAGCGCGGCTGACGTGCGTGAAGAAGACGAGTTCCGACTCGACTAGGAGTTCGAACCCCAGGAGGTCCGACGAACACTCCACAGGTCTCGTGAGGGGCATCGGTCGCGGGTCCTCTCGATCACGCCGACGATACGGGTTTCCGAACGCGGTCACACGCCGCCCCGAAATATTCGGCTCGTTGACGTACGTACCGATAATACTGGGTTCGGTCCGACAGATGCGAGCGTAGATGCGGGTGAGCGCGGGCGTACGGAGGAGACGGGGACCAAGTGTTGAAGCAAACACGGGTAGCGGACGGGAGGTTGTACACGTGGAATCACGGGCGCTCCACCGACTGCTCCACGGCGGATACTCTCCGTTCCCAGTTCGAGTGGTCGCCGAAGGGATACAGGGGTACGACAATTACGGAGACAGCCTGAGCAGTTGCTGCGAGCGGTCAGTCCGCTCGCTGGAGGCGGACGGCGAACGTCGCGCCCCCGAGGTCGTTGTTCTCGATCCAAACCTCGCCGCCGTACTGGTCGACCAGCGTTTCGACGAGGTACAGGCCGATGCCGGTGCCCGAACTATCGAGACCGTGTTGTCCCCGGCCGAATACTTCCTCCGTTCTGCTATCAGGGACGCCAGGCCCGTTGTCGGCAACACGAACCACTACGTCATCGTCGCTCACGTCGCATCTCACCCTCACGGTAGGGGTATCGTGGTCGTTGTGCCGGACCGCGTTGGCGAGGAGGTTCCGAAACACCGACCCCAGCATTCCATTCGCGGCGACGGCGACGTCCGGGAGGTCGTCCCACTGGAACTCGGCTCTGGGGAACGACTCCTCCTGAAGCGAGAGTTCGGTCTCTACGACCGAACGGAGCGACGTAGGTTCGACCGCGACCGCACCGTCCGTACTCAGCGTCTCGACGTAGTCACGGGCGATTGCAGTGAGTTCGACGACGTGCTCCCCACTGGTTAGGATCTTCCGGAGGTACTCCTCGCCCTCCGGGGTGACGTACCCGTCGAGCATCTCCGCCCACCCCAAGATGACCGCCATGTCGTTGCGGATATCGTGTCGAACGATTCTGTTGAGCACCTCCCACTCCTGTTGGCGCCGCTTCTGATCGGTGATGTCGGTGGTGACGCCAACCAGGTCGATCTGGTCCCCGTCGTCGCTCATCGAGACGATCCGCGCGTGCACCCACCGTATCGCGCCGTCGGGCCGGACGACCCGGTGTTCGACCGACGCGTCGGTGCGATCCTCGGCGGCTCCTCCGATCGCTTGCAGAACCCGGTCACGGTCTTCGGAGTGGACCCCGTCCATCAACCGCGAGACGTCCGACCGAAGGGCGTCGGCGTCGACCCCCCAGATGTCTTCCACCCCGTCACTTACGTAGTCGAACTCACCGGGTCTCGAGGCCGTCCAGAGCGCGACACCGTCGAGACGGTCAAAGAGGGCGCGGAAATCCGGTCTTTGGCTCAGCGGACGGCAGCTCATATCGGCTCTACCGAACGTGAACATTAAAAAGATCCACCAGCGATTATCGGAGAACGATAGCGAGCCGCCGGAGAACCTCTCAGGCCAGTTTCGAGCGAGGGATCTAATACGTACATTACTCGCTTCTGGAAGAACCAGCAGTCACGTCTCGGCTAACCCGGGGATCACTCGAATGCAGTAAATAAGTGGATCCTCGCATCCCCTCTGTTAGACCCCGCTGAGCAGTACCTGGAACGGCCGCAGGAGACGTCCCGGGAGCCATCGAGCGAAGCGTACGGCCGGCGTTGCCTTCCCCCACCGGGAGGGGACCGCTCGATAGCGGTCGCCGTCGACTCGTTCGACCTGATCGCGGCTGACGAGATAGTCCAGCGCGTCCAGAGTGCGCTCCTCTGTCAGTCCAACTGCATCCGCTACCTCGCCCGGTGTCCGCGGCTGCTCCGCCTCTCGCAGTTCCTCGTGAATCGAACTGAGGACCTGCATCCGGAGCATCACCTCACTGCTATCCTCGTCATCCAGCCCTACGACGTACTTGTGCGGCTTCTGGGCGGGACCCGCCTGCACTGTCGCCGCGCCGTCGAGGACGAACCAGAGTCCAGCGAGCACGAACGGAACGAACCACGACCCATGGATGACGACACCGCCGATGCCGACGACGATCATACTGACACCGTAGAACAACCAGTTGGCCCCCTCGGGAAGCCCGTAGCGCTCGTCGAGTAGGTCGTGGAAGGCGCTCGTCCCAGCCAGCACGAATATCGCCCCCGCCGCCCTGAGAGGAAAGTCGAACAGCCACACCATCGCCCCCATGCCAGCAGCCGCCAAGAGGAGTGTACGGAATCCCTCGTTCTCACGGAGCCGGGATGTTCGCTGTGCCATTCGTGTCGATACGTGATGCGTCTCTCACTTAGGGGTGACTCCAACGTTCTCTGCCAGAAAATCGGTCTCCTCCGAGAGGAGGGTCCGTCAGCAGATCAGTTGATGTAGTTAGCCGCCACTTGAGTGCTCTAACAGGCGCCGCCACCTCCGGCCGCCGCCCCGGCACCCGCACAACTGGCTGCGCCCACACTCGCTGTGGCGGCGGCCGCCGTCCCGCCCATCACCATCGCCGCGTCGTCGGTCCGACTGTAGCCTTGGCACTCTCCCCACGCGACCGGCGCGCTCGCGTCGTCGATGTCGTCCGCCTCGAAGACCGCCTCGCGGCGGTCCGCGAGCGAGAACCCAGCGTCGGTCGCGAAACGGTCGACCAACTCGTCAGTCAGCAGGACGCGCCGGTACTCCTCGGCCTCGAACAGTTCGTCGCCGCCGTCAGAAATCAGAGGTTTCTGACTGGCTCGAAAATCACTCTGCGATTTTCGAACGTCGAACGTGAATTGGATGTCGTAGTGACGCACGAACACGTCGTCGAACAGTCCCTGTATTGCACTCGCCGACTAGATCCCACACAAGGTCGGTGTCGGGCGTCTCGACGTCCTCGCCGAGCGAGAAGCGCGCGATGGGGACGACGACCGGCTCTTCGTCGGGGCCTTCGTTGACGACGGCGATGCCGGTCACGCCACAGTCCTCGACGGCGTAGCCCGCGAACACTTCCGCGCCACTGACGCCGGAGAGGCCGAGGAGGTAGACGACGGTGCGGTCGCGGAAGGCGCGCTCGCAGGTACGATATAATAATTAAATTTATACGATAGTGTAGATATCAGTGAAATAGAAACCCGGCGTCACTCAGCCTCTCGGTCGAGTTTGGGCGGTGAACTCTTCGATCAGCCGGTCGCAGAGGAGCGTCGCGATCGGGTGAGAGCCGTAGGCGTTCTGCACACGGAACGTCAGTGCGACGAACGGTCCGCCGCCGTCGCGGGACCGAACGACCAGCGGGCTCCCGGGGTTCGCGAGCCACCCTTCGACGCAACCGACGTGAACGTCGTCGGTTGCCGAGTCGAGATCGGTCGCGACGGCGTACGGGTAGAGTCCCTCGAACTCCCACCCGAGACGCGGGCCGTCGCAGACGCCCGCCAACAGCGGCGAGTTCTGATAGAAGAAGGATGTCGCGCCCAGCCAACTCGCCTCCTTGGGGAGCGAACGGTAGACGAACGGGCCGCCGCCGGTCATGGTTCCGTCGCTCGTCGGGAGGTGGACGACGGTACCTCCCTCCGCCGCGTACCGCTCGACGGCGGCGTCGATCCGAGTCACGAACGCGAGATCCGTCCCGTCCGTGAGTTCGTGGGTGACGTCGACCCCCTCGCTCGCCAGCCGCGACGCGAACGCCCCACCGGCGTAGACGACGCCGGTCGACGACATGTCCCGCCCGCAGTCCACGACGGTCACCGGCTCCGTCGTCGTGGCGTCGTCACCCGAGTGTTCGAAGACCGCGCTGAGGTCGTCGGTTCCGACCGTTCGATTCGTCCCCGAAACCTCGGGGACGCGCCGCCCGACCCGGTGGGTCGCGTTCGGCCCGACGGTCACCGTCTCTCGACCTGACTCGCCGAGGAACGACCAGCCGAGCGTCCCGGTCACCGGCTCGCGTGTGCTGTTGACGACGGTCAGGTCGAACGACAGGGAGTCACCCGCCGACACGGCGTGTACGTCGGGTTCGGCGACGACCGACAGCGGGGCGTTCACCCGCGCGAACTCGTCGCAGAACGACTTCTCCTCGCGGAGGTAGTCGAACAGCCCGTTGAACTCCCACTCGATGTCGGACAGTTGCGTGAGAACGTATCCGGCGACCCCGTCGCGAACGCGGATCTGTTCGACGAGGTGTTTGATCGAGACGAACTCGCGGCGCTGCCACGCCGCTTCCAGGTCGGCGAAGTCGTCGAACACTTCGGACAGTTCGGTCGTCTCGAACCGCTCGTCGACGCCCTCCGGACGCTTGAGCGGTTCCGTCAGGAACTCGTGTGAGAACCACTCGGGGTCGCCGCCGTACCGGTCGCGCAGGCGTGAGAGGTCGCCCATCCCCCACGTCCCGAGCTCCGAGGCGACGACCGGGACGTCGCAGACGTCGCCGTCGACGAACCGCGTCGTCGCGTAGTTGTCGGCGGCGTAGTACCGCATGTGGTCGAGTTCGTCCTCCCACGTCTCCGCACGGTCGGGACTGGCGAAGTACCGGTGAAAGTCGTTGACGTCGGTGGTGACGTGCGCCCACCCGGAGTTGTCACACACCAAGCGGGTGGCGTCGCGCTCCCGGACCGACCGGTACGCGTCGGCGAGAAACTGCTGTTTCTCCGCGTCAGTCCACAGCGTCTCGTCGTCGTCGTGGTGGCCGACCCCCCACTCCTCGTTGTAGAGCGACCAGACGACGACGCTCGGTCGGTTGTAGTCCCGTTCGACCAGTCCAGCCAACTGCGCGGTGGTCTCCGACTGCGAGCGTGCGGTGTACCGGGTCGGGTTCGCCGGTTCCTCCCACACTAAGATCCCCTGCTTGTCGGCCTCCCGGAGGAACTCGGGATGTGCGGGTTTGACGTGCTTCCTGATGAGGTTGAACCCCAACCCCTTGGCGGCCGTCACCTCCCGGGCGAACGCGTCGTCGGTGGGAGGGCGGTACTGCGTCTCCGGGTAGTACCCCTGGTCGAGGACGCCCCGGAGTTCGATCTCCTCGCCGTTGAGCAGGAACTGGCCGTCCGCGTACCCGAAGCTCCGCATCCCGAAGTAGTCCGCGTATCGGTCGACGACGTCCCCGTCGTCGACCAGTTCGACCGTCACGTCGTACAGTGCGGGCGACTCCGGCCGCCAGTACGCCGGATCGTCGAACGGGAGAACGACGTCGGTGGTTTCGGCGGCCGAGACGGTCGTTTCGGCCGTCACAGCGGTTCGATCAGCGCTCCCGTCACCGTCGTTCCTGCCCGCGTCCGACCGCGACTCCCGCGGCGTCGCGCGAACCACGCACGTCAGATCCGCCTCGGCGGCCGGACCGAGGCGCGTCGTCACTTCGACCGAGGCCTCGTCGCGATCGAGGTCGGGCGTCACCCGGACCGACTCGGTCCGGGTGGGCGGGACGAACGCCAACGCGACGGACTGCCAGATCCCGCTCACCCGCGTGTACCACGGGTCGCCCTGCTTCCCGTGCGGTATCTCTTCGAGGTTCTCGGGGTCGGTGACCCGGACGACGACGGTGTTCTCGCCCGGTTCGATCGCCTCGCTTGCGTCGAATTCGAACGGGAGGTAGCCGTCCCGGTTGTACCCCACCTCCACCCCGTTGACCCACACGGTCGTCTCGTAGTCGACTGCCCCGAACCGAAGGAGGGCGTCGCGTCCACGGAGGTCGGCTGCATCGACGTCGACGGTCCGGCGGTACCAGACGGTCCC
Organism: Candidatus Halobonum tyrrellensis G22; assembly: GCF_000495475.1. Taxonomy (GTDB): domain Archaea; phylum Halobacteriota; class Halobacteria; order Halobacteriales; family Haloferacaceae; genus Halobonum; species Halobonum tyrrellense. Next base: position 84,161 of record NZ_ASGZ01000005.1, on the reverse strand, counting down.
GACGTAGTTGTGACACGAGTCCATATTCTGCCATGTGTGTGGAACCGACACTATCCGGGATCTCACCGGCCACTCGGCGGCTGCGGCGTACCACCCGGCGTCGATGCCGTCCCCGGCCGGGTCGGTAACGAACGACCACCGGCCGTCGAGACTGACCGACCGGCGAGGGGACTCGCTGGCGGGGACAGGCCCTCCGGCTACGTGGTCCGATCCGCGTTCACTCACGTCCGCTACTCCCGAGCGCCTCGTTCGCCGGCGCTCGGTCGGGTAGTTCCGACCGGGCAGTCGAACGGGCGTACTTACCGGTGAGGACACCGGAACTGCTCGAACGCGGGGACTGATCTGTCATACTGGTTTCGGACTCTCCCCTCGTCTCCAGCGTGTTAACTGTTCTGTGCGCTCGTCCCGGCGGTATCGATCCGGGAAAATAGTTTTATTGATCGCCCGGTTACCCACGGGGACGATGGCAACCACCTCCCACCGCGTGAAGTCCGACGTCACCGCGTTCACGATCATCGAGGCGTTGAACCAGGGGGGAGAGATGGGCGTCACCGAGATCGCACAGGAGACGGGGATCGTGAAGAGTTCGGTTCACAAGCACCTGAGCACGCTCCTCGAACTCGGATACGTGAGCAAAGAGGGGACCCGGTACTCGCTGTCGATGCGGTGGCTCGGTGCCGGCAGGCGGGTGCGCGAGCGCCGACCGGTGTTTCAGGCCGCCAAGGACGAAGTGGAGAGCCTCGCGCGGCGGACCGGTGAGACGGTATCGCTGGTGGTCGAGGAGGCGGGGGACGCGGTGTACATCCTCCAGAGCAGCGAGCGCGAACCGGCGTTGTCCCCGGTCGAGGAGGGCGAGCGCATCCCGGCGCCTATCTCGGTCGGTGGCAAGGCGCTCTTATCGTACAGACCGACCGAGGAGGTACGAGCGCTGTTGGAGACGCTCGACACCGACGACGACACCGACACGGAGAAACTCCTCTCCGAGCTACGCACCCTCCGGGACCAGCGGCTGGTGGTCGGGCGCTCGAACCCCCAAGAGCGCGTGTTCAGCGCCGGCTCGTTCGAGGGACACCGACACGTCGTCGGCCACGGCGAACCGTACCACGACCTCAACGGCGTGGCCGTCCCCATTCGCGACGCGAACAACTACGCCGTCGCCGCGATCGAAGTCAGCGGGGCGGAGTCGAGCCTCTACGGCCGCCGCCTCCAAGAGGAGATCGCGGGACTCCTCGTCGAGACGGGGAAGTCCGTCGAGACGAACCTGCTCCGCTTGTCCGACTGAGCCCGCCTCCGACCGCCGCCGGCTTCGGCTCCGATCCCCTCCGTGCGTTTCTCGTCCGTTCCGTCCTCCACTACTCGACAGCAGCCGCGCCGGCGCCGAGACGTGTCCGTCGGTCGACTGTCGACGTTTCTTCACAGGAAACGAACGCCAGTTCGTGGTTCGGGCCGTCCCCCTCTACTTCACCCTTCGACCGCGAATCGTTACAGAAGTACCAGTGTAATTTCTCTGCCCGTGCGCGTTACTGACAGGGGGTTCCCCGCTTGGTACCAGTCGACAGGGCCGAACGACGCACTCCGTCCGGTTCCCCTTTTCGTCGACACTCGATCCCGGTGTTTCCCGACGAGAAACACCGGAGCGTGATCCGCCGACCGAAACGGTCGGATATCCAGCGAGCGCACTCCGGAGGAGGGGGTTCCGCTCCCCGTCAGGTAGATTTAGGTGGCGGGGAGGGGTAGTACGACCGAGCATGGTGACCGACGACGCTCCGCGACAGGAGTATCCACGGCCGCAGCTACGGCGCGACGACTGGCGATCGCTCAACGGCGAGTGGGAGTTCGAGATCGACCACGGGAGGACGGGACGCGCGCGAGGGCTCCCGACGGCCGCCGACCTCGAACGCACGATCACTGTCCCGTTTCCCCCCGAGAGCGAACTGTCGGGCGTCGACCATCGCGACTTCATGGACGCGGTGTGGTACCGACGCGAGGTAGAGGTGACCGAGGAGGACCTGGCGGGACGTCTCCTCCTCCACTTCGGTGCGGTCGACTACGAGGCCGAGGTGTGGCTGAACGGGGAGTCGGTCGGCACTCACCGCGGCGGGTACACACCGTTCACCTTCGACGTGACCGACCACGTCGAGACGGGGAGCAACGTCCTCACGGTCTGTGCGCGCGACGAGGTCCGCACCGAGACACAGCCCGCGGGCAAACAGAGCAAGCGGTACGACTCTCACGGGGCGGTCTACACCCGAATCACCGGCATTTGGCAACCCGTCTGGCTCGAACCGGTTCCCGAAACGTCCGTCGAGGACCTCCGTATCGACCCGAACCTCCCCGACGGAACGGTTCACCTCACGGCGTCGCTCCGCGGCGACCCCCGCGGGACCGAACTGACGGTCACCGCGACGTTCGACGGCGACACCGTCGGCGAAGTGTCGACGCCCGTCGCGGGGGAGACGGCCAGGTGCGTCGTCGACGTCGACGAGGTCCACCCGTGGACCCCCGAGTCGCCCGACCTGTACGACCTCGCGGTCACTCTCCGCCGGGACGGGGAGGTAGTGGACGAGGTGGAGAGCTACACCGGGCTCCGGTCGGTGTCCGTCGAGGACGGCGTGGTCCTCCTCAACGGCGAGCCGCGGTTCCAGCGGCTGATCCTCGACCAGGGGTACTACCCCGAGGGACTGTACACGGCCCCGTCCGACGACGCGCTCAGACGCGACATCGAACTCGGGATGGAGATGGGGTTCGACGGTGCCCGCCTCCACGAGAAGGTGTTCGAGCCGCGGTACCTCTATCACGCCGATCGGTTGGGCTACCTCGTCTGGGGTGAACACGCCAACTGGGGGCTCGACCACTCCGACCCGTCGAACCTCGCCCCGTTCCTCCAAGAGTGGATCGAGGTGGTCGAACGCGACTACAACCACCCCTCGCTCGTCGGGTGGACGCCGTTCAACGAGACCACGTCTGACCAGGACGACAACCTGCTCCGGACGGTCTACCGGACCACGAAAGCGCTCGACCCCACCCGGCCGGTCGTCGACACCAGCGGCTACGTCCACGTCGAGACCGACCTCCTCGACGTTCACGACTACACGCAGGACGTCGACGAGTTCCGCGAGCGGTACGACGCGCTCGAAGCCGGCGAGTCGGTCACCCTCGACTACGGCGACGGCGAGTACGGCCCCGAACTCAGCTACGTCAGCGAGTACGGCGGCATCTGGTGGAATCCCGGTGCGGAGGAGGGGTGGGGGTACGGCGACCGCCCGGAGAGCGTCGACGAGTTCGTCGACCGGTACCGCGGGTTGACCGAGGCGCTGTTGGACAACGAGGCCATCGGGCTCCTCTGTTACACCCAACTGTACGACATCGAGCAGGAGGCTAACGGCCTGTTCACCTACGACCGCGAGTCGAAGTTCGACCCCGAACGCGAGCGTGAACTCCGCGATATCATGCGACAGCCCGCGGCGGTCGAGCGAAACGACTGACGGCGCCCGATCCCACCGACCGCCGGTGGTCAACGCGGTCCCGAACGGCCGGCCGCGTTCGCGTCACCCGGGCGGCAAAACCTTCTTGTAGTAACGTGGGCCAACGGTAACTGGATAATCGATTATGAGCGAAGTGAACTTCGACCACGTTTCGAAGGTGTACGACGAGGAAATCTTGGCGGTGGACGATGTGGACTTCCGGATCGAGGACGGCGAGTTCACGACGATCGTCGGCCCCTCGGGGTCGGGGAAGTCGACCCTCCTCCGGATGGTCGCGGGACTCGAAGACATCACCGAGGGGACGGTCGAGATCGGCCGACGGGAGATAAACGACGTCCAGCCCCAAGACCGCGGCGTGGCGATGGTGTTTCAGAACTACGCGCTCTACCCCCACATGAGCGTCCGCCAGAACATGTCCTACGGGCTCAAACAGACCACGAGCCTCTCGGACGACGAGATAGACGGCCGGGTGGTCGAAGCGGCGGAGATGATGGGGATCGAGGGCCTGCTCGACCAGAAGCCCGCACAGCTGTCGGGTGGCCAGCAGCAGCGGGTGGCGACGGGGCGTGCGATCGTCCGCGAGCCCGAGGTGTTCCTGTTCGACGAGCCGCTGTCGAACCTCGACGCCAAACTCCGCCTCCACATGCGGACGGAACTCCAGCGGATCCAGGAGGACCTCGACACGACGACGATGTACGTCACCCACGACCAGGAGGAGGCGCTCACGATGTCCGACCGGGTCGTGATACTCAACCACGGCGAGATCCAGCAGATCGGCGCGCCCGACGAGATATACCACCGGCCCGCCAACCAGTTCGTCGCCGACTTCATCGGCTCGCCGTCGATGAACTTCTTCGACGTCCAACTGGATGGAACCGTCCTCTCGGGCGGGGCGTTCGACTACCCGCTCTCGCGGGAGTTGGCCGAGCGCATCCGCGAGCGGATGACGGGCGAGACGGGCGTGCTCGGGATCCGCCCGGAGAACATGCGGATCGGTGAGGAGGGCGACCAGAGCGTCCGAGCGACGGTCGACGTCGTCGAACCGGTGGGGAGCGACAACTACCTCTACGTGCTCGTCGGCGACGAGGAGTGTACTGTCCGGGTTTCGGCCGACGTCAAGCCCACCGAGTCGGAGCATCTGTCCATCACGTTCGACGAGGAGGACGTCCACCTCTTCGACGGGCAGACGGAGGAAAACGTCCTCGTCGAGGGTCGGTCGCGGGTCGCGGCCGACTCACAGCCTTCCCGCGCCTGAGCCGCCCGGCCCCCGGTTCGGTCGTCGACGACGACACCGCGCCCGTTCCGTGCCGGTCGGCGGCTCCCCCTTCGGTTTACCGCGGCCGGATCGCGAACTCGTCGAACGTGACCAGCGACGGGTCGGCGTCGAGCGCGCAGACGAACATCCCGGCGTCCTGGACGGCGTCGGCTGACGGGACACTCACCGCGGAGCCGACCTGCGCCCACGTCGCGCCGTCGTCGGGGCTGTAGTAGCCGCGGAACGTACTCCCCCGCTTCTCCAGCCGGAGGCGGACCGGGTAGTCGGGTTCGCTCCCCGCGACCGGTCCGCTGTCGATGAAGCCGTCGTCGGTAGCGTCCCACGACAGTTGGTAGCCCGTGCCCGCGAGCGCGGTCAGCAGGACGTAGCCCAGCGACTCGCCCGGCGCGGCCAGGTCGTTGCGGACCATGATCCCGGCCTTGGCGTACGCGTCGGTCTCCTCTTGGCCCGTCACCCGCACTTCGACGTCGACCCGCTCGCCCGCGGCGTCGGACCGGTAGAGGGTGCCGTACTCGTCCGCGAACGTCCACGTGTCCGTCCCGGCGGCGTTGACCGCGTAGTCGCCGTCGAGTTGGCCGAAGTCGGCGGTCGTGTTGGCGAACGTGGAGAACGACGCCGGCGGCGGCGCGAGCACGGTGAGCGTGGCGGCCGTCGAGTCGTCGCCGTCGAACGTCACCTCGTGGGTGCCGTACGACTCGGGCGTCGAGAGCGACCCCTCGCCCGGCAGCGGGATCTCGAGTGTGTGCTCGCCGGGGTCGAGTGTCCGGCTCGTGGCCGCGACTAGGTCCTGCTCGTCGGCGGTGTCGAACGAGAACTCCCCGCCGGGGAGCGTGTACCCCGCCAGCGAGAGCGGGCGGTCCGTCTCGCCGGTCACGGTGACGTCGACCGAGGCGGTGCCGTCGCCCACCTCGACCGGGTCCGCGTCGACGTGCGCCCGCGTCTCGGGTGCGAGCGAGTTGATCCACGTGTCACGGTCGGTCACCTCGTCGCCGTCGGTGTGCGCGTACTGGATCAGTCGGTCCTGACGGCCGTAGAAGTCGTCGTCGCTCTCGCCGAGGCGCTCCTCGACGTTCCCGGCGACGAGGTCCACCTGGTAGCCGTCGTCGGCGACCGTGAACGCCCGCCGGAAGGTGAGCGCGGTCGACTCGCCGGGGTCGAGGTCCACCGGCGACGACATCACGGCCGACCCGTCGACGACCAAGTCGACCGACTCCGACGCCTCGTAGCTCCCGACGTTCCGGACGGTCGCCGAGAACTCGCCGGCCTCGGCCGCGCTCAACACGTCGGGCATCTCGACGTCGTCGAACGCGAGTTCCGCCGGCCGCGGGTCGACGGTGACGGTGACGGGCTCGGAGGCCCGATCCACCGACGTGCCGACCGAGAGGGCGTGGTCGCCGCCGGTGTACAGCCGGGTCTCGAACGACACCTCCTGGGTCTCGCCCGCCGACAGCACCGCGGGCGCGGAGTCGACGACGGTCGACCCGTCGTAGAGGTTGACGTACGCCGTCCCGTCGGCCCCCTCGTTCCGTATCGTCGCGGTGACCGAGAACCGCTCGTCCGGCGTGACGCTCGTCACGGACGCCGACACGTTCGGGACGGCGACCCGCGGCTGCTCGCCCGTCTCGATCGACGGGCGGCGCTGGGTGACGCTGGGGACGCGGCCCTCGACGGCGGGCCACCCGCTCTCCCACTGGAGAGGGTCGACGAACAGCGGTCGGCGGGGCGCCGCGCCGTCGGCGATGAACCCCGGTTCGTCGCGCTCGTAGCCGTGGTACACCAGCCACGCCCGATCGGCGTCGTCGTACGCGAGCCCGTTGTGACCGGGCGCGCCGAACTGCTCGCTGTCGTCGACCACGACCGACCCCGGTGCGTCGAGGAGCGACTCGCCGTCCCGGTTCAGGTACGGCCCGTCGAGCGAGTCGGCGCGACCGACCTCGACCCGGTAGGAACTGCTCGGCCCGTCACAGCACGTCCCGCTCGAGACGAACAGGTAGTACGTTCCGTCGCGCTCCTCCACGTAGGGCCCCTCGAACCGGGCGCTGGCGATCTGGACGGGGTCGCCCGCGGGTGCGGTGCCGTCGGGCGTCAACTCGACCAGGTAGATGCCGTTGAAACTCCCCCAGATCAAGTGAGGGGTGCCGTCGTCGACGTAGAACATCGGGTCGATCGAGTTGAGTACCCCGACCTCGAACCCCTGTAACACCTTCCCGCGGTCCGTGAACGGTCCCGCGGGCGAGTCGGCGACGGCGAGGCCGACCCCCTGTGCGTCGTCGTTGTACTCGGGCGCGGCGTCGACCAGCGAGTAGTAGAGGTGGTACTTCCCGCGGTACTGCGCGACGTCGGGCGCCCACACGAAGTCCGCGTCGCCGCGTTCGAGCCACTCGGGAACCGACTCGAACACGTCGCCCACGTACTCCCAGTCCACGAGGTTGGTCGACCGGACGATCGGGACGATCCGGAACCCCTCGCCGTCGCCCCACCTGTCCATGGTGCCGTACGCGTAGTACCACCCGTCGTCGGTTCGGACCGTACTCGGGTCCGCGAACACCGGCTCGAACACCGGGTTGCGATACGTCGACCGGTCGACCGGGCCCGCGGGCGTCTCGGCCGTTCCGGTGGCCGCAGTCGAGAGCGCGCCCGCTCCGAGCGCTATCCGCTGAAGGAGGCTTCTCCGATTCATCTCCGCCCCGAAATTGTCACTGTTTTTCATAGTTCTTTCCGTACGTGATACTACATGTCGGTTCGTCACCCCCGGCACCCACCCGCTCGATTTTTGTACTCGGTCGTCGATTCCCCCTTCGATGTCACTGTCGAACTGTCTCGGCGAGTTCGCCGAGCGCGACTGGCGGACGGGGGCCGAGGGCACCGTACGATTGGCACTCGTCGGTCTCGGCTGGTGGACGACCGAGCGGGTCCTGCCCGCCATCGAGGCGGTGGACCGGTGTGAGACGACGACGCTCGTGACGGGGTCGCGGGCGAAGGGCGAGCGTGTCGCCGCGGACGTCGAGACGGTGTCACGGGTGCTCGACTACGACGAGTTCCACGACGGGGTCGGACGGGAGGGGTACGACGCGGTGTACGTCTGTACGCCCAACGCCTATCACCTCGATTACGCCGAGACGGCGGCCGGTCTGGGGAAGGCTGTCCTGTGTGAAAAGCCGATGGAGGCCACCGTCGGCCGCGCGGAGCGGCTGGTCGACGTATGCGAGGAGGCGGGCGTCGAGTTGATCGTCGGCTACCGGATGCAGACCGTTCCGGCCGTCCGACGCGCCCGTGAACTGGTCCGCGAGGGTGTGATCGGCGAACCCCGGTTCGTGACCGGCGTCAACAGCCAGCGCCTGCTCGACATGTTCGCCGACCACGACCAGTGGCGTCTCGACCCCGACCTGACCGGCTACGGAACCTCGGTCGTGGACCTGGGAATCTACCACCTCAACACGGCCCGGTTCCTCCTCGACGCCGACCCCGTCGCCGCTCAGGCGTCGATGCGGTCGGACCACGAGGCGTTCGACCGGGTTCCCGACGAACTCGCGTCGGTCCTCCTTGAGTTCGAGGGCGGCGTTCACTCGACGTGCGTGGCGAGTCAGAACGCCGCCGAACGGACGTACCTCCAGGTCGTCGGGACCGAGGGGAGCCTCCGACTCGACCCCGCCTACCACATGGACACTCGACTCCGGCTGACGGTCGGCGACCGGAGCCTCGACGTCGAGACGCCCGACGCGAACCAGATGGTCGACCTGTTCGACTACTTCGCGGAGGCCGTCCTCACCGACCGCGACCCGGGCCCCGACGGGCGGCACGGCCTCGTGGATATGCGGGCGCTCGAAGCGATCCACCGGTCGGCCGAGTCGGGCGAACGGGTTACGGTCGATTCCTAACGCGCTCTACTACGACGGCGTGTTCGCGCGTCCCTCGACGGCCGGTCCCCCCAACCGACGGCGCCGTCCGACGTCTCCAACTTCACGAACAGCGACCGCGGCGGTACCGCGAACGGTTCGGAGTCGGTGGGCTCCGCGGTACGGACTCGTCGTGGGGCCATCGTTACACGGTCGTGTACGGGTGGGCTCGTCCGCAGAAGCGAGGCCGACCTCCGTTGTGACGCCGGTCCCACGCCGCACCCTGCGTGTGAATGTTTCTCACTGGGAAACGGCTGTGGTCCGAGAGCCGAACCCCCGCGATACCCGATCCAGTCGGATCCCCGTTCGACTTCACGCTCGATACGGCGAATAATCGCCATGAACGTCGATAGCAGTTACAACAGTACCGCTGTAATCCCACGACGAAATTCGGTGGGTCGGAGTGGTCGAACGCGGCGAGGCGGAGATCGGCGACGGATTCGTTTCCTCCGAAGAAACGGTTGTGCGGGGATTCGACTCCGTAACTGTGCGCTCTGAGGGCTGGCTCGACCTCGTTGCCGAGCGCCGCGTCTCGGCACAACACTTAATTACCGGGTCGATCAACTCCGGGGTGTGTCCCGAAAGATAGCCACAGACACGGATACGGGAGCCCGTACCGCGCGGAGGCGACAGGTGCTGTCGGCGCTCGGCGGGTCCGGGTTTATCGCGCTCGCAGGGTGTGCCAGCGGCGGGGGTGGCGGGGGCGACGCCCCGACCGACTCGGAGACCGGCACCGGGTCGTCGACGCCGACCGGAACCCCCACCGCGACCGCGGCACCCGACCAGATCACGCTCGACTACTGGACGCTGTTCGCCGGCGGCGACGGAGCGACGATGAAAGAGATCGTCGACACGTTCAACGAGGAGAACAGCAACATCCAGATCAGGCGACAGCGCATCCCGTGGGACCAGTACTACACCAAACTGTACACCTCACTCAGCGGCGGGAATCCGCCGGACATGTGTATCTGTCACCTGAGTCGGATCAAACGCTTCGGCGAGGCGTTCGAGCCACTGACCGACACGCTCGACGAGAGCAGTTACTACAGCACGTCGTACGGCGAGGGGGTCGTCGCGGGCGACCTGCGGAGCGCGCCGCTCGACATCCTCGGGACGGGGACGTACTACAACAAGGGGATCTTCGAGGAGGCGGGGCTCGACCCCGAACAGACGATGGGGTCGTGGAGCGAGTTCAAAGAGAAGATCGATACCGTCGTCTCCGAGACCGACAAGATGGGGTACGACCCCGGCGGGGCTCTCCACGGCAACCGCGTCTACTACCCGTGGCTCCGCCAGATGGGGAACGTGATCCTCGAAGAGACCGACAACGGGTGGGAGATGGGGTTCGACAACGAGGACGGCCTGAAGGTGCTCCAGACGGTCAACGACATGCGCGCGAACTGGGAGTGGTTCCCGAAAGACACCGCGGTCGCGTTCGAGCAGTTCCAGAACAACGGCACCGCGGCGCTCAACAACGGCACGTGGACGTACAACGCGTACAAGGAACTCGACTTGGAGTGGGGCTTCATGAAAGCCCCGCCGGCCCCCGGGATGGGTCTCGACGAGAACAAGACGTGGAGTAACAGCCACTCGATCGCCGTGCCGACGAGTAAAAACCGGAGTAAGGAGAAGACGGACGCGGCCAAGCAGGCCGCCAAGACGATCACGCAGGACTACGGGCTGCTGTGGGGGACGAGCGCGGGTCACATCCCCAACGCGGTTCAAGCGCGCGAGAGCCAGGAGCTCAGGGAGGCGCCCGTCTGGAATAAGACGATGGAGACGTGGTTCGAGATGCTCGAAAACGACGAGTTCATGTACGTCCCCCGGACGCGGAAGAACGGTCAGTACCACCAGGCCATCTACGACCCGGTCACCGCCGTCCGCACGGGGAACATGGAGCCGCAACAGGCACTCGACAAGATCAAACAGAACCTCAATTCCGTCTGGAAGTAACCCGTGAGCATCTCTACCCCCCAACAGCGCATCCGAGCCGTACGCGAGGAGTACTCGCTCCGGGAGACGCTGGAGGGGTACGGGTTCTCAGTGCCGTACCTCCTGGTCTTCGCCGCCTTCCTCGTCTACCCGCTCGCGTACGGGTTCTGGATGAGCCTCCACGACTGGAACGCGCTGTTCCCGGACCGGACCGAGTTCGTCGGGCTGGCGAACTACCAGACGTTGCTCGCCGACCCGCAGTTCTGGAACGCGCTGGGTAACACCGTCTACTTCGTCGTGTTGACGGTCCCGTTCTTGGTCGTCCTCTCGCTCCTGCTCGCGTTGGGCGTCAATCGGAGCATCAAGGGGCGGAGAGTCCTGCGGACGCTGTTCTTCAGTCCGTACGTACTCACCGTCTCGGTTGTCGGCCTGCTCTGGCAGGACGTCTTCGAGACGAACGGCCTCATCGCGTACTTCACCGGCTTCGTCGCCGAACCGGTCAACTGGTTGATCGACCCCCTCTTGGCGATGCCCGCCGTGGCCATCGCGACCATCTGGTGGACCATCGCGTTCAACTTCATCATCCTGCTCGCCGCCCGACAGAACGTCGGCGAACAGTTGTACGAGGCGGCGCGTCTCGACGGCGCGACCAGTTGGCGCGCGATGGTCGACATCACCATCCCGCAGATGCGTAACCCGATGATGTTCGTGGTCATCACGTCGTTCCTCTCGTCGTTCCAGGTGTTCGGGCAACCGTACATCATGACCGACGGCGGTCCCGCCGGAGCGACGGAGACCATCGTGATGTACCTCTACCGCACTGGGTTCTCCGCCCGGGAGTTCGGTTACGCCGCCGCGGTCGGGTACGTCCTCTTCTTGGTGATGGTGGCCGTCTCGCTCGTCAACTACTTCGTCCTGCAGGACGACGGGGGGACGAGCGCGTGAGCACCGTCCGCTCGACGCTCAACGAGACCATCGGCATCGACGAGACGCGGCTACGGAAGTTCGGGGTGTACGTCGCCATGTACGGCGCGGGCATCCTGTTCTTCCTCCCCTACTGGTACATGGCGACCCAGTCGATCCTCCCGCGGAACCTGATCTTCGACCGCAACCCCCACCTGATCCCGCCGGCGGTGACGACGACCTGGTACGAACAACTGTTCGCCGCCGCCCCGATGGTCCAGTGGATCATCAACACGATCATCCTCGCGGGCGGGGTGACGGTGGTCGTCCTCGTCATCGACTCGATGATCGCGTTCGCGCTCACGCGGCTAAAGTGGCCAGGCCGCCGACTGGTGTTCGTGACGATCCTCGCTAGCTTCATGATCCCGGCGGTCGTCAACCTGATCCCCATCTACACCATCATCTCGAGTTTGGGGCTGCTCAACACGTACATCGGGGTCATCCTCCCGCTGTCGGGCGGCGCGCTCGGCGTCTTCCTCCTGGTGCAGTTCTTCAAGGACTTCCCGAAGGAACTCGAGGAGGCCGCCCAACTCGACGGGTTCTCGACGGTGCAGATATACGCCAAGCTCATCCTGCCGATGATGAAGCCCGCGATGACCGCGCTGGCGCTGTTCACGTTCATCAGCACGTGGAACCAGTTCGTGTTACCGCTCGTCTTGCTCCAGAGCGAGTCGATGTACACCCTCCCCATCGGACTCGTCACCGTGCGCGACGCCTACGCGACGACGAGCCAGCCCGGGCTAGTGATGGCGTCGGCGCTCACCGCGTCGATCCCGCTGTTGGTTCTGTTCTTGGCGCTCCAGAAGCATCTGATCAGGGCGGTCGAGCTGCAAGGGACGGTGGAGTGAAGTAGCGGAGCAGGCGCTCTCACCCCCTGCTTTGCGCCCCGCGGGCAGATTCGTAACCGCGGGCGCGCCGGTCGTGGTGCTTGTGGTGTCCGTGGTGCGGACGCGGACGGTCGCTGGGTACGGAGGTACGTTCAAGTACCCGGCAGTCCGAGTAGGGGTATGACCGGTGAGACGACCGAGAGCGGAGAGGCGCGACCGGGCGACGTCGAGGTGTTCCGCGTCACGCTCCGCGACGCGAAATCGTTCGTCTACGAGCGCCTGTTACGGCTGGTCGTGATCAGCGTCGCGTGGTTCTTCGCGTCGCTCCCGGTGGTCACGCTCGGCGTGACGACGCTCGGCGCGTACGCCGCCATCTACTCGCTGTACGACGAGGGACGGATCGACCGCGGGTACCTCCTCGGGGTGCTTCGCCGCCACGGCATCGAGGCCACGCTGGTGGGGTTCCTCCCGGTGCTCTTCGGGGGCGGGGCGTTCCTCTACGTCCAACGGGCCGCGTCGTCGACGGTCGGCTTCCCGCTCGTGTTCGGCCTCGTGGGCGGGTATCTCGCGACTCACCTCGCCATCGTCTCCGCCCTGACGCTCGCGCTTCTCGCGCGGGACCGGCCGCTCGTCGAGAGCCTCAAGACGGCGTACCTCTGGACGGTGACCCACGTGACGATGGTGCTGATGGCGGTGCTGGTCACGCTGGTCCTCCTGGTCGGCACCGCGGCGCTGACCGCCGGGTTCGTCCTGCTGTTCCCCACCGTCGCGTTCTCGCTTCACGTCCTCTTGGTCGACCGGATGCTCGCGCGCGACGAGCGTGACCGCCCGGACCGAACGGAGCGGGCGGAAAGGACAGCGGCGTAACCGGCCGCCGGCACGCGCGGCTGGGAACGGGACACAGCCGACGGTCGCATCCGTGTCCGCCGGCCACGCCGGCCCACGCAAACCCTAATGCGGATGCCGCTGAACACCTGCCGATGGCCGACGACCGACTGTTCAGACACGTCGATAGCGGTGACCCGAGCGAAGCCAGCGTGCGGATCGACCCGGACTCGCGTGGGGACCCGGTCGAGCCGATGCTGTTCGGGAAGTTCTGCGAGCACCTGGGTAACAACATCTACCACGGGATGGACGCGCAGGTGCTGTTCAACCCGGTACTCGGCGAGTGGCACTTCCGCGCGCCCGAGGTTCGCCAGAGTGGTGGGTACGACGCCGAGACCGACCCAGGTCGGGTCCGCGAGACGGTGGAGGCGCACGGCCGGCCGCTGGCGTACCCCGAGGAGACGGACTCCGACGCGCTCTTAGAGGCGTACCGCGACGGCCTCGCGTTCGGGTGGCAGCCCACCGACGCGGACGCGGTGACCGCCAGCCCCGACACGGGCCCGTCGGGGACCCGCGCACAGCGGATCGAGACTGACACGTACGACGAGGGGGTGTTCCAAGAGACGCGTCTGCCGCTCCACCGGACGGACGGCTACGAGTTCCGCATCAGGGCGCGCGCGTCCGACGAGACGACGCTCGACCTGTCGGTGGGGCCTACAGGTGGCGCGGCCGTCGCCGAGGCGTCGACCGATGTCGACGGCGCGTGGACGACGGCGGAGGGGACGCTCGCGCTCCCGTCGGACGCCGACCCCGACGGGGTGTACGAGGTGCGCCTGACGGCGGCCGACCCCGCGAACGTCGTGGTCGACCGGGTGCTCCTCTACCCCGACGACCACGTCGACGGCGCGGACCCGGACGTGGTCGGACTCCTCCGCGAGTCGGACCTCCCCCTCCTCCGGTGGCCGGGCGGCAACTTCGTCTCGGGGTACGACTGGCGCGACGGCGTCGGGCCGGTCGACGACCGACCGACGCGGATCAACCCCGCGTGGGGCGGACTGGAGTACAACCTGTTCGGCACCGCTGAGTTCGTCGAGTTCTGCGAGAACGTCGGCTGTGAACCGTCGATCTGCGTCAACGCCGGCGACGGCATGCCCGCGGAGGCGGCGGCGTGGGTTGAGTACTGCAACGGCGACCCCGAGGAGACGGAGATGGGCGCGCTCCGCGCCGAACACGGTTACGAGGAGCCGTTCGACGTCACCTACTGGGAGATCGGCAACGAACTCTACGGCCCGTGGCAGGTCAACTGGACCACGCCGGCGGGTAACGCCGACCGCTACGCCCGCTTCCGTGAGGCGATGCTCGACGCCGACCCCGACATCGCGGTCACGGCCTGTGGGTTGGAGGTGAACGGCGACGGGCGGTGGAACGACACGCTACTCGAGGAGTGCGGCGAGGACGTACGCGCGGTCTCCGAACACGTCCTCGCGGGCGGCGAGGTCGACGCGACCACCGACCCCGACGAACTGTTCCACGCGTTCATGGGGTTCCCCGACCAACTCCGCACCCGGTTCGACGACCTGCGCGGGCGGATGGAGGACGCGGGCGTCGACGACCCCAAACTCGACGTGACCGAACTCCAACTGTTCGCCAGCTTCCAGCCGGACGCCGAGGGAACGGGACGGGAGAGCCGTCACGCCTCCGATACCGAAGCTGACGGCCGAGGAGGCGCTCTCTCGCCCGAGACGATGCCCACGCCGACGACCATCAGCGAGGCGCTGTACGACGCAGTCGTCCGTCACACCTTCATTCGAATGGGCGGATTCGTGGAGATGCTGACCCACTCCGCGACGGTCAACCACGGTGGGGGGCTGTGGAAGGAGGGGGAGCGCGTCTGGGCGAACCCGTGTCACTACGGGCGGTCGATCGGGTCGGAACTCGCGGGCAAGACCCCCCTCGGTGTCGAGGTGACCTGCGATACGATCGGGACCGAGACGACGTTCCGCGAGATCGACCCCGTCGATAGCGTCCCGGCGCTCGACGCGATGGCCGCGGTCGGCGACGACGAACTCGCCGTCGTCGTCGTCAATCGCGCGAGCCGCACGGAGTCGACCGACCTCGCGGTCGACCTCGGCGCGTTCGACACGGGGTCCGAGGGGACGGTGACCGTGCTGTCGGGCGAGTCGATGGCCGACGAGAACACGCGCGACGACCCCACCCGGGTCGTCCCCGAGTCGTCGTCGATACCCGTCGAAGACGGGGGGATCGAACTCTCCCTCGACCCCTACTCGATGGTCCGTGTGACGGTCCCACTCGAGTGAGTCGGCCGCGACCGACGCCGAGCGTGAGGCGTCCGAGACGCGCTTCGTAGATCGGTACCCGCGTCTCGGTTCGTCGGTAGTGCGGGAGCAGCCCTCTCAGCGGGGAGCGGGTGAGGTACCGTCGAGAGATGGTCGGCGCGCCCACCATGAGTTATACTCTCCCCGTTCGAAGCGGCCGATCGTTCGTATGCCAGCAGACCGCCCGAACATCGTCTTCGTCGTGACCGACCAGCAGCGGTTCGATACGATCGACGCCCTCGGGGCATCGTATATGGACACGCCGAACCTCGACCGACTCGCCAACGAGGGAACGGCGTTCACGAACTGCCACGTCACGGCACCGTCGTGCGCCCCCGCGCGCGCGAGTCTGTTCACCGGCCTCTATCCGCACACGACTGGGATCTACAGGAACGGCGACGAGTGGCGCCACTCGTGGGTGGAGGACCTCTCCGAGAGCGGGTACGACTGTATCAACGTCGGAAAGATGCACACCCAACCGTACGAGACGCCGATGGGGTTCGACGAACGGTACGTCGTCGAGAACAAGGACCGCTATCTCTCCGACCGCTACTACTTCGACGAGTGGGACAAGGCGCTGAAAGCGCAGGGGATCACGAAACAACAGCGGGAGCTCTACCGGCAGTACGACGACTACGAGGACCGACTCGGGGCGTTCGAGTGGGAGCTACCCGAACGGACTCACTCCGACGTGTTCGTGGGCGACACCGCCGAGTGGTGGCTCGACGACAAGCCGAACACCGACCAGCCGCTGTTCCTCCAGGTGGGGTTTCCGGGGCCGCACCCCCCGTACGACCCAATTCCTCGATACGCCGAGGAGTACGCGGACCGGGAGTTCCCCCTCCCCGACATCGACGACGCGGACCTCGCCGGCCAGCCGTCCGTCTTCGACGCCCTCCGGCAACACCACGTGAACGTCGACCACGACTCGGTCGTCCACCAGCGGGACCCGACGGACGAACAGCTCCACCGCCAGCGCGCGTACTACACGGCGAACGTGGCGATGATCGACGAACAGGTAGGGAAGCTCCTCGACGCGCTCGACCGAAACGGCTACCTCGACGACTGTATCGTCGTGTTCACCTCCGACCACGGCGACGCGCTCTGCGAGCACGGGCACAGCCAGAAGTGGACGATGTACGAGGAGGTGACGCGGGTTCCCGCACTCGTCTGGGCGTCCGACGGGGAACGGTTCGGCACCGGACGCCGGGTCGACGGGCTCTGTTCGCTGATGGACCTCGGGCCGACGATACTCGAACTCGCGGGCGTCGAACGCCCGGAGTGGATGCAAGCCGAGTCGCTCCTCCCGGCGATAGCCGGCCGCGAGTGGGAGGGGCGTGACCACGTGTTCGCCGAGCAGCGTCGTGACGGTATCCTCGACGAGACGGCGTTCATGACCATGGTGCGGGGCGAACGCTGGAAACTCGTTCACTTCGTAGACAGCGACGAGGGGCAACTGTTCGACCTGGCGTCCGACCCCGGCGAGACCGACAACCGGTGGGACGACCCCGAGGTGGCCGACCGGAAGCGCGAACTCCTCGACGTCCTCCGCGACTGGCGCATCCGGTCGCAGAGTACCGCGAGCGGACGGTTCGCGGACGCCCGCTGAGCGGCGCGTCCGGACCCCTCACGCGGGGAGCGCGAACGCGCTCCCCTACTCCACGCCGTCGTCGGAGCCCGACGGAACGGTGACCGCGTCGGGGACCGGAACGTCGTTGCGGTCGGCCCAGGCCGTCCACCGACCGGCGAGTTCGCGCACCCTGTCTGGGCGAGCGTCCGCCAGGTCGTCCGACTCGGTCGGGTCCGACGAGAGATCGTACAGTTCCCACTCGTGAGCGGGCTTCCCGTCCGTCCCCTCGAAGTTCTTCCCGACCAGTTTCCACGACCCGCTTCGGTAGGCGACGTTCCCCTCGTGTTCCCAGGCGACGTCGCGGTCGCCGGGCGAGTCGCCGTCCACCAGCAGGTCGCGGAGGCTCTCGGTCGTCTCGTCGAACCCGTCGACGGCGTACGTCTCGCCGTTCTCGGCCGTCCACGTGTCGGGCAGGTCGACGTCGAGCAGGTCCAGTATCGTCGGCGTGACGTCGCGGGAACACCCCACCCCGCCGACGGTTCCCTCCCGGAGGTCGTCGTCGAGCCCCTCCCAGTGGACGACCAGCGGCGACCGGATCCCGCCCTCGTGGCCGAAGTGTTTGTAGAGGCGGTACGGCGTACTGCCCACGTTGGCCCACCCGGCACCGTACTTGAGACCCCGATCGGACGCGGGGGTTCCCATGTTCCGCAGGGCGTCGCCGGACCGCGGCCCGTCGTCGGCGGAGTGGCCGAACTCGTGCCACTCGTAGCAGGCGCCGTTGTCGGACATGAACAACACGAGGGTGTTCTCCAACCGGTCGTGCTCCTCCAACTCGTCGAGTACGCGCCCCACGTTCCTGTCGACCATCTCGACCATCGCCGCGAACACCGCCATGCGCCGAACCAGGTCGGTCTGACGCTCCTCGGAGAGGGAGTCCCACGCCCGTATCCGGTGGCTCTCCCACTCCCACCCCTCGCGGGCGGGAACGTCGCTCCGCGGGGGCAACACCACGTCCGAGGGAACGATCCCTCGTTCGATCATCCGTCGGAGGCGTTCCGAGCGTACCGCGTCCCACCCCGCCTCGTACTCCGAGACGTACTCGTCGACCAGCGACTGCGGCGCCGCCAGCGGGAAGTGCGGCGCCCCGTAGGCGAGGTACATGAAGAACGGCCGTCGCCCCTCCGCCTCGTCGCGGTTCCGGTCGTGTTCGAGGAAGTCCAGCGCGTAGTCGGTGATGGCGTCGGTCTGGTAGAACGTCTCGCCGGGTTCGTACTCCCCCGGGTCGGAGGCGCGTTCGTACGTCCGTTCCTCGACGGCGTCCGAGAGGAGGCGGTAGGTGTCCGGGGTGTGAGACAGGAGCCGGGTATCGGGGTCCCAGGGCGACTCGGCGTACCCCGTGAACCGGTACGCGTGGTCGAACCCGCGGACGCGCGGGTCGCGCGGTACGTCGGACGCGCCGAAGTTCGCCGTACTCCCCAGGTGCCACTTCCCGGAGAGATAGGTTCGATACCCGTTCTCCCCGAGGAGTTCGGGCAGGAAGACGTGGTTCCGCCGCAGTTCGTCGTCGCCCGTCAGCACATCGAACCCCAGCCGGTGGTTCGTGTGTCCCGTCAGTAACGAGGCCCGCGTGGGTGAACACCGGGGCTGGACGTGGAACTCGTCGAACCGAGCCCCCGACTCGGCCAGTCGGTCCACGTTCGGCGTCGCGATCTCGCCGCCGTAACAGCCGAGGTCGCTGTAGCCGAGGTCGTCGACGAGTACGAGGAGGACGTTCGGTCGTTCGCGGCCACCGGTCGACGGGCGCGACGACGTCTGGTCCGCGGTCTCCGGCGTGCCGTTCGTCATCGACGGCCTCCCGGTCGTGGCGCCGAATCGAGGCTCCATCTGGTACGCCATCGCACAGTCGAGACCATACAGTCCAGATTTCCAACGGAACGATATATCTATCGCTCGGGACGCTGTGGCTGTAGACGAGCCACCACCGAGCAACGGAATAGGTCGTTCCAGGTCGCGTGGTGGCACGAAATCGACCGGCCGACGTGGACGGTGGGAGGAGAGGTAAGTTATATGTAACCGGAGCCATGCCGTCTCGTATGGTCGAAACCGTACGGATCGGTGTGACGGGTACCGGTGGGCTCGGAACGCACGTTCTGCGCGAACTCGACGAGGTGGACGGCGCCGAGATCGCCGCACTGGCCGACATCAGCCGCGAGAGTCTCTCGCGCGCCGCCGAGACGTTCGGCGTCGCCGACGACCACTGTTACGACGACCACGTCGCGATGCTCGACGCCGAGGACCTCGACGGGGTGGTGATCGCGACGCCGCACGCGCTCCACTACGAGCAGACGGTCGCGGCGCTCGACCGCGGGGTTGACACGCTGTGTGAGAAGCCGCTGTGTATCGATCTCGACCGCGCGAGGGACCTCGTTCGGCGGAGCGACGAGGCGGACGCCACCCTGATGGTCGGGTACCAGCGCCACCTCATGCCCGCCTACCGTCGCGCGCGCGACGAACTCGAAATCCAGACCGGCGACCCGCAGTTCATCACCGCCGAGGTCACCCAAGACTGGATCGCCAACCAGCGCGGGAGTTGGCGGTCGAACCCCGACCTCTCCGGAGGCGGGCAACTGTACGACACCGGGAGTCACCTCCTCGACGTAGTGTTGTGGACCACGAACCTCGTGCCCGTGTCGGTCAACGCGCAGATGCTGTTCGCCGACGACGAGCGACGCGTCGACAAACAGGCGGCGCTCGACATCCAGTTCGACAACGGGGCGGTCGCGACCGTCGCCGTCTCCGGGGACGTACCCACGGTCCGCGAGCACTTCCACGTGTGGGGGCCGGAGGGCGGGTTCTACGTCGAGGGTGACGACTGGTCCACGCGAGACCTCACGTACATCGACGCCGACGGCGAGGAGTCCGAGCCCCCACTCGACGCGTACGACGCGCCCACCAAGGCGGCGGCGTTCGTCCGGGTCGTCCGCGACGACGCCGAACCGCCGGCGAAACCTCGGGACGCGCTCAAGGTGACCGCGGTCACCGAGGCGGCCTACGAGTCAGCGACGACCGGACGGCGCGTCGACATCGACCTCGGCGACTTCGAGTGACGCCTATCACCGTGCCGTTCGACCGGCGTTGGGCGTGACGCGGTCGGGACTCCCCTCGTAGGGAGAATCGATCGGATTCAAGGTGGAGGGATCCGTGGTGACGGGCGTGGTAACCAGTGATATCAACGCCCTCGTGTGGTCGGAGGGCACCGAACCGGAAGAGATCTACCCCGACGGGATCCGCGGAGCCGTCGCCTCGGCGCTCGCCGACCGCGGCGGCATCGAAACTCGGACGCGGTCGCTCGACGACGAGGGGCAAGGCGCGAGCGCCGCCGACCTCGACTGGGCGGACGCCGTGGTCTGGTGGGGGCACCTCCGCCACGACGACGTGACCGACCGGACGGTCGACCGCATCGAGGAGGCCGTCACCGAGGAGGGCGTCGGATTCGTCAGCCTCCACTCTGCGCACTACGCCCGGCCCTACAAGCGACTGATCGGAACCTCGGGCGACCTCGGCGAGGTGCGACTCGTCGACGGGGAGCGCGAACGGGTCGGCGTCGAAGCGCCCGACCACCCGGTCGCCGACGGGGTCGACGACTTCGTGATCGACGGGGTGGAGATGTTCGGCGAACCGTACGACATCCCCGACCCGGAGACGGTGGTCTTCGAGAGCGAGTTCTCCGAGGGCGGGTGGTTCCGCTCGGGCGTCGCGTTCCGGTTCGGGGCGGGCGCCGGCTTCTACCTCCGTCCGGGCCACGAGGAGTTCCCGATCTACCGCGACCACGACGAGGTCCGGCGGGCGCTCGCGAACGCGGTGGAGTGGGTCGCCGCCGACGGGTGAACGAGATTCGACGTGCCCCGACAGACGAGTCCGTCGTCGATTGCCCTCTCCTCCCGCAAGCGGCAAAGCGAGGTCCGACGAACCGGCTGTAGTGGAGAGTCGGAGCGCCGAAGGCCCGTCCGCCGTTCGGTTGCCGGGCCGAGGGGGAAATACGACGGTCGGGAGGAGTTGACGGTCTTCGCTCCGTCTCCCGGTCGTTCACCGGTACGAACGTCACGAACGATACTACTATATCCGCTGACCGACACGGTACGCGTGGGTTCCGAGTCATGAGAACCCCGGCTCCGCCAGAGGCCACTTCGGAGCCGATGCGGTTTTCGCTCTCGTCGGATCAGAAATGTTCGATATCTAGTTATACGTGTCGTACGAGTGAACGAGTCGTGAAGACGATGGCACGCTTCGATCTTCCCCGCGGATCCGTGCCGGTTGGGCACGGCTCAGGACCCGGTCGACGGCCCGTTCGAACACGCTTGCGACGACTTCGACGCCGAGTGACGGGTCCTACCGATCGGCCAGTTCCACGACGTGTTTCCAGCGTCGGCGTCCACCTCGACGCCGTCCGCCTACGGGCGGGCGACTGCACGAGACGACGGGGACGTGAGTGACGCCGCCCTCGACGGGGTCGTCCTCGTGGGACTGACGACGTCTCGCCCCCCTGACGACCCGTGATCCACACGGGACTTCTACTCGAAGCCGCGGGGGGATCCTCGACTGCATCCGCTCGCACGTAGCCACCGTATATAATATATTTGATAGACTCATGGAAATATACGAACCTAGTGATGACGTTCGACGGTACGGACCGCGTCGCTGACGTCGCTGGTCGCTGCCGCCTCCGACTCGGAAAGGAACTCCCCTTCAGTCTGCGTACTGTCTACAGTCGTCGGCTCACCCCGACCAGCCCGCGTGTCACCCCTCGGGCGGTGTCTGGCCGTACTCACAGCGCTTCGGTCGTGACACGCCGTCCCCGTTCGGAACCCTCCCTCTCACTCGGTTAGTTCGGGTTCGAACCCGATTTCCCGAGGGTAGCGGTGGTCGCTATCGATCCATCTCCCCGCTCCTCTTCCGTATGAAATCGCCGTACAACGACGAATTCGTCGGATTGCTGGACGAGAGTGGATCGCCTCCGCCATTCGAAACCGGCGGCCTTCGCGTGAACGCGAGAGTAATTCTCCCCCCGGGACCGAACTAACCCGTGAGTACGGACGAGCCCGTCGAACTACGAACCGTCGACATCGGACCCGCTGGTGGACGACCACAGCTACGTCTCGGAGACTTGAGCGGCGATGGGCGGATGGACGTGCTACTGGCACAGGGTGACGACATCGACGCCCGACACACGCCCCACGAGGTGACGGCGCTCACCGCCATCGACCTCGACGGCGAGGTGCTGTGGCAGGTTGGCGACGTCGACCCTCGAGGCGGAAGCCACGGCGCGGACTACCCGGTTCAGGTCTGGGACGTCGACGGCGACGGCGAGAACGAAGTCTGCTGTGTGATGGACGACCGCTTCCTCGTGATCGCAGGCGAGACCGGTAAGATCAGCCGATCCTACGACCTCCCGGACCCGGATGCGCACGACTGCATCGTGCCGGCGAACGTGAGTGGGCGCGAGTACGCAGGTGACGTCCTGCTCAAGGACCGGTACCGGCGCGTGTGGGCTATCGATCTAGATGCGGACTTCGAGGTACACTGGACGCACGAGGGGAACGTCGGCCACTACCCCTGGCCGCACGACTTCGACGGCGACGGCCGCGACGAGGTGATGGCGGGATACGATTTCCTCGACGCCGATGGCACTCCGCGTTGGCACGCCGACATCGAGGAGGAACACGCCGACTGTATCTGGGTGGCCGACGTGAACGGGGACGGACAGTCCGAGATCCTGATCGGCGAGGGAGGACTCTACGCGTACACCGCGGAGGGCGAGGAACTGTGGCGAAACAAGAAACCGAGGGAGGTCCAACACGTTGCGCCCGGTGACTACCGCGAGGACGGCGAGGGCCTCGATATCGCCGGTCTCGACCGCATCGTTCGCGGGTCGGGCCGGAATGATGGACGTGATGGTATCTTCCTCGTGAACGCTACCGGGGAACTTTTCGCGGAGGAGAATCGGGACCCGGGCGGGTGGCTCACTATTGTCGAGCCGATGACTGGGTGGACTAGGGGGGAGCGCGATCACCTTCTCGCGTGGCGACGCGGTGGTGGGACGAACCCGGCTCTCTACGACGGGTCGATCGACCCCGTGGTCTCGTTTCCGATAGACGGTCACGCCGCGCACGCCGATCTGTGTGAGAGCGGGAGTGAGCAGGTGTTGCTACGCGAGGAAGGGACGATTCACGTGTTCTCCGAGGCTGAGACTCGACTCGAGCCGACGGGAGAATCACTCGGCCAACCAAAACGGCTAGCGACAGCAACCCTGTATCCGGGTGGAGAGCGGTAAACCCACTGCTGGAAAGGAGTCTCCTCTTCCCATCCGTTGTATCGAGCAGACGTGAGACGGCGGCAGCGAGTAAGCTCACCCGACAGCGTGGACCTCCGTAAATCCACTGTGTACAGCTGGTATAATCCACAGTGGCCAATGCAATCTCCGAACCCGACGATTTCGTAGACCACAAGCCCTACACGGCTAGAATCTTCTTCTATAAATTATATGCCGCGATACCGAATTTTGGAGCCCTAACTGTCGCCCGTAATCTCCCGATAGATGAACAGCCGGAGCGTTCCCGGGAACAAATCGGGTGCTGGGTGCCACTCCGGATAGCTGTCCTCAAATTGATCCGTGTAGAGCATGACCTCGCTAACCGCGGCTCGGAGGCCCGCTCCATTTCCTAGCGTCTCTCTGAGATCGATTCCGGTCTTGTAGGCGTGGGTTATCCGGCAGGCACGGTCCGAGAGCGTCTCCGACGTCGATTCTGAGTGTATCGGCGGGTTAGAAGTGGCCACCGTCTATACCATCAGCAGCCGTCTATAGAGGTGCTCAGTAGAGGGTTTGAGGTCGGCGCCGAACCACCGGATTGAAGCGACTAGTCGTGAAAGCCAGTCACACACCGATCGCGCCGATGAGTGACTCAGACCAGCCGCTACCGCCAGACCGTTTCGCCGAACTCCTCCGTGAGGGTACCCGCGAGGAGACACTGGCGTGTCTCGACCGCCTCAATGCGGCTGAGACTGAGACTCGCAAGCGTGCGTTGCGGGCGGTTCGGGACGTAGCTGCCGAGCGGTCGCGTTCCGTCGAGAAACTCATCGATCCGGTTTTGACGTTCTTCCGACGAGGACCGGGCCGTCAGGCTGATGACCGCGAAACTGTTCGTCACGCTGGCGCAGTCGGAACCCCTGGTCGTCCTCCCTGCCGTCGACGACCTTGCTGGCCGACTGGCGGACGAGGACGAGTTCTACTACGTCCGGGCGCGATGCCCCGAAGCACTCGGTTACGTCGCTGTCAAAGCGCCCGAAACGGTCACCGATCCGGACACGCTAGCCGACCTCCGCATCGGACTGGAGTTCGATGAACCTGAGGTCAAAGAGAAGCTGGCGAAAGCACTGGCGTACGTCGCACTCGGTGACGCGAGTCGACTCCGCCACCAGGTGTCGTCGCTGGCCGAGCACCTGGACGACGATAGCGAACTCGTCCGCTATCACCTCTGTACGACGCTGGTAGTCGTCGGCTGTGAGCATGCGGCGAAGCTGACCAGCGCACCGGAAGCGCTTCGGGAGCGGCTGGGTGATGAGAACCCCTACGTGCAGGGACGGGCGGCCGAGGCCCTCGGTCTGCTCGCGGGAACGGACGAGGGAGTCAAGTCCGATCTGTGCTTGCTGCGCTCGACATCACAGACGGCGACTCGCCGTCGTTCCTATCCGACCGAGTACAGTTCTGTCGGCGACGAGTGACCGACGAGGGGTCCGGGGCGTCCCCGGACGGGGTCGCCACATCGAATCGATCCGAGATGGAACCGACGACGTGGTCGAAGAGATGAACGCGCCCGCCGACGGCGAGTGCCCCCACTGCGGGCTCGATCTCTCCGCGAGCGGATCACCGATGTGTCCACGCTGCGGTGTGCCTCGCTGATTGATTTGGCTGGCCTAAAGTTCGGAACGCTTTTGCGTGATTAGGCGGGCCTAAATCGTATGGCGGACGATCTCGGCGAACACGAGGCATCGACGCGGCGCGACTACGTGAAGTACGGAGGGGCGGTCATCGGTGGCGGACTCTTCGCCGGATGTGCCGGAGACGGCGGCTCGGAGTCGAGGCCGACGACCGACAGCGCTACGGCCACCGACAGTGCCACAGCGACTGACACCGAGGCCGAAACGACGGCAGAGGACAGTTCCTATTCGGTAGAGATGGCGCCGGTCGGCGAGGTGACCTTCGAATCGCCGCCCGAGACGTGGGCCGCCTACGACGGCGGCTACGCCGATATGGCCGTGGCGCTGGGCCGGGCCGACGGCCTCGCCGGCATCGGTTACGCGAAGCGGTACTACCGGTCCATCTACGACGAACTCCCGGGCGTAGACGTTCCGGAGGAACCGCTGGAGAAGTTCCCCGAGGTTAGGACCAAAGAGGAGTTCTACGAACTCGATTGTGACGTCCACCTCTACGACCCGCAGATGCTGGTGAACTGGTTCGACTGGGCCCAGTCCGACGTCGAGGAGATCAGCGAGAACGTCGCGCCCTTCTTCGCGAACCTGATCTTCCGGCGGTCCGACGAGTGGCACGACTACCGCTACTACACGCTGTACGAGGCATTCGAGAAGGTCGCGGCGATGTTCGGGACCCGAGACCGCTACGAGGCCTTCACCGCGCTACACGACGAGTTCATCGCGGGCGTTCAGGCCGAACTACCCCTAGAGGAGGAACGCCCGCGCGTGTTCCTCACGTACGAGGGGACCGACGAACCATCGACGTTCTCGCCGTACCGGCTCAAAGACAAGGGTACGAGCAAGAAACAGTGGCGTGACCTCGGCGCGAAGGACGCTCTAGAGGGGACCGATATCGAGAACCTCAGCACGACCAACCGTGGGGAACTCGACTACGAGAACCTGCTGGAAGTCGACCCCGACGTGATCCTGGTCCGCGGTCAGGAGCGCAAGAGCGCCGAAGAGTTCCGCGACGTCGTCTTGGGGTACATGCAGGACCACTCCGTCGGGAGCGAACTCACCGCGGTTCGGAACGAACGCGTCTACCGCGGCGGCTACCTCAACCAGGGGCCGATCCAGAACCTGTTCCTGACCGAACGGGCCGCAAAGCAACTCTACCCCGACATCTTCGGCGAGGTGACCGGTGACGAGGAGCTGTTCGACCGCCAGCGAGTCGCGGACATCGTCAAAGGAGACATCTAACCATGAACGAGGAGACGACTGACACGGGTGAGACACCGACGCGGCGTGACTACGTGAAATACGGCGGCGCGGTCGTCGGCGGGGGACTGCTCGCCGGGTGTACGGGCGATTCAGACGGTGGCTCGACACCTGATTCGACGGCGACAGAGACGCAAGCCTCGGCGGAGACCCCGACCGAGGACACCAGTTACTCGGTGACGATGGAGCCGATGGGAACCGTCGAGTTCGGCGAGCCACCGGAGACCTGGCTGGCCTTCCTCAGCACGTACGGCGACATGGGCATCGCTCTGGGTCAGGCCGGCGGCCTCAGGGGGTTGTGGGATCCGGAAACCATGCCGACGGCGTTCTACGACGCGCTTCCGGGTGTGAACGTCTCGTTCGACGATGTCACGCCCATCGCCGAGGGCGGCGAGTTCGACAAGGAGATCCTCTACGAACTGGACTGTGACGTTCACCTGATCGATCCCAACTGGCTCGGCATCCTGGCCAACGACTGGAGCGAGGACGACGCCGAGGAGGTCGCTGATATCATCAACGGCGATACCTGAATCATGGATACTCGGCGCGGACGGCCTCCCCTTTCTCGCGGTCACGGACGCGTCGGGCACGGTTCAGTGGAGTCATGGCCGTATCGCCGATGCGTCGACCCTCCGGACGCAGAGCGACGCGGCACTCGACAGCGCATGACCTCGGCCGCGTTCCTCGGGACGGTCGCGTTCGCCGCTGGCGCGGGACTCACGACGTTCTTCGCGCCGTGCGCGTTCCCGCTCCTCCCGGGGTACGTCGGCTACTATGTCCACCAAAGCGAAGACGAGACGCCCGGCGTCGTCTGGGGCCGACAACCTCGGCGCAGCCTTGATATCTCGACCTAGCCACGAGTTACGATTCGGACCGACATACACGCGACGACAGGCGTCACTACAACGCGATGGCGGAGTCCGATGCGGCAGACGAGCCGAACTGCCGAACGAGGACTCCGGACGAGAGACGAGGACGGCTTCGACAGTACCCTATCGTTCGCGACGGGTATGAGACACTAATCTCGAAGGAACTCGGGAAACTGATCGCCGTCGAGTTTTCGAAGCGGAGCGGGCGGCGATACCGCTTCGACGAGAACGCCGAATCTTAACCAACGCGAATGCTGTTGTCAGTAGCCTGATGTTGGTTAATCAAAGTACAGAGTAACGTCGCGAGCGCCTCTCTCTCGTCAAGCATTCTCGGTCGATGGACACATCAGCCGCTCTTGACTGTCTCGCCGGCGTGGAATCGATCCACCGCACCGGCGGTCGAAGGGGTCACGCGCTCAGTTCTTCACGCTCGGAAGTCTCACTCACATCGCGTTCCCAGAGCGTCTTCTCGTTCGTAGACAGACAGCTCGCATCCGACGAGGCGAACCCGTGGAGACGCCACTGCCCGTCTCGGTGTCTCAACTCGACGACGACAGTCGAGGTGACGACCGCCTCCGCACGCGGTTCCCCCTCGAAGCAGTACACTCGCTCCATATCGATCGTATCGAGCACGGGGAGTGGGCCCGCGCACGGGAACGCGGTCGGTTCGACGTCGTCGACCGGGACGGTCCATACCTCGTCCCCGAGTACGACGGGCAGGTCGCCGTCGGTTACCTCGCCGATCCATACTGGACGGTCGTCGCGCGTCGTGAGGTCAGGGGGCCTCTCCGGCTCTCGGCGGCGTCGAGTGGGTGTCATTCTTGTCTCCTCTCCGTGTGTGAGATTGACTCGCTCCCGCTTGAATGAATTGCTGGCATACTCTGGGAGAGATAGAAGAACTCCGGACGCAGTGAGGCGCACTTCGTTGTGTTGCCACTCACAGCCATCACTAACTCTGCTGAAGAGCGGTGGCAGAGGTCGATGGGGAATCTGCCGGTTCCGATGATGGGCGTGACACTCCTGGTCGTTGTCGGCTCACAACTCCATGTGTTCGAGCGTCTCTCGACCAGATCGCTGTCGTCGTCCCGTGTACGTCGCGTTCCTCGGCATCATGCCAATTCTCAACCGCATCGTAGCTGCTCGACTCGGGCTTCCCGACGAGGAGAATCGAGCGCTCGTATTCACGTTGGTGACGCGAAACTCGCTGGTCGTCCTTCCGCTCGCACTCGCGGAGTACGCGTTCGTTCGGCAGTCGTGGTTACACAGACGCTCGTCGAACTCGTTGGGATGGTCGTTCTCACTCGTCTCGTCGCCTCGGGCGTCTGGGAGCGCTTGAGAGCGATGATACGAAAGTCGACCTCACTGATCAGTCACGCTTCACAGGAAGAGCTGAGCCACCTTGACTGGCAGTAAACAAGGGCGCATCAAATCCCTCCGTGACGATGTGCTGGTGGGGCTATGCATTGAGGGCCGTAGTCTCAACTTCTGCCGTCCTGAGCCTCCGAAGCTGCCAAATTCCTGCGCCAGCATTCCATCACGAGAGCCGTTCAGACGATGAAACCGAGCGATGGCACCGATTTCGTCGACCTATCACAGCCCCCCAAAATCAGAAGAATCAGCGCCCCAAATCGGTACTCCGTCTACACACATCGCTCGCAGGGGAGATTTACTCCGACGCGTACGAACAGGCCGGCCCGTACATCACGCTCGCGCCCGCCGGCTTCCTCTACACGTTCCTCCTTTGAACGCGCGATGGCCGGCTCAGGGATTCGGATCGACTGACAGGCCGACCGCGTTCGCGTCGGCGTCCTCGGCCTCCGAGAGACCGTAGATCAGGAACAGGTCGTCGCCGTCGTCGTCGGTTGCCGCGAAGCGGACGGTGTCCTGGTTGTCGGTCTCGAACTCGTACGTGTCGGGGTGGACGACGATCCCTTCGAGTTCCTCGTCGCCGGGCAAATACAGAGTCGCCTCGGCTTCAGTTCCAATCGCGTTCTCAAGCGAGTACACCAGTGTTACCTCCTCTCCGCCGACGGTGCCGGTGAACGTCGCCTCGTACTGGTTTACACTCTCTATCCCGTCGAACTCGACCTCGTCGGGGCTGAGATCGTCTCGGTCCATCGTGAAATGGGGATCGAGGTCTTCGTACTTTAGCGACTGGCTTTCGACTGCGAGTTCGGGCCGGCGACTTCGTCGCCCAGTTTCTCGTGACAGTGGGGACAGCGGTCGTAGCGGAACTCCGCGCTCGCTTCGTGTACGGATTCGAGTGCCGTCCGTACGCGTTCTTCGACGGCAGCCTCCCGGTCGTGTGAGAGCTGCGCCCCCTCCACTTCGAGTAGGAACTTCGCGACCTCGGTCGCCTCGTACGTGATGTCGTCGATCTCGTCGGCCGTGAAGAACCCACTGTAGGCACCGTACAGGAACGTCGCTCCCGCTTCGCGTGCCTTCCGTTCGAACGATCGTCGCGCCCCATAGACGGACTGTCGCGTGTACTGGTCGTCCATGAAGGGAACGAGGTCGGGCAGGTTCTCGCCGATCGTCTTCATCTCGACCCCGGTCTTCGTTCGAAAGTCCGCACAGAGCCGAGCGAGCGCCCACTCGCGGGCCGTGAACGTGACGTACTCGCGGAGGAACTCGTTTACTCGGTCGTAGTCGGCGCCCTCCAATCGCTCGAACCGCCGGAACTCGAAACTATCCGTCTCGGAAGATATCTGCGGCTTCTCGGGCATGGTTATTTCGTGCGGTTGCCCGCATCGGAAGTTGGGGATTGACGGGGATAACCCCTTCTCTTCGCCGGATAGCGGGAGTCCGGAGTTCGACGACGGGACTACCGTCCGTCTGCCTCGGGGGTGGCTCCCTGCATCCCCCTACTGCCGGCAACGGCGCGGACGACGCTTTTCCGTCTACCCGACGGACGGACTCGTATGGAGGATCTGTGGCGAGACCTGCGCGAAACGGCCGAGCGTATCGACCCAAACGCGGAACTGGTAACTCCCGTCTCGGCACGAGGCTTCCGGATCGAGGCGACGGTCGATGACCGATTCGTCGTTCGATTTCGAGACAGCGGCGAAGAACGCCCGCTTCACCGCGAACAGTTCGACGTACTCGTCGACCGACTTGACGACGGTCTGGTTTCGCTCGAGGACCTGCCCCCGGTGTCGAGCCGTACGCGGCAGTATTGAGCCTCTCCGGTGAGTACATTTCGGAGGACGAGGCCTTGTTTGAATCCGACGAGGCGGTTCGCGGCGAGAGTCCCTACCTCGTCTCCCCGGAGGAGACGCGGACGGCTCCGGAGCGGATCCACGACGACTCCCTACTGCTCGCGGACCTCCTCGATCACCTCGACGCGGACGATCCTGCATCGCTCGATACGGAGGCGCTGACCGACCTGTACGTCCTTCTGTCTGACGTCCAGCGTGGCGCCGATCGAGTCAGGGCCACCGCCAAAACTTCCCTCCTCGACCGTCTCGGCGCTGATCAGCGGTTACACGGTCGATTTGGGACGATCCGGCGGACGACGTGTGAACGGCGTCGGGCGAAAGACGACGAGACGGTGCTCGACACGCTCGACGAACACGGCATCCCGCACGAGTGGGTACTCGGCGTCGACCCCGACAAACTGGACGTCGTTCTCGCGGTCACAGAGATCGAAGAGGAGGAAGTCTACGACGTGGACGAACAGGTGTACATCCAAAAGACGGACGTCGCGGAGGACGAGAAGTTCTCGCGACTCCGAGGGTTGGCGGACCGGCTCGACGAGATAGACGAACAGGGCCTTCGAGACGAGCTCACCGAGTTCGAGCGGCGTCTCGACGAGGTACTCTCGGCGGACTGACCGCGCTCGCGGCGGAAGACCCGGGCAGGATTCCAGTACAACCAGAGGGGCGTTTGACTGCATCGCGAAGCGCACCGCGGATGAACTCTGCTGGAGAGCGGTAGCAGAGGTCGAGGGGATACGGCTCCGATGATGGGTACGACACTCTTAGTCGTTACACCTCACAACTACCATGTGTTCGAGCATCTCTCGACCAGATCACGGTCGTTGTCCTAGTGTACGCCCCGTTTCTTGTCACTCAACTCTTGACCGATCTACGTGATCCCGCCACTGTCGTGTTATCTGAATCCGCGTCTGAGTGCTCTGCTCTAGTGTGGCTTCTGGGTTGCTGTCAAGGTCTTCATCTCCCCTCTGAGGCCCGGTTGTACCGCCGGCCGCGCATGAGACGATCGGCGTGTCGCCGTTGAGTACAGCGTGGATTACCCGCCACGGCCCGTCCGCGCGGCGGCCAGTTCCACGGCGACGTCGACGGCGTCGATCAGGCTCCGCTCGGAGGCGGCTCCCGTCCCCGCGATGTCGAACGCGGTCCCGTGGTCGACGCTCGTGCGGACGATCGGCAACCCGATCGTCACGTTGACGCCCGAAACCGCGTCGCCGCCCGCGAACCCCAGCATCTTGATCGGGATGTGCCCCTGGTCGTGGTACATCGACACCACGCAGTCGAACTCGCCACGCGCTGCCCTGACGTAGATGGTGTCGGGTGACTCGGGCCCCGTCGCGTCGATCCCCTCGTCGACCGCCTGCTCGACCGCCGGGGCGATCTCCTCACCGTCCTCGTCGCCGAGGAGGCCCCCGTCGCTGGCATGTGGGTTGAGACCTGCGACCCCAACCGACGGCGAGTCGAGGCCGAGTTCCCGGAGCGCCTCGTGAGTCAGTCGGATCGTCGCGAGCACGCGCTCCGTCGTGACTCGGTCGCACGCCTTCCGCAATGAGATGTGCGTCGAGACGTGGGTCACGCGCAACTCGTCTTCGACTAGCATCATCGAGTAGTCGTCGGTGTCGGTGTAGTCCGCGAGCATTCCGGTGTGACCCGCGTAGTCGCTCCCCGCGAGTTTCGTCGCCTGCTTGTTGATCGGAGCGGTCACGATCGCGTCGATCCGTCCTGCGGTCGCGAGTTCGATCGCACGCTCGACGTAGGCGAGACTCGCCGCGCCATACTCCTCTCTGACCACCCCGCGGACGAGTTCCTCGACGTTGTCGAGGTCCAAGACGGGGATCCGCTCGGATTCGAACGTCGCGTCGGCCACGTCCGCGACCCGTTCGACCGAGAGCGGAGTCTCGCAGACCTCGGTCGCGGCCGCGACAACGTCCGCGTCACCGATCACGATCGGGCGACTCCGGTGTCGGATCTCGGAGTAGGCTTTCGCGATCACCTCGGGGCCGATACCCCCGGGGTCGCCCATGGTGATCCCGACGAGCGGGAGGTGGTCAGTCATCGGTCGGAGAGAGGGCGTTTAGACAGTTAACGATGGTTCCCTCCACACCGAACCCGCCGGCCTTCGTGGCGATCGGTGTCCCAGCGGCGGGGCCGTCGGCGAGTCGGCCTCTCGGAATCCCCCGTTCGACCGGCTCGTCGGCGAGTCGGATCGCCGTCGCGTCGAGCGCTCGGACGGCGGCGCTCGCCACATCGCCGCCCGTGAGGACCACCCCTGACGGTTCACCCTCACCGACGAGGTGCGCCGTTGCGCTGCCGAGGGCGCTCGCCACCCGGTCGCGAATCTCGTTTGGGGCGAGACCACGTGCAGCCCCTGCCGCCTCCGTCTGTTCGACCGCCCCTCGGTCGGTCGCGGCGGTGACGACGGTTGGCGCTCCCCCGCGGAGTCGCTCGACCGCGCCCGCGGGTGTCGGGTCGGCCTCGGCATCGAGTGCGGCCGTCGGTTCGAGTTCGAAGACGGCCTCCTCGGGGACGCGGTCGAGCTGGCGGAGGGTGGTCGGACTCACGCTCCCGACGATGCCCAGCGGTGCGCCGGTCGACGCGAGAGTCGACTCTGCGAGGTCAGTCGCCTCCCCCGGGAGGGCGACGTGTTCGGCCAACCCGGCGCTGCCCACGTAGAGTACGTCGAATTCCGCGGCTGCCGCAGCAACGGTCGCCAGATCGGTGTCGGTGCTCGCATCACAGACGACGACTGGCGCCCGGTCGCCGACCGCGACAGCCCGCCGGAACGCGGCACGCACCGTCTCGTCGCCCGCCCGGACGGTCGAGCGGTCAACCGTCGTCACCCGTCTGTCGACCCCTCCGAAGCGGTCGGCGACCGCCGACGAGTCCGGGCCTGCGGCGTCGACCGCGTACTCGGTTTCGGCAACCGGCGTCCCCTCCACGTAGTGGACACCCTCGACGGTGGTCCGACCCCTCGCCGGGAACGCGGGTGCGACGACCGCGAGTTGGCGCCCCGCGGCCGTCAGCGCCGCGTCTACCTCCGGGCCGACGTTCCCACGTAGGGTGGAGTCGATCTTCTTGTAGAGAACGTACGAGGGGAGAGATTCGATGACGTTCCGGACCGCGATGGCCGCGTCGTGAGGGTCGTCGTATCTGCTCTCGGTGGTGAGGCCGACCACGGACGCGTTCGCGTCAACGTCGGGGTCTCGTTCGCCCGGCCGTGCGTGGACGACCGCCCGCCGGCCGGCGGCCGCGATGGCGTGTGCGGTGTCCATCGTTCCCGTGAGGTCGTCCCCCACGACGGCGGCGTCGTGCATGGCCGCCGATGACCCCGAGAGAGCAAAAACCACCCGGTCGTCGCGGTAGACAGCGGACCGTGACCCGGTTGCGTCTTCGGCGTTGAGCTTGAAACTGGTGAGGAGGGGTGGCAGCCGGGGGTATGACACTGCACTTGTGCCGGACGGGTTTGACGTGTCCACGGACGCTGTCGCTGGCGGAGCCGCGAGGCCGGCGCCCGCGACTACGATGCGAGCGGTGACGGCCGTGCGGGTGCTGCGGCGACCGACGGCGGGCAGAGCACGGCCATCGACCGGAGCGAATAGGGAGCCAGTGAGCGGAACATCACAGGCGTCCTCGAATTACAGGGACGCGACAAAGACGGAGAGAAGGCTATTGGCGCCGTTGCCGCTGGTGGGGGCGAGCGTCTGAATGCCGAACAGCGTCGCGTTATACAAGCCGTGGCAGAGCATGGGGACGCTGAGGTTCCGGGTGCGTTCGTAGACGAGCCCGAACATGAGACTCGATACTGAGAGGATACTGATAGTGAGCGCGGCCGCCTGAAGGCTCCCGGACAGCGACACGATGTGCGCGGGCGCGAACATTGCGGTAGCGAGGACGATCGCGCCGGTTGCGGAGAAGCGCCGGCGCAGCGACCCCTGGATGATACCGCGGATCAATAGTTCCTCACCCGGGCCGATGAGCAGCAGGGATAGAGGAATTATCCAGACGAGCAAACCGCTCTCCGCGGCAGCTTGCGCGCCTTCGTTGGTCGCCGGTTCGGTCGCGAAGACGGACATGACGACGGCGAGCGCGACGTTCGAGGACCACCTCGCAGCGGTCGCTTCAACCCCACAAGGGTTCGTCTGAAGCGCATGGCGGAGGAGGGGGTCGTGCCCGCGTCGGGCTTCAACCCCACGAGGGTACGTCTGAAACTCGCCCTCGTACCCGTCAGAGGGCAGATAAACAGCTCTTGGAGCGAGTCACGAACTGATATACACTCTTCACGAGAACTGGTCACTGGCGGTGCCTGACATTGTCGAGTCGGTAGGCCCGTGCTTGGACACACCACATTTCACGAGTCCGCCGTTTTCTCGGCCGATGGACAGCTCCCTTAACCAATACGGGTGAAGGGATACCCCGACGATTGTTGGTTAAGACTCTTTGCTGTGTTTGCTCCGGCGACGGACCTGTGCCGGTTTCCGTACCCACGGGTCGGCGTCCCAGTAGTAGACCGCACGCTCGTTCGTCGTCTCGAACAACATACCACAGGAGCCACACTCGACGGTCGCCTCGGGAAAGCGGTCGGCGACGAACGTCGCCGTCACCGTCGTCTGCGCGGGAACGGGTGCGTCCACTCGGCCGACGTAGTCGTATCTGCCAAGGCCCCGCACTACATGAGCCTTATAAATAAGCGATGATGAGACTGAGCTTAACCAGCCCCACCGATGTAGAGTCAACTAATATAATGCTGGATATATCGAATCCATACAGGATATGAATAAGTGGGATATCGCTTTATTTGGCCTCTACGCCCTCATAGGGGTCCTGGTATTCGTCACGAGGTTACTGACTCTCCCGCTCGAAGCAACAGCCTTGATTGCCCTCATCGCGGCTGTAAGCGTTCCCATAGCCCATCGAGCAGAAGACATCTACAAGCGGCGACGTGACCGGCAAGCCCACCGAAAGCGCATATCCGAACTCGTGAGTCGTGTGAATGATCGGATCTCTGAGATTGGTCTCGAATAACCGAGCACGTCGACGAGCGCGTAGATGATCATGTGCACGGGTTTTCACTCCGCCGACGCAGGTGAGTGGACGCTTCGTCGCCCCATTCACGGCACCGGCACCCACTGCCGGCGCTCGATAAATCGCTCTGCTGTGCGACTCGTGAGTTCTACCCGTCGATTGTTTCGAGGCTCCCGAGGTCGGCGTGGAGGACCTCGTTTTCACGAACGACGTACCGCTGGGCGTGGACCGGGAACCGACACTTGGTGTAGCCGGCCGTCTGGATGTCGAGTTCCGCGTCCGGAGCGATGTGCTCCGAAAGTTCACGCAGGAACGATCGCGTCGCGATACCTGCCTCGTAGTCAGGGAGGCCCTCGTCGTCAGCCTCGTAGACGTCGAAGGCATCGTAGCCCCAGAATGAGAACTCGCTCGTCTCGGTGGCTTCTCACTCGAGCATCCCGAAGTAGTGGGAGTCGCAGAGGTGTCGAACGGCCTGTGCGTCGGTGACGTGTGCGCCGCGTGAAGCGGTCGCTGCGTGGAGTGTCGCCATTGGTACTCTTGCGAGGGTTGTCCCCCCGCACCCCTGAGGGGGATAAACACCACCGGGGCGTGGGATCGTCTAACGTGCCTCCGGTACACCTATCTACGTCCCTCTCAGATAGACGTTCAACGACGGTCGATCGATGACCTGCTAACGTTTCTCCGACTGGTGTTCGCCCGCACTAGTTGCTCGTCTCACCAGCCGTTTCGCCTCGTAGATAGCCCATCGATCCCGAGCCACAAATGAGTCTTCCGTCACGCGACGACGTCGATCCGCAGTATCGCTTCGACCTCAGCCACATCTTCGAGACACCCGACGAATGGGCGGATGCACGTAAGGCGCTCGAAAAACGACTTGCTCGTCTCGAATCGGTTGCCGCTGACCCACCGACTGACACAACCGAACTCCTGGAAGTACTCGACCTGACAGAGGAGTGCTATCGGCGCAAACAGCAACTCGATCTCTACGCGACTCTCTCAGCGAACGTCGAGACATCCTCCGACGAAGCAGCTACTCGCCAACGACAGTTTCGCGAACTCGAAGCCGATTTCGAACCGGTCGTCGCGTCGGTCCGGCGCTGTCTCGGCGGACTCACCGACGCCGAGTTCGAGGAGATGCTCTCGGACCTCGACGAGTACAGCTACTATGCACAGAACCTCCGTACACAGGCGTCTCGAATGCGTGAGCCGGCTGTCGAGGAGGCGATCGCTACCCACGCCGAAGCGCGGAGTGCCCCGACTCGGATTCACCGCGCGACCACAACCGAGGACTTCGATCCCCCGACGATCGAACGGCCCGACGGCGACCCGGTCGATCTGAGCGTCGGCAACAAGCGAACGGAGCTGTCACACTCGGACCGCGACTATCGACAGACGGTCTATAAGACGTACTACGAGGAGATGGAGCGGTTCGAGGCCACACTGACGCGAACGATAGCGGAGAAACTCTCAGCGGCGGCGACGGAAGCCGAGATCCGCGACTATGACTCGATCCGTGACCGCGACCTCCGCGGAACGTACCCCGAATCCGGGTTAGAGCCGGCCCTCCCTGAGTCGGTCCACGAGACGCTGGTTGCTGCCGTGCGCGATAACCTCGAACCGTACCATCGGTCACAGCGCGTGCGACGCGAACGGTTGGGCGTCGACACGCTCCGTCCGTGGGATCGACGGGTTCCGACGGCTGATACCTCGCCACCGGAGCTCGAGTACGAGGACGCGACCAGCCTGATTCTAGCCGCTCTCGAACCGCTCGGAGAGCAGTACGTCGAATTGGCTCGCACCTTCCTCTCGGAGCGGCGGATCGACGTGTTCCCGACCGAAGACAAGCGAACGGATATTCCGGCATACTGTCCGTCTTCGGCCACGGACGGGGCGTTCGTCCTCGCGAACTTCCACCGTGACGTACGGACGATGTTCTACATCGCCCACGAACTCGGCCACGCGCTCACCGCGATGCTGTATCAACCGGAGCCGACTCGGTACGCGACGGCTCCCACGGCGATCTGTGAGGTACCGTCGATTCTCCACGAGGTGTTGCTCGCAGAACACTGCCTCGATGCGGGTGGAGCGCTCGCAGCACACGCACGTGACCGGCTCATCGAGTGCTTGAGTGGGAACTTCTATCGGAACGCCCGAACCGCTGCGTTCAATCACAGACTGGCGACGACGATCGAAGCCGGCGACGAACTCTCTCCCCGTATGGCCCGTGAAGCGTATGCGAACCTCCTTGCGGAGTTCGATCCCACAGTCGACTTCCCCGGCGATAGTGGACGTGAGTGGCTCGGGCACGGACAGCGAATTCCGTACAGCAGCTATCAATACGTCTTGGGTGCAACCGGCGCGCTTGGTGTCCGTGAGCGGCTTCGCGACGAGAGTCTCCGACCGATCGAGTACCGAGAGTTCCTTCGAACGATTGGCCGTCACCCACCGGTGGAATCGTTCGAGACACTCGGCGTGGACGTACTCTCTGATGAGTCATACGAACGAGCGGCCGCAACCTTCGATGACTATCTAGACCGCCTGTAGAGCGTACCCTCGATATGGTTCATTCGTCTTTGGATGGGCCGTACCGACTCGCACCGCACACGCGACACTCCAGATAGGCTGGCCCGGCCACGTCTCGTCGGGGGTCTCCTCGACCGACTGGAACTGGTGTGCCGTCTCGCGGTCACACTCGCGGCAGGTGAGACTCGCTCGCTTCGGACCGTGATGACGCTGACTCTCACTCCCCTCGTCGCCACTCTCAGCGCGCTGAAGCGCGAGCGCGGGCACGAGCCACAGGTCGTCACGGGCGTCCTCAAGGAGCGCCGTGAGCCGCTCGTCGTTCTCGACCGCCTGTCCCATCTCGTCGTAGAGGAACGTCGTATGGCCCTCATAGTCGCCGCGTACCTGTCCGGCGTCCATCTCAGCGTTCGCTCCCGACCGGTCGCAAGGAGTTGCTGCCCGCGCTCGGCGGCCACCCGTACCGCCGCCGGAAGCGCACCCCACCGTTTCACCAATTGCTGTGTCGGCTCATCGTCGAGAGCGGCGACGGGATCACAACCGGTGATCGTCCCGTCGTTCCGTGGGACGACCGACGCGGCGGTGGTGGCCTTCGCGATGGCGGCGTACCGGGAGGCCGCCGGGACGATCAGGTGGACGACGTGGAGGAACTCCGTCTCGTCGGCTGCGTCATCGTCGGTATCGACCGGTTCGACGTGATTCGTTAGACAAAACCGACACTTCGTGCGCCCGGCGGGGATCGACGCACCACAGGCGCAGCAGTTGAGCGGGGACCCGGCCTCGGCAGACGAGCGAGCGCGTCGCGGGTCACGACGCCGGTCTGTGCAGTCGGTGTCGAGTTCGTGATCGGGGACGTGAGTCGACTCTCCGAGCGGGCGGAGTTCGGCGTCGTCGTCGAAGTCACGTCCGGGCATGGGACTGATCACAGCTCTGGAGCGTCATTGCTTGTAAATCGTCGTTATCCGATCTCCTGTATGGTGTATGGCTAATGAGCTAGTGTCAGTGTCTACCACAGATATAATAGATGCAGGAGAGAATAGGATGCCACAGATGGCGACACGAGAGACATGGTACGTCGGGGTTGCCCTCCTCCTGCTTGGTGTCCTTGCTGTCGCAGTAGCTATTGTGATCGCTGGAATATATACTACGGTCCCCGTTAGTCTATCGGTGTTCGTGGCCGCGCTGATTATGGCTCTCGTCTGCTTATATGGATTCTACAAGGTAATGGCCACTCTTGTCGATCCGACTCCGCTCAATGAGCAGTCAATCACAAAGTAAGTCAGTACAGAGTTGGTACGCCGCCTATCGTACCGGCTAGGCACCGAAACGAATAGGGTGGTAGTGTATTGCCTGTCACCTGTGTTGGCAACGGCCTCTCCCTCTTCGATGGAGACAGCATCCACCCGGTTGAGCGTCAGTTTGACCACGAGCTGACTGATGTGTCCTTATCTGGGGTCTTCGTCGCCTTACGGTTGATTACGTAGTCGCCGACGCATAAGGGCGGCTGCTCGGCGTCGCTCACTGCTCCCACGCTCCCAATTCTGACTGTTCAATCGCATCATGCTCTACGGTTGTCGGCTCCGCATCGTTCGTTGGCTTGTCGAACGCAGCCTCGGGCCACGGCAGGTCGTCGGGCTCAACCTCGGCTATCTCGCCACCGAGCATCGTCCCGCGCGTCTTCCACGCGCGTCGCTTCGTCATGGCGAGCGAATCGCCCCAGACCACCGCCCCGTCGATGTTGAAGAAGCAGAGGTTGAGCGCGGCCATCTGCGCACAGACGAGGTCTGTGTCCTGCCCGAAGCAGACCGTCGGCGCGTCCTGATGGCGAGCGGCAAGAACGAGCAGTCGCCCGACCCACACGCGGGGTCCGCGATCGTCATCTCGCCCCGTCTCGTCCTCGCGGCCATGAGTTCCGAGAAGGCACTCGCGAACAGGTCGGGAACACGCTCACCGCGCTCACGGTCGTGAGTACCGTCGCGGTCGTACCGACCGAGCGTCTCGAGGTAGGTGTCGTCGTCGCGCTGGAGCGCCGCGAGCATGAGGTCGACCCAGTCGCGGAAGACGTCGTAGCGACTGAACCCACGACGTTCGATCTCCTCTACTGGATCGAGGATCGGCTCAACGTTGACGCCGGTCGTGCTACTCATCGGCGCTCACCGTCCCCCGCACCGCAGGTGGGCCATACTGCTCGCGGTCGGCCGCGCTCTGGTTCTGCCACTCGGGGGCCGAGTCGATCACGAGCCCGCAGTCGTCACAGACTGTTCCGACGGCGTTGGTCGTTACTCGGTCGCCGCACTCGGGACAGGGGTTGGCGTTTGAGTCGGGATATACGTCCTCGTCGACCGTCGTCTCGTAGATGGCTCTCGTCGGCATTTGATCTCACCCAGAAATCGAGGGAGACGCTCTTTCACGCCCCTATCCCTCCAGGATCGATAGACAGAACAGCGAGACCTGATGACCTCGTTTCTGTGTTACGTGGTGTCGGTAGAGTAGTAGAGCATCTATCGAACGGCCGCCTGAGGGACGCGTGCCAGGTGTGAAAGGGGCTAAGGGGACACACTAAAACCCTCTCTCAGTTGTTGGTTCATATGCCCAGTACAGAGGATCACAAGCAGACAGTACAGGAGGCGTTCACGAGACAAGCCGAAGCGTACGCCTCGAACGCCTCACTAACGGACTCGGAGCGTATCGACCGACTGGTGCGGATGTCCGGTGTGGATCCAAATGCACGTGTTCTGGAAGTCGCGACTGGGCCGGGACACGTTGCATTCGGCTTCGCGGACGTGTGTAAGGACGTCGTCGGACTCGACCTCACCGATGCACCACTCGCTATCGCCGCCAATCGAAAGCGTGACCGGGAGATAGAGAATATTGCGTTCCTACAGGGTGACGCGGAATCGCTTCCATTCTCCGACGACTCTTTCGATACTGTCGTCTGTCGGCTCGCTCTCCACCACGTCAAAGACCCCGCACAGGTCCTCGAACAGATGGTACGAGTTTGCCGTCCGGGTGGGACCATAGCCGTAGGGGACCTTGTGGTCAGTGAACACTCTGAGCGTGGGAACTACCAGAACGAGTTCGAACGCCTCAGGGACTCCTCTCACGTGCGGGCACTCCCCCTCAGCGAGCTACTGCAAGCGATCGCTAAACAAGGGGTCGAAGTAGAGAACGTGCGAATGGGAACGCTCGTGCCGGAGATGGAAGCATGGCTTAGTGACGCAGAGACACCGGAACAACGAGCCATGGACGTACGAGAGATGATACGGAAAGACGAAGAACGCGACTTGAGTGGAACATGTCCGTTTCGACGGGACGGTAATCTACACTTCGTTCAGCGAACGGCAACCGTTGTGGGACGTGTACTCGAACACGTACCAGAGAATACCGATTCAGAAGTTAGGTAATGAGACACCTCCCTGGACCAGTTCACATTGAGTTACTCATTCGTTATATCGTCGTGGCGTAGGCGTCAGTAGACACACGCTCTACCGTAAGTCGTTAGCTATTGGGCGGTATTAGAAGTAGCTCGGGCTTCGTTCTCCCTTTGGCATCGACGGCCCTCTGTACTGTCATCTATCGCCACTACGATTCGCGTCATCAGCGGTAATCCGCACCTCCCCTAGCGTCTTGCTATGCTTCCGAATCGTGTTCGCCGTCACACCGCCGCCGCCGCGACTGCCGCCTGCGTGAATTGCTCGTTCATCATCGACACTGTCGGCGTTTCGAACTCATCAGCGAGGCGTCTGAGTTCGGCTTGGAACTCCTCACGCCCGACCGTGAGCTGGTGACCGCGCTTGTGGCCGCCTAGCTTGCTTGGTCGCTCGAACGTTTCCCACAGAGGTCACATACGTAGGAGTCATCGTCCGTTGTCATCGTAGCTCGAAGACGCCCGTATTGATTCGAGCGCCTCAGCCATCGAGGCGCAGATAAACGACCTCTCTAACGCTTTGTTTGGTGATCTAGTGTAGGGAGCAACGAGTACCAGCTACGGAGGTCGTGACTGCGCGCGCAGCGACGCGAGCACGGAGCGGAGGGTGGGGTCAGGGTCGGTCCGACGTCTAGCAAAAAGAAAACTCATACTGTCCGGCTATTCGTTCCACCAGCGCCCGCGCTCGGGGAAGTGCAGGGTCGACCAGCCTGTGACAGCTATGGAGACCCGTCCTTCGTACCAGCTCCGCTTCACTCCATGCATCCACACACGCTCGTCCTCTTCGACCAGAGACTGACGGGATTTGGTCCAGATCGTGAATTTCGTTTTCCCGCTTTCGTCCTCAATGAGCCCGACTTGTTGAATGGCTGGTGAGTTAGCATCCCAGAGCTGAGTTACCGTTCCTTCGATGCTTACTGTCTGTCGACTCAACCCTTCCAACTCCCCAATCGGCACGACCCGTCCCGGCGCCGTCTGCAACTGCTCGAACACGCGCAGAACCGCACTCATCATGCTCGTTCCATTCACGACCGCCCGTGCCAACCGCCGACTGATCGCCGCCCGCGACCACTGTTCGATCTTCTCATCCATCCGCATCGCCTCGCTGTTGACCTCGCCCAACTGCTCTTGCGATAGCAGCTCTCGGGGGTCGTCCCGCTCGGGGTCGGCCCAGTGATCCACGGCCGCGCGCCGCTTCTGGAACTCCTCTTGTTGCTTCTTGCTCTGCTCGGTCACCACGTCTCGCGTCCGCCCCGGCCGACCGTCTTGGGTCGTCAACTCCGCTTGGGTACTGATGTGCTCCAACTCGTCGTTCCGCGCTTGGATGCGCTCTTCCTGTGCGAGGGTCTTACCGACCATGTGATCTGGGTCATCATCAACCCGCGCGTCCGGGTGGTTGGCGTCCACCTTCGCCCGCACTTCCATCTCCACCGTCGGCCGGAACTCTACCCGCTCGTCGACGACCTTGAATCCGTCCTCGTCGATTGCCGCATCCTCGTTGTTCACCACAGTCTCGCTCCTCTCGCCGATTATCTTCGAGTCCGCGCTGATCGGCGCTCCACCCGTCGGTGCGCTGTACGTCGGTCGCCGGCTGGCCGAACAGCGGACAGTGTGGGGTGCTCGCACGATGTACAGTATTCGCTCGGTCATCGACCGCGTGTGGTCGCTCGACGACGACTGGCCGCCGATCGAACAGAATCAGAAAACCGCGAATACTGACGACACAGGGCCGCACAACGGCTAACTTCGATTCAACCAATGAGCAACAGAAGCCGCGATCCCCACCGACGGGTACTCGATGAGTTCGGCGCCGCCGACGAAATCGTCGGCGTCGATATCGACTACAGTATCGACGACCTCAAACTGTTCATCCCTGCGATGTTCAGCGCTCTGCTGGTCGTCCTACTCAGCTCCCGCTTCGGCGGGCGCTGGGGGACGACCATCGGCCTCGCAGGAGCGATCGTGATCTTCCTCGTGGCCGGCGCGGTCGTGTACATCGCGCCGAACCACATGACGCCGCATCGGTGGCTCACTCGCATCGCGCGATTCGCCACCTGCGAGACCACCCGCTCCGCCGTGGACACAGCCCCCAACGAGCGTCCCGATTCGTTGACGCAGATCGCTCGGTTCGTCCCCGAAGCCGACGCAGTGGAGCGACAGGACGGCCAGTTCGTTGCGGCCGTTCGTGTCGACCCGGCGAACATGGCGCTCGCGACCCACGACGAGTGGGACGGCGCGGCCAACGCCCTCGGGAACGCACTGAACACGCTCGGTTTTCCGATCCAGATTCACGCCAGCGCCCGTTCGATCGACCCCGA
This sequence comes from Candidatus Halobonum tyrrellensis G22, assembly GCF_000495475.1. GTDB lineage: Archaea > Halobacteriota > Halobacteria > Halobacteriales > Haloferacaceae > Halobonum > Halobonum tyrrellense. The sequence goes on along the minus strand of NZ_ASGZ01000005.1, from coordinate 40,437 downwards.
GCGGATCACCGAGAGCTATCGGGATCGTCGCGACGACCCCGACGTCCAGGCGAGCGACGCGCTTCGGGACATCGTCGAGACGTACGAAACCCGTCTGCCGGCGGAGTTTCGAGCGCGGGGAACCAGCCTTCGGGAGTACCACATCCTCGTGCCGGTCAGCATTCGTGACGTCCAGTTGGCCGAACGAGGCGCCACGTCCCACCTCCAGTCGCTTCCCTATGTCGGCAGTCTGCTTGCGTTCATCGGCGCCGAGAGCCCGCTACTCTCGGCGCCGAGATCGAACAACAACAGCGCGAGACGCTCGAACAGCGCCTCGATGACGTGCAAGCTGCGATCCGGGGCCTCGACTCGCGCGACTGTGAACCCGTCTCCGCTGACCGGCTCGCCACGCTGATCGAGGAGTTCTGGACAGGCCGCCGCACGCAGTACCGCTGGAGGCAGTTGGACTGCCGGAGGAGTCCGTGACGGAGGTGAGCCTCTCAGACGAGGAACTACTGCGAAGGCACGAGACGCCGGGAACGGCGAGAAGTTCGACCGACTGTGGAGAGGCGGAACCAGTGGCTACCCGAGTCAGTCGGAAGCCGACATGGCGCTGTGTTGTCTGCTCGCGTTCTGGACGGGGGGAGACGCAATGCGGGTCGACAAACTGTTCCGCCGGTCGCGGCTCTATCGGGACAAGTGGGACGACGTCCATCACTCGAACGGCGATACCTACGGTGAACGGACGGTCAAGCGTGCCATCGACAACACGAGCGAGTTCTACGAGCCTTCCACGCGGGAGGGGACAGCGGTGCAGGATGACTCCGACTTCGCCGACGAGTTCACGGCAGCCTCGAGTGGTCTATCGGCCGAGACGAGAGGGGATGGATACAGATGAGTCAACGAAGGCGACACAGGCCGACGCAGGTGGGTCAACGGAGACGATACAGATAGCAGGTGAGTCAGTCGAGACAACGGGGGCAGGTGACTCGTCAGATGGACGCGAGCGTGCCTACCTGAAGGAACGAAACTCGGTCCTCTCGGCGAAACTTGAACAGCGAGAGGCCACCATCGACGAGTTGCAGGAGCGTGTCGAGACACTGGAGTCAGAACTCGCGGCGCTTCGGTCGCCGTCCGAGTCGGATGAGGCGGGAGGCAAGCAGTCGACTCAACAGGCAGGGAGTGACGAATCCGAATCGGAGGAGTCGGTGTGGAGTCGGCTGAAGGGCATCGTGGGCAATAATACGTAGCCTTCCTCCTCGTCTGGGTCACACAGATTTCTGCTGGCGAGATGGAAGACCTCTCGAATATAGTGGGTAAAGCAGAGGGGTACTGTCTAGTTAACCCCCTGAATTGGCGTTCGACCATTGAGCGCCATTGATTTTGACAGCGGTCTCATCGACCGCGACCCGCTTCAGCTTCGCCGAAGGCGGGTCCGAAACGCTGTCAGCCAGCCGATGAACCCACTGGAAGATCGCCTGAAACGAGCGCTCTACCCCAAATGCAGAATCGCTTCTGTTTTTCTGAGCGGGAGACCGGCAGCGTGGAGGCGGACGGTGACGCCCCTCTCCATGCTGCCAACATTCAAGCATAGCAGTGTCTAACGTCTCTTTGAGCAGGTTTGAGAGTAGCAGAGGAAACTAACCCTTCGACCTGCTCGTCCCTTATCTAGACGGTACCCCTCACATTTAACCATAGTTTGATTGAACAGCATACTATGCGGACATTTCGGCTCTCAGTAATGACTGTCGTCGCCCTGCTGGTCCTCGCGGGGTGTATCGGACTTCCGGGCACAGATGGTAACCAGCCGTCCCCCGATGAATTTCCGAATGCGTCCGACATCGATCAGTCGGTGTTCGATCGGCACACGACCGAACTGGGGAATACGAGTTTCACGCTCGTAACCGAGAGAACACAGAAGCAACGCGATCCGATTCGTTCAGAGGACAACTTCACGTACCAGAACGTGACGGCTCGATTTCTCGTCGAACCCAGTGACTCACAGTACCTTGTCCACACTAGCGGCTACGCAGGGAACAGTACCATTTACTCGAACGGAAGTACGGAGTACTTTCTGTTTCCGGATAATCGCACGTCAGTAAGGACACTCGCCCCCGGGTCGGTGCTCAATGAATCGGGCGACCAGTATCTCTGGCGTGGATGGTTCAACAACGACAGCGGAAGTCTGAGCGTGCTCGCGGTCGCTGCGATCGACGCCACCTACCAGCGCGAAGGCGTTGAGACGTATCAAGGCGTTCCGGTGATGCGCTATGAAGCCACCGGCGTTGACGCGCTGCCCAACTGGGCGGGGGGCGGGAACCCGAGTTCGTACTTCGAGGAATTCTCAGCGACCCTCCTACTCGACGAGGACGGTGTCATCCGCCACTATGAGTACGAATTTATCTGGGCCGACTATCACACTCGGAGGATGACGGAGACGTACACCCTGTCCGACGTAGGAAGTACTACCGTTCAGAAACCGGACTGGGTGGCGAATACAACTTTGAGGGCATAGCTGCTCGGTCCGATACCGACACTCGACGGGACGTCAGATGGACGCGAGCGTGCCTACCTGAAGGAACGAAACTCGGTCCTCTCGGCGAAACTCGAACAGCGAGAGGCGACTATCGACGAATTGCAGGAGCGTGTCGAGACCCTTGAAGCCGAACTTGTGGCGCTTCGGCCGCCGTCCGAGTCGGGTCAAAAGGCTTGTGGGAAACTAGCGGAAGCAAACACAGACCTAGTCTATCGATCATTTTGTAGGAGGTGAATACAGGTCATTGAGAACAGGACTTGCCATCGGCAGAGCGCGCTCCACCGAAAGTACTTACCGAGTCATTGCTTCACCGTGCGTATGAGCCCTCCACTCTCTCGCCGTCGGCTGCTCACGGTGGGTGCCACCGCTGGCGTGAGTTCTCTTTCCGGGTGTCTCAGTTCTGTTCACTCCGACTGGGGCGCATCTGGAACAGGTGTCCCATCCGACAACCCCGATCATGAACTCGGGCTCGCCTACTCGAAAAGCAGTGGCTCGTTTACCGACGAGTCGGAATCCGAAACGGGCTGGGTTCACATCGTAAGCGACGGGGAGTCAGCTGATCTGACGTTCGACGCGCGCCTCTGTGACTCTCTCGGAGGAGTCACACCGTCACTTTCGAACTCCCACTCGACTGAATACGTTCTCGACTTCGCTACAACCAGCGCGTCTACCACTACTACGTCGCCGACGTCGTCCAGTGCAGACGCGACTTGCCAGTCTGGGACCCACCTCACTGGCGGCGCGAACGTCCCGAGTGACTGGGAAACGCTCGTCGTGACCGTCGACGGCACCCGTATCCAATCACTCGAGCGGTCGGGGACGATGCCCGAACTGCGGTCGCTTCCCGACCCGATTCGGAGTGGTGACAATCAGACCAGTGAGTCATCCTCATCGACTGACGCATCCAGTGTCTCGGATGACGAAGCAACTGAACGTGCTCTCGCCGCCGAAGAGGTCTACATCAGAACTCAGCTGAAGGAAGCATCCTGTACCGAGTCGTGGGGGCTCGAATCGTACACTGGTGTCGAAACCGAGGCGACCGTCTCGGAGCGAACGGCTGACGGTGTTCGAGTGAGTGTGACGCACCCGTACTGGTATTCGACGGCAACCACAGAGGCCGACGGTGCCTCAAGAGCGACGTATCTCGTCACGGCCGAGAGTATTCAACGAGTCGATGGCGATAGCATCATCAGCTGTTGATGGTGGGTCACTCGTAAGGGCGAGGCGGGATTCGGAGACTTTCCTCTACCTCGTAGAGATACCCTTTGAGCAGAAGCGCCTCGATCTGATCACGGGCGGCCGCCTCTTCGATATCGTGTTCAGCAAGGATCCTGACTGTGGCCTTCCACGAAAAGCCCTCGCCGTAACTCCCGACGTGCGCTTCGAGGTGTTCGAGGACAGCGCGCTGTCCCGGACTCAAGGGTGTCCGAGAGTTCGACATTGACAGCTACTATACGCCCCTCACAGTAGGCTATTGGGGTCGAGTATTCACTCGGTCACAGTCAATATGACTCGACCACGAGATCGGCAACCCGTTCGAATTCGTCGACGTTCCGCGTGAGTACCGCCTCATCACGCTCGAGTGCAGTGCCGGCGATGAGCGCGTCGATCGAGCCAATCGCTGCTCCCTGTGACTGGAGTGTTCGCTGAATCACGGTCGCCCGCTGCGCATCGGCGTGTGTCAGCGGCATCACCGTCATCGCGTCCGTCACTCGGTCGTATCGCTCTCGTTGGGTCGCACCACTGAGTCCGACTCCGACCTCGAACGCGGTCAGGACCGAAAACGAAACCGGGGTCGCTGCGTCGGCGAGGTCGTCAAGTCGATCGATTGCGTCCGTATCGCAATTCAACAAATCGATCAGAAACGTCGAGTCGAGCAGCATTCAGTTCTGATCCGATAGCTCTCGGCGCGTCTGGTCAACCCGCTCGTCGAACTCCGCACGGAACTGCTCGGATCGTTCTCGAACACGGTCGGCTTCCTCGTCGTCGACGAGGCCGACCAGCTCGTAGAGTGGCGCAGCGGGCGGGTCGTTGTCGTCCGTCTCAGCGGCTTCGATCGCCTCATCGAGCGCGTCAAGCGCTCCAGAACGGGTGTCGCCGTGGACAGTCACGTTCGCGCGTTCGTCGTGCGCTGTCCAGCGGCCATCCGTGGCCTCGGTAAGCGTGATCCGCCGGTGCTCGCTACTCATCGCTCAGCCTCCGCTGGGAGCGACCAGACGGCTGCGGCACCGATCTTCTTGTGATTGACGTGGTTGGCGTCGGCGAGCTTTCGAAGCCGGTAGTCCGCACTCTGGCGTGCGATTCCGAGTTCGTCAGCAACCTCACTCGTCGCGGCTGGGTTGTGCGTCCGGACTGCGTCGAGTACCTCCGCATCCGAATGTTCGGGCTTGTATCGACCGCCCTCATCTCGCTCGGAGGTTGGCATGCCTTTCGCTATGGCGTCGCGTCTGATAAGTCCATCTGCTCCCGTGGCTGATGGCCCTGACCGGTTCGGCTGGGACTCTGATGCCGACGGGAACGGTTTATCGGCGCCGGAGGGCCCGAGGCGCTCACGATGCGTCTCGTGACTCCACATGGCTGGTCCGACTGCGTTCGACGACACAAGTACCGACTACGAGCGATTCGAGACCGAACAACTCGCGCAGGATCGAGACGCCACTCGGGCGACAGCGGACCTCACCGACGGGACGGCGCAGCGGTTGGTTAACGATTTCGTCGACGACGGCGTGGTGACGCCGGTTGCGGAACGACGGGTGTTGGTCCACAATCCGAGTAGCGAGGCCTTCGACTCGATCACGCAACTCGCCGTGTTCCACCCGGAGTCGCAACTGCTCGGCGCTCACTCACGCGACGGTCGTCGAGACGCTCACGACTGCAGAGGTGGACAACGACTACGTGCTACGACGGTGTGATAGGTGCCAGTACGACACCGTGCCTCTGACATGGACTGCGAATCAGATTACTACAGGTGGATAATTAAACTCCACTGTCACTCTCGTCTTGCCAACCGAGTAGCTAGCACCCGAATACAGACCGTCGAGAGTCAAGCCTCGGCGGAACGGTGAGACGCAGAAAATTCGACGCAACTGCGTCGAATGCCCTTCGTAGCTATCCCTTGTGACCAGAACTACTTAAACGACGGAGCAGCTGGGATTTCCTTCACTATGGTTCGCGGCATCTTCGTCGGGTATTGAGGCCGAGACCGCTTGAATTGGTGCGTGGGCTCGGCTTCTCCGTTAGCATCTCTGCCACCAACCGAGGCGCTAGTCTGAAGTACACAGACTTCGGACTTTAGAGTATGACTGAACGTGAGTCACTTCGTGCCGATGGAGGAATCGATACGTTCGATCCACCGCCGCTTGATGCTCTCGACGAGGAGACGCTCGCACCCGAGACGATGGCCGAGAACGCTCCCCGTCTCGAAACCGTCATCCAGCTTCTCAACCGGTCGGAGCTCGCTCGTGTGTACGTCTACATCTGCTATTGGGGCCCGGTCGCGCCGCCAGAAGTCATGGATGCGCTCGATCTCTCGAAGTCGACCACTTACGAGTATATCGACCAACTCGTCGATCTCGGGCTCGTCGACCGCGACGACTCGACGCGTCCTCACCAGTTGACCGCCGACCCGATCGTCATCGTCGAGCAGTACGTCCCCATCGTCATCACGCCGACCGTCCTCCACGCGCTCGCGCTCCAGGAGGTCGACGAGGACGTCGAGTACTTCCTCGATCGATACGGACTCGGGAAACTCATCGCCGCCCTCCGCGGCGCCGGCCTCCACTTCACCGGCGAGACCACCCAACGGATGGTCGCGAGCGACATCGATGTCCATGATACCGAGGCGATGATGATCATCTACGCGCTCCGACCCGCGCTGATCGTCGGACGTGATCACGACCCGTTCTTCGAGTATCTCTTCCCCGACGTGCACGACGCGATGGAGCTTCCGGCACTCGATGAACTGGACGACGCACCGACAGAGGCGGCGTCCGACGAATGAGGCGAGCGGATGGGCGCTGATTCTCCACTCACCACTGACGGGGATGTGCTCGTCGACGCGAACATCTTCTACGCGCTCGGCCATCCGCCGAACGCGCGGTACGACCGATTCCGAGGGGAAGTACAGCGGGCCGGCGTCGTGCTCAAACTCCCTCGACGTGTCGTTGGTGAACTCGGCGGTCCCGAGAACGCTCGCGTGCGGACCGCTATCGAGGAAGGGTGGGCAGAGGTCATTGAGGAGTCTCGGCGCGGCGGTCAACCACGCCGGCGCCGTTGCCGCCAGCCGTGAAGACGAGTCGTTCGCGTACGATGAGTGGCAAGAACACGCGGTCGATCCACGTGACTAGCGTGAGTGACGGTCAGACCTTCCGACGAGGCGATGTCGTCTGGGCGGCGGATCCGTTCCGCACCGGGTCGAATCGACGGCTGTGGTTAACCTGATTGCGGAGTCGCGAGGTGCCGTCCCCGATGTAGAATTCGGCGGTTTCAGCGACGTCGTCCACGAACGTTCGAAACCGTATATTACTTCCCAGTAAATACACCGAGGGTGTCATCACCGATGCCCGACCGGGAGTGGATCGTCACGAAATCATCCTCTTGGATCACCGTACTCCCACTCGGCGTGATCGTTTCGTCCCCTCGGTCGATCCGGACGATTAGTATGCCGGGCGAGAGCAGTCCGTTCTCGTTCGCCTGTTTGAGTGTTTTGCCGGCGATAGGCGCACGTTCTTTGACGATGACTTCGACCACGTCGGCAGCGCCGGCTAATCCGGCGACACCCGTGACAGGGGAGGTCAATTGGGATCCCCTCGGAGCGAACTGGGAGTAGGGGCGGAAGTATTCCCTGTGCAGAAGTCCCTCATCGTCGATTTCGATTCCGAGATCCGTGATGTCCTGCGCGATACGCATGAGATCGTCGGTATCCGTGCCGACCGCCTTGATCCGAAGATCACCCCTCCCGGTCATAATCTCTCGTACGTTGACGATGCCAGAAACGTCGAGAGCACGCTGAGCGAGTTCTTGCCGTTTGGTGGCTGACGCGGTGCAGATGAAGAGATTCGTCAGTCGACCGTCGGCCCGTTCGTAATTCACGTGAGCGTGATATCCTGTGATGACACCGTTCTCCTCTAGACGACGGATCCGGTTCCGAACTGTTGGCGGGGAAAGCTCTACTTCTTCGGCGATATCCGGCGCGGACGTGTGCCGGGCATCTTCCGTGAGGTAGTAGAGGATCTGCTCGTCGACTTCATCGATTCCCTCGCTCATAGCGTATTATAGTGATCGATCCCCTATTCATATTTAACTTACTCTTCCGTATCGTTCTCCAGTTATGGGTTGCTCTCTCTTTCTCGCCGGGAAACGTCGGGAACCGGGACTCTATCGGCTGTAGACGAGGCCCCCGTCTGGAAAACGATTAGAAAGAATGACCCCCATATCCGAACGAAGGGAACGTATTACCGGAATTTTTTATCGATACATTAGAGATGGAGGGTGATGAGCATGCCGACGAAACGGGAGAACCCTCCCGATATACTCACGGAGATCCTCGACGATCTGGATGCAGCAACCCTCCGCTCCGTTCGGACGTACGTCGAGCGACGACTCGACGACGTTGGATGTTCGATGGTGGAACGAATCTGTTCGGAGACGGAGGGGGCGGTCGTTGACATCGAGTATTACGGGCCGTACACCCTCGTCTGGAAGTACCCACCGGACGGGGATGACGGCGAGACGAAACCGCTCTCCCTCTACCGGGTGACGCGTGAGTGGCAGGTGGACGGGACGGAGTCGCTCCACTGGTCGTACCTCGGGGAAGCGAGCGAACAGCCGAATGGCGGGCGTGGAAATCACGACACGACGGCGAGTGGCCACGCAACGACGCATCCTCGCTACGAGGGGGAAACTAACGGAGACGATGGGGAGCGGTAATCCGATGAGCCGACACCTCACTGGTCCACTCGTCGAGACGACCGACGCTCTCGCCGTCGAGTGCGAGAGCAGCGATAGCGCGTTTCGATGCCGGGACGGGAGTCGCTCCGTGCGGTCACTCGCCGGTGATAGAGCGCTCCGCGTTCCGACCGACTCGGAACCGCCCGTCGCGACACGTCGCGATGGGAAAACGGGGGGACGCTGAGATGTACGTCATCATCGTGGGAGCGGGGGATATCGGTACTCCCCTCATCGACATCGCTACCCGCTCCGGGAACGAAGTCGTCGTGATCGAACGCGACGAACAGCGTGCGAGTCGGATCACGAGCGAGTACGACTGTCTGGTGCTCAACACCGACGCGACGACGAAAGGGGCCCTGATCGACGCGGGTGCCGACCGGGCGGACGCGTTGATCTCCACCACGAATCAGGACGCGACGAACATCATGGTGTGTCTGCTGGCCACCGAACTAGAGCTTCCGGGCGTGGTTTCCGTCGTTCACAACCCCGACCACATGGGTATCTTCGAGTGGATCGGCGTCAATACCATCGAGAACCCGCAGCGCCTCATCGCCGAGTACCTCTATCGGGCCGTGAAACGTCCGACGATCGTCGACTACATGCGTGTCGGCGAGCACGCGGAGGTGTTCGAGATCGATGTCGGTTCCGATGCACCGATTGCCGACAAGACGCTTCAGGAGGCGGGTGACAGTGGGTTACTGGGAGACGACATTCTCATCGTCGCAATCGACCGTGAAGGCGAGGGTGAACCGATAACACCCCGCGGAAACACCCGTATCGACACGAGTGACCGGTTGACTGTCTACTCCGGAAGTGGGGCGACGCCCGAGATAACCGACGTCTTTGGGCATTACGAGGATCATGCCGCTAGTAACTTCAGCACGGCAACTGAATTAATCTCTAATTCCTTCACCAATGTCTGAGCACGGAGCGAGTGATACAGTGGCTGGTGGCCGATACGACCTCATCACAGCGACGAGGACGGTCTTCAGAGACGTTGGTGCGCTTCAGGTCCTCATCGGCGGCTCGATGCTCGTTCCGGTGCTGGTCTCTCTCGTCTATCGAGAGTGGTACAGCGCGCTCGCGTTCCTGATCGCGGCGGGGATCACTGCGGTGGCGGGTGGCGTCGCGTACAAACTGAACGAAAACGCACCCGAGCCTCAACGGCATCACTCGATGATCATCGCGGCGCTCGGGTGGGCAGTGACAGCGTTATTCGGCGCGATTCCGTTCGTTCTCGCAGCCTACATCACACCATCGGCAGTCCTCGAATCCCTCGTTCCCGCTGGAGCGAACTACCAGTCGAGCCTCCTGTACTTTCAGAACCCGTTGCATGCATTCTTCGAGAGCATGAGCGGGTACACCACGACGGGCCTGACGATGAGCATCCGGGAACCGTCTGTCGGCCACGGCTTCCTCTGGTACCGCTCGCAGATGCAGTGGATCGGTGGCGCAGGGATGATCGTCCTCTCGCTGGCGATCCTTCGACAACCCCACGGGACGGCGGGGATTTCGCTGTATCAGTCCGAAGGCCGCAGCGAGAAGCTCCGTCCGAGCATCGTCGGAACCGCGCGAGCCATCTGGAAGATCTATGTCGGCGTGACGGCAGCAGTGGCGGTGTACCTCGCGGTGGCGACGTTCGTCGTCCAACCCGGGTACGGAATCGAGAACACGATCTTCGACGCGATCAATCACGCGATGACCGGCCAGTCCACCGGCGGATTCAGTACACTCGACGACTCCATCGCGGGCTACGACTCCTACGCGATGGAACTCGTCCACATCCCCGCGATGATCACGGGAGCCATCTCGATTCCCGTCTACTGGGGCGTGCTCTCCGATCGCAACATCCGAGACTTCACCCAGAACCCCCAGGTTCGGATGCTGTTCGGACTGCTCGGCGTCGGCGTCGTCGTCTTGACGGTGTTTCTCGCCCGCTGGGTCGGCGTCCCGTACAACGGTGACCCGATAGGGTACGTTGGGCGGGTCGTGACGAGTCAGGCGTTCCGCGACGGCCTGTTCCAGTACATTAGCGCCCAGACGACCACCGGGTGGCAGACGTCTGCTATCGGCGACTGGAACAACGGCGCGGTCATGACCATCGTGCTCGGAGCGATGCTGCTCGGTGGGTCTGCCGGTGCGACCGTCGGCGGGATCAAGATCCTCCGTGGCTACATCATCGCTCGCGGGATTCGCTGGGAAGTCACTCGCGTGTTCCTCCCGCAACACGCCATCGAGGACCTCAGAATCGGCCAGCGGACGTTCAAAGCCGACGAGGCGAACGACGAAATCCGCGCCGCAGCGACCTTCGCGTTCACGTACCTCCTCCTGTTGGCTACCTCGCTGTTTGTGCTCTTGGCGGTCGTGCCGTCGGAGTTCACACTCGCGGACGCGATATTCGAGGTGGCAACCGCACAGGGGACTGTCGGCCTCTCTGCCGGGATCACCGGACCGGGAATGCCGATCGTCGCGGAGATCCTGTTCATCTTCCAGATGTGGATGGGACGGCTCGAAATCGTTCCCGTCCTCGCCCTAGTAAACAGCATCTTCAGGCGGTGACCCGTATGTACAGTTTAGCCGCTTCCAGCACGCCCGTGCTCGACGTTCCCGGACCGCCACTTCGTTCAGGTCCACCTCGATAGCACCGTCCGCCAACCAACAGACAACCCACACCAGTACCAATGTACATTATCATCGTCGGTGCAGGCCGAACCGGAAGCAAAGTCATCGAGCTAGCGACCCAAGACGACCACGAGGTGGTCGTCATCGAACGTGACCAGAAACTCGCCGAGGAAACGAGCGCGACCTACGATTGCATGGTTATCAACGCCGATGCGGCGTCTAAGGATATCATGCTCGAAGCGGGCATACAGGAGGCTGACGCGCTTATCTCGACGACCGAGAGCGATTCAGTGAACCTCATGATATCCATGCTCGGCAAGCAGTACGACGTCGAGACGCTCGTGAGTTCCATCAACGATCCCCAGCACATGGATCTGTTCGGAGATCTCGGCGTGAACATCGTCGAGAGTCCGCACGAACTCAACGGACAGTACCTCTACCGGACCGTTCAACGCCCCACAATTAGAGACTTCATGGAGATCGGGAGCGGGGCCGAGATCTTCGAGTTGACGGTAGAGGAGGGCGCTCCAATCGCCGGACTCAGTCTCATCGACGCAGATTCTGAGGGGTTGCTCCCCGAAGAGACGGTCATCGTGGCGATAGTGCGCGACGGCGAACTGAACATCCCTCGGGGACAGTCAGATATTCAGGCCGACGATACCGTAACTATCTTCGTCAAGAACGGGGCCAGCGACCGAATCACGGATGCGTTCAGGGAATCGTGACCATGTCGAACGATACCGACGAGGCTACCGTCCCGATCACGGCTCCAGCGTCAGAGCCAGTGTCAGAGGCTGAGTCGTATGGGTATGACGGGGAGATCATTCATCGGCCGGAGTACTCCGTCGTGGTGCCCGTCGTCAGCGATCTGTTCGATAGCAACACCGGGATCAACGCTCGTCGATTCCTTCAGACTGCGATCGCTCTAGCAGCTGACAACGATGGTCGGGTCGTCCTACTCGGGATCGCAGACGTGGGCGACGAGGACGCTGTCAAACAGGTTCGGGAGTACGTCAGTTCAGAGGATACGCCAGACGGTTCGGGACGGCCGATACCTAGAGTCGTCAGCGAGCGCCAGAGACAGTTAGCCCAAGTGGTAAACGTCGCAGAGGACATCGATCCAGACATGTCCGTGAACGCGATGGTGCGGACGGTGACGGATACGACACGGGGGATTCTTGACGCTCTCGGAGACGGTATCGAGACGGCTGTACTTCTTCTTCGCGGAACTGGATTCGATGAAGGGTGGTTGCTCGGAAGGAGCACTATCGATACGGTCGTCGAGGAGGCCGAGTGTGACGTATTCGTCGAGAACGTCGGCGTTCGGCAAGGAGCGCACGCGCTGTACGTTCCGGACGTCGAGGGACACACTGTTGCCTCGTTGGCTGAATCGGAAACGGAAACGATCGATTCGATACTCCTTCCAGTAGGAACGGGACCGCATGCAGCACTCGCCTCAGAGGCGGCCCGTGCGGTGGCTCGTGCGTCTGATGCTGCAGTTACGGTACTGCACGTCATTCCGCCGGATGTATCCGGGAAGGAGCGGAGTGAGGCGAACGATCTCCTGAGGTTTGCGGACGACGTACTCGGCCCTGACGTCGAATCAACGACGGAACTCAGAGAAGCACCTGACCAAGCTAACGCCATCATTGAAGAGGCTCAAGATCACGACTTCACGGCGATTGGCTCACCTGAACAGAAGTTTAGGTTGCGGGACCTCGTGTTCAAGCCAGTACAAGAGACACTCGCTGGGCGGAAAGACGTGACCGTCCTGATGGGACGGGATGCAGATCGGACCATGCGCTCTCTCTACTATCGGTACAAGCAGGCTTTGGAGGCTGAAGAAACCGACGACGACTCCCCCAAGACAGAGTGATAGCTCTCAGAAGTCGAAGCGAAATTCAAGCGGGGGCAGTACGAGGGAACGCGGTCGCTGGACACGAAGCGGTTCCGTGTCGTCGGCGTCCGCGACGAGGATGTCGACGACTCCTACCACTACATTACGAATCTGTCCAGAGAGGAGTGTTTCCCGACGGATTTAGCAACGCTGTATCGGTGTCGATGGGAGATAGAAGCGCTGTTCCGTAAGCTAAATACACAGTACGAGTTGGACAAATTCGACACAAGCAACCCTGCTGTCGTGGGAATTCTGCTGTATGCGGCGTTGTTGTCACTGCTGGTGAGTCGTGAGCTGTTGGATCTGATCACCGAGCAAGGCCGACGATGAGATCGTGTTTCCGTCGGAACACTGGGCGGCGATCTTCCGGTCGCACGCCCAGCTCATCCTTCACGAACTCGGTAAGTATCTCGGCTACTCGCCACCGCCGTTACTGGAGCGACTGATCGAGGATGCTCAGAAGATCCACCAGCAACGACCGATACTCCAAGAGACACTCGCTACCACTACATAACCGAGGTGTGAGTCTTAGCTAAAGACGAATGCTAAACCACCCATTCCCTGGATCGTGAATCAGGGGTTCCCACTGCTCGATGAACTCGGCTCGATCTCTGAGCAGATGGGTGACGCGCATCCTCCCCAGTCGAACCGTCGCACACGCCCCGCTTGCCGCTTCGGGTCCAGAGCAGGCGACAACTCGTCTACTTGTTATCGAGACGATCCCGCAACAATAGGAAGGCGGCACGTAGAGCCGATTCCGAGACGGCCATCGCCCGTCCCAAGCGTTATCACACAATACACGAATCATGTATTGTATGTCGAAGACAGCGGGCGACCCCGAGCGTGCCATCAACGGCCTCATCTCGGTAGCGCAACTGCTCGAAGAGCCGCGCCTCGCCCGCCTCTACACCTACATCCTCCGGGAAGGCAGCGTCACCATCGACGACATCGTTGCCGATATGGAGACCCCGCGCACGACCGCGTACGCCGATACGAGCACGTTGGCCGACCTCGGTGTGCTCACGCGCGACGAGTCACGGAAGACCCACACCTACACGGCTCGTCCTATCTCGCTCACTGCGAATCTCGACGGCAACACGTACACGATTACACCGACGCTCATCGAGGCGATCGGGCGGGCGCCCCACGACCAGGACCTCGACCTCCTGATCGAGAAGTACGGCATCGGCAAACTCGCGGCCACACTCACCTACGCGGTTCCGTACGTTGACGGCGGAATGAGCGAGCGCGTCGCAGCACGTGAACTCGATCTCCAGGTCGCGTTCGGTATCGTAGTCATCCAAGCGTTGGCGACGGTGATCCGCGAGATGCGCGAGTACGACCCGTACTTCGACCAGATCCGAAATGCGCGTGACTACCCGATTGAGACCGATGCATAGGCCCGCATGAGCGAGCCGGATACGTCGGTTCCGGACGATACAACGTGGGTGGTGGATACCGGCGTGTTCATCGCGTGCGGTCGGTAGGGACGAGACAAATACAGAGCCCTCGAACGATTCGCTCGGCGGAACGGACTCACGTTCGTAGTTCCACAACGAGTCTACGAGGAACTCGGTGGAGCGCCTGATCGCAGTACGCCGGGTCAGACGCCGAATTAGTCGGTGAGACGCCCTTGAGCGACCGGCGTTTCCCAGAGAATGATGACTCCGGACCCGACGATGAGGAGCCCACCCGCGACGGCGAGTGCGAACAACGGGGGACGATGTCAGAGACGACGCCGCTTCCGAGCTGGAAGGGAACAACCGCCAGCCCACTGACTATCGCCATCGCGCTCAACACGGTCGCTCGCCCGAGCGTGCCGATCCGGTCGTTGACGTACTGACCGGCGAACGACCGCGTCACGTCCGACAGTCCACGCGCGAAAAGGAAGGTAGGGAGCGCCAGCAGGGGAATGAAGTACATCCCGACCAGTGCCGCGCCGACGACGAACGGCAACGCGAGAAACCACGTCCGGACTCCGACGTACTCCTTGATCGCCCCCGTGTAGTAGCTGAGCACCGCCCCGACGAGACTGTACGCCGCGTAGAACCACCCCGACAGCGACTCCACTTGCGCCGGGGCCACACCCAGGTCGACGACAATCGTCTCGAAGATGGGCTGGAGGAAGACGAACACGAGGTAGGTGACAGCGGCGTACAGCACGTAGTAGTAGAGGATGAACGACCGAAGCGTCCGGCGCGAGAGCGCCTCCCTGACGATGCCGACCGTTCGACGGAGACTCAACACGTCCGTGTCAGTCTCCTTGTACGTCCCTGGCTCGTCTAGCGTGAGGAGTACCACCGCACCGATCCCAGTGACGGCGGCGACGAACCACGGATACGAGAGGTCGATACTCCCGAGGTAGCCGCCAATGACCGCCGCGCCCGCGCCGACCGCGAGCGCTGCCGACTCGCCTCGTCCCCGGACGCGGGCGAACTCGTCCTCGGAGAGGTCGTCGGTGAGCGTGTCGTAGAGCCACGCATCCTCACTCCCCGAGCGAAAGTTGTACCCGGCCGACCAGCAGACGCACAGAACCGCGAGCGTAAGGAACGACTCGGCGAGCCCGATCCCGAGGAGGGTGGCGGCAATCAGGACGGTCCCGATCAGGAGGCTGGTCCACCGCCCGACCCGGTCGCCGATGTAGCCAGTTGGAATCTCGCCGAACAGGGTCGTAAGGTTGTATAGCGCCTCCACGATCGCGATCTGCGTGAAGTCAAGCCCCTGTGCGAGGAAGAAGAGGTACATGATCGGCCGGTAGAACTCGACCGCCTTCGTCGATTTGTAGAGATAGTACTTCAGGACGCTCCCGCGCCCCGCTTCCCACACCCCGTATCGAGAGGGAAGGCCCATCCCGAGGAAGTCACCGAGCCCCCTTCAACTACGTTCCGTTACTACCGTTTTACGAGACCGTAATAACCGAGAGATCGGTCGGTGCACCTGGGTCAGAAGAGCCCAGTGATGAACCCGAATCCCATGATGATGAGAACGACAGCCGAGAAGGCGGGTAGGTACGGCGTGTACTTCTCGACCCGATCCTCGTAGCTGTGGTAGCCGGCGATCAACAGCATCGTCAAAACGACGATGCCCGCGATGACGGTGAGCGCGTACGCACTCATGAGTTCGAGACAGTAAGTCGAACCCGCACACAGTGCGATGATCTCGAACTCCTCCTCGTGAGCGAACCCGAGGAGGAACGCGAACCATGCGATCCCCCACAGCCCCCGTTCGGCGGCCTCGTCGAGGTCGCCGTGTGAGTGGCCGCCGACGAACGGAACGAACCCCTTTAACCGTGCGCCCCACCCCCCTCCATCAGCCGACTCGGCGTGGTCGTCGTGGTGATGGGTGCGGTCACTGTCGCTGGGCGAGTGAGTGTCGTGATCGTGTGAGTGTGCGTCGTCATGTTCGTCGGCGTCGTGTGAGTGGTTCCTGTGTGCGTGGTCGTCGTCGTGATCGTGACTCGTCGCGTGGGAGTGCGAGTGGCCACCGTAGTACTCGCGGACCCCAAGGAGGATGAGCAAGACACCAGCGACGAGGCTGACCGGCCCGCCGATGAAGATAGTAGTCGAAAACAGATCGAGCGGGATCGGCTCGTTGACCTGTGTGAGGCTGAAGTAGGATTTGGCGTAGAAGAAGATGCCAACCATCACGAGACTGCTGATGAGGTGGCCGACCCCGAGGATGAAACTCGCAGTGAACCCCGAGACCCACTTGTTGGTCTGGTCGAGCGCGTACGCGGCGGCAACGGGCCAGCCGTGACCGGGTTCGATCCCGTGGACCGCCCCGAGCGCAACAGCTCCGACCAAGAGGCCGAGGGCTTCCGTGTGTAGCATTATCTCGAACGGAGTCGATCGGTCATGTTAGGGGTTGTTATGACCGAATCCGGAAGATCGTAATAACGAGGTCTGAGTAGCGCTCGGAGACAAAAGCGTGTATGCGAACGAGACTCAACATCCCACAGGAGGTTCTCGACTCGTTCGACGAGACGTGGAAATCGGAGGGCATGGAGTCGCGTTCACGAGCAACCCGGGAGGCGATGCAAGAGTACATCGAGCAACATACTCAACCCGAACAGGTCGAGGGGAGGCGGTTGCGGCTGTCGCGTTCGACTACGAGCACACGCTCGTCATCGGAGAACTCCACACCGTCCAACACGAGTTCGGGGAGATCATCCAGACGACTCACCACATGCACCGCGGAGAGTGGTGTCTCGAGACGATCTTCTGCGCGGGTCGGGCGGACCGGATCCGTGAACCCGTGTATCAGCTCCGTGACTTCGGCGCGGTCGGGCGTGTGAACCTCATGTTCCTCCAGCCCGTCGCCTGATCTCTTCGACCGAGAGAACCGGGAGGGAAACGGTCGACGCACCGAGCGATACCACTCAACGGGAGTTGACCGTATCGTCTTCAGCGCCGCCCCAGTTACGAGAAGTTCCCAGCGATCCGGACAGTGAGATCAGCGGTCGGTCAGCAACAGACGTTCGAAAACTCAAGACGGAGTCGGCTATCTGTTCGAGAGATTATCTTGGCCGATCAACACGCGCCGCCACCACCGCCAGCCGCCGCCCCCGCGCCCGCACAACTGGCTGCGCCCGCACTCGCTGCGGCGGTGGCCGCTGCCGTTCCACCCATCACGATTGCCGCGTCGTCCGTTCGACTGTAGCCCTGACACTCACCCTACGCGACCGGTGCGATCGCGTCGTCGATATCGTCCGCCTCGAAAACCGCTTCGCGGAGGACTGCGAGTGAGAACCCGGCATCGGTCGCGAAGCGGTCGACAAGTTCGTCAGTGAGAAGGACACGCCGACACTCTTCTGGCTCGAACAACTCGTCACCGTCGAAGGTAAACTGGATATCTTCTTCAGGAGTGTGAGAACTGTGTTCGCCGTTACGACTGGCGACTGCTCGTACCTGCCAGTCAATTCGACCTGAACGAGCAAATCCACAGGTCGCCATGTAGAATACAGTAGACACGCGAACGCGAAGTAGAAGAACCGCAGCACGAAGCTCTTCGACGTCGTCGCTGCCATGAACCGCTTGATACTCTTGTAGCCGCTCTCGATTTCCCAGCGGGAACGATACTCGTGGATCGTTCTCGCTGGCTTGTTCGTCATAAACACCGCGTACTGTCCGTAGTCGGTCCGCTCGGAGTCTGCCTTTCGCTCGTAGACCACCATCGTCGGCAACCACTCGTCGTTTCAGAGGGGAAGCCGCCGGTCATTGACGAACCGATCCTCGTCGCGTTTGAGCAGGCGCTTTGCCTGCGCCTTCTCACTCGTGTACATCCGCTTCGGGACGATGTATTTCAACCGCCGGTCGGAGACGGCTTTGAGGACGTGCTGACTGTCGAATCCACGGTCCATCAGCACCTCGTCGACGTGAACGAGCTCTTGCGCCGAATCGAGCAGATCCGCACCGATCTCCACTCGGCCGTCTCCTTTTCGAATCGGCCGAGCGTCGAGAACCAATGGGACGGCATTCCCAACGAGCTGGATGGTCGCCCATTGATAGGCGTACTCGTCTGAGTTCTCCTTCGTCCCAATGATCTCTTCTTCGTGGCCCGTCCGGTCGCCTGTGAAGGGATCGTCTTCGGTCGTACCGATCACAACGACACCCGCCCGATAGGGATCATCTGTCTTCGTGACTCGATCGATGAGCCGCCTCACGGCCGCTCGATACATCGCTCGAATCTCGTCGATCGAGAAGTTGCGAAGGTGTGATCGGTGCGTGTGACCAAGTGGCGTCTGCTCGCGCGAAGATTCGAGTGTAAAGCTCCGAGCACCTTCGGTGGCGGCGGGACCGTCTCTGAGTCCAAGATACGTCTGTAGGTCCCAGAACGAGTTCGAGTGTATCTCACTGGAGTCGTCTCGGTTCAGCGAGAGTGCAGGGTAGGCGATTCGCTGAAGCTCATCGATCACATCGTCTGCTTTCGAGAGCCGCACCCGGTCGCTGAGAGCGTCTTCGTCGTCGCCATCGGGATAGCAGCCTTTCTTTGAGGATCGCGTGGGACGTCTACGTCAGCCCTCTCGGCTTTGGTGAGAATCGTCCGGGCACACTCCCGAATTGTCTCTCGGAGGTCGGTTGAGAAGCGACGGTGCCACGTCCGCTAGAGTGTCGACTGGTCAGGGATCGTCTCTAAGCCTAATTGGCGGCACAGCGCGGGTCGTTGTTCGAGGTAGCTAACGAGACCCGTTTCGTAAGCCCACCCGTGCAGTTCCTCGAGTAGGAACGCTCGCACCAACTGCTCCATCTCGTATCGTGCTCTTTGAGACCATTCGTCGAACTCCGGTCGTATAGCGCGGTTGTAGTGTAGGGGGCCACTCATAATATGGTGTCTGGGCGATACAGCCGAAGACAGCATGATAGGAGGATCGCGTGGATGCCATGTGATTGGTGATACTGAGTCCGTAGATGAAGACGTGTATATCGAACCGATATTGTGATGTAATTGTGTATTGAAGTTGCTTGTCTCAGCCATTGCGATGGGTAAGATGTTGATTTGGTTACGTACCTACTAACCACCCTGTCGTCGTCATGTCCCCCTGAACTGTTCGCGGTCCGTGTCAAGTTCTCGCGTACTTGACTCGACCATAATCCGCCGGCTCGGGAGGAGCGCTTGAACACACCGCCGCCGATGTACCGTCCACCCACCTGTATTCGACTCGCACGTACTCGATCTGCATATAGTATTGAATCTATAGGTGTATGTACGTGTTCACAACCGATGATCAAGCAGCTGGGAAGCTGCACTTATTTGTAGTAAATATCCAACATATAGTGGAGATGTTTTATGGAACGAAACACTCGGCTCACACGGCGGAACGCACTCAAGACGGGCGCTATCGCGACAGGACTGATAGGAGTCGGCACCCAGCTCGGAGCGGCGCAAAATAACGGATCACCCCAGAGCAACCACTGCTACTATCAGGTCGATTTCGTTGCGGGCGACTCCATCGAGACGCTCGGTGAGACGGAGGACGCTTTTTATGGAAGGCAGAATCGCCTCATCCAGTACCTCCACGGCGACCAACACGGGCCACGGACGGCCGACAGGTGGTTAAACTCGCTCGACTCCGAGACTCGGGAATGTGTCAAGGCCGAGCCGATCCGAGTGCGCGGTGACTCCGTCTCAGTCGATTTCACCGTCGATGAGGGCTGTGAACGCGTGTTATCGCTCGCCGTGTACTCCCTTCCTGGCGGGGCGTTCTCATTCCAAGAGGAGCAGAACCTCCTCGCCGCGGAGACGGACACGTTCGGTCCGGGAACGCACGAACTGGTTGTCGAGAACGCGCTCGGAACGATCTGTCCACAACTCCCTGAATGGTACGAACACTACGCGAAACTCACCGCCGACGATGCGACAGCAGACGACGAATTCGGCTGGTCAGTGGCGATGTCTCACTCCGGCGACACTGCCGTGGTCGGTGCATATGGGGATGATGATGCGGGGGATGACTCAGGGTCGGCGTACGTGTTCGGCCGGATGGACGATGGGTGGACCCAACAGACGAAACTTATCGCTGACGACGCAGCAGGTGCCGACTGGTTCGGCTCTTCAGTGGCAGTCTCCGATTCCGCCGATACGATCGCTGTCGCGGCTCGATACGAGGGAGTGGAGGACACCGGAGCAGTGTACGTGTTTGGTCGGGGAGACTATGGCTGGACTCAGCGAGCGAAACTCACTGCTACCGACGCGGTAGCAGTCGCCGACTTCTCTTCAGTGGCGATCTCGGCGTCAGGTGACACTGTTATCGTCGGAGCCCGGTACGACGACACAGACCCGGCTCCCGAGACAGGGTCAGCGTACGTGTTCAGTCGAGCAGACGGATCTTGGACCCAGCAGGCGAAACTCGCTGCCGACGACGCGGCAGGGGACGATGCCTTCGGCTCTGCGGTAGCAGTCTCGGGGGCTGGTGATACAGCTATTATTGGGGCCCGGTTTGATGACACTGACGCGGGCTCTGCCACCGGATCAGCATACGTGTTCAGTCGAGCGAACGGAGCTTGGGCCCAGCAAGCGAAACTTACCGCCGCCGATGCGGAACGGAGCGATGCTTTCGGCTGGTCGGTAGCGGTGTCCGACTCCGGCGACACCGCCGTCATTGGAACACCCAGAGACGACGACGCAAGCATCAGTTCGGGGTCAGCGTATGTGTTCGGCCGGACGGACGGAAGCTGGATCCAACGAGCGAAACTCACCGCCACCGACGCCGCAATGTACGATGGCTTCGGTCATTCGGTAGCAGTCTCGGAACCGGGAGATACGGTCATAGTCGGCGCTAAAAGGACGGATGAAGACTCTTACTCTGGATCGGCGTACGTGTTCACTCAAGCGAACGGAACGTGGACCCAACAGGTGAAACTCACCGCCGACGACGGGGTAGCAGACGACGAATTCGGCTGGTCGGTGGCTGTTTCGGGGCCGGGTGATACGGCTATCGTCGGTGCATACGGTGAGTCTGTGCTCGAAGGGAGTATCAGTGGATCGGCGTACGTGTTCGGAAAATAGTCTGATTCGCTCTCCTCCCTCGTGGACTCGTTCTGTCTCATCTTCTCTGGTCGGATTACCACTCACAGGAGATAGATAGCGTCGGCATCGCGGGGTTCGTCCGCAGACCGACTGAGACCACTCCGCTCGCTTCTGGCACGCGGTGACGGCCTGAGACGCAGCAGGGCTCAGCACCCTTACTAGCGACGCGGTAACGTAGCACGCTCCACAACGAGACGTCCACATTCTGATTCGGAGTTAAATCGGATGTGATCCGCTATGCAATTCCCAACTCAGAGTAATCCGATCCATATGAGAGAGCGTTTCTTTGCGCGATGAACTGAGAACTATGCATTGAGAGAAGCGGTCTCAACTCCTGTTCCGACTTTGAGTGTTGAGAGTACAAGGGCTTTAGCAGGGCTGTGATGCGTGGTTTCGGTCGATCCAGTGAACGGAAACTGACTCAGATTGCTCCCCAAACGGCCGATCTCGTTGAACTACCAACCACATACACGAAGTTCGACGACCTCCGACAGCGTAGCCACTCAGGCGCCGCTCAATTGCGGAGAGAGTCCCTCTCCACGCGATTCCGGGTTCCTTCTTCAACAGCGGTAACGTACTGTCCGCTGTCACGATTGATGAGAGTCATACTCACCGGTCAACTCCACCTGCACGGGACGAGCGATCGAACAGCGGGAAGGACTCGTATGTGGGCCAGTCGATGGAGAATAGCTGGGCGATCTGGCGGAAGACGGTGCGGCGAGACTCACGTGTCGGGCCACGACGAGGGGCTGACCACGACACGTTCGACTATTCATCTAACTGCTCAATGTAGTCGGCTCGTAGTTCGCTCTATCGGAGAATCGAATTGTGGCGATGGTTCAGCGGTTCGCCCCATCATCCGGAACTGCTTCGGTGACATTACGCGCTAATCGCTCGAGAGTCCGGCGACGGCGCCACGCGAGGACCCGGTCAAGGAACGGGACGATCGACCGACAGCTCGACTCGATTCGGAGTCCGGTAGTGCCGTCTCGGGGGGCCAGTGTCACTGTCGTCTCCACTTCTACCGGGGAGCGACTCTCGGTCACCACCCGATAGGAAAACCCGTCTCGAGTACGGATAAACTCGTACTGGGGTGCGAACATTCGCCCCGTCGGGGATACGGTGACGACTGTTCGGTCGCCGTCCACGCGGACGCTCTTCGGGTCGTAATGCCCTTCGAGGCGTACGATACCCTCGGGCGAGAGATACTGTGTGACCTCGTCTGGCGGGGTGGGAAGCGTCCGCTCGACCGAGACCCTGATCATACCCTGATGTATCTATTGTCGAACGAGTCAGTTGTGGTCGTGAACTGACCGTCACAAACGAGATGACGTTGGCGGTAGCCTCGCGGTCAGAACACCAGTCTCCCCGCATCCGTGACTGGTACGTCCGGACACCTACTGAACGATCGATACTCAACGCGCATACTTTCGACGGTGACCGACGTACACGTCTCCGGAGGGCGACGGTACGATGCGACGGCTCGACGAACGACGACTCGATTCAGCCGTTACCACCACTAGTACGTGATTTCCGAGCTGTGCCGCTTCGATATCGGCTTGCCCGGACGTGTTACTACGCCGATCCAACCGTCGGATATCAGTCGTGCGTGTATGGAGGGCTAGATCGAGCGTCACGTTCGCCGTCACCGCGTGGAAGTCGAACGGTTACAACGGTTCCGGAGCTGTCGGCGTCGAACGAGAGCGTACCGCCGAGACGGGTGACGATCCACTGTACCATCCAGATGCCCAGTCCCCGCCCGTGACGGAGCTGTGACTGTTCGACAGACCCGAGCACTGCGTACTCCTGTTCGGGGATGCCCGGTCCCGCGTCTTCGATCGTAACCACGGCGTGTTCGGCGGATGCGCGAACCGAGATGCGAACAGGTGGCTCGTCCATCTCGGCGTGTTTCATGCCGTTGCTGACGAGTTCGGCCACAACCGTCTGGACAGCCTCACGACTTGTGTACAGCGTTACCGGCTCCGCGTCGACGGTCACGGTCCCGCCGAACTCCTCGGCGATCTGTTCTCCTACCTTCCGGACGAGTTCTCCTACTTCGATCCGTTCCCGGTCGATCTGCTCTTGGGAGAGGAGGTGGTCCATCTCGGTGACCGTCTCGCTCATCGTCGCGAGCTCCCCGGCGGAGTTCGCGATCCGTGTACCCCGTTCCGGCTGGTCAGCAAGGAGTTCCGCGTGGGCACGGATCACGTCTACTTTGTTACGGAGGTTGTGACGCAGGAGCCTCACGAGGACGTTTCTCCGTTGCTGGTTGCTCCGCCGCGCCGTAACGTCACGGAAGATGTAGATGTTACCGGTCCTATCACCCTTCCGTTCCGTCATCGGGCTGTGCGTCACCTCGAACCATCGGCGGCCGCTTTCGGTCGTCAGCTCACGGTCGACGGCAGTGTCGCGGAGTTCGTCGGGTCTCACCCCGACAAGCGACTCGAAATCGCGTCCGAAGGCGTCTCGAGACTCCGTTCCGAGAAACACCTGCTGTGCGGTTTCGTTCGAATAGATAACGCTCCCACGCGTGTCCGTTACGATCACGGCTTCCGAAATTCCTTCGAGAACCACGCCCCGGGCCAACCGCGCCTGTTTCGTAGTGTCTTCGGCGGCTTCGGTGAACACGCTTGCCGCCAATGGCACTCCAGAGCCGAGGGCGCTAGCCAAGACGAGATTCTGGACGACACCGTCTTGCAGGGGTGTGAGCGACGCGACGAACCCGATCAGAACGAGACTGCTGCCGCTGATCGGTAGGAGAACACCCTGCCACAGAGGGACCAATTTGCGCTTGAGTGTCGCCTGTGAGAGCAGAAAGGTTCCGGCGACGCTCCCGTACGTTGCCGAGATGTTGATGATGGCCGCCGAGCCGTACCGGATCACCGACACCGGCAGTTGCGTCGCGAACACGAGGGCGACGGCCGCCCCGGTGCCACCGAAAAGCCGCCTGCGCGTGAGTTCTGGCCCGCGACCGGTGTGTTCGACTGCGAACCACAGCCAGGCTATCGACGCCCCGAACAGGGCGACTCTCACGCCGCCGAACAGCGTCTCGATAGCAGCGACCCGCAGACGGACGGCCACGTCGAGAACCGCGACCACGGCCAGACACCCGGCAGTGATACCGAGACCGGTCGTCCCGAGTTCCGGTCGGCGAGCGACGGCCGTGAGTCCAGCCGTGACCAGGGTCACGACGAACAGGGCGTCGACGACGACGAGCGGTTCGATCATCGCTCACCCTCGAACCGGATTTTGCGTGCGGGAAGCGCCACGCGGAGATGCTCCCAAGGGGTTCCGTCGACAGCCACGCTCCCGCCAGCATCGATGGCGATCAACGAGAGCAGCTTCGCTGCGGGATGCTCCGCGGTGGGTTCCGACACCGGATCGGCGTTCTCGCTGCGGGAGTCCGTTCGTATATCGACGTACACGACTCCGTCGTACCCGTGATCGTCGGCTCCCACGACGGTCCGTCGTGGACCCGGCCGGCGGTTCGAGCCGCCCGTATCGGATCCGGTTCTCGAATCGGCGCCAACGACCGATCCGCCGTTTGTGCCCCGCCCTCCGATGTCGGCCTCGACCGAGACGGTCACCGAACGGTGCCGGATCGTGACGGCGTCGAAAACGGCCGCGAACCCCGCGATCAACAGCGGCTGTGGGACTGTGACGGTGTACGACTCTCCGGTTGCGTGGACGGTGTGTTCGTCCGCCTGTATCGAACTGCGCGTCGCGGCGGTCCGAACCCCCGTCAGGAGGTCGCTCGATGCTTCAAAAGACGTCTCCGCGAGCGCTCGTTCCATCTCCCTTGCCCGCTTCCCGACTGCGAGAAGGAGGTCGCTACGTGTCCGGATCCGTTCGCCCACACCCTCGGGGTCGGCCGGCGCATCGCTCTCCGCGACCCCGGGTGCGTCACGACCATCCCGGTTTTCGACCGACGATGCGAGCCTCGCGATTTCGTCGAGTTGGACGCCGATCACCTCGGAGAGGAGGTCGGTCAGCATGCGGGTTTGCCGCTCGCGGAGCCGCTGGTCGGTCGCGTCTCCGAACAGCAGTACCGTGCCGAGGGGAGCGCCGTCGGCGTCGCCAACGGCCTCGGGGATGACGGTTCGGACTCCATCGCTCACTTCGATCAGGTGTCGCTCCTCGTGTGCCAGCACCGCATCGGTGAGGACACGTCGGGCGGGCCGGCCGACCACGGTTGATTGCTCGCAGTCGAACGTGTCCTCGGCGGCGGTGTTGAGATCGACCACCCTGTCCTTCCGGTCGATCGCCACGACCGGTTCCGACAACTCGTCGACGATACGACTCTGGACGACCGGTCGGGCAACCGGAAGCTGTTCCAACGGCCGGTACCAGCGCAGCGTGGCCAAGAGCCCGCCGCCCGCAAGGATCAGGACGACGGGGAAGATCCGTTCCGAGTAGGCAAATACCGACGATAGGCCCGGGGCCAGGGCCAACAGGAGAAGTGACCCAGCCGGTAAGAGCCCCTGCCCGTACGGCACGGCGTCACGAGCGATCGCCGCCCAGAGAAGGATGGCGGCGGCGATAGCGTACAGCGGAGTAAGCAGTCCGGAGACGAGTCCGATTACGCGCTGGGTGAGGAGACCCGCCTGCGACGTCGTCTCGACACCCAGTTCGAACGGGACGAAACTCACTAGCAGCAGTATAACCGGCAGCGATATCAGGAGCGTTCGAACCGACCGCGTGAGCCACTGGCCGCGGCCGGTAAACCTGATAGCGAACAGGAACGCGAAGACGGCGCCGAACCCGGAGGTGTTGTACAACGTTACGATCCAGAGTCGCTGATACCGTGCCGGGTAGACGAACATACCGAGGAACACGAGGCTCCCGAGCGTGAGCAACCCCCCGACGGTAGCTAGCGCCCCGGCTCCGGGCCTGCCTCGTCGGGTCCACGCCGTCCGGGTGAGCGCGGCCGCGATCAGTAAAGCGGCGGCGCCGAGCAGTGAGTGGGAGAGAGAGACCCCGTAGGGTGACATACAGCTACCGATCGGTTGTGATAGGTCGTGGATATAATTTCGGACGCATCGTCGGTGATCAGGCGTCGGCCGCGAATGAGGTGCGGTTTTCGGGCGGTCGTATCCGAACACGCCCTCTCAGCGGCGTTGCTCGCGGTGTAGTCCTCCGGGCTTCGCCCCTCCCGACCGGTGAGGTGGTCACGGTTGCTCGGTCGTGCGGGAACGCGTTCGGAGACGTGTCGTCTCGAACCGACGATCGGTAAAGTCCGCGCCCGAACGGATCTGTCCGGGAACTCGAACGGACAACCGCGAGACTCGGACGCGGTGTTTCCGAGTCAGAGTCATGGGGGTAATAGTAAACACACGCCCGAACTAACGGAGATGCATGCATCGCGTTCGGCTCCGTTCCCGCCGGAGGCGTCCTCCCCAGTTGTCGAAGATGGCGGCCCCGCGACGGGTGTCCGGAAGGACGACGGGAGGCCAATGACCGACGAGTGTACCGCGGCGATCCCGGTGGACGCGTTTCCGGACCCCGTTGTCGCGTACGCCGTCGACGGTCGTGACGCGCGCATCACGACGACGAACGCGAGTTTCGAGCGACGGTTCGGAGATGAGTCGCCTGAAAATTTCGTCTCGACGATGTTCGACCGGTTTACCCACCGTACCGCCACCGGGAGTCAGGATCCGATAACCCACGTCGTTCGGGGCGACCGTGTCGGGATCTATCTTGACGGCCCCGAGAATCGAGGGACGTTTTTCGCACGAGTGATCCCCTCCGAGGAGGGCGCCGGGTATCTCGTCTTCTCGGACCTGGAGGACTGTCCCACTATCGAGGAACTGCCCGCCGTCGACCAGGTCAGTAGCGTGCTTAGCCACGACCTCCGGAATCCGCTCGACGTCGCCGAGGCACATCTCACAGCAGCGCGAGAGACGGGGGATCCGGACCACTTCGAATCGGTCGCCGACGCACACGACCGGATGGAACGGATCATTCGCGACGTCCTCACCCTCACACGAGGGGACGCCGTCGTGGACCCCTCGGATCGGGTCTCGATCGAAACCGCAGCGGCGGACGCGTGGCAATCAGTCGACACCGATGGGGCGACGCTCGATCTCGTCGGAGCACTCCCGACTGTCACTGCCGACGCCGATCGCGTTCGACGGCTGTTCGAGAATCTGTTCCGGAACAGTGTAGAGCACAACGCGACTGACGGCCAAAGTCACTCCGGCGACAACGTCACCCACAGTTCGACGAGCGACCGGTCGCAGAGTCCCGACGACAGCGTGGAACACGGCTCCACGGACACCCGGACGCGGTCCGGAGATTCGGGGGAGTGCGACTCGGACGCTCCCGCCGCGAACGCTCAGGGGGACCGGGGGGAGTCGAGTCCGAGAACCCGTGAACAGTCGCTCGGTCGAAGCGAAGAGACGGCCTCCGAAGGCGGCTTGACCGTCACCGTCGGCGCGTTAGCGGACGGCTTCTACGTCGCCGACGACGGCGCGGGTATCCCTGCCGACGAACGGGAGACGGTTTTCGAGCCGGGCCACTCAAGCATGAGCGACGGAACCGGACTCGGCCTCGCGATCGTCGAACAGATCGTCGCTGCCCACGGGTGGAACGTAACGCTCACGACAGCCGACTGTGGTGGGGCGCGGTTCGAGATCCGATTCTAACGCCGATGGCTGAACATGCACTCATGACCGAGAGGGAACGAACTGACCACGGCGGTACTCCCAGCCATGGATGATCGGCTACAACGGGCGCCGATCGGCGTTCTCGAGATCTCGACCGACGGGATCGTACTCGACAGCAACGAGACCGGTCGGACACTGATCGACGCTACGGATCCGACCGGCTCCCCCCTCGCCGACGTGTTCCCTCGGTCCGTCGACGACACCCTCCTGAGCGCAGTCGAGGGTGAGTCCGTCACCGAGACGGAGTTCGAGGAGTACTATCCCGGCCTCGACAGGTGGCTCGCCGTCTCGGTCGTTGCGCTTTCCGAGAGCGGGACCGTCTACGTTCGAGACGTGACCGAGCGGCGACGCGAGAAACAGTCCCTCCAACGACTACGACGGGAGCGTGAACGGACGGAGCTCATCGACGACGTGCGTTCGGACATCCTCGCGGCGCTCGTCGACGCCTCCTCCCGCGAGGAGATTGCCGACACGATCTGTCGGGGGCTCGGTGAGACCGACCTGTACGAGTTCGCTTGGGTTGGAGAACGCGGTGTGGGACGCGACGGCCTCGTTTCCCGTGCCGTCGCGGGTGAGACTGGCGAAATGTTCGACGCTGTTCGCGACGCGCTCGACGACGAGACGGCGACGACCCCGGAGGAGCGCGCAGTCGAGAGCGGTCGACTGCAGGCTGCCCAGCCACTCACCGCCAGTTCCGCGGTCCCCGAATCGGTCCGGACGGCCGGCTTTGCCGACGGCGTCCAGTCGGTACTGGCCATTCCGGTCGTGTACGGGTCGAACGTCCACGGTGTCGTCGGCGTCTACGCCAGTGGCACCGAAGCGTTCTCCGAGCGGGAACGTGCCAGTTTCGAGACGCTGGGTGAGATAGCCGGGTTCGCGATCACTGCGGTTCGGAATCGGAACCTGCTGCTCTCCGACACCATCACGGAGATCACCTTCGAACTCGGCGAAAGCTCGGTACTGACGCGACTGAGTCGGTCGCTCGACTCGACGCTGAAGTTGGAAGGGCTGGTTCCACAGGCCGACGATGCATTGCTCTGTTTCGTCTCCGTCGAAGGCGACGGGATCGACCGTCTCGATCAGGAGACCGCGGGGATGAAGGAAATCGGACGGACACGAGTGATTAGCGAATCCGACTCCGGCGGGAGGGTCGAACTTACCACCCGTGGCTCGACGCCGCTACTCGCCATCTCCTCGCTCGGTGGGACCGTCCGGCGTGCCAGTTTCGATGGGGGAACGGGACGCCTCGTCGTGGACCTTCCCGCGGACGGCGACGTCCGCCGGATCGTGGATACCGTCAGCCGGGAGCACGACGCGGAGTTCGTCTCGAAGGCGGAGCGAAAACGGTCCGTGACGACCGCCCGCGAGTTCCGCGACGAACTGGACGACCGGCTGACACAGCGACAGCGGACGGTCCTCCAAACCGCATACTTCGCCGACTACTTCGAGTCACCGCGGGGAAGCACGGCCGAAGAAGTCGCCACCTCGCTGGATATCACGGGGTCGACGTTGCTCCATCACCTCCGCGCCGCCCAGCGGAAGCTTCTGGATGCTTATCTCGATGGACGGAGGCAGGCATCCAAACGGGAGTGATGGGATCGTCGCGCTCCTCACATCTCCCCGCGATCGACCTCCTCGAACCGGTTGAGGATGTCGTCGTCGGTCAGCAGCCGTCTGGCTCGGGCTTCGAGTCGCTCAGCCTGTTCAGCCACCGCTCCGAATCGGTCGTGCTCGCGATGCTTCTCTGCGTCCAGTTCCGCTTCGAGCACCGCCCGCTTGGCTTCCACGCTAAAGTACTCCCCGAGCGTTTCGTACGCGAGGATCCGTCGCTGCTGGTCGATAACCGCGCGGACGTCCTCCCGATCTGCCGGTTTACAGAGATAGTCGTCGAACGGCATATCGAGGACTTCGATTCCAGGATCCACCGCGGTTACCATCACCACCCGTCCGTAGTATCCCCGTTCGACCAGTTCCGACAGCACGTCATCACCCGACATGCCCGGCATATGCCGGTCCAAAAGGACGATATCGACCGTCGTATCGGCGACTGCCGAAAGCGCGGCTTCTCCACTGTAAACGGTGTCGACGTCGCAGTACCCTCGCAGTCGGAGCGCGTACGCGTCCGCAACCTCCCGTTCGTCGTCGACGACGAGGGTGCGCACGTCCGCCGCGCCATCGTTTCCGGACATCTGTCTCGGTTGCTTACGCGATGTCGAGGCTGGAGCCACATAACTGGTAATCTTCTCCGAGCAACGCCATCTGCACTCCTAGAGTCTCGACCGTCACGGGGTCTGTATGCTTAGCCCCGATATCCAGTACGAACGGCGTTCTTCTACGCGTATGTCCGTCAACACCACCCCAAGATCGCAGCGGCAACCGGACTGGACGGAAGATATCGACCTCTCGGCGTCCGAACTGTTCGAACTCTTCGGGGACGAGTACACTCGACGTGTGTACGAGACGATCACGGAGCAGCCACGAAGCGGCCGTGCAGTGGCCGAGGCGGCGGGTGTCTCGCGGGCGACGGCGTATCGTCGCCTCAACGACCTTCGTGATGCGGGCCTCGTTCGCACTGAGATGATGATCTGTGACGACGGTCATCACAAGGAACGGTTCGAGTCCGTTCCGACCTCGATCTCTATCTCCCTCGACGACGGAATCGGAGTTATGGTCGACGTCGCGGACTGATTCCGCCGTTCACCGACCGAGTCCTACGGCTTACTCGTCCGAACCGGAAGCGCGTCGACGATCCACAGCAGATTCTGAAGCACCTGATAGCGCCGAGAGCCGTCCCGACGAGTACGGACACACTCCAGACCAGTCCAACGGGGACTGGAACGACCATAAACGTGGGTACTCGGTGTCAGCCCACGTTTCCGTTCGTTCCTATTGGGCCACCCGTGCGCCCGGCGGTACGGTATCCCTCGACGCGTCAGAAGGACCGACTGTCACGATTCCCGTCCCCGACAGATCGTCAATCGGCGAGCCGAAGAGTAGTATTCGACAGGCAGGGGTAGTGAACGGTTGGTTCAGTAGGATAGATCCGGAGGGAATCATCTGCTCCGATATCTACGCTCTCTGTATCGACCGCTCGCTACTGCAGCCAATCAGATCGGTGTCTCGCGTAAGACCCGCGCTGGGGATTCGCCCTTTGACAGACAGGTTTCTTTCGATGATCTATCAGAGTAACGTGGGTTTTCGCAGCCAGAAACAGTCCTCGTGTGTTGTTAACTGTCCACTGCGGAAACGGTATATGCACACTCAGACCGATTCAGCCAGCCCGGACTCAGGAGTACGAGAGCTATTTCGAAGCGTGGCCGGTGGGATAACACTCGTGGCGCTGAGCGTCGTCGCCGGATTTGTATCCATCGTTGTTGTCGACCCGCTGTATGCCATCGTCGAGACGGAGTGGACTCTCTTTGGAGAATTGATAGGCAGTTACGTTGTTCAGCCGGGGTTTGGGCTCGTTGCCGCCGGTTATATTTGGTGGTGTGACGACTACGATCCGCTAGACCGGATTCGGACGCCCTCAGTCGAGGGTGCCGCGTGGATCGGCCTTGGAGTCGTCGGGTACGAGGTTGCAGTGCGGGCGGTGACACCGATACTGCCCCTGGTCGGGCTGAGCCACGGCGCACACAGTGGTGGGACGGCGAAGTGGCGCGTGTTCTTGAATCAGCCGGAAATACTCGTTCCGGGGCTCGTGGTCCTGTTCGTCGTCATGGCGCCTATGGAGGAAGTCCTGTATCGAGGAGTAGTTCACGATGCACTCGAACCGGCACTCGAGTCGTCCGGCCGGGTGCTGGTCGGTGGATTCCTGTTCGGTGTGATGCATCTTCTCATTTCGACTGGGGGGATCGTCTCGATACTATTCACGAGCTTTTTCGGCATCCTTCTGGCTGCTGGCTACGAGCGGACGGAAAACTTGACTGTGCCGATCATGGCTCACGCAGGTTACTGGCTGGTGTTTCTTCCGTTCTAGTTGGCGTTCGTTGTGAGTGTGATCTCTGACCTGTACTGACCGGATCAGACGGTCCCGATTTTCGGTGCGCGACGGCTGCGTACGCGCCGTCCATCTTGCGCGAACGCATCTGACAAGGATCAGATAGAGGGAATTCGCCAGTGCGTGACCCAGAGCGTGTAGGCATCAGCCGTCAATAAACGGAAGCGAACTGATCGGTGCCATCGTCGGTGCCCCGGTCAGTGTCCGTCCAAACTGCGACACGTGCGGTGCGCCGTGTACGACCAATACTCGCTCGTCATCGGCGTCAAGCACGTTCCACACGTTCCGCGACGGCGAGTGCCTCCTCTAGCCGGTCGACGGTTCGCGTGGAGAGCATCGGCAAACCATCAGCACGGCCTCGATTAGAGGTGTTGATAGCTTCTTCGCTGGTTCGACCGACCGCACCGATCCGTGCGGGTCCCCGGCACTGGTGAGTCGCATCCACGGGCGCCGGCCGGAAGCGCTACTCCGGCTAGAACGGCGGGAAACGTACAGCAGAACGACCCCGAACGTCGCGGTCACGACTGCGTCCGGAGCGACGACGGGCGGACAGGGGTCCCCGGCCGTACAGACCTGCGAACTGCCGACTACCTCGGGGACGATAATAAACGCCCCACCGAGTAGCAGTGTCGCCCGGGAGAGCCCGTCGAGATACGCTCGGAGTCGGGAGACGGCTTCCGTGCTCACACGACGACACTGCTTCGACAGTTCAACAGTGGCGGCCGTCGCACTCCCCGGGCGGTGGCAACCACGCCGAAGCCGTCACTGCTCGTCACGGGAGCGGGACAGTTCGCCGGCGGTCGAGTTCCGTCTTCACTGTGCCGCTTATCCGGTCTGTTCGTCGGCGGTCGAGTTCCGTCTTCACTGTGCCGCTTATCCGGTCTGTTCGTCGGCGCTGGCCATTCGTGTGTCAGCGCTAGCGTTGATGCGGCTTGGGTGTTTGCCCTACCTCTAGGGCGAAAAGAAGCAACTGACGCATCGCCAGTCCCGTCGACTCGTCGAGCGCGTCGTGGGCGCGGCCGGTGACGAACGGGAGCAGTGGCTCGTGCGTCTCGGGTGATCGGAGTTGGCGGTCGTGGGTTGCCGTGCTGCTCGGACAGTAGCCGTCGCTCGTCGGTGGTAGAGTGACGGGGTAGGTCGGACAGCGACAACCCCACGTGGAAACCACATGGAGTTGAAAGGTGGCTGTCCGACCGTGCCGTCCCTCTCCTCTCTCTGCTGCGGTTACAAAACCCCTCCGATGCTCTCGGTGTGGGTGTCGAGTCGTTCGAGCGTCGTCGGGGAGACACTGTCAGTACCCCTCCGAGGGTTGCGCCGGTCCACTGAACGCCGAGTAGAGGACGACGAAGTACACCGTGATGAGCGGCAACAGCAACGCTGCGCCGATCGACATGAGGTTCAACGGGAGCGTCGAGACGACCGCGGCGTTCACCGTTAGCCCGGATGCCGGGTCGATCGTCGGGAAGACGAGCAGTGCCACGACGGCGACGAGTCCGTACGTGAGTCCGGCGCTCGCCGCGAGCGCGAACAGGTCCTGGTCGCGCCTGAGCGCGAGCACGTACCCGGCGGCGAGGAGGACCGAGAGCCCGACGAGCGCGAGTACCGGACCACTGAGGACCGCCGTGCGGAGTGCGGGTACGGTGGCCGCGAGGACTGCGAGCGTCGCGAGGACCGCGAGCACGTAGCCTCCTACGGCTCGTTCCCCGTACGCGCGTAGTTCGTCACGCAGCAACCCACGGGTCTTCAGTCGCAGGAACGCCACTCCGGAGACGACGGTGAGCACGGTCACCGTGAGCCCGACGACGACACCGACTGGCGTGAACGACCGCGGAGTGCCGGCGATCCAGTTGCCGACGAACGCTCCGAGGAGGAACGGCGCGAGAGCGCTGCCAGCCACGAACGACCGCCCCCACCACGTCTGCCAGCGTTCGTCGTGACGTTGCTCGTACATCTCGGGTGCGAGTCCGCGGAGGATGAGCGAACCCAGGATGCCGAACATGAGGAGGTAGTGTCGGCTGAACAGGTTGGCGTAGACCGGCGGGAACGCCGCGAACAGCGCACCACCGAACACCACGAGCCACACCTCGTTGCCGTCCCAGAACGGTCCGATCGCCGAGAGGATCGTCTCGCGCTCTTCGGCGTCCTCACGCGTCGCGAAGATGATCCCGGCACCGAAGTCGAAGCCGTCGAGGAACAGGAACGTCCCGAGGATGGCGAACAGGAGCGCGAACCACAGTTCGGACAGCGGAAGCCCGAACAGCGGTCCGGACGAGAGCGTCTCGACGCTACTCATCGTTTGCCACCTCCCCCGCAGGCTGCTCCGACGGCGGGGACGCTTGCGACACCGACCGGAGGTCGTCGCCAGTCGGTGGCCCTGCCCGAATCAGCCGTGTGACGACGTACGAGTACACCGTCAGCAAGCCGAGATAGACGACCGCGAACCCCGCGAGCGTCAGGAGCGTTTCGCTCCCGGTCAGACCGGGTGAGACGCCGTCGCTCGTCTGTAGCACGCCTTGGATCACCCACGGCTGTCGGCCAACCTCGGTGACGACCCAGCCGAGTTCGACGGCGACGATGCCGAGCACCGTCGACGCCATGAGCGACTTGTGAAGGAGGTCGTCCTCGAACAGTTCACCCGACCACCAGCGGTAGCCGCCCCAGAACGCGAGTAGGATGAACCAAAACCCCATCCCGACCATCGCACGGAACGCCCAGAAGACGACCGCGACCGGCGGCGCCTCCGAGTCGAACGAGTCGAGCCCCCGTATCTCGGCGGTCGCGTCGCCACCGCTTGCGAGCCACGACGCGCCGCCGGGAATCCCGAGTCCCAGCAGTTCCTTCGCACGCGGGTCGGTGATCGCGTCGAGACTAGTCGGGAACGCGATGATGTACTCGGGCACGTACGACTCGGTGTCCCAGACCGCTTCCATGGCGGCGAACTTCTGCGGCTGAGTTTCGTAGACGTGGCGGGCGTACAGGTCGCCGTGGACCACCTGAAGCGGGGCCGTGAGTATCAACGCGACGAGTGCGATCTTCAGCGTGCGCTCCCAGAAGGCGACGTTCTCCACGTCCGTTCCGCGGACGTGGTGGCGATAGACGTGGTAGGCGGCGATGCCGGCCATGAACAGCGCGACGGACTCCACCGCCGCGTTCTGCATGTGGACGAACATATAGGGGAACCGCGGGTTGAGGTACGCAGCAAGTGGGTCGACGAGGTGGACGACGTCTTGGCCGTTCTCGACGACCATCTCGAACCCGCGGGGCGTCTGCATCCACGAGTTGGCGATCAGGATCCAGACGGCCGACAGCCACGTTCCCAGACCGACGGCGACGCTGGAGACGAAGTAGAGTCGGTCACCGACGCGCGCGCGGCCGAACACGAAGATGCCCAAGAAGGTGGCTTCGAGCATGAACGCCATCATCCCTTCGAGGGCGAGCGGGCCGCCGAACAGTTCCCCGGCGATGGTCGAAAACGCCGCGAAGTTGGTGCCGAACTCGAACTCGAGGACGATCCCGGTGACCGTTCCGACGACGAACGAGACCGCGAAGATCTTCGTCCAGAACCGCCGGAGCTGTTCGTAGATCGGCTTCCGGGTTCGGATCTCTCTCCACGTAAAGTAGACGAGGAAGGGCGCGAGGCCCATGCTCATCACCGGGAAGATGATGTGAACGATCGTCGTGAGCGCGAACTGGAGGCGACTCGTGACGACGGGATCAACCATCGAGCCCGTCTCCCGCGCCGCACCGAGAGCGGCGCCCGATACGTACGAGCGGACGACCCGGACGGACGCGATTGCTCGGGAGGAACCGTCGAGCACCGAACGCTGAGGACCCACAGACGGGCATCGATCGACTCGGCATTACTCACTTTTCGCCGGAGTAGACAGTCAACCGAGCGCGGATTCCCAGTCGGTGGGATTCCCCTGAACTCACCTATCTCATAGGTGCCTACTCGAACGGACGCAGAGTGAGTGGACCAGCCTCGACTCCTCGTGGCGACTTTTCCCGAGGAACCGCTGGTACGGCCTCGGAGCCATCCCGACGACAGGGCGACTGTCCCGAGTACCGTGCGTGAACGCGAGTCGTCGACACCCCCCGGGAGCGGATGTCGACACCCGGTCCGTTCAGAGCAGGCTCGCGACCCCGACGGTTTCGAGCGCGAGCAGCGCGCCGATGGCCACGCTGGCGACGCCGGCGACGACGCGGAGCGCGTTCGTCCAGCCGACGACGCGGCCCCAGTCCCACGACGCGAGCGCCTGTCTCCGGGTTGGCCCGTGACCGCCGTCGTCGCCGTGGTCGTGTCCCATACATCAGAAGTTTACTCGATTGGGGAGGAATAGTCAGCGCGAATCACTCAGAGGTCTCCCACAGAGCAGGCCCAAATTCGGGAGCGCGGTACGGAACGGCGCCGCGGCGCTGACGGCGAACCCCACGGTTCACGCGGGCAGCGATGTCTCGAAGGGAGTACAGCTACCGCACGAGTTCGGAACCCCAGTGCGTAGCCGGCTGGTGGCCAAGACAGCGTCGCCGGTGGTTGTCCCGGGAGAGCATGAGGGGAGGGAAGTGCTCGGGTACGAAAACGGACCGAATCGGGACGCGGGGTGCTTCTTTCGCGGCCACGAAGCATATGCCGGAGGAGATTCCACCTCTCCAATTGGGAACGCCGGACCATCACAGCGGAACCGGGCTTCGACCCCGGATTACCGGATATGACACACACCGAAAGTGCTCCCGAGCGGAGCACCCCTGACATGGTCCGGCGTCCCACCCTGCGAGGGGCGGTATATTAATCGAACCGGCTGGTTCCCCGACTGACAGGGGCCATCTGGTACCTATTGGATACGCGTCCGATGCCACCTGCATAGTCGGCTGTGTCCGCCGTAGTCGTCCGTATCCAACGGTCGGCAGGGCGGCCGGTACGTTCTCCGGTGTCGCTCGGGGGTGGTAGATGTCGCTCGGCGTCCGACGCGCGACCCAGGGGCCGCGTGCGGCTGAATCTCGACGCCACTTCCCCGCAAGTACACGAGGACGGTCCGCTCGACAGGGCAGCCCACGCTATCGATCGTCGATACGATCTCCCCCTCGAACAGTTCGATAAAACAGCTGCCAAACGGGTCCAGCCCAGTCAGTCGTACTCCGGGTCGTCGAGCGAGAGCGCTTCCAGTTCGGTCGGGTCTTCGCCTGGTGTCAACGCGACCGTCTCGATACCCGAAACCCCCTTGACCCATCGCTCCCCGCCGACGTCGGGACTCACGAAACGCGAGCCGTACCGTTCGACGGACGCGAGACGCTCCCCGTCTCGCTCGACGGCGACGAGTCCCTCGAGCGCGGAGGCGACTCCCACGCACGCCCGATAGCCATCGTCGCTCGTCAGCAGGAGGTGGGTCGTGTCGGGGGGGACGGTAACACGCGAGAGTAGATCCGACACTCGGGCGCCGGTCCACGTCGCCGTGCTTCGAGTACCAGTAGCGCAGACGAGCGTACAGTCGCGCGTCGTGGTCGGGAGCGACTCGAGGTCGGAGCGGCTCAGCGATGCGCCGTCCCTACCGACGATGGTAAGCTCGACGCTCGCTCCGTCGGCCGTGCCCGCAGCGGCCGGTGAACGATCGGTGGGTGATGTCATCGGGGCGATCCTCAGGGACGGACCGCTGTGAGCACCCAGTCGGTCGGCGTCCGGCGCTCGACGTCGAACTCGTCGATCGCAGCGGGCGCGCGGTCGACGACCTCCGCGAGAAACTCCCTGACCGGTGAGGGGTCGCGGTCGCTGACGAGCGTGAGCGTCTCACCGCTCTCGAGTGACCGAAAGCGGTCGGCGACCCGGTCGCGCCGCCGTTCCGGCGGGTCGCCACGGATATCGACCGCGTCCGGGGGGGCGTCGACGTCCCACGCGGTCGCCGCCGCGTCCGCGACACGGTCGGCGAGTCGCTTCATCGCCGGAGCCGAGTCTCCGGGCGAGGGGGTCTCCTGTAGTTCGGGTGCGAACGGGAGTTCGGCCAGGACGGGCGCCGAGAGCGACTCGGTAGGCGTGCTCCCGGGGAAGAGGTCGTGCGTGTCACCGCACGATGGGCAGGTGAACGCGCCCATGTTGACGACGGCGCCGAGTACGGGCACGTCGTTGTCCCGGAACAGTTCGATGCTCCGTTCGGTGTCGTCGACGCTGGACGGGAACGGCGTCGTCACCACGACCACGCCGTCGATCCGCGCCTCCTGGAGCGTGGTGAGGACGACGTCGCCGGTGCCCGGCGGCAGGTCGACGACGAGCGTGTCGTCCGCGCGCCACGCGGTGTCGGTGAACAGTTCCGTCAGGGCGTCGTGCGCCATCGCGCCCCGCCACGCGAGCGGCGCGCCCGACTCCATCAGCCCGACGCTCATCACGTCGAGGTCCGCGTCGCTCCCGGACGCGGTGACGGGGAGCGGTCGGCCCTCGTCGTCCGAGCGGACCGGCCCCGAGACGTCGAGGAGCGAGGGCGCGTTCGGCCCGTGGATGTCGGCGTCGAACAACCCCGTCGGACGGTCGGCCGCGAGCGCGCACGCCAGCCCGGTCGAGGCGGTCGACTTCCCCACGCCGCCTTTCGCGCTCGCGACGGCGATCACCGTCTCGAACCCGTCGACGCCGGCCTCCCCGGTCGTCGACGGGGCGACGGGTTCGACGTGGGCGCCGTCGACGCCCGGCACGTCCCGGACCGCACGGAGCATCGCGTCCATCGCGTTCGTCGCGCCCGCGTCGTCGAACTCGTCGACCGCCGCCCCGACGGTCACCTCGCCGTCGTCGACGTCGATCGACTCCACGAGTCCCGCCTCGAAGACGGTCACGCCGGCGTCAGGGTCTCGGACCGTCCGGAGCGCGGCCTCGACGCGCGCTTCGAGCGAGTCCGCGTCGTCCGCGCCCGCGCCGTCGGGGTCGTGGGTGCCGGCGGGGTCGGCCGAACCCGGAGCGGGGTCGGCGTCGCGGCCGGTTCTCGCGTGGTCGGTTTCGGAGCGGTTCCGTCGGGGGTCGGAGTGTGGACTGTCGGTCATGCTTAGAGGTTCGGCGTGCGGTTGAGGTCGTCTTCACCCGGGAGCGTGCGGTCGGTTTCGTCGAGTGCGCCGCCGAACTGTCGGCGGAAGCTCCCGGCGTCGACCTCGCGGGCGCGGGCCGCGGTCTTGCGGACGACGTCGGCGTCGTCGCGGGTCAGTTCCGCCAGCGCGTCGGCCGCTCGCTCGTCGTCGACGCCGCCGAGCAGGTGCGCCGCCCACTCGCGGACCCGTTCGCTCGGGTCGTCCGCCGCGTCGACCAGCGGTGCGAGCGCGCCCTCGCCGCGGTGTTTGAACAGCGACACCAGCGCGTTCCGGCGGACGGCGTGGTGTGGGTCGTCGAGCGCGGACTCGATCGCGTCCGCGTGGGTCCCGCGGTCGAGGCGGTCGAGCGCGACGACCGCCTCGGCGCGCACCCACGGGTTCGGGTCGTGGGTGAGTTCGAGCGCCGCGTCGGCGGCCGCGGTCCCGCCGAGTTTCGCCAGCGCCTCGACCGCGAACTGCCTCACCTCGGCGTCGTCGTCGGCTCGCGCCACGCGTTCGAGCGCGGCGACGGCCCGTTCGTCGCGCTCGCGGTCGGCGAGTGCGAGCGCGGCGCGGCGTCGGTCGACGACGTCGTCGCCGGCGAGCGACGCCAGCAGGTCGGCCAGCGCGTCGTCCTCGACCGGTTCGGTGTCGCTGGCCGCGAGTTCGGCTATCGACGCCTCGCCGATGGTCACGTCCCGGTCCACCTCGATGTCCTCTAGCCCGTCGGGCTGCTCGCCGAACCCGGGGCTCCGCTCGGGGTGGAGCCCGGGGTCGGGCGGTCCGTCGGTCGCCTCCTCCTCGTCTCTCACGCCCCCTCACCCCCCGGCGCGCCGGCGAGCAGGGAGACGGCGACGACGACTCCAAGCGCTCGGGGCAGCGTGGCCGGAAC
The DNA here is from genome assembly GCF_000495475.1 of Candidatus Halobonum tyrrellensis G22. Classification (GTDB taxonomy): domain Archaea; phylum Halobacteriota; class Halobacteria; order Halobacteriales; family Haloferacaceae; genus Halobonum; species Halobonum tyrrellense. The sequence continues at coordinate 333 of NZ_ASGZ01000005.1, read as the reverse complement.
GCCCGCCGCGAGCGCCAGGCCCACGCCGACTGCGGTCTCGCTCCGGCCGCGACGCAGCGCGGAGACGAGGCCGGCGACGCCGCCCGCGACGGCGAGGGCGACGAGTGCGATCGGAGCGCCGACGACGCCCCCGCCGACGAGCAGGACCGCGCCGGCGACGTAGGGAGCCCCCGCCGCAAACCAGAGCGCGACCGTGCCGGCGACCGCCCCGGCGAGCAGGCCGGTCCGGTCCGCGCCGACGACCGCGGGCGACGCGCCGACGCCGACGAGTGCGACCGCCGTCCCGAGCGGACGGAGCGTCGCGGGCGCGACGCCGGCCGTCGCGGCGAGCGA
>NZ_ASGZ01000004.1 GCF_000495475.1 Candidatus Halobonum tyrrellensis G22 | reverse complement strand
GCAGGTCGCCCGCGACGGCGACGGCGACGACGCCCGACTCGTCGTGTCGCACCCACTCGGCGGTCGCGTCCGCTCGCTCGTACACCGCCTCCTCCGTGGCCGCGAGCGCCCGCTCGCCCGCCGCGTCGGCCGTCACGGCGCGGAACCCGCCGTCCCCGTCGCCGTCGGACTCGCGTTCGCACAGCCACCCGTTGCCGAGCGCGTACAGCCCCTCGCCGGTGGCCGCCAGCGGGACGCCGCCCGCCGCGACGTCGCGCGCGTCGTCGAGACCGGCGTACTCCACCCGGTCCGCGACGACGCGGTGGACGCCGTCGGCCGCCGCGACCAGCGGCCCGTCCATCCGGCGCGGGTCGTCGACGCGCCCGAGCGCCGTCCACTCGGGGTCGGCCGCCCCGTCGCCGTCCTCGCTCTCCTCGTCGTCCCCGGTTCCGCCCCCGCCCTCGCTCCCCTCGTCGTCGCCCGCATCCAGCCGCGAGACGGTGCCGTCGGGCGCCGCCGCGAGGACGGTCGCCCCGCCGGTCGCGTCCGGGTCGGCGGCGTCCGAGTCGGCCGCGTCGGTCGCCCGCCGGTCGAGCGAGACGGCGACCGCGGGACCGTGACCCGTGGGTTGGAAGTCGCCGACGAGGACGTCCTCGTCGGTTGCGACCGCGAGCGCGCCGCCGCCGGCGGCGACGTCGCGGGCGGTACAGCGGTGGTCGACCCCGAACTCGCCCACGAGGTCGCCCGAGACGGAGACACCGACGACGCCGAGCGAACTCGCGACGAGCACGCGGGTCGTGTCGGCCTGTTCCGTGAACACGCGCTTCTCGGCGAGGGTGGACATCGGTCGGCTTCCGATCGGACGGCTCGGGGGATAAGCGTGAGCGGTTCGGGCGGCGGCCGCGGGCCGCAGCCGGCGGTACCGGCGGCGTCACCGGCGTCGGCGGGTTCGCGGCATCGAAACCCTTAGTGTCGGACGCGGGGAACCGCGGCGTATGCAGACGCTCATCGTCCACGGCGCCGTCGACATGCGCAACGACGCGATCATCAACTACGACGGTGAGGAGTACGTCGTCTTCACGATCCAGCGGCAGGGCGACTACCACGGTCCGGACGAGCCGCAACTGTGGTGTACCATCGGCAAGGAGGACGAGCGCGAGGCGTTCGAGAAACGCGAGTTCGTCCCCCACTGGCTCGACGTCGACACCATCGACGCCGACGCGCTCGACGTGGTGAAGGGGAAGACCGACCTCTCGGTGTGACGCCGACCGGGTCGGTTCAGCTCCCGTTCTCGCTTTCGCCCTCGGGGAGGTCCGACGCGTCCACCTCGTACAGCGTCACCGCCGGCGTCTCGACTACGGGGTCGACGCCCGCGAGCGCGTCGAACGGCCGGACGTTCTCGGCGCCGTAGCGGGCGCGTTCGGCCGGGCCGACCCAGACGTAGCGCACGTCGTACTCCCGGAGCACCGCGGCGGTGGCGTTCGCGTCGGTGTACGCCGCGTCCACGTCGCGAACCCGCTCGAAGTACGCCGCCGAGCCGCGGTACCCCACCTCGTGTTCCCAGCCGGCGACCGTCGGGATGCCCGTCAGGCTGGCCGCGGGACTCGACTGCCACGAGTACATCCCCGGCTCGTGGCCGTAGCGGTTCTCCGCGCCGGGGTACGTCCCGGTCGCCGGCGCCGACAGCAGCGTCGGCTGCCCCTCCAGGTCGCCGAGGTAGTCGATGGGCCGCTCCTCGGCGGCGTGGTACTCGGCGACGAAGTCGGTCGCGTCGAGCGTCGGCTCGTCGGGGTAGTCGTCCGCGAAGTGGTTCGACAGCGCCAGCCCGCCGTACAGCCCGGTCGAGACGACGAGTAGGGCGACGAACGTCGCCCCGGCCGCTCGGCGAGCGTCGGGCGAGGGCCACAGCGTCGGCCGCACCGCCCGCGGGAACGCGGCGAGCGCCACCCCCGCCGCGACCGACCACAGCGGCCACACCTGCGCGTACGTCTTGAACACGGTGTTCATCCGGCCCGGGCCGGCCTGCTCGTTGAGGTACACCACCTCGACCAGCAGCACCAGCCCCGTCCCGGCGACGACCAGCGCCGCCTCGAACCCGGCCCGCCCGCTCCGCGCGGCGACCCACCCGGCGACCAGGAGCGGCGCGGCCAGCCCCACCACCGGCAGCCCCACGACCAACCCCGCGGCGGCGACGGCCGCGACCGAGCCGACGGCGACCGCCGCTTCGAGCCAGCCGGTCCCGCGCTGGCCGTCCCGTCTCACCCCGCCGCCCGCGCCCGCCGCGTCGATGCGGAGGCGGGCGAACAGGTAGGCGCCGAACGCGGCCGCGAACGCGCCGTGGACGACGAGCAGGCCGCCGAGCGACGAGCGCATGTCGGCCGTGACGAGCGCGGGCGCGCGCGAACTCCCGCCGCCCGCGACGGCGCCGAGGAGGAACGGCGCCCCGACGACGAGCGCGAGGGCGGCCGGGAGCGCCACCAGCCCGAGCGCGACCGCCGGCCGGGCGAGTTCCGCTCGAACGCGGCGGCCGTCGACCGCCCGCTCGACCCGTCCGCGGAGTCCCCCCGGGAGCAACGCCCACGGCGGCGTCCGCGCGAGCGTCAGCCCCACCCAGACCACGCCGAACACCGCGGGGGCGCTCCAGGTGTTGATCACCGCCTGTAGCCCGCCGACCGCCGGGAGGAGTCCGAACAGGAGCAGTCGGCGACGGCGGCGCTCGTCGGACCCGAGCGCGGGTCCGGCCTCGGTCCCCGACCCGGAGTCGTCCGCGCTCCCGGCGCGGAACAGCGCGAACGCGACGGCCGCCGCGAGCAGGAGGAACGGCGTGTCGAGCATGTGCGCGTGGAGGTCGCCGTTGAGCCACGCGAACAGGGGGAACTCGTTTATCGTCCCCGGGATGACGCGACTCGCGGTCCAGTAGGAGAACGCCCCCTCGACCTCCGCGGCGTCGACGCCGGCGGCGTCGAGGGCGAGAGTCCGGAGGTCGGCCGGGAGCGCGCGGGCGAGGAGGCGGCCGGGCGTCGCGAGGTTCGACGCGACCCCGACGACGAACGCGCCGAGCAGCCCAGCGGCGCGGCGCGACACGCCGCGACTGGCGGCGACGGCGCCCGACAGGTCGAAGACGGCGGTCACGAGCGTCGCGTAAAAGCCCGCGAGCGCGAGGTTGTACGCGAACCGGGCGGGCGTCGCGGTCAACAGCGCCAGCAGCGCCGACAGCAGGTGGCCGCCGTAGTAGTAGCGCACCGGCTCGCCCGCGAACCAGACGTCCTCGGGGGGGAGCGCCCCGGCGCGCAACAGCGACTCGAGCAGGCCGAAGTCGAGGAACTTCTCGCCGCCGGCGGCGTGGACCGCCGGGTCGGCCGCCCGAACGGCGACCAGAAAGAGGAACGCGACGACGAACACGGCCGCGGTGTCGACGACCGCGGGCCGGTCGACGGCCGCGCGGGTCCGCGGGTCGAGTTCGACCCTCCCGTCGCGGAGCGCGCCGCGGTCGAACGCGGCGAGCGCCGAGAGGGCGACGAGGACGACCAGCCCCGCGAGCAGCGCGGGGACGCCGAACGCGACCCGGCCGACCCAGAAGGCGACGACGCCGACGACGACGAGCGACAGCGGGAGGGCGAACCCGGCGCCGCCGGTGGCCGAGCGGGGGAACAGCCGCGCCGCCACGGGGAGACCGAGCGCCGCGAGCGCGGCGAACGCGCACAGCCACAGGACGACGAGACCGTACTCCATCGACCGTGTGAGGCGGCCGCCCGGGTAAGTCGCTTTTGGGACGCGCCCCGGCGCCGACGGCCGGTCAGCCCCGCTCGGCCGCGGTTTCGGACGCTTTTTCACTCCCCCGCCGCGTACGGGGAGGCATGTCGCCGACCGTCGGGGTCGTCGTCCCCGCGTACCGACCCCGACCCGACCGCCTCGTCGGCTACCTCCGCGACCTCCGGGCCACGCTCGACCCCGAGGAGATCCGGGTCGAACTCGACGTGCCGCCCGGCGCGGAGCCGCCGGCGCTCGACCTCCCTCCGGGCGTCGACTGCCGGGTCGTCCGCCGCCGCCGGGGGAAGGGCGCCGCCGTCACCGCCGGCTTCGAGGCGCTCTCGACCGACGTGCTCGCGTTCGCCGACGCCGACGGCGCCACCCCCGCCGACTCGCTCGCGGACGTGGTCGACGCCGTCCGGACGGGCGGGGCGGAGCTCGGCGTCGGGTCGCGCCGCCACCCCGCCGCCGACGTGCGCTCCCACCAGACGCTCGCGCGCCGCCTCCTCGGCGACGCGTTCGCGTGGGCCGCCCGCCGGCTCCTCGACGCGAAACTGTACGACTACCAGTGCGGCGCGAAGGCGCTGAGCGCCGAGGCGTGGGCGGCGGTGCGCGACCACCTCTACGAGCCGGGGTTCGTCTGGGACATCGAACTGCTCGCGGTCGCGGCGGCGCTGGAGTTGCGGGTCACCGAGGTGCCCGTGACGTGGGTCGACCAGCCCGGGTCGACCGTCTCGCCCGTCGGCGACACGTTCGACATGGGGCGGGGGCTGCTGGTCGCGCGCCACCGCGCGCGGCTGATCCGCGACGACCGGCTCCACCGCCTGCTCGACCGGAGCGACGCGCCGACGCTCGTCGACGCGCCCGACCCGGAGCGGGACCCGGCGACCGGGAGCGGAACGGGAACCGGGACCGGGGGCGACGCCGGATGACCGACGGCGGCGCCGACCCGGGGTCGGGGTCGCTCGTCGACTCCGAGCCGAGACCCGAGCGGGACTCGGAGTCCGCCGCCGCCCGCGACTCCGAGCCTGCGGGTGAAACGGGGACCGACGGGGAATCGACGCTCGCGGCGCTGGCGTCGGGCGCCCGGATCGGCCAGTTCGTCTCGGTCGGCGTGGTCGGCTTCGTCTTCGACTTGACCGTCTCGACGGCGCTGCGGGAACTCGGGGTGTTCCCCGAACTCGCGGCCGCTGTGGGCATCGAGACGGCCGTCATCGTGATGTTCCTGCTCAACGACCGGTTCACGTTCGCCCAGCAGGGGACCCGCGGCCTCGCGGCGACCGCGCGCCGCCTCGCCCGCTCGAACGCGGTCCGGCTCGGCGGCATCGCGGTCCAGTTGGCCACGTTCACGGCCGTCTACCGCGGCCTCGCCGTCCCGCTGACCGTCGCCGGGGTCGACGGCTGGTTCGTCGTCTCGCGGGCGGCCGGCATCGGCGTCGGCATGGCCGTCAACTACGTCGCCGAGAGCCTGTTCACCTGGCGCGTCGCCGAGTGACTCGCGTGGGTGAGAGTCGCATACGGCGGCGACCCGAAACACAACCCTTACATGGCACGGAGGGTTTTGATATGGTAGCGGGATGGGATAGCCAGGAGATTCCGCCGGGCTCATAACCCGGAGATCGGTAGTTCAAATCTACCTCCCGCTACTCCTGCGCGCCGGTCGTCACGAACGCCGAGCGGTACGACACGACCGGTACCTTTCCTCACGACTTCTCCGTCGCTCACCATAGTCACCGACCGTCGTCCGTCTCGGCGTCCGCGTCGACACCGCCGGTCTCCCCGTCTCCGGGTTCGAGCGACGACCGGAGCACCGGCGCGCTCCCGAGGCGGACGCACGCGCCGGGGTTCCGCCGGTCGCGGAACCCCCCGCGCCGGCCGCGCGTCCCGCCGACCCGACACCCGCCGGTCGCGTCGTCCCGCCGCGTCAGAATCCCCGCGGAGGGAGGACATTTGCGTCCCCGTCGCCAAGCCGGGGGCGATGGACCCCGGACGACGCATCACCGCCGTCGAGAACGTCCCCGCGGACACGACGTTCCTCTTCACCCTGCGCGACGAGTCGGGCGAGACGGACGAGGCGGTTCTGACGCGGGTGGACACGGCCGACGGGAGCGACGGTGACGACGGCGAAGACGATGACGACGGCGAACACACCGGCGGCGACCGGATCGCGGGCTGGATCAACCGGTGTATGCACTTCACGCACATCCGTCTCGACAAGGGGTCGGGTGCGCCCAAACGCGCCGGCGAGTTGGTCTGTGCGAACCACAGCGCGATGTTCGAGGGGGCGACCGGTCGCTGCACCCACGGTCCCTGCGAGGGGGCGTACCTCGACGGGGTCGACGTCACCGTCCGCGACGGCGACGTCTACCTCACCGACGACGGCTACGAGTTCGTCGCGGCGGGCGGCGTCGAACGCGACCCGGCGGACCTCACCTCGACGTCGAACGTCAAGTTCTAGTTCGGGTTCCGGGCGCGTCGGTTCGGCGCCGTCGCCCGATTCGGCTACTCCTCCGTCGCGTCGTCGCCCGCCGCGCCGGTCCCGTCCGCGTAACACGCCCGCTCGACCCGTTCGTCGTACAGCCGCGAGAGCAGCGCCGTCACCGGGCCACCTCCCACCTCGACGCCGTCGTACGTCCCGACCGGTCGGATTTCGCCGACCGTCGAGGTGACGAACGCCTCGTCGGCCGCGCGCACGTCGTCGGGTGCGTACCGCCCCGTCTCCACCGGGAACCCCTCCTCGCGGGCGATGTCGAGCGCCGTCGCGCGGGCCACGCCCGGGAACGCCGTCCCCGTCGGGGGCGTCCGGAGCGCGTCGTCGGCGACGAAGAACAGGTTCGCGGCCGCACAGCCCGTCACGACCCCGTCGGCGTCGAGCAGGACCGCCTCGTCGGCGTCGGTCACGCGGGTCTCGGCGCGCGCGAGCACCGCCGCGAGGTAGCTGTGCGTCTTCGCGTCCGTCGGCACCGACCGGTCGGGGACGCGCCGGGTCTTGGCGGTCTGGAGCGTCGCGGGACCGTCCCACGGGGGGTCGCCGTCGCGCCCGCCGCGGGCGAGCGGCGCCGCCGTCACCACCACCGTCGGGTCGGTGTTCGCCGTCGCGGGCGGCGTCACGCTCCCGCCGTCCCACGCGGTGCCGCCGTTCCCGCCCGTCTCGACGCCCGCACCGGCACCGTCCGGCCCGCGCGTGACCGACACGCGGACCCGCGCGTCGGCGAACCCGTTCGCTTCGAGCGTCTCGCGGACCCGCGCCCGCAGCCCGAGCGCCGACAGCCCGGTCGACTCGGCGGGCATCCCGAGCGTCTCGCACGTCCCGAACAGGCGGTCGACGTGCGCGTCCCACCGGAACAGCGTCCCGCCGTACGCGCGGACAGTCTCGAAGGCGGCGTCGCCGTACAGGAACCCCCGGTCGCGGACGGACACCGTCGCCTCGTCGACCGGCACCACCTCGCCGTCGACGTGGTAGTACGGCCCGTCCGCGGGCTCGGAGTCGGGGTCCGTCTCCATGCCGACCGCTCCGGTCGGAGGGGGAAAAGCCGTTCCGCTCCGCGCGAGCGAGGCGTCGCGCCGCGGTACCGTCCGCACCTCCTCGCACCCGCGGCTCGGTCGGACGCGACCTCACAGGACGGATCGGAAAAACCGACGGCTCGGACCGGGTTACGGTTACGCGTCGTCCTCGTTCTCTCGGCGCTGGCGGTCGTCCGCGCGGTCGATCCACCGCGAGACGCGCTTCTCGGAGACGTCGATGCGCTCCGCTACGGCGGCGGCGTCGGCTTCCGTGAGGTCGACGACCGTCTCGATCCCCATCTCGGCGAGTCGCTCGGCGTACGCCGGCCCGATCCCTTTGAGTTCGTCCACGGGGACCGTGGTGGTCGTCCCGTCCTCGTCGCCCACCTCGTCGCCCGCGTCGTCGGCGTCCGCGTCGCCTGCGGCGTCGTCGGCATCAGCGTCGCCTGCGGCGTCGTCGGCATCAGCGTCGCCTGCGGCGTCGTCGGCATCCGCGTCGAGGTCGTCCGGGTCGTCGGTCGCGGGGCCGGCGGCCTCGGCGGGTTCGGCGGCGTCGGTGGGCTGTTCGCTCGTCTCGCTCTCGTCGACGATGGACTCGGTCGACCCCGACGCGTCGGTGTCGGCCGAGGCGACGCCCTCCTCGTCGTCCCCGTGGTCGGCGACGGACGCCTCCTCGGCGTCGGCGCTCGGTTCGACGTCGTCGACGTCGGTGCTGATGTCGTCGCTCCCGGGACCGGCGGCCTCGGCGGGTTCGGCCGCGGTCCCCGGCCGCCCGTTCGCCCCCTCCTCGTCGACGACGGACTCGGTCGACCCCGACGCGTCGGTGGACGCGGAGGCGGTCGACCCCTCGTCGACCGAGTCGTCGGACCCGTCGACCGGGGCGGCGGAGTCCTCGTTCCCGCCGGGCGCGGCGTCGAGCTCCTCCTCCTCGCCCTTCACGGCGGCCTCGTTCTCCGCGTCGGGCTCCGGCTCGCGCTCCCGCTCGACCGTCACCGACGTCTCCACCGGTGAGCGGTCCTCCTCGGACGTACGCCCGATGCCCAGCAGGCGCTTTAGCTTCCGCAGTAACTCCATTCTCTCTCGGGAGAACGATGGCACTATTTAAAAAACCAGCGCAAAATATCACGTTAACTCAGCCCAACTCGGCCCGGAGCGCGCGGTTCATCGCCGCTACGGGCGCTTCCTCGCCCGTCCACCGCTCGAACGCCTCGGCGCCCTGATACAGCAGCATCCACGCGCCGTCGACGGTGGTCGCGCCGGCCGCGCGCGCCTCGCGTAGCAGCCGGGTGTCGAGCGGCGCGTACACCGCGTCGAGCACCGCCAGGTCGGCGTGGAGTAGGTCCGCCGGCACCGGCGTCTCGTCCGTCTCCATCCCGACGCTCGTCGCGTTCACCAGCAGGTCCGCGTCCGGAACGGACTCCGCGAGGCTGTCGAGCCCGCCGGCGGTCACCTCGCCGCCGACCGACTCGCGGACGTCGGCGGCGAGCGCCTCCGCCCGTTCGGCCGTGCGGTTGGCGACGTGGAGCGCCGCCGTCGGCTCCGCGAGCGCGAACGCCGCGGCCCGCGCCGCGCCGCCCGCGCCGACGACCACCGCCGTCGCGCCCGCCGGGTCGACGTCGTGGTGCGTGAACGCGCGTTCGACGCCCGCCACGTCCGTGTTCGTCCCCGTCGGTGGGTCCGTCGAGAAGTCCACGGTGTTGACTGCGCCCACGCGCGCGGCCACCGGGTCGGGGTCGACGGCGTCGAGGGCCGCCTCCTTGAACGGTACTGTCACGTTGAGTCCCGCCACGCCGAGGTCCGCGGCGCCCGCGACGGCCGCGGCCGCGTCGTCGGGTTCGAAGGTGACGTACCGCGCGTCCATCCCGACGGCGTCGTAGGCCGCCTCGTGCATCGGCGGCGACAGCGAGTGCCCCACCGGGTCGCCGACCAGGCCGTACACGTCCATACGCCGCCGTGCGGCAAGCCGGCGCATAAATCCCGCGCCGTCGGCCGCCGCGGCCGCGCCGGGATTCGATCGACGCTATCGCTGCTTTCGAGGGCTCTAACCCCCCAACGTCAGCGTTCGGAAAGGGACAACTGTAAGACCCCCGCGGGCACACCGCTGGTGTAATGGCTTCACGCCTTCGCCATCCCCTCACTGCTCTCTTCTTGGGCGTGCTGTTGAGCGTTCCGTGGATGTACTTCTGGGCGACCGGGACGGTCGGGAGCCTCGCCACCGTCCCGCGTGTCGCGGTGAGCGGCCTGTCGGTGCTCGCGGCGTCGTTCCTGCTCGCGTGGGGCGCCGAGACCGCCGAGAAGGACGTTCCACGCGCGTTCGCCATCGCGGTGCTGGCGGTGCTGGCGGTGGCGCCCGAGTACGCCGTCGACGCGCTGTACGCCTGGCAGGCGGCGAACGACCCCGCGGCGGCCAACCTCGCGGTCGCGAACATGACCGGCGCGAACCGGATCCTGATCGGTCTCGGCTGGTCGGGCATCGCGCTGTTCTCGCTGTACCAGTCGCGGCGCGGCACCGACAACAGCGTGGTCCGACAGGAGGGTGTGCTGTCGAACTACGTCAAACTCGACCGCGACATCGCCCTGGAGATCCTCTTTCTGTTCGCGGCGACGGTGTACGCGTTCTTCGTCCCGATCGGCGACGGGATCGGCATCGTCGACTGTCTCGTCCTCGTCGGACTGTACGTCGCGTACATCGCGGTCATCGTCCGCGGCGACGTCGAGGAGGTCGAAGAGCAGGTCGGCGTCCCCGCGTACCTGCAGGCGCGACCCACGAACGTCCGGATCCCGGCGGTGCTCGTCCTGTTCGCCTACTCCGGCTTCCTCATCTTCACCGCGGTCGAACCGTTCGCACACGGGCTCGAACAGATCGGTCTCGACTACGGCATTCCCGAGTTCTTCATGGTGCAGTGGTTCGCGCCGCTGGCCTCGGAGTCGCCCGAACTCGTCGTCACCGCCTACCTCGTGAACAAGGCGCGGTCGACCGCGGCGTTCAACGCGCTCATCTCCTCGAAGCTCAACCAGTGGACGCTGCTCATCGGGACGCTCGTCATCGTCTACAGCATCTCGCTCGGCCAGTACGGTCACCTCCCGTTCGACGAGAAGCAGGCCGCGGAGATCTGGCTCACCGCCGCCCAGAGCTTCTTCGCGCTCGCCATCCTGATCAACTTCAAGATATCCGGACGGGAGGCGGTCACGTTACTCGGGCTGTTCCTCTCACAGGTGGTGATCGAGTTCGCGCTCATCGAGACGTACCCCGCGGGGCTGGCCGAGCAGTACTCGATCGTCATGCTCCACGCCTACTCCGTCCTCTACGTCCTGCTGACGATCGGACTGCTCTACCGTCGCAAGGAGGACCTCCGGCGGGTCACGGCGCTGACCGCCGACACCGTCCGCGACGCGTGGGGCGGGTCGAGCGGGCAGTCGGCTGACTGACCCGGCCACCCGGCCGCACGCGTCGGCGGAACCGACCGGAACCGACTCCTTTTCGGCGCCGCCGCCCCTCCGGTCGGCCAGTGATAGGAGTCGTCGTCTCGCGCGCCGACCGCGCGTCCGAACACATCGGCGAGCGACTGCTCGCCGCCGACTGGACCGCCCGCGAGGACGAGGACCGCCCCGACGCCGACGGCGGCGGGACGTACCACCGGACGAGCGTCGCGGGCGAGTCGTTCGAACTCCGCGCGTTCGACGACATGCACATCCACCTCGACGACCCGACGCCCGCCTTCTCCGAGCGGCCCGACTACCTCGTGTTCGTCTCGCGGCACTCGGGCGACACCGGGCCGCTCCTCACGTGCCACTTCACGGGCAACTTCGGCGACGCGGAGTACGGCGGCTCCGACCGCTCGTTCGCGCCGGCCTGTCCGGGCGTCCAGCGCGCGCTGGTCGCGGGGTTCGACGAGCACGCGCCCGACGGCTACGGCGTCGCGGTCGAGTGCACCCACCACGGCCCGACGGAACTGTCCGTCCCCTCGCTGTTCGCGGAACTCGGCAGCGACGACGACCAGTGGGACGACCCCGCGGGCGCGGCGGCGGTGGCGCGGGCGGTGCTCGACCTGCCGGAGCGAGGTGCGACCCCGGCGGCGGGCGACCCGGACGACCCGCGCCACCTCGTGGGGCTGGGCGGCGGCCACTACGCCCCGCGGTTCGAGCGCGTGCTCCGCGAGACGGCGTGGGGCGTCGGCCACGTCGCCTCCGACTGGCAGTTGGAGGAACTGGGCCACCCCGGGGAGCACGCCGACGCGCTGGCGGCGGCGTTCGACGCCAGCGACGCCCGGTTCGCGCTCGTGGAGGGGGAGACCGACCGCCCGGCGCTCGAACGCGCGCTCGCCGACCTGGGCTACCGCGTCGTGAGCGAGACGTGGGTCCGCGCGGTCGACGACCGGCCGCTCGACCTGGTTTCGGAGCTAGAGGCCGACCTCCGGCCGGTCGACGAGGGCCTCCGGTTCGGGGCCGTCCGATCCGAGGCGTACGCCGTCGTCGACCTGCCGGACGACCTGCTCGCGGCGGCACACGGCGTCGACCCCGAGCGGGCGCGCGCGGCGGTCGCCGACCGGGCGGTGGCGTTCGAGACGCGCGAGAACGGCACCCAGGCGGTGGGTCGGGCGGCGTTCCCCGACACGGGGACGGACGGCGCGGACGGGACGGGGAGGACCGACGCCCCCGACGCGGCGGGCACGTACGACGACCTGATCGACGCGCTCGCGGCCCTCCTCCGCGAGACGCACGACGAGGTGGAGCGGCGGCCGGACGCGGTGGTGGCGCGGACCGCGGCGTTCGACCCGGAGAAGGCGGCGACGCTGGGCGTCCCGGAGGGACCGGCGTTCGGCGCGCTCGCGGGCGGCGAGTCGGTCGAGGTGAACGGCGAGACGGTGCCGCCGACCGCCGTCGAGAGCGAGCGAGTGGAGGAATTCCCGGTCTGAGGTGCCGACGAGCCGGACGAGTCCGTCTGACGCTCGTCGGACACAATGGGGAACAATAATAACGTCCGGTTCGTTAACGCGGTCATACTATGGACTCTATCGTCGAGGACGCGATCGAGGAGGCCGAGGGGGAGGGCGAGCCACAAACGGCCAACGGGGCCGCGACGAACGCGACGGACGGGCAGTCGGCGGGCGCGTCGGCGCCCGCGGAGTCGGGCAAGATGACGGACGAACAGCTCCGGGACGTCCTCGAGGACCTCCAGACCAACATCACCGTGGTGGGCTGTGGCGGCGCGGGCGGCAACACGGTCAACCGGATGTCCGAGGAGGGGATCCACGGCGCGGCGCTCGTCGCGGCCAACACCGACGTCCAGCACCTCGTCAACATCGAGGCCGACACCAAGATCCTGATGGGCCAAGAGAAGACGAAGGGCCGCGGCGCGGGGTCGCTCCCGCAGGTGGGCGAGGAGGCGGCCATCGAGTCGCAAGACGAGATCCGCGAGTCCATCTCCGGGTCGGACATGGTGTTCGTCACCGCCGGTCTCGGCGGCGGCACCGGCACCGGCTCCGCCCCCGTCGTCGCCAAGGCCGCCCGCGACATCGGCGCGCTCACCATCGCCATCGTCACCACGCCGTTCACCGCGGAGGGGGAGGTCCGCCGGACGAACGCCGAGGCGGGGCTCGAACGCCTCCGCGACGTCGCCGACACGGTGATCGTCGTCCCGAACGACCGCCTCCTCGACGCGGTCGGCAAACTCCCCGTCAAGCAGGCGTTCAAGATCTCCGACGAGGTGTTGATGCGCTCGGTGAAGGGGATCACCGAACTGATCACCAAGCCCGGCCTCGTCAACCTCGACTTCGCCGACGTGCGCACCGTCATGGAGAAGGGGGGCGTCGCGATGATCGGTCTCGGCGAGTCCGACTCCGACACCAAGGCCCAGGAGTCCGTCCAGTCGGCGCTCCGCTCCCCCTTGCTCGACGTGGACATCTCGGGGGCCAACTCCGCGCTCGTCAACGTCACCGGCGGGTCGGACATGAGCATCGAGGAGGCGGAGGGCGTCGTCGAGGAGATCTACGACCGGATCGACCCGGACGCGCGGATCATCTGGGGCACCTCGATCGACGAGGAGCTGGAGGGCCAGATGCGCACGATGATCGTCGTCACGGGCGTCGACTCGCCGCAGATCTACGGCCGGAACGAGGCCGCCCAAGAGCAGGCGGAGGACAACCTCGAAGACATCGACTACGTCAACTGAACTGACCCCGGCCTCCCGGCCGACTCGCGTCCTCGGCGCTCCCGTTTCTCTTATATACTATTACGCACTACTTACCAGGTAGTGATGCCCACGTTCCGGTCGGCAGTCGCGCTCGCCCTCGTCGTGGTGGTGGTCGCGAGCGGCGTCACCGCCGGCGTGACCCCCGCGGCGGTGACCATCCCCGGGGACGACCGCGTCGCCTCGCCCCCGTCGGGCGGGGGGCACGGGAACGGGAACGGTCCCGACGGGACCGGACCGCCCGGTCACGCCGGTTCGGAGGACGGCGACGACGACGACGAGGACGATGAGTCCGGCGAGGACGCGGACGACGGCGGAACCTCCGAGGAGGCCGGAGCGGGAGGGGGGTCCGGCGACGGGGGCGAAGGGAACCCCGACGGCGAGACGAACGGGAAGAGCGCGGAGGAGACGGCCGCGTCATCCGGGGCTGACGGATCCGACGGGGCCGCCGGATCGAGCGGAGCGTCCGCCGGGGTCGGGACCGAGGCGGACGACGGGGAGGGGAGCGACGACTCACCGGGTGGCGGGCCGCCCGCCGACGCGGAACACACCGGCAACGGGGCGAACCCGGAGAGGGGGCCGCCGTCCGACGGAGAGGACGGTGGCGAAGCGGACGGCGACGAGGAGGCCGGAGGGGCGAAGGCCGACGACCGACCGGGTCGGGGACCGCCCGCGAATCCCGGGAACCGGGGGGACGGCGCGCCCGAGAACGGCGAGGACGACGCGGCGGGCGAGGACGACGACCGGCCGGGACGAGGGCCGCCCGCGGACCGCGGTAACGCGTCGGCTGGCCCGCCGGCGCGGGCGAACGCCTCCGGGTCCGCGAACGCGTCGACACCCGGTCGCGGCCCCCCGACGTGGGCAAACGCCTCCGAGTCCGCGAACGCGTCGGTGTCGAACGCCACCGCGGGGACGCCCGCGCGGGTGAACGTCTCGGGCGCGCGGACCGACGACGTGGGCGTGAACGCGCTGACGGTGACCACGCGGACGAACGAGTCGTACGCGCTCAACGTCACGACCAGCGACCGCTCGCCGGCCGACGCGCCGGAGTTCGACGCCTCGCCCGAGGCGCGCGACGGGTCGACCACGACCGTCGGGCACGTCCGCGTGAACCACACGGTGCCGGACACCAACATCTCCGGGGTCGACTTCGACTTCACCGTGAACGCCTCCCGACTCGCGGCGGCGAACGCCTCGCCCGAGAACGTCGCGCTCTACCGGTTCCACGACGGCGAGTGGGCCGAACTGAACACGACACTGGTCGGGGAGGTGGACGAGGGGAACCGGACGGTGTACGCGTTCGTGGCGCACTCGCCCGGCCTCTCGGACTTCGTGATCGGCGCCAAGCGCGCGGAGTTTCGACTCGCGGACGCGCTCGTGAGCGCCGACCGGGTGACCGTCGGCGACACGGTGACGACGCGCGTCCGGATCCGGAACGTCGGCGGGGCGGACGGCACGTTCTCGGCCAACCTGCTGGTGAACGGCACGGTGGTCGACGACCGAACCGTGACCGTCGCCGCCGACGGGACCCGGCAGGTCTCGTTCGAGCGGCCGTTCGCCGCCGCCGGCACGTACGCGGTCCGGGTGAACGACCTCCGCGCGGGCGAGGTGCGCGTGCTCACGGCGGAGTCGCGGACCGAAAGCGAGAACGGAACGACGGCGGTGACCGCCGGGACGCCGACGGGGACGGACCCCGGCACCGACGCCCGCACAGACGGCGCGACGGCGACGACGGCGCCCGGGTTCGGCCCGGCCGTCGCGGTGGTCTCACTCCTCGTCGGCTGTGTCGTCGCCCGCCGCCGGCGGCGGGGGTAGCCGGAGTTCGACGTACCCGCCGTCGGCGGCCCGGGGGAACGCGAGTTCGCCGCCACACCGGTCGGCGACCCAGTGGGCGAGCCAGAGACCCAGGCCACTGCCGTGGTCGAGGTCGGTCTCGTGCCCGCGTTCGATCACGTCGCGTTCGTACTCGGGGATGCCCGGTCCGTCGTCGCGCACCCCGATCCGGACCCGGTCGCGGTCCCCGTCGGCGGCGTCGACAGCGTGAACCGTCACCGTCACGGTCGGCGCGTCGCCCGCGTGGACGCAGGCGTTCTCGACGAGTTCCTCGACCGCCTCGCCGACCGCCGGGCGCGCCATCGCCACCGCCGATTCGGCGTCGACCGCCACCGTCGCGTCCGGGTGGTCGGCGGCGACCGCTTCGGCCGCCGCGCGGACGACGCCGTCGACACGGGTCGGCTCGGGGTCGTCGTCGTCCGCGAGTGCGGCTTGGACCCGCCCGGCCGTCTCGGCGAGTTCCTCCAGCCGCCGACCCGCGGCCGCCCCCCGCTCGGCCCAGTCGGCGGCCGTCGCGTCGCCGGTCTCGCGGACCATGTCGAACGCGCTGAGAACCACGTTCAGTCGGTTGCGGAGGTTGTGTCTGAGCACGCGGTTGAGCACCTCCAGCCGCTGTTCGCTCGCCTGGAGCGCACGCTCGCGCGCCGCGAGATCCGCCGCGAGCGTCCCGAACCCGTCGCCGATCCGCTCCCACTCCTCGCCCGCCGCGAGGTCGAGTCGACGGTCGTACTCGCCGGCCGACAGCGCCTCGAACCCGTCGAGCAGCCGACCGGTCTGTCTGAGGTTGACCGTGTACTCCCAGTAGGCGAACCCGACCGCGATCAGGACCAAGAGGAGGATACTCGCGGCCTGTGTGAGCGCGAGCTGTCGGAGCGTCGCGTTGAGCGCCGCCCGACTCCGCTCGACCCGGACCTCCCACCCCGTGCGCTCGACGGTCGCGGTCGCGACGATGCCGTCGCCCGTGCCGCCGCCGTCGTACAGCGTCCGCTCGCCCGCGGTGACGGTGACCGACAGCGAACTCGTGTCGAGCGGGCGGAGCGCCACGAACGCGCCCCGCTCGGTCAGCGGGTACGTCACAACGACCGCGCCGTCGACCCGGCCGTCGCCGTCGAACACCGGGGCGGTGAGCCTGACGTAGTGGCTGGCCTCGCCGAACACCGACCCGGTCGCCGCCTCCGGTGGGGAGATACACAGGTCGCCGGTCCGGAGGGTCCGTCCGACGCACGCGCCGTCGGAGACGTCCGCGCTGACCATCCGCTCGCGTCCCGTCTCGCTGTACGGTCCCGCGACCATCACCACCGTGCCGGCGTCGTCGACGACCGCGCCGTGTTGGAACTCCCGGCGCGAGGTGAGCGCGTCGAGCGCCCGCCGCGTCGCGTTCGGGTCGTCGAGGCGCATCTCCCCCGCGTAGCTCCCCACGCGGTCCATCTCGCTGAACAGTTCCTCGTCGATCTGTTCGGCGGAGATGGCCGCCGTCTCCGAGACCGACTCGCGCGTGCTCTCGACCTGCTGGTGTTTGTACGCCTCCAGCCCCCCGTACGCCACGAGGCTGAGACCCACCGTCACCACCAGCAGGAGCACCGCGAACTTGGTCCGGAGCTTCACGGCCACCCGTGTCCGACCGACCGGGATAACGGTTCGCCCCCGAGTCTCACGCCTGAATCGCGCGCCGGAGCGCCGGCGTCGCGCGACGACCCGCGACGGCCGGCGTCGGGCCCGACAGCAACAGATATAGAAGGTCCCGCACAGTACCTCCGCCAATATGGACGTCAAGTACGACCTGAACAGCTACGTGCGGGTGCTCAAGCTCGCGAGCACACCGGCGTGGGGGGAGTTCTCGCAGATCGCCAAGATCGCGGGTGCCGGCATCTTCCTCGTCGGATTCCTCGGATTCGTCATCTTCGTCGTCATGACGCTGCTCCAGGGGGTGATCTGAGGTGACCATCTTCTCGGTCAAGACGACAGCGAGCCAAGAGCGGACCGTCGCCGACATGATCGCCAGCAAGGAGGAGCCGACCATCCACGCGGTGCTCGCGCCCGACCAGTTGACGAGCTACGTGATGGTCGAGGCGGACGACGACGCCGCGATCCGGCGCGTACTCGACGAAGTGCCCCACGCCCGGGGGTTGGTCGAGGGCCCCGACGGCGTAGCCGGCCGGTCGTCGATGACCGAGGTGGAGCACTTCCTCTCGCCGACGCCCGACGTGGAGGGGATCGCCGAGGGGGACATCGTCGAACTCATCGCCGGCCCGTTCAAAGGCGAGAAGGCGCAGGTCCAGCGGATCGACGAGGGGAAAGACCAGGTCACGGTCGAACTGTACGAGGCGACCGTCCCCATCCCCGTGACGGTGCGTGGCGACCAGATCCGCGTGCTCGACTCCGAGGAGCGGTGAGCGGGCGACCCGCTCCCCGTTCGCTCCGCTCGCGAGGGTAGCGAAAGCGGCCGTTCGACCCCCGACGGCCGCGGGTCAGCGGTCCGCGTCGACCCGTGCGCGCACCGCGTCGAGGTCGGCTTCAGCCTCCACGGCCGCCCGCACCCGTTCGCGCTCGCGGACCGCGTCCGCGTCGGCGTCGTACGCGCGGACGAACTCCGCGCGGGTGTGTTCGTCGAGCGCGTGACGGATGGCGAAGTAGCCCTCCGGGACGACCGCCCCGCACACCCGACACTCGTGGCCGTCGTGGTCGAGCGTCTGGTGGACGACGGTCTCCTCGACGGCGTCGAACGTCGCGTCACAGCCGGCGATGCCGCAGGCCCACCCGGACACGGACGGGGCAACGGCGGACGCTCGCAAAAGCGTTTCCGCCGTCCGGGGGCTCGGACCGCCGGCGGGCGGCCGGGCCGCCCGACCTCCCGGAAACGCAACCCCTAACAGCGACCTACCACTCGATCAGATCGTGAGTGACGGCCGAACGCGCGTGGACATGCACACGAAGGTACTCGACGAGCGCGTCGTCGACCGGGCGCGCGCGTCGGGCATCGACGTGCTGGTGTACGCGCCCCACTTCACGCGACTGCCCGACATCCGCGAACGCGCCGAGCGGTTCTCGACGGACGACCTGACGGTCGTGCCGGCGCGGGAGGTGTTCACCGGCGACTGGAGCAACCGTAGACACCTGCTCGCGGTCGGACTCTCCGACCCGGTGCCCGACTTCATCACCTTCGAGGGAGCGCTCGCGGAGTTCGAACGCCAGGGGGCGGCGGTGGTCGTCCCCCACCCGGAGTACCTCAACGTGAGTCTCACCCGCGCGGAGGTGGGGGCGTACCGCGATAGACTCCACGGGGTCGAGACACGCAACGCGAAACTGTTCGCCAGACAGAACGACCGGGCGCTCCGGATCGCCGAGGCGTTCGACATCCCGGGGGTCGCCTCGTCGTACGCGCACCTCCGCGGGACCATCGGGGCCGCGTGGACGGAGTTCCCCGGTCTCGACCCGACCGAGAGCGCTCTCGTCGACGCGCTCCGTTCGCGCACGGAGCGCTCCGCGGTCGTCCGGAGCGACCCGGCGACGCGGGTCCGCAGGCTCGCCGAGTTCGGCTACCTCGGCGTCGAGAACACGTACGGCAAACTCGACCGCCTGTTCCTCTCGGGGATGGAGCCGACCCACCCCCGCCACATCGCCTACGACGGTCGGTTCGACCGCGTCGCGGTGTACTGACCCGTCGACTCGCGTACGGTTGTAGCGCCGGTCCCGCCGGTCCGTCCTACCCGCCGAGGAGCCTCGCGAGTCCGGGGTCGAGCGCGCCCGTACTCAGGTCGACGACGTAGACGTGGACCGCCGCGAGGACGGCCACCTCCAGGAGCGTGATCACGACGGTCACCACGTCGGCTAAGTCGCTGCTCGTGGCGACGCCGACGGGGAGGTCGTACTCGCGGCTCGCCACCGGGTAGAACAGCGCGATGCCGCGCTTGCTCCCCACCACGTCGAGGACGTAGTGGGTAGCGACGCCGACCCAGACGAACTGGAGGTTGCCGAAGTAGACGGGGTAGGCGACGAACACGCCGAGCACCGGGAGGTTGTGGAGCGTCTTGCGGTGTCTGCCGAACGCGGTGTCGACGTCGGGGAACAGCGCGCCGAGGACGACCGGTACCGACAGCCGGGCTATCTCGACGAACGTCTCGGCGCCGCCGCTGGGTTCGAGGACGTACCCCAACCCCACCGCCAGAAGCACCGCGTTCAGTACGTGTCCCCGCTTGTTCATGCGCGTCGGCTCACCGCCCGTCGGTCGGCCACGCGCCGCCCAAACGCTTTCGGTTCGGTTACCCGCGGTCCGTCCGCGACGCGACGGCCTCGCGCAGGTCAGACAGCGCCCGCCGGGCGATCCGCTCTTTGATCTCGACTCTGCTCCCGTCGAACTCGTAGCGACTCACGTCCGTCCGGCTCTCGCCGCTACCCCACTCGCCGCGGTAGGCGACGCCGACGTACACCGTCCCGACGGGTTTCTCGTCGCTGCCGCCGTCGGGTCCCGCGACGCCGGTGGTCGCGACGCCCCACGTCGTCCCCGCGGTGTCGCGGACGCCCGACGCCATCGCCCGCGCGACGGGTTCCGACACCGCGCCCGCGGTATCGAGCGTCTCGCGGGGAACCGCGAGTTCCGTCAGCTTCGCGTCGTACGAGTAGGTCACCACCGAGCGGTCGAAGTAGTCGCTCGACCCCGGCACGTCGGTGAGAAGCGACCCGACCAGCCCGCCGGTACACGACTCGGCGACCGCGACCGTTCCGCCCGCCGACCGGAGCGCGTCGCCGACGCGCTCCTCTACCGGCGGGTCCGCGGCGAACTCGCGCATGGTGTGGTCGGGCTACGGCCGCCTCCCGCAAGAACCTGTCCGGTCGCGGCGGCCGCGCTACACATCGGGCGCTCGACGCGCTCGCGCCGTCTCTCGACCGGCTCGCCGTCGGCGCGGTCCGGGTGGGATGACGCGGGTGTGGGTCCGGGACGGGGGAGCGGTCGCTCGGAGGCGTCGAGATCGTTCGTATCGGATAGATCACCTCCTGGTTTCGGTGGCTGTGAGGCCGACTCTCGGGCGGCACGCTCCGTCGCGCGCCCGGACGAAACACCCACGTACCAGCGACCCACGAGACGTGACATGGAGTACGAGCGGCCGCAGTTCTACCACGTGATGCAGTACGCCGCGGACGCCGACGGGGACGTGATCGACATGGTGTCGGGCAACCCCGACTGGGAGCCGCCGGCGGCGCTCCGCGACGGCCTCCGCGAGTACGCCGACGCCGACCCGGCCGACTTCCAGTACCCCCCGAGCGAGGGGCTGGTCGACCTCCGCGCGGAGATAGCCGACCGCCGGAACGTCGACCCCGAGCGGGTGGTCGTCACCAACGGGACGGGCGAGGCCAACTACCTCGCGATGGCGGGCGCGCTCGACCGCGATGCGGGCGACGAGGTGCTGCTCACCGACCCCGTCTACCCGTACTACCCGGGGAAGGCGTCGATGCTCGGTGCCGAGACGACGCTGGTGCCGACCGAACGCGACGGCTCGCTCGACCCCGAGCGGTTCCGCGAGGCGGCGAGCGACGACACCGCGCTGATCGTGGTCAACACGCCGAACAACCCGACGGGAACGGTGTACGACCGGGAGACGATGCGCGCGCTCGCCGACCTGGCCGAGGAGGTGGACGCCACCCTTCTGGCCGACGAGGTGTACGACCACTTCGACTTCACCGGCGGCTTCGAGTCCGCGCTCACCCTCGACTCCGACCGGACCATCGTGACGACGGGCTACTCGAAGTCGATGGCGATCACCGGGTTCCGGGTGGGGTACGCCGTCTTCCCCGAGGACCTCGTGGGGTCGGCGAAGACCCGGCACATGCTCGTCAACGTCGCCACCTCCCGGCCCGCCCAGTACGCCGTGTTGCGGGCGCTCCGGGGGACGGACGCCGACTACTACGCCGGCGCGCGCGAGTTGCTGTCCCAGCGCGTGGAGACGTTCACGGACGCGCTCGACGCCGCGGGCGCGGAGTACACCAGCCCCGACGGCGCGTTCTACGTGCTCGCGCGGTTCGACGGCTTCCCCGGAACGATGGCGAACGCCGAGCGACTGGTCGACGAGGCGGGCGTCGCGGGCATGCCCGGCGAGACGTTCGGCACCACCCGCTCCGAGTGGCTCCGGTTCGCGCTCGTCACGCCCCGCGTGGAGGAGGCGGCCGCGCGGCTGACCGACTACTTCGGCTGAGCCGCCCCGCCGTCCCGACCGCTCGCCTTCCTCTCACGCCGGAGGGCGACCGCGACCAACGGATAGACAAGCGCGCACACCGACCCCCACCTATGAGCGACATCGACGTCGAGGCGGTCGACGACATCGACGACGCTGACGACGCTGACGACGCCGACGACGGCGCGCCGTCCGGCGCCGACCCCGCGGACGACGAGGCGGCGACCGCCCTCGACGTGACGCCGGCGGCGGCCGCGGACGCCCCCGAGTACGTCCTCTACGGCGGGAAGGGCGGCGTCGGCAAGACGACGTGTGCGGCGGCGACCGCGCTCGCGAGCGCCGCCGGGGGGACCGCGACGCTGGTGGTGTCGACCGACCCCGCCCACTCGCTGTCGGACACGCTCGAAGTCGACGTGCCCGCCCACCCCTCGCGGGTCCGCGAGGACGTCCCGCTGTACGCCGCCGAGATAGACCCCGACGAGGCGATGGGCGAGGGGGTGTTCGGCGGGGGCGCGGCCGACACACCCGGCGAGGCGGACGGTCCCGGCGCGGGGGCGGCCGGCGAGAACCCGCTCGGGGGGCTGGGCGGGATGGGCGAGGCGATGGAGGACTCGCCGATGGCCGGGATGCTCGGCGGGACGATGCCCGGCGCGGACGAGGCGGCGGCGATGCGACAGCTGCTCGAACACCTCGACGACCCCCGGTTCGACCGGGTCGTCGTCGACACGGCACCCACGGGACACACCCTGCGGCTGCTCCAGTTGCCCGAGATGCTCGACTCGATGGTCGGCCGGCTGATGTCGATGCGCCAGCGCTTCTCGGGGATGATGGACGGCCTGAAGGGGATGGTCGGGATGGGCGGCGGCGGCGAGGCGGACGTCGACCTCGACGAACTGAAAGACCGGATCGAGCGGCTCCGCGCGACGTTACAGGACCCCGAGCGGACCGACTTCCGCGTGGTGATGGTGCCCGAGGGGATGAGCGTCGTCGAGTCCGAACGGCTGGTCGAACGCCTCGACGAGTTCTCCATCCCCGTCTCGACGCTGGTGGTCAACCGGGTGATGGAGGACCCCGCTGAGGTCGCGGGGTCGGACATCGACGACGAGTGGGTCGTCCGCCCGAACCTCGACGACTGCGAGTTCTGCCGGCGGCGGTGGGAGGTCCAACAGGACGCGCTCTCGCGGGCGACCGACCTGTTCCGCGGGCGCGCGGTGAAACGCGTCCCGCTGCTCGCGGACGACGTGCGGGGCGAACGCGCCCTGCGGGTCGTCGCCGCCTGTCTCGCCTAAGAGCGGAAGAAGCCTCAGGAGTCGTCTTCGCGGCTCGTCGCCTCCGCTCCCGCCAACTCGGCCGCGGTCGCCCGCGCGGACGCGACGCGGCCGTCCGCCGCGTCGTCGCCGGTTCCCTCGATTGAGTCGAGCAGGCGCACGACGTGGCCCGCGCGCTCGCGTACCACCTCGCGGGACGCCGCCCGCTCGTGGAGGTCCCGCGCCACCGCTTCCGCCTCGCCGAGGTACGCGCTCGACTCGCGGTTCACCGGGCGTTCCGCCGTCGCCGCCAGGTCGCGGTACATCGACTCGACCCGCTCGTCGACGCTCGCGTCCCCGTCCGCGCGCTCCGCCCCCGACTCCGCCGCGTCCGCGTCGGACGCCCCGTCCGTCCCGCTGTCGTCGCTCACGGCCGGATCAGGTGAACGTCCGCACCAGCCCCCACACCTTGTCGGAGAGGGAGGCGGGGAGGTGCCGGACGAGTTCCGCCGCCCTCGCCACCGGACCGACCGGGTAGCGGGCGGCGGGTTTGGTCGCGCTCGCGGCGTTGACGACGTCGCTCGCGACGCGCTCGGGCGTCACCGAACCGGGTGCGCCCGCACCGATCGAGTCGTAGTCGTCGTACATGTCGTAGAACGCGTCGTACGCGCCCGAGCGGTCGAGTTCGTCCATCTCGTCGTCCGCGCGCTCGGCGAACGGGGTGTCGACCGGGCCGGGTTCGACCAGCGACACCGTGATGCCGTACTCGCGAACCTCGTTGCGCAGCGCGTCGGTCATGGCTTCGAGCGCGTGTTTCGACCCCGAGTACACCCCCTCGCCGGGCACGGCGAGGCGGCCGACGGCGCTGGAGACGTTGACGATGGCGCCGTTCTCGCGCCGGCGCATCGCGGGCAGCACCGCCCGGGTGAGTCGGTGGGGACCGTACACGTTGGTCTCGAACTGGTCGCGGACCGCCTCCGTGGGTACGTCCTCGATGGGACCCCGCTGGCTGTAGCCCGCGTTGTTGACCAGACAGTCGATCCGCCCCTCCTCGTCGAGGATCCGGTCGACGACCCGCTCGACGTCGCCGTCGTCGGTCACGTCGAGCGTCGCGATCCGACAGCCGTCGCGGTCGCCGAGCGTCTCGACGTCCGCCGGGTTGCGCGCCGTCGCGTACACCGTCCACTCCTCGTCGAGGAACGCCTTCGCCGTCGCGCGGCCGATCCCCGACGAACAACCGGTGATGAGGACAGTCCGTTCCATGGTCGCCCCTCAAGCGCATCGGTGTTAACTCCCGCGTCACGCGACGCCGACCCGGCGTCAGTCGTCGCCGTCGGCTCCCTCGCCGGCCCCGCTGTCGTGTTCGGTCTCGGTCCCGCGGACCGCGGCCTTCGCCTCGTCGGCGTACGCGTCCGCCCGGCGGGTCGGCTCCGGGAGCTTGTACCCCCCGCAGAGCGCGCCGACCAGCCTCACGGTCGTCGCCGCGCTCACCCGGTGGCCGGGACTGACGTACAGCGGGTTGATCACCGGTCGCGAGTCGTACTGCCGCGACTGGTAGGCGTGGCCGATGACGGTCCCCGCGACGCCGTTTCGCTCCTCGGCGGTGCCCGGTCGGGGCTCGACCCGGCCGTCGGCTTCAACGGGGGTGCGCCAGCCCGCCGGCCGGCCGTCCACGTCCTCGCGAGGGGTGCCACAGAGCAGGCTCTTGGCCACCCCGACGGCGGGCGCGTCGAGCGTCGCGCCCATGTGGGTCGCCAGCCCCGCCTGCCGGTAGTGGATCCGTCCGCTGCCGTCGAAGACGTACAGGTCCGGATCCGACTCCAGCGCCGCCAGCGCGTCGAGGATCGGCCCGCCCTCGCGGAAGGAGAGCAGGCCGGGAACGTAGGGGATCGACAGCGGCGAGACGGCGTACGTCCGCTCGACCACCCGGTCGCCGCGAGTGACGACCACCGCCGACACCGCGCGGTCGTCGAGGAACGCCTGGTCGACGCCCGCGACCAGGGGGGCGTCCGCGGGCGGGTCGTCGGCGAGCGTCACCGCCGCGGGGTCGAACGGCAGGTCGTCGTCGAAGACGGCGTCGGCCGCGATCCGGCGCTGGAGCGCCTCCATCTCTCCGCGGTCGAGTTCGGGGTCGGGGACGAACGCCGGGTGGGCGGGTTCGGGCATCTAGAACCGGCCGCGGCCGGGTCCCATCCCGCCGCCCCCGCCGCCCCCGCCGAACCGGAGCGACTCGGGCGCGTTCCGCTCGCCGCTCACGACCACACCGTACGCCATGCCGATGCCCAACCCCGCGAGGTGCGCCCAGTTGGCGGCGTTGCCGCCGCCCGGCGCGACCGAGAAACCCCACAGCACCGAGAAGGCCGCGAACCCGAGCGTGAGCACCCACAGCGGCATCGGGATCACGAAGTAGAGGTACACCTTGAGGTTGGGGCGGAGCACCGTCAACAGCCCCATGATGGCCATGATCGCGCCCGACGCGCCGAGGACGCCCGTCGTGGTTCCGGGCGCGAGGACCGCGCCGGCGCCGACCTGCGCCAGTCCCGCGAGCACGCCCGCGACGAGAAACAGCGCGGTGAAGCGCTTGAACCCGAGGCGACGCTCGACGACCGGGCCGAAGAAGTACAGCGCGACGCTGTTGAACAGGATGTGTGTGAACCCGCCGTGTGAGAACACCGAGGTGAGCCACGTCCAGACGTACAGCGGGTGCTCGCTCGAGAGGACGAACGCCGCGCTCCACAACGGGTCGCGGGTTCCGATCCCGAGGAGGAACGGGAACACCAGCGTCTGAAACAGGAACGTCACCCACATCGCGCCGAGGAAGACGTACGTCATGTTCCCGCGGAAGAAGCCGATGGCGCCGCCGGTCGACGTCTCCCGCTGGATGCGCGACTTCACGCGCGAGGCCGCCCCGCCGTCCGACCCCGACCCCTCGACGGAGTCGTCGAACCCGGAGTCGAACACGCCGCCCGGGTCGTTCCAGTCGCCGAGCCCCGGACAGTCGTGGTTCTCCGGGAGGCGGTGTTCGGCGCAGAACGTCTGGCCGCACCGGCGGCACTGGTACGGCATGTTCTCGTACTCACCGCACTCCGCGCACTTCGCCATTACACGCCCTTACCGCGGGCCGGTTATATGGCTTCGCCCCGCGGGCACGGGGGCTGTCGTGTCGGTTCCGCCGGTCTCACGCCCGGGCGTCGCCCGCGGCGTCGTCGGCGCCGGTCTCGGCGTCGGCGTCGGTCTCCGCGGCGGGGTCGAAGTTGGTCGGCACGACCGTCAGGTGACGTACGCCGAGCGAGGATCCTTTGGCTGCCATACTCGTCCCGTACTCGTCGTCCCACCGACTAAAAATTACCCATGCGCATAATTCATCCCGTGAAGGGTGGAGTATACTCGGCGATAATGTCCGGGACCCGCGTGAGGGCTGGGGCGACTACGCGAACTCCTCGTCGTACAGCTGTTGGGCGTGTTCGATCGCGTCCTTGGCGGACTGGGCGTCCTCCCAGCCCTCGGTGGCGACCTCCTTGCCCTCCTCGAGGTTCTTGTACGTCTCGAAGAACTCCTCGATCTCCGCTTTGGTCTGGTCGGTGAGGTCGCCGACGTCGTGGACGTGGTCGTACCGTGGGTCCTCGACGGGCACCGCGACCACCTTGTCGTCCTGTTCGCCGTCGTCGTCCATCTTCATCATGGCGACGGGGCGGGCCTCGACGATACAGCCCGGGAACGTCTGGTCTTTCACCAGAACGAGCACGTCGAACGGGTCGCCGTCGTCGTAGTAGGTCCGCGGCATGAACCCGTAGTCGGAGGGGTAGTGGACGTTCGAGTGGAGCACCCGGTCGAGGACGACGCCGGGGATGTCCTTGTCGTACTCGTACTTGTTCCGCTCGCCCTTCAGACACTCCACGACCGCGTAAATCTCGTCGGGAGCGTCCGGCCCGGTCTCCAAGTCTTCCCAGAGATTCGTCATGCGTCCGTGAGTTGCCCGAATCCGGGCAAAGTCCTTTCGGCATCGTCCGACGGTGGGTTTATGATCGGGCAGACCGTACGCTATCCGAGGGTAGACGACCGCCCGTCGACGCGGCCGGGCCTCGGCGAACGTCCCGTTCCGGCGGAAACGCGGCTCCGATAGCTCGTTCGACACCTTTTATCTACGAAACGTGAGCGGTCCGTTAACAAGGGTTAAATAGACGGATGACATTCGTCTATACATACCATGTCAGAGGCACAAAGTAAAACGGACGGCGCGGGGGCGGCTCGCGACCTGACGGCGTTCCAGCAGAACATCCTCGTCATCCTCTCGGAGGAGGCGATGTACGGGCTGGCGATCAAACGCGAACTGGAGAGCTACTACGACGCCGAGGTCAACCACGGTCGGCTCTACCCCAACCTCGACGACCTGGTCGAGATGGGACTGGTCGAGAAGAGCGAACTGGACAAGCGGACCAACCAGTACGCGCTGACCGAGGAGGGCCGCCGGACGGTCCTCGACCGCATCGACTGGATGCTCTCGAAGTACGTCACCGACGACGAGCGCGCGAGCGACGTCCGCGAGCGTCTCGACGCGTAAGTCGGCGACGGGGCGAGAGGACCGGGTCGACAACGCCGCCGCGCTCAACTGGGAAACGGGGTGTCGGCGGCCGCGAAGAGGTGTCGGAGCGAGGCGTCGACCGCCTCGCGCTGTTCTTCGGAGGGCCACGCGTTCCGTGGGTAGTACTCCGTCAGGAACTCCGACAGCTCGTCGGCTCTCGCCTCCTCGACCGGGCGCGCGTAGTGGTTGCTCATGAACTCCGCGAACGCGCGCGCGTTCGCCGTGTGGGGTTCGCCGTGTTCCTCCGCGACCCGTTCGACGAGCGCCGCGTTGTGTCGTTCGACCTCGGTCCAGTCGTCGGGGTCGCCCGCCCCCGACAGCGGCCGCTCGACCGCTCGCGCGGTGTCGTCGATGCGGTCGACCCGGGCGGTCCCCCCTTCGACCCACTCCTCGGGGTGGAGGACCAGCGTGTCGTCCGCCTCGCGGACGCGCGCGACGAACCCGTGGTCGGCGAGTCGCTCGTCGCGGTCGGCGCGGTAGGCGGCGGCCTCGCCGTCGTCGACGGCCCGCCGCGCCAGCCGCGTGAGCCGTTCGGCCGCCTCGACGACCGCCTCGGGCAGTTCCGGCTCCGGCTCCGACTCCGAGTCCGAGTCCGATTCTCCCGCCGTACCGGCGTCCGCGCCGGCCGCGGGGTGGTCGTCCGGTCGCGCTCCGTCGGTGTCGATATCGACGTCGGTGTCGTCAGGCGTCATCGAGTGCCTCGTTCGCCAGTTCGTCGGCGCGGTCGTTTATCTCCCTCGGGACGTGTTCGAGGCTCCAGCGGTCGAACCCCTCCAGGAGTTCCCTCGCGCGAACCCGGCGCTCGCGGAGTCGCGGCTCGTTGACGTTCCACTCGCCGCGGACCTGCTTGACGACCAGTTGGGAGTCGCCGCGCACGTCCGCCTCCGAGAGGCCGTAGTCGCGGGCGGCTTCGAGCGCGCGGACGAGCGCCTCGTACTCCGCTTGGTTGTTCGTGGTGCGGCCGAGCGTCTCGTTGCCGTCGGCGACGACGCCGTCGCTGGTGACGATGGCCCACCCGACGGCCGCGGGACCGGGGTTGCCGCGCGAGGCACCGTCGAAGTAGACGTGCCCGCGGCCCCCGCCCTCCCGTATCAGCCCCGTCAGCCGCGTCGGGTCGCCGCCCTGTATCACGACCTTGTCGTCGTACGCGACGGCGACGGCGCCGTCGGACTCCGCGCGCCACCGCTCGTGGTCGGTGTTTCCGTCGCCCACGGCGACCCCCGCGGCCTCCAACCGTTCGCGGGCGGCCGCCGGGTCGCAGTCGATGACCGGCATGCACGCCCGTCGGCAGCGGGGGGGCGAAAGGGTTCCGTTCAGGTGGGGACCGGGCAAACTTTAAAGCATCTACACACAGACATGAGCCCTGCGATGACACGGCCCACCCGCCAGCGGGACGGACGCACGCGACGAGAGGGGGAGCAGTCGGAGTCGGCCGAGGACCTCGACCCCGAGGAGATAGACGAGGAGGAGCTCCGGCGGACCGCGGACGGGGAACTCATTCACGAACCAACCGGGCTGATCCTCGAGGAGGACAACGTCGACCGGGGGCCGGAGTGGCGGGCGTTCAACCACTCCGAGCGCCAGTCGAAGTCCCGCGTCGGCGCTCCGGTGACGGAGACGATGCACGACAAGGGGCTGACCACCACCATCGACTGGAAGGACAAAGACGCCTACGGGCGTTCCCTCTCCTCGGAGAAGCGCTCGCAGATGCACCGCCTGCGGAAGTGGCAGGAACGCATCCGCACCAAGGACGCCGGCGAGCGCAACCTCCAGTTCGCGCTCTCGGAGATCGACCGCATGGCGAGCGCCCTCGGCGTCCCCCGCTCCGTACGCGAGGTCGCCTCCGTGATCTATCGACGCGCGCTCGACGAGGACCTCATCCGCGGCCGCTCCATCGAGGGCGTCGCCACCTCCACGCTGTACGCCGCCTGTCGGAAGGAGGGGATCCCCCGCTCGCTCGAAGAGATCGCCGAAGTGTCGCGCGTCGAGCGCAAGGAGATCGGCCGGACCTACCGCTACGTCTCCCAGGAACTCGGCTTGGAGATGAAGCCGGTCGACCCGAAGAAGTACGTCCCCCGGTTCAGTTCCGAACTCGGTCTCGGCGAGGAGGTCCAGTCGAAGGCCGCGGAGATCATCGAGACCACCGCCGAGCAGGGGCTGTTGTCGGGGAAGTCGCCGACGGGGTTCGCCGCGGCGGCCATCTACGCGGCATCGTTGCTGTGTAACGAGAAGAAGACCCAACGCGAGGTCGCCGACGTCGCGCAGGTGACCGAGGTCACCATCCGCAACCGCTACCAGGAGCAGATCGAGGCGATGGGTATCCACGGGTAGGCGTCTCCTCGGGCCGTACCCCGGTCCCCGCGCCCCGCGACGCCGACAGCCCGTTTTCGCCCTCCAGTACGTCCCGCTCGCGTTCGTCCGTCCGGCCACCCGAGCGTCTCGCGTCCCCAGCGACGGCGGGCGGGAACGCGCGCGTCGGCGCGACCCGTCCCGCCCGGCGACGGGTCGGACCGCGAGAGGCTGACCGCTCCCGGCGGCCGATTCGGCGCGTGGGCCGCTCACGGCGCGTACTCCTCGGCGT
The DNA here is from genome assembly GCF_000495475.1 of Candidatus Halobonum tyrrellensis G22. Lineage (GTDB taxonomy): Archaea > Halobacteriota > Halobacteria > Halobacteriales > Haloferacaceae > Halobonum > Halobonum tyrrellense. The sequence goes on along the minus strand of NZ_ASGZ01000004.1, from coordinate 36,347 downwards.
CCTCCGGTTCCCGATCGGCGTCGCGAGCGTCGTCGCGGAGTGGCCCGCTGTCGGACCGCCGATTCGCGCGCGCCTGCGACCGCGCGGGGAACGTTCATGGGTCCGTAGCCGCTAGAGACGCCCGATGAAGCTGGACGACTACGTGGAGTTCGAGGAGAACGAGCGGGCCGAGCGCCGCCGTCTCGCCAGCGAGAAGTCCTACGAACTCGTCGACCACCTCGAGTCGTTCCAGCACCGCTTCGAGGAGGCCACCAGCGGCGACGCGCTGTTCGGGTCGGTCTCCCCCTCCATCTTCGTCGGCACGTCGAACTACCCGGACGTGTCGACGGGCATCCTCTCGCCCGTCGGCCGGGAGGGCGACGCCGACCGCTTCGAGACCAGCGCCGCGTGGTACGACGAGCGGGTGTCAATCTCCGACGTGTTCGACCGCCGAACCTCGCTGCTGAACTCCAACCGCCCGGCGGAGGTGACCGAGGTGGCCGACGCGTGGGACGGCTTCCTCGGTACCCAGCGCGAAGTCGCCATCGCCGACCGCCCGGTCGACGTGGAGATCGGACTCGACGACGGGCCGACCCTCGACTTCGACGTGACCGACGACGACGTCGCCACGCCCACGGGTCCGCGGGCGCGCGCCCGGTCGGCCGAACTCGCCGAGAACCCTCACGTTCCGCGACCGATCAAGAAGACGCTGGAGGACGACGACTGGAACGCACAGGGCGCGATGACGTACCTCTACCGCCGCGGGTTCGACGTGTACGACATCAACTCGGTGCTGTCGGCGGGCGCGCTCGGACGCGGCGAGAACCGCCGGCTGGTGCCGACGCGGTGGTCGATCACCGCCGTCGACGACACCGTCGGGAAGTTCCTCCGCGGGACCGTGCGCGACGCCCCCAGCGTGGACTCGGTGGAGGTGTGGCGCAACGAGTATCTCGGCAACGCGTTCTGGGTCGTGCTCGCGCCGGGCGACTGGGAGTACGAACTCGTCGAGATGAAGGCGCCCGGCAGCATCTGGAACCCCGACCCCGAGGTGGGGGTGGCGATGTCGAGCGCCCACGAGAACCGCGAGGGCCGGACGGGCTACGTCGATGAGACCGCGGGAGCGTACTACGCCGCGCGGTTCGGCGCCTTGGAACACCTCTCCGAGCGGGGCCGGCAGGCGAAGGTGCTCGTCCTCCGGCACGTCTCGGACGACTACTGGGGACCGGTGGGCGTCTGGCAGGTGCGGGAGGCGGTCCGCAACGCGTTCGAGGGCGAACACGGCGAGGCGGAGACGCTCGGCGCCGCCGTCCGCGAGGTGGCCGACCACCTCCCCGTCTCGCTCGGCCGCCTCCGGTCGAAGTCGACGATGGTCGCGGGCCTCCAGTCGAGCCTCTCGGACTTCGCGACGGGGCGACCCTGAGACGGGATACGGCGCGGCGGGCCGACCCCGAACGGGCGGGGAGCTAAAGAGCTATACCTCCCCGCCGACTCGCGTCGGGTGTGTCCTCCCCGCTCCTCTTCGGCGCCGTCCCCGGCGGTCCGGAACTGCTGATCATCCTGGTGGTCGTCGTCCTGCTCCTCGGGCTACCCGCCGTCGCCGTCCTCGTGGTGGGCGGCGCGCTCGGCTTCTCGCTCTCGCGCGACCGCGAGGAGCGCACGGACGGCCGGTCGGCGGCGGCCGACCCCGACCGGGTCGACGAACTCGAACGCCAACTCGCCGAGACGCGCGCGGAACTCGAAGAGCTCCGCGAGGAGCGCTCGGCGGACACCGGCGCCGACTCCGACCTCGGGGCGGGGGGAGTCGACGGCGCGGACGACCGCCCCGACCGGCGGTAGGGGCAGGGGCGGGTCGAACTACAGGTCGGCGTACGCGGCGTCGACCATCTCGCCGGTCTCGGCGACGATCCCGTCCATCGCTTCGGCGTCCGTATCGAGTCCGAGCAGTCGCGCGATCCGCATGATGCTGACGTGGTACACCGTCTGGACGCCCGGCTCCTCCTCCCAGACGACGACGTTACACGCGAACAGCGCGCCGATCCGGCCGTCGGTGGCGTCGAGCGCGCGGTCGGCCATCTCCGGGTTGCACGCGCCGAGCACGTAGTAGGGGTCGCGGTCGGCGTCCACCTTCTCGTTGAGCAGTTCGGAGGGGGAGAACTCGACGGGGACGCCGAACCCGTGGTCGAGGAACGTCTCGCGGACGTGTTCGACCGCCTCCTCGTGGTCGAGTTCGAGCGTCGCGCGCTTCTCTCCGTAGTCGCCCGCGGCGACCGCGTCGGGGTCGATGGGGAGCGTCACGACTCGGGGTTCGGGACAGCGAGACAAAAGAGTACGTCCGCGGGGCGGGACGCGCGCCCGGGTCGGCCGCCCCGGCTCACTCCGCGGTCTTCACCGGGCCGGTCCCGACGACGCCCTCGACGGCCTCCGTGAACGACTGGCGGGTGTCGAAGTACGTCTCGTCCACCTCGTCGAGCACCGCGTCGAGGTGGCGGGGACCCTCCGGCGTCCGGATCGTCGCGTCGCCCTCCTTGGCGAGCACGCGTGACTTCTCCTGTGGCCACGTCAGCCGCGAGGCCACGCGGGCGAGCGGGGCGCCCTCGACGGCGGGTCCCTCGCCGAGTTCGACGGCGGGCTCCTCCTCCGCTTCCTCCTCGGATTCGTCGTCGGCCATGCGCGCGGCTTCGAAACCGCCGGGGGTAACGCTTTCGACCGCGCGCGGACGCGCCCGTCCTCCCGCCTGTCACGCCGGCTCGGACGACCCGGCCGACCGCCGACGCGGCCGCGAGCCGGGGCGTCGGGGCGCGACGCGCCGGTGTCTGACGCGCGTCTGACGCACCGTTTTGTGCGTCGGTTCCATACCGCTCCCCATGACCAGTCTCGCGGAGGCGTACGAGGGGCAGATGGGGGAGTACGCGAGCCTCCGGCGGCTGTATCTCGGCGTGGGGCTGTTCCTGTTCGGGACGCTGCTCGTCCTCGTGGGCATCGGCGTCGCGGCGACGGAGGCGGGGACGGAGGCGCTTGGACTCACCCGCGCGCGCGAGGTGGGCATCGCGCTCGGGGGGTTGGGCGTGCCCGCCGTCTTCCTCGGCATCTTCTCGGTGCTCCCCGCCGACCGGCGGACGCGCGCGGCGGCGGTCGTCGGCGCGGGCGTCGGCGTGCTCGGCGTCGCGCTGTTCGTCCACGCGTACCCGTGTCACATCTCCGGGTCGAACTGCGGCGAGCCGTACCTCACGCTCCCGACCATCGGCGTCTACTTCCTCGGCGTCATCACCACCTTCTGGTGTCTGTTCGTCGGCGTCGCCAACTTCAAGTCGCGCAACGACCCCGGCGGCACGGTCAAACTGGAGGTGACCCGCGAGGGCGAGACGCGGGTGGTCGAGGTGCCGGAGTCGTCGCTCGGCGGCGCGAAAGGGGGGCTCGGTGGCATCGGCGGCGTCGGCTTCCTCGGCGGGACGCCCGACGGCGATATCGAGACCCAGACCAACGACGAAAGCGGGGGGTGGCCCGACGCCGACCGGACGCGGGGGGACGCGACGGCGAGCGACGGCGGCGCGACGGCCGACGACGTCCGCCCGCTCCGCGACGAGGGGACCGGCGCGGGGTCGCCGTCCCGCGAGGCTCCCGGGCCGGCCGGGCCTGGCGACCGGCGGAACGACCGCGCGGCCGGCGACGCCGGCGGCGACCGCCCGGCGAACGCCGGCGACGCCTACTGCGGGAGCTGTGCGCACTTCCAGTACGTCCGCACCGACGACGGGATGCAGCCGTACTGCGGTCTCCACGACGAGGTGATGGAGGACATGGACGCGTGCGACGAGTGGACGCCCCGGTAGCGGGAGGCGCATTCTCACCCCGCTCGACGCTCCGATAGCTCACAGCCGCCGGAGCGTCGCTCGCACGTCGTCCCAGTGGCTCCCCGTCCAGAAGCACTGCCCGCAGTCGACGCACCGCCAGACGGGCGCGTCGCCCTCGTCGGGGGCGTAGTCGGGGCGGGGGTCGCCCGCGTCGACCGGTTCGAGCCGTCCGTTACACGCCCCACACCGGGTCGGGCGGGCCGCCGGCGTCAGGTCGAACCCGGCGTCGCGGAGTTCGCGCAACTGGCCCTCGACGTCGCGTTCGGTCACGACCACCGCCCCCGGCGTCGACGCCGCGAGCGCCCGGTCGCGCGTCACCAGCCGCCGGCCCTCCGCGGCCGCCAGGTCCCGCAGGCGGTCGTCGTCCTCCACGCCGTCGTCGAGGGCGTACGCCGCGTCGTAGCCGCAGACCCGGAGGTACGTCGCCAGCTTCCCGAGCATCGCGTCGAGCAACAGCGGCTCCCGGTTGGCCGGGTCGACGGCCCCGCTCATCTCAGCCGTCGACACCGAGGAAGGCGCGAACCCCGTCGGCGTCGCGCGCATTGAGCACGTCCGCGGGTTCGGCCCACCCGCGCCTGGCGGTGTGGACGCCGTAGCGGACGTTGTCGAACTCCGCGGGCGTGTGGGCGTCCGTATTGATCGTTATCGTCGCGCCCGCCTCGACGGCGGCGCGGACGGCCTCGCCGTGCAAGTCGAGGCGCGCGGGGTTGGCGTTCACTTCGAGCGCGGTCCCGGCGTCGGCGGCGGCCGCCGCGAGCCGCTGGAAGTCCACGTCGAGACCGGGCCGTTCGTTGATCAGCCGGCCGGTCGGGTGGCCGAGGACGTCGACCTCGGGGTGTTCGACGGCTCGAACCAGCCGGTCGGTCGCCTCTCCCTGTCCGAGCGCGGCGTGCGGCGACGCGACCACGACGTCGAGCTCCGCGAGCAGGCCGTCGTCGGTGGTGAGGTCGCCGTCGGCGTCGACGTTGGCTTCGACGCCGTGGAACACGGCGATGTCGGCGTCGGCGCGGACCCGTTCGACCTCCTCCATCTGCTCGCGAACCTCCGCGTCCGACAGCCCCGTGTTCCCGAACACGCCCGGTCCTTCGACGTGGTCGGTGACGGCGTGGTAGTCGTAGCCGCGTTCGGCGGCGGCGGCGACCATCTCCGCGGCGGTGTTCGCGCCGTCGGACCACTCGGTGTGGGTGTGGAGGTCGCCGCGTATCTCGTCCTCCTCGAGAAGGTCCGGGAGGGAACCCTCGTCCGCGGCCGCCAGTTCGCCGGCGTCCTCGCGTATCTCCGGGGGGAACACCGGCAGGTCGAGCGGCTCGTACATCTCCGCCTCCGTGGCGCCGCCGAGGCGCTCGCCCGCGCGCTGGTCGGCGTCCGCCTCGTCGACGCCCGAAACGTCGAAGATGCCGTACTCGTTGAGCTTGAGTCCGCGGTCGATGGCGCGGTTGCGCACCGCGAGGTTGTGCGCCTTCGACCCCGTGAAGTACTGGAGGGCGGCGCCGAACTCCTCGGGGACGACCACCCGGAGGTCGACGCGGACGCCGCTCGCGCGGACGCTCGCCTTCTGGTCGCCCGCCTCGATGGTGTCGTCGGCGGCCGGCCAGTCGGTGAACGCGTCGACGACCGCCGCGCCCTCGTCGCTGGCGGCGAGTACGTCCACGTCGCCGATCGTGTCGCGCCACCGCCGGATCGACCCGGCGACCTCCGCGCGTTCGACGGCGTCGACCCCCCGCACCAGCCCCAGCGCGTCGTCCGCGAGCGGGAGCGCGTCGCCCAGCCGCTGTCGCTCGCCCGCCTGCTGGGCGAACGCGACGTTCTCGCGGATGCTCTCCTCGGTCTTCTCGCCGAACCCCTTCACCTCGCGGATCCGGCCCGCCTCGGCGGCCTCGCGCAACTCGTCGAGCGTCGTCACCCCGAGCTCCTCGTACAGCGTCCCGGCGGTCTTCGGGCCGACGCCCTCGACGCGCGTGAGCGCCGCCATGTCGACCGGCAGTTCCGCCCGTAGCTCCTCCAACTCCGCGATCTCGCCGGTCTCGACGTACTCGACGATCTTCACGGCGATCGCCTCGCCCACGCGGTCGATCCGCTCGACGGCCTCGCTCCCCTCGGCCGCGAGGCCCTCGACCGCGCCGGGGTACTCGCGGACGTTCTCGGCCGCGCGACGGTACGTGTTCGGTTTGTACTCCTCGCCGTTCGCCTCCAGCAGGTCGGCGTACTCCTCCAAGAGGGCGGCGACCTCGGCGTTCTGCATCGTCCGACCGAACGGGTGCGGGCGACTTAGAAGGAACGCCCGTTCGGTTCGCGCGCCGGCCCGTCGTCGGTCGTCCGGGTCGCGCCGCCCCGTGACCGTCCGACTGGCGGTCCCTGTCGAGGGCACGCCCTCGGCGTCGGTCACCACGGGGTGAGCCGGTGAGCCGGCGGGTCAGCGCCCGCCGCGCCCCCGGCCGCCGGACTCCTCCCGCCCGAGCGCCTTCTTGAGGAAGTTCATCCAGCGCTTCTGGTCCATCGCCTCCTGTCGAGTGGCCTCGTCCTCGACGCTGGCGGACCCGAGCTGTTCGAGCGCGTCGAGCGCCCGGTCGATGCCGATGATGCTGTCGGCCAGCCGCTCGCCCTCCGCGAACGCCACCTCGTTCTCCTCGATGCGTTCGAGCCGCTCGCGCCGCTCGCGCCGGAGGTTGCGCTTGGCCCGCTCGACCCGGTCGCGCTCGCCCTCGGGTACGGTGTCGCGGCGCTTGATCTCGAAGACGAACTCCCGGAGGTCGATCTCCTCGCCCTGCACCGTGATCCGGTCGGGGATGTCCGCGCCGATGGTCGCACCCTCCTTGTTGACGCGTTCGAGGAGCTGCTTGCGCTGGTACTCTCGCACGCTCGTCCGCGGGTACGTCCGGGACCGCCTTGCCTCCTTCGTTGCGCCGGTCGCCCCGTGGTCGCGCGACCGACGGACAGCCACGCACGCCGGCGTCCCCCGCGCGTTCGCGTCCGGCGCGCCCCGCAGAACCATTATAATCGTTCGTTACCTTTACGCCGGCATGTACGACGAGGACGACCTCGCGTCGATCCGGGAGGCGCACGACGCGTGGGAGACCGGGACGGCCGCCGGCGCGTCCGACGACCCCGACGAGCGGAAGGGGCGGTTCGCCACCGTCTCGGGGCTGGAGGTCGACCGCCTGTACACGCCCGCCGACGTGGCGGACCTCGACTACGAGGCGGACCTGGGGTTCCCGGGCGAGGAGCCGTACACCCGCGGCCCGTACCCGACGATGTACCGCGGGCGGGCGTGGACGATGCGCCAGTTCGCGGGGTTCGGCACGGCCGAGGAGACGAACGAGCGCTTCCGGTACCTGGTCGAGGAGGGCCAGACCGGTCTCTCGACGGCGTTCGACATGCCCAGCCTGATGGGGCTGGACTCGGACGACCCGCTCGCGGACGGCGAGGTGGGGCGGGAGGGGGTCGCCGTCGACAGCCTGCGCGACGTGGAGATCCTGTTCGACGGCATCGACATCGCGGAGGTGTCCACTTCGTTTACGATCAACCCGAGCGCGCCCGTGATCTACGCGATGTACGTCGCGCTCGCGGACGAACGGGGCGTCCCGCGCGAGCGACTCCGCGGCACCCTCCAGAACGACATGCTCAAGGAGTTCATCGCCCAGAAGGAGTGGGTGATCCCCCCCGAACCGTCGCTCGACCTGGTGACCGACACCGTCGAGTTCGCGGTCCGGGAGACGCCGAAGTTCTACCCCGTCTCGGTGTCGGGCTACCACATCCGCGAGGCGGGGTCGACCGCGGTACAGGAGCTCGCGTTCACGCTCGCCGACGGGTTCGCGTACGTCGAGGACGCCCGCGAGCGGGGGCTGGCGGTCGACGAGGTGGCGCCGCAGCTCTCCTTCTTCTTCAACTCGCACAACTCGCTGCTCGAGGAGGTAGCGAAGTTCCGCGCCGCCCGCCGCGTGTACGCCCGGCTGATGGGCGAGTGGTACGGCGCCGAGCGGCCCGCCTCGAAGCGGCTCAAGTTCCACACCCAGACCGCGGGCCAGTCGCTGACCGCCCAGCAGCCGCTCAACAACGTCGTTCGGGTGACGATCCAGGCGCTCGCGGGCGTCCTCGGCGGCACCCAGAGCCTCCACACCAACTCGTTCGACGAGGCGCTCGCGCTCCCGAGCGAGGAGGCGGTCCGGGTGGCGCTACGGACCCAGCAGATCATCGCCGAGGAGTCGGGCGTCGCCGACACGGTCGACCCGCTCGCGGGGTCGTTCGCGGTGGAGGCGCTGACCGACGAGGTGGACGAGAAGGCGACGGCGTACCTCGAAACGATCCGGGAGATGGGCGACGGCTCCGTGCGGGCGGGCGTGCTCGCCGGCATCGAGGACGGCTACTTCGACCGCGAGATACGCGGGGCCGCCTACGACTACCAGCGGCGCGTCGAGTCGGGCGAGGAGGTGGTCGTCGGCGTCAACCGGTACGCGGTCGACGACGACCCCGAGCGGGAGCTTCACCGGGTCGACGAGACGGCCCAACGGCGGCAGCGCGAGCGGCTGGCGGCGGTGAAGGCGGAGCGGGACGACGCGGCGGTCGAGGCGGCGCTGTCGGAGCTCGCGGCCGCCGTCGAGGCGGGGGAGAACGCCGTCCCCGCTCTCGTCGACGCCGCGAAGGCGTACGCCACCATGGGCGAGATGATGGACGTGTTCGCCTCGCGGTTCGGCACGTACCGCGAGCGGGCCGGGACGGCGCTGTGACCGGCTCGCGACCCCGGGGAGCGCGTGGCGCCGTCGGTCCCGGTCCCCCGGCGGTCTCGGGGACGTCGACGGGTCCCGGTGGACTTACGTTCGTGGTGGCTGTCTTCCGCACGACGATGGAGGGGGTGTTGTGGTACGTACTGACCGGGACCCGCGGCGGTGCCAACCGGGTCCGAATCTTGCGTGCCATCGACGACCGTCCCCGGAACGCCAACCGACTGGCGGACGAGCTCGACCTCGATTACACCACCGTCAGACACCACCTCGACGTCCTCTGTGACAACGACGTCCTCGCGAAGCAGGGCGACGACTACGGCGCGGTCTACCTCCCGACCGACCGCGCCAGACACCACTGGGAGACGGTCGAGGAGATCATGGAGGCGCTCGAGTGAACGGAGACGAAGTTCGGAGAGAGTTTGGAAAGGCTATAAGCGACCCCGCGGGCTACCGGAGGGTGAGCACAGACGCATGGTGGTGAGTTCGTGGCTGTACGTGACGTGGGCGGCGGCCGCCGTCAACATCGCCCTCCTGTCGAGTCTCACGTACGTCTGGGGGCGCAACTGGCTCCAGTTCCACTCGAAACACACGCTGGGGCTGGCCGGCTTCGCGGTCTGTCTGCTCGCGGAGAACGCCACCGCGCTCTACCTCTTCTACTGGCACCCGCTGGTCAGCGAGTGGATCGCGGCGCAGGCGCCGGTCGCGCACCTCGTCATCGGGGGACTGCGCGTCCTCGAACTCGTCGCGCTCGCCTTCCTCGTCTGGGTGACGTGGGACTGAGTCTCGATCGGCAACAATCGTTATCTTTCGCGAGCCAGTAGCCGTCTCCCGGTCGATGCTACGGAACACGGAGACGACGAGTCGCGCGGGTCGCGCTGCATGGTCGACAGTCCCGTTGCCGGTCCCGTCGGACGGCGAGGTGAGCGCCGGTGGCTGACCGGACGGCGGTCGCTAACCCGGCTCCGCTGGGGCTGGTCGGCTTCGGGCTGACGACGGTGCTGTTGAGCCTGGTCAACGCCGGCGTGTTCGGCGCCGACCTGGAGATGCTGGTGATCCCGATGGCCATCGCGTTCGGCGGGACGATCCAACTGATGGCGGGCGCGATGGAGTTCCGCACGGGCAACACGTTCGGGATGACGGCGTTCACGAGCTACGGCGCGTTCTGGTGGTGGTTCGCGCTCCTGCTCCTCTTCCAGAACAACGGCTGGATACCCGAGGTGAGCGCGCAGGCGCTCGGGGTCGCGCTGATCATGTGGGGCGTGTTCACGACGTACATGTGGGTCGGCACGTTCAAACTCAACTGGGGGCTGTTCAGCGTGTTCCTCACGCTGGCGCTCACGTTCTTCCTGCTCGGGTTCGGCGACTTCCTGGGTGTCGGCGTCGTCGTCACGCTCGGCGGGTGGGTCGGTATCCTCACCGGCCTGCTCGCGATGTACGTGAGTTTCGCCGAGGTGACGAACTGGACGTGGGGACGGGACGTGCTCCCGTTGGGCGGGACGCCGTACGAGGGCTGACCCGCTCGGACCGCCCCGCGGTCGAACCCCCCGGGTCGACGCTCGCGAGCGAGCGCGGACGACACCGCGGCGTCCGGCGGGCCGGGTCACACACCGCCGCCGGTCGCCGCGAACCGACGCGCACCCGGTCGGTCTGCGGCCGCCCGACTCCCCGGATGGCCGCCGAACAGCGGCGGCGAACCCCAGCGAGAATCGCAAGACGGGGCGGCGTCGCCCGGAGTTGAAAGATTTATGATGCAGGATCGGGATACCGTAGACGAGCTATGTCTGATGATAACGGGGAGCTAGAGGCACGGCTGGAGGAGCAGGAGGAGTTCGAGCCGCCGGCCGCGTTCGTCGAGCAGGCGAACGTCTCGGATTCGGACATCTACGACGAGTTCGAGGAGAACTGGCCCGACTGCTGGGAGCGGGCCGCCTCGATGCTCGACTGGACCGACGACTACGACCAAGTGCTCGACGCCGAGAACCCGCCCTTCTACGAGTGGTTCACCGGCGGCGAGTTGAACGCCTCCGCCAACTGCCTCGACCGGCACCTCGAAGAGCGCGGCGACCAGCCCGCCATCGAGTGGGTCGGCGAACCCACCGACGAGGAGAACGTCACCCTCACCTACCGCGACCTGTACGAACGGGTCAACGAGTGTGCGGCGGCGCTCCGCGAGATGGGCGTCGGCGAGGACGACGTGGTGACGATGTACATGCCGATGATCCCCCAACTCCCCGTCGCCATGCTCGCGTGCGCCCGCATCGGCGCCCCCCACAGCGTCGTCTTCGCGGGCTTCTCCGCGGAGGCGCTCGCCACCCGCATGAACGCGGCCGACTCGGAGTACCTCGTCACCTGCGACGGCTACTACCGCCGCGGCGACCCCCTCGACCACCTCTCGAAAGCAAACGAGGGGCTCGATTCCGTGGAGCACGAGACGACGACCGTCGTGGTCGACCGCCTCGGCGACGACGGCCACGGCCACGAGTTGGACGACTCCCAACACGACTGGGACGACCTGTTGGCCGACCACGAGGGCGCGGAGATAGACCCCGTCGACCGCGACGCCGAGGACATGCTGTTCTTGATGTACACGTCCGGTACCACCGGCGAACCCAAGGGGGTGAAACACACCACGGCGGGGTATCTCTCGTGGGTGACGTGGACCTCACACTCGGTGCTCGACATCAAGCCCGAGGACACGTACTTCTGTTCGGCGGACATCGGCTGGATCACCGGCCACAGCTACATCGTCTACGGGCCGCTCTCACTGGGGACGACGACGATGATGTACGAGGGGACGCCCGACCACCCCGACCGCAACCGGCTGTGGGAGATCATCGAGGAGTACGAGGCGACCCAACTGTACACGGCACCCACGGCGATCCGGTCGTTCATGAAGTGGGGCCACCAGTACCCCGACGACCACGACCTGTCGAGTCTCCGTCTGCTCGGCACCGTGGGCGAACCGATCAACCCGCGGGCGTGGAAGTGGTACTACCAGCACATCGGCGACGAGGAGTGTCCCGTCGTCGACACCTGGTGGCAGACCGAAACCGGCGGGCACATGATCACGACGCTCCCCGGGGTCGGGAAGATGAAGCCCGGGTCCGCGGGACCGGCGCTCCCCGGACTCGACGCACAGATCGTCGACACGAACGGCGAGGCGGTCGACCCGGGTCGGGCGGGTCACCTCACGGTCCAGAAGCCGTGGCCGGGGATGTTGCGGACGCTGTACAACAACGACGAACGGTTCGTCGACGAGTACTGGCGGGAGTACTCCGACACGGACTCCGAGGACATGGCCGACTGGGTGTACTTCCCCGAGGACGGCGCGAAGGTCGACGACGACGGCTACATCACGGTATTGGGTCGCGTCGACGACGTGCTCAACGTCTCGGGCCACCGCCTCGGCACCATGGAGATCGAATCGGCCATCGTCGGCGTCGAGGGCGTCGCGGAGGCGGCCGTGGTCGGCGGCGACCACGAGGTGAAAGGCGAAGCCGTCTACGCGTACGTCATCGTCGAGGACGGCCAGGCGGAGTCCGACGAGTTCCGCGACGAGATCGTCACCGCAGTCGAAGACGCGATCGGACCGATCGCACGGCCGGAAGCGGTCGTGTTCACCCCTGAACTGCCGAAGACGCGCTCGGGAAAGATCATGCGCCGGCTCCTGGAGGACATCGCCAACGGCGACGACATCGGCGACACCTCCACGCTGCGCAACCCCGAAGTCGTCGAGGACATCAAGACGACGCTCGACGAGGAGTAGCCGCCGCGGCCGTCCTCCCCGCCCCGTTCGCGTCGCCTTCCCGTTCGGGCACGGTCGGCGCCGGTCAGAGGTACGCCGCGTCCCACCGGGTGGGTTTGCGCCGGTTGTCGCACGACTCACACTGGACGCGGTCCATCGAGTCGACGCTGACGGTCAGCGACTCGCAGTTGCCGCAGGCGTAGCCGTACCGCTCGGTTCGGTCCGTGTCGAGGTACGTCGCGTAGAAGGGGGCGAGCGACGCGCGTTGCCCCTCGTCGTACGCCACGTACACCGTCGTCCCGTCGTCGCCGGTCCGCGTCTCGGTTGCCGGCCGTCCGTCGCCCCCGGGGAGTTTCGTGTACGTGCGCTCGCGGAACGCCTCGCCGCCGATGTCGACCTCGCGTTCGCGCGTCCGTTCGAACCCCTCCTCCTCGTAGAAGCCGGTGCCGCTCTCGTTCGCGACCAGGACGCGCCCCTCGATGCGGTCGACCCCCCTGTCGAGCAGGTCGGTCTCCGCCCGGCCGAGCAGGTCCGTCCCGGTCCCCCGCCCGCGGGCGTCGGGGGCGACGTGGAGCCAGTCGATGGTGCCGGTCGGCCGCTCGCCGTCGACGTAGTACGCCTGGACGAACCCCACCGCGTCGCCGTCGTCGGCAGCGACCAGGAACACCGCGTCGTCGTCCGCGAGGTCGTCGGCGAGTCCGTCCGCGTCGTACCACGACTCCACGGCGTCGTCGATCAGGTCGGCCGAGAGCACGTGGCCGTACGACGCGTCGAGCGACGCGCGCGCTACCTCGCGGATCCCGACGACGTCGTCCGTCGTGGCCGTTCGGATCTCCATACCCCCCGTTGGCGTCGAGACCCCTAAATCGTGAGGGTTGTTCACAGTGACCAAGACAGGCGTTTCCGCGTCGGTGCCCGAGCGGGACCGTGACCGAGACGCTCTGTTTCGACATGTACGGGACGCTGTGTGACACGAGCAGCGTGCGGGACGCGCTACGCCGGGAACTCGACGCGTCGGAGGCGCTCGTCGGGAAACTCGACGGAACGTGGCGGGACAAACAGCTCCAGTACTCGTATCAGGCCGCGCTGATGGACGCCTACCGGCCGTTCGGCGAGGTCACCGCGGACGCACTCGCGTACGCGCTTGACCAGTGGGGTGTGGCGACCGACGAGTCGACGCGCGGGACGCTGCTGGCCGCGTACGACCGCCTCGACCCGTATCCGGACGCCGTCGAGACGCTCGACCGACTCTCGGAGGCGGGCCACGAGGTGACCGTGCTGTCGAACGGCGACCCGGAGATGCTGTCGGCGCTCGCGTCGAACGCCGGGCTGGACGACCACCTCGACCGGATCGTCAGCGCCGACGAGGCGTCGACGTTCAAGCCGGACCCCGCGGTGTACGACGCCGCCGCCGAGCGGGCGGACCGCCCGCTCGGGGACTGTCGGCTCGTCTCGGGTAACGCGTGGGACGTGGCGGGCGCGAGCGCCGCAGGGATGGCGACGGCGTGGGTGAACCGCGGCGGCGACCCCTTCGAGCGTGTCGGGGGCGAGCCGTCGCTCGAAGTCGACGCGCTCGCGGGCGTCGCGGACGAACTCGCCTGACCCGCCCGCGTCGTTCCGCCCTGCCGCGGCCGTCGCCCCGCCACCCGTCCGTCAAGTCGAAGACCACCGAGAACGGTACCCTTCGTATGAGCCACGAGCCCGACCCCGAACGGACCCCCGACGACCCGCAGGCGCTCGTCAACCAGCTGGTCGAACTACAGGTCCTCCGCGAGCGGGCGGACGGCCAACTCCGCAGGCGACCGGAGTTCCAGCGCGCGTACGACACCTACTGTGACGTCTACCTCGACGCCGACGACGAGGAGTTCCGCGACGGCGTCGCCGACGCGTTCTGGCTCGACCCCGAGGAGGCGGAAGCGCGCATCGAGGAGTTCGGCGCCACCCGCGAGGAACTCGCCGCGTTCCTCGCGCTCCGGTCGTTCCTCGACGACGACCCCGACCAGGTCGAACTCGCGACGATGGCGAACCTCGTCGTCGGCGCGCACCCGCCGTCGCCCGTCCCCGACGTGTTGACCGAACTCGACGACGAGACGTACGAACCGTACCTCGACGCCCACCCCGACGCCGTCGTCTTCGCGTGGAAGCGCAACTGCGCGCCGTGTGACGTGATGAAGGAGGAACTCGACGACGTGCTCGCCGCCGTCCCGGACGGACACGACGTCGCCGGCGTCGACGGCGAACTCTCGGCGGGCTTCCGTTCGACGTACGAACTCACGGCCGCGCCGTCGGTGCTCTGTTTCCGCGGCGGCGAGTTGGCCGAGAGCGCCGAGGGCCGACAGCGACCGGACGACGTGGCGGCGCTCGTCGACCGGGTGTACGGCGGCGACGCCGCGGAGTAAGGCGGGACGCTCGTCGCGTCGACGGGGCGGGGTCGTCGCGTGGGGGAGCCGCGCGCTACTCGTCGACCGCGTGCGGGTCGTCCAGCCGGCGCGAGAGGTACACCACGCCCGCGAGCGGCACGCCGAGCATCGTCGCTACGGTCACGCCGCCGTACGCCGCAAAGCCGACGGGCGTCGGGGGGAGCGCGAGCACGCCGAACAGGTGCGGCGCGGTCATCCCCTCGACGAACACGCCGACCAGCGCGCCGCCGACGACGCCGACGCCGACGAGCAAGCAGTACAGCGCCACCACCAGCCGCGGTCCGTCGAAGCCGCGCTCCGCCTCCCGGCCGGGACCGCCGTCGGTGTCGCTCACGTCCCGGGTTCGGCAGGTCCGCGAATATGGCTTGCGATGGCGCCGTTCGACCGCTCCCCGCTTGCCGCTCCCGCCCGCCGGCGCGCGGCGGAGCGACGGGCCTTTGCCGTTCGGGTGCCGAGCGTCCACATGGACGACACTGACCTCCTCGGTCTCATCCTCGGCGGGGTCGCGATGTTGATGTTCACGACGGGTCTCGTCCTCGTCCTCCAGTAGCGCGGCCCGCGCTCGCCGGCTCACCGCCCCCGCTCGGGGTCGGTTCCCGCCTCCGAACGGGTCGAGTAGTCGGCCGGCGGCGAGCGGCGTGGTCCCGCCGAGCGGCTACGCGGACAGCGTGTACGGCGTCTCGCCGGCCGTCGGAACGCGGCGGGTGGACCGAAACGTGCGTCACACGAACGAACGCGCTTCACGAGCCGCGCCCGTCGCGGACCGGTGACGAGTCGGGAGGCAGAAACGAGAACGAAGACGGAACGGGAACGGGGAGCGCGTCGGGCCGGTCGGACTACTCGTCGTCGGCGTCGACTTTGCCGCCGTCGGTCACGGCGTCGCCCTCCTCGCCGCCGTCGGCGAGGGCGGTCTCGCGCCGCTGTTCGAACCAGGCCCACTCGGCCGTGTTGAGGTTCTTCTCGGCGAGGTTCCACGGGTCGCCGGAGCTGACGCGGGTGCCCTCGACCCACGAGGTGGCGATGTTGTAGACGAAGATGAGCCCGCCGACGAACAGCAGCGCGGCGCCGACGGTGGCGATCCGGTGGAGGGTGGCGAACTCCGGCAGGTACGTCGCGTACCGCCGGGGCATGCCGCCGTAGCCGAGCAACACCATCGCGAAGAACGTCAGGTTGGTGCCGACCATCCACAGCCAGAAGTGCGCCTTCGCCAGCCGGCGCTGGTACCAGCGGCCGGTGACCAGCGGGAACCAGTAGTAGATGCCCGCCATCCCGGCGAACGTGATGGCGCCCATCACGATGTAGTGGAAGTGGCCGACCACGTAGTAGGTGTCGTGGAGCACCAGGTCGACGGGGACCGACGCGAGGAACACGCCCGTCACCCCGCCGATGATGAAGTTGGAGACGAAGCCGATACAGTACAGCATCGGCGTCGTCAGCCTGAGCTTCCCGTTCCACATCGTCGTGATCCAGTTGAACGTCTTGACGGCGCTGGGGATCGCGATCGCCAGCGACACCGCCATGAAGCTCGCGCGCAGCCGCGGGTCGATCCCCGTCGAGAACATGTGGTGTGCCCAGACGCCGAACGAGAGCACGCCGATCGCGAGCGTCGAGTAGACGACGAACTTGAAGCCGAACAGTTTCCGGCCGGCGAACCGCGGGAGGACGTAGCTGACGATCCCCATCGGCGGCAACACGAGGATGTACACCTCGGGGTGGCCGAAGAACCAAAACAGGTGCTGCCAGAGGATGGGGTCGCCCCCGCCGACGACGAAGAACGTGGTGCCGAGGTTCCGGTCGAGCAGCAGCATCACCAGCGCGCTCCCCAGCAGGGGGAACGCGAACAAGATTAGTCCCGACTGGGTGAGGATCGTCCACGAGAAGATGTCGAGGTTCGCCCAGGTGACGTCCTCGGAGCGTTCGGTGAAGATGGTCGCGATGAAGTTGATCGCACCCATCGTCGCGGAGACGCCCGTGAGGTGAAGTCCCAGGAGCATCAGGTCGACGCCGACGTTCGACTGGTTACCCGCGCCGACCCCCGCCGACAGCGGGGTGTACATCGTCCACGCCGTCTGGGCGGGGATGACGTCCGGGAGGGGGAAGAAGCCCGCCCAGATGAGCAGCGCGCCCGGCGGGAGCAGCCAGAAGGCGATGGCGTTGATCCGCGGGAACGCCATGTCGTCGGCGTCGATGATCAGCGGGACCAGGTAGTTCGCGAACGCCGCGATGATCGGCGTCCCGAACAGGAACAGCATCGTGATCCCGTGGCTGGTGAGAAGCGAGTTGTAGAACGTCGCCGACCCCAGCAGGTCGAGCGAGGCGTCGTTGCTGGGGGTCCACAGTTCCGCACGCATCAACATCACCATCGTCCCGCCGACCACGAACGCTATCAGGGCGTACGTCCCGTAGAGGAGACCGATGTCCTTGTGGTCGACCGTCGTGAACCACCGGATGATCCCGGACGGTTTCTCCTGGGAGACGTAGCCGGACTCGCCCGCCGTCCCGCCGGCGCCCAGCGGGGTGTACGACCGCCAGTCCTCGACTCGAGCGAGGAAGACGGCCACGCCCAACAGGAGTGCCCCCATGAGCACCGTGAGCAGTAGTTGACCGGTTACCTGCATGGCTGATGGTTCGGGCGTGGAAGCACAAGAAAGGTTCGGGTTGCCGGCCCGGCGAAATCGCTACTCGGCGCGGCTGTCGTCGTCGGTCTCGTCGTCGCTCGGAGCCTCGCCCTCCTCGCCGACCGCCGTCTCGTCCGTCTCCTCGGAGCCGTCCTCGCCGCTCCCCGCCTCCGTCTCGGTCGGGGTTCCCGCGTCCGCGTCCTCGGTGGGCGCCTCGCCGTCGCCGTCGTCGGCCTCGGCGCCGTCGTCCGCCGAGACGTCCTTCGCCGCTTCGGTCTCCTCGGTCGCCTCGTCTTGGACCGTCCCCTCGGCCGCCTCGCCGAGTTCGGCCGCCGACTCGTCGCGGTCGGACGCCTCGCCGTCGACCTGTTCGTCGAGCGTCTCGGCCGTGTCGGCGTCCGTCTCCGTCTCCTCCTCGCCGGCGTCCTTCGGGGGGGCCGGCTCGACCGTCTCGTCCGCTCCCCGGCCGTAGTCGGCGGGCTCCTCCTCCTGTTCGGCCGTGGCGGACTCGTCGTCCTCGACCGTCTCCTCGGCGGGTTCGCTCTCGCGCTCCTCCTGTTCGACGTGACGGTCGAAGCTCGACCGCGCCTCCTCGCGGGTCGGCGCGTTGTCCATCGCCGCCTGCCCCTGGAAGAACACCTCCGAGCGCTGCTCGTCGCCCGCGATGGCCTTCCCGGAGACGTACGTCAACAGCGCCAGCGCGACGAACGGCATGAGGTGGAGCCCGAGCGTGATGAGGAAACCCAACCTGTCGAGACCGGGGAACGGCTCGGCGATCACGAACACCCCGACGAAGATGAGGATGATCACCAACGGGATGACGTTGACAGTCAGGTCGAGGAGCGTCTCCCTGTCGAAGATCTGCGCCATTGGGCGATCCTCGGACGGGCCGGGCAAAATACCTTGTTGATCCGTCCCGTTCCGCCCGTCTCGCCCGTCTCGCCCGCCGCGGGGCCTGCCTCGCCCGCCGCGGGCGGCGACCGTCGCGTCCGGCCGCCCGCGACGACGGCCCGCTCAGGCCGCCACGTCGGTGTCGAACGCGAACAGTTCGCCGCCCACGCCCACCACCAGCATGACGACGGCGGCGGCGACGGTGGCGTACCCCCGGAGGGTCAGACTCACCGTCGTCATCGGGTCGGCGTACAGCAGCGCGCCGCCGACCACGAACGTGAGCGCCGAGATGGCGACGAGCGCCCGCCACGGCGTCGACACGTACCCCGACTCGCGGAGCATGCCCGCGACGCTCCCGCCGAACAGCAGCAGTCCGCCGACCGCCAGCGGCACGAGTCCGAACAGCAGCCCCAACTCCGCGATCGGGAGTCCGAGCGCCACGAACAGCGGCCACGGGCTGACCATGCGGTACTGGTCGCTCAGCCCTGGGGTCTCGTCCATACCCCCCGTAGCCGTCGAGTCCATCAAAGACTGTCGGTGTTCCCTGGGGCGGCCGACGCTCACACGGTGCGTTCTACCGGGCCGTCCCGCCTCAGGGGACGGTCACGCCGTGCCGCGTCAGGTACTCCGAGACGGCCTTGATCTCGACCGGACTCCCGATGATGCGACAGCAGGTCCCCTCGGGCGAGAAGACGGTGACGGTGAACTCCGCCTCCAACTCTCGCTTGACGCCGGCGAGTGCGTCACACGGGACGACGATCTGCGTACTGTCTCGGAGGCGCGACGGATCCGGCATCTCGTTCGTACTCGTCTCGTAACCAGCACGACCTATAACCGTATCGAAGTACTCTCCAGGGCTTCTATCGGCCGATTTCCGGCGTATCAACCTCTCTGTCTCCGCACATCTGTCCCGAAAGTAGCTGCGGGTTTCCGCGGCCACCGCGAGCGCCGCCCGGCCCGACGGCGTCGGGCGGCCACCGCCCCGAAGGAAAGCGTTTAGGCGGCCGCACGGCGGAGACGATGGTGATGGGACTGGAGGAGGAGATCGAAGAGCTCCGCGATGAGATCGCCGAGACGCCGTACAACAAGTCGACCGAGGCGCACATCGGTCGGCTGAAGGCGAAGCTCGCGGAGAAGAAGGAGAAACTGGAGAACCAGTCCTCCGCCGGCGGCGGCCAGGGGTACGCCGTCGAGAAGACGGGCGACGCGACGGTGGCGCTCGTCGGCTTCCCCTCCGTCGGCAAGTCCACGCTGATCAACGCGATCACGAACGCGGACAGCGAGACCGGCGAGTACGAGTTCACCACGCTGAACGTCAACCCCGGCATGCTGCAGTACCGCGGCGCGAACATCCAGATCCTCGACGTACCGGGACTGATCGAGGGGGCGGCGGGCGGCCGCGGCGGCGGCAAGGAGGTGCTGTCGGTCGTCCGGACCGCGGACCTGGTCGTGTTCATGCTGTCGGTGTTCGAGATCGACCAGTACGAGCGGCTCCGCACGGAGTTGTACGCCAACAAGATCCGTCTCGACACCGACCCGCCCAACATCTCGATCCGGAAGACGCACAAGGACGGCATCCGGGTGACGATGGGCGACGACGTCTCGCTCGACGAGGGGACGGTCAAGAGCGTCCTCCGCGAGCACGGGTTCGTCAACGCCGCGGTCACCATCCCCCACGACCTCACGATCGACGAACTCATCGACGGCGTGATGGACAACCGCGAGTACGTCCCCTCGATCGTCGCGGTCAACAAGGCCGACCTGATCGACGAGGAGTACCTCCCCACCGTGAAGGAGGACCTCCGCGCGCACGACCTCGACCCGGAGGAGGTGACGTTCATCTCCGCCGTCGAGGAGAAGGGACTCGACGGTCTCCGCGACCGGATCTGGGACCGACTCGGACTCATCCGGGTGTACATGGACAAGCCCGGCCGCGGCGTCGACTACGACGAGCCGCTGGTGATCCGTCGGGGCGACACCGTCGAGGACGCCTGCGAGCGGCTGGGGGGCAACCTCAAGGACCGGTTCAAGTTCGCCCGCGTCAGCGGCGACAGCGCCAAACACGACGAACAGCAGGTCGGACTGAGCCACGAACTCGCGGACGAGGACGTGCTCCGGATCGTCGCGCGGAAGTAGGGGGGCGAGTCGTGACCACGCCTACTCCCCCGGACCCGTCCCCCCGCTCGGCCCCCGCCGGCGGTACCGAACCGTCGGAGAGCGGCCCGACCGCCCGCCGGGTCGCCCTCGCCGTCCTCCTCTGCGGTGTCGTTCCCTGGTCCGTCCAACTGCCGCCCGGGTCGCTCCCGTTCTTCCGTTTCGCGTGGGGCGGCGTGAGCCTCGCGCCCGTCCTGTTCGTCCGTCCGCTGCCGACGTACCTCGGGCTGTCGGGGTCGCCGCTGCTGTGGCGGTGGATGCTCGCGTCCGCCTGCTGGCTGGTCGCGCTCGGGTCGGCGGCGCTCGGCCGGGTCGGCCGCGAGGACGCCCGCGTGACCGCGGGGCTGCTCTCGCTCGCGGGCGCGGTCAACGCCTCGGTCGCGCTCTCGTTTCGGCCGTCGCGGCTCGCCGTCCCCGTCGGCTCGCTCGTCCTCTGGGGCGTCGCGGCGTGGCGCTACCGGGCGTGGCGCTACCGGACGGCGCGCTAATCAGCCCCCGCGGGCGACCGCGAGCACGTCCGCGTGGTACGTCTCCAGCCGCCACACGTCCCACAGGAGGTCACACAGCAGGTGGGCGTACAGCACGACCGCGAGCGCGAGCGCCGCCGCGTCGGAGACGGTCCACGCGGCGAGTACGGCGGCCGGCGCGATCAGGACGTGACTCAGCAGGCGCTGGAGCGGCCAGACGTCGCCGGCTTCGAAGATGGCCGACTGGTCGCCGACGACGAGTCGCGGGTCGTCGAGACACCGCCGCGCGTTCGCCCAGTCGCCGCGGACCAGGCGGGCGACGAGGAAGTGGTCGACGTCTATCAGCACGCCCGCGGCGGTGAGCGTTCCCCACGCGACGACCACGCCCGAGGGTGTCGACGCCAGCGGGAGCGCGGCCACGAGACCCGCGGCGACGGCCGCGGAGACGACGAGGTGGTGACGCGAGTACACACGTGTGCGTGCGCCGACGAGGTCGGAAACCGTTTTCGCGGGTCCCCGTCCCGACCCCCGTGGTCGGCGGGCGACCCGACCGTAGGTCGCGCGCCACAGTTTCGCCGTCCCGTTCAGTCGCCCGCGGCCGACTCCGGGCGGTAGCCGCGGCTGATCGACTTCCACCGCCCGGTCGAGAAGCGGTAGTAGTTGATCGCGGCGGGCACGCTCGTCTCGGCGACGAACGCGAGGTACACCCCCCAGAGACCGAGCGACGTGGTCGCGCCGAGGTAGGTGAGCGGGATGGAGACGCCGAACATCCCGAGCGCCTGGCTGTAGAACGGCCACCGCGTGTCGCCGCTGGCGTCGAGCGGACCCGCGGCGCCGCCCGACACGCCTTGGAGGACGACCGCGACGCAGGCGGCGTACACCAGCGAGACGGCGATCGGAACCACCGGGTCGGCCGGGTCGCCGACGAACTGGTGGACGATGGGGCGGGCGAAGGCGGCGACGAGCACCGCCGACACGAGGTAGGTGGCGACCGCGTAGCGGATGATATCCCTCCCGTACGCCTCAGCGGTCGCCTCGTCGCCGACGCCGAGCGACTGGCCCACCAGGCTCGACGAGGCGAGACCGAACCCCCACCCGGGGGTGTTCATCAGCCCCCAGATCCGCCGGGCGATGACGAACGCGGCGACCACGTCCGGCCCCCGGAGCGCGAGGATGGCGAGCATCGGGAACTCCGCGACGGTCCAGACCATGTTCCGTCCGAGCACCGGCAGGCCGATACCGACCAAGTCGCGGGCGGTGTCGGCGTCGAACAGCGGGCCGAACGGGTCGATCCGGACCGGGAAGGCGCCGACGCCGGGGAGGTGCCCCCGGCCCAGACCGGCCGCGAACGCGGCCGTCACGACGGCGTTCGAGAGCACGGTGCCGACCGCCGCCCCCTCGACGCCCATGTCGAGACCGAAGATGAACACGGCGTTGGCTGCGATGTTGACGACGGCGCCGCTCGCGCGGAGCAACATCGCGGTGTAGGCGTCGTCGCTCCCGACGAGCACCCGGCTCCCGACGAGGTTGAGCGCCGCGAACGGGACGCCCAGCCCCACGACCCGGAGGTAGGTCGCGCCCGCCTCGACGGCCGCGGG
The DNA here is from genome assembly GCF_000495475.1 of Candidatus Halobonum tyrrellensis G22. Classification (GTDB taxonomy): domain Archaea; phylum Halobacteriota; class Halobacteria; order Halobacteriales; family Haloferacaceae; genus Halobonum; species Halobonum tyrrellense. Next base: position 13,906 of record NZ_ASGZ01000004.1, on the reverse strand, counting down.
GGTGTCGCTGAGGAGCGCCACGAGCGGGGTCGCGAACAGCCAGAAGACGGCGGTGACGGGCAGGGTGGCGGCGACGACGACGGTCACGCTCGTGCGCACGGCGACGCCGAGTTCCTCCGTCTCGTCGGCGCCGAACCGCTGGGAGACGAGCGCGATGGTGCCCGCGGCGAGACCGGCGCCGATGGCGAACGCCAGCCCCCAGTAGGGGGCGGCGAAGCCGACGCCGGTGATGGCGACGGTGCCGGCGGCGACGCCGACCATCGCCACGTCGACGGCGTTCTTCGACATCCGGGCGACCCCGGTGACGATCCGGGGCCACGCCAGGTCGGCGGTGCGGACGGCGCGCGCCCGGTCGACGACGCCGACGCGCGCGAGGAGGAGACCGACGCCGACGATGGCGAGGCGGAACGGGTTCGGGGGCGAGAACACGTAGTGAGCGACGGTTCCGACGGAGCGGTAATGGTCGTGTCGTCTTCGGCCGTCTCACCCGGCTTTCGACCACCCCGACCGGCGTACACTATCCACCGCGTTCGCCTTACCCGGCCCGGTGGACACTCCGCGTCTCCCCGTTGGTACTTTCATCGCGCCCACGCGTCCGCGGTCGGTAGCCTTTTCGAGCGAGCGACCGAGACACCGTCCGCATGACGTACACTCTCGACCACGTGATGATGCGGGTGGAAGACGACGAGGCGGCGATAGACTGGTACACCGACCACCTCGACTACGAGGTGAAAGGCGAGATGGAGGCGGAGACGTTCACGAACTACTTCCTCGGTCCCGAGGACGTCCACGACGAGGGGGCGCTCCTCGAACTCACGTACAACCACGACGGCCGGTCGTACGAGATGGGCGACGCGTGGGGCCACATCGCGGTCCGCGTTGAGGACGTCGAGGAGGCGTACGCGGAACTGATGGACGAGGGCGTCGAGGACTACCGACCGCCCGAGGAGAACCCCGGGTACGCGTTCGTCAAGGACCCCGACGGCCACGAGATCGAGATCGTCGAGCGCGATCACGGCGCCCGGTGGTCGATCGACCACACGATGGTCCGCGTCGAGGACGCCACCGAGGCGCTCGGCTACTGGACGCGCACGTTCGAGTACCAGCCCGCCGGCCGCTGGGAGGCGGACTCGTTCGCCAACTACTTCCTGAAGCCGGAGGGAGCCGCCGAGGAGGCGATGACGATGGAACTCACGTACAACTACGACGGCCGGTCGTACGAGATGGGTGACGCGTGGGGGCACGTGGCCGCACGCGTGGACGACCTCGACGACGCGTGGGACGCGATGCTCGAACGCGACTCGGAGGACTACCGAGACCCCGAGTCGTGCGACTACAACTACGCGTTCACCAAGGACCCCGACGGCCACGAGGTCGAACTCGTCACGAAGTAGTCAAACCCGTCACGCGGTAGTCGCGCGGTCGGGTCACGCGCGTCCGACGGGCGTCCGACCGCGCGCGAGCGCTCGACCTCCGAACCGACCGACCGCCGACCCCTCCGATCGCTTTTATCTCGTGAATCGGTGACACGCCTGCACACAAAGTACTTAACCCGTGATCGACCGAGAGCCCGTCTCGCGGGCGTTTTCGGGTGTGTGAAGGGTTGTCTACCCCCGCGAATCACCACAAGACATTTATAACGAGCGGTGTTGGATTACATCGTACCCCTACCCATGGTGACAGCAGTTAGTACCCCTCGCCGAGTCCGCTTCGCGGGCGCTCTGGCTCAGGCTCGGGGGAAGGCGCTCGTCGCCGATTGCGATTGCGGATCCAACCAACCATGACAGAAAACTCAGACAAACTTCGCGCGGTGGTTCTCGCTGCGCTGATGGTGTTCTCCGTGTTCGCGGGCACCGTGGCCCTCTCCGGGTCCGCGGCCGCGATTTCGGGGAATAACCTCACCGTTGGGAACAACGAAGCTGGCGAAGAATCGTATTACCAATACAACGGCACCCTCGCAGACAGTGTCGGGACTGACACAGCGGTCGAAGAGATCACTCTCGAACTCCCGGAGACGACTATGACGGGAGCTGCGGTACAAGATCTCTCGATCGCTGGATCTACCGTTCCTGAGGGCAACTACAGCACGTCACTCACGAACAGTGACTCTACGCTCGTAATCACGTTCACTGAGACGCAAAACGTCACTAACGGCAACGACATCGGGCTCAACGTCTCGAATGTTGATAATGCTGGCTCGGCGGACACGTACACCGCTGAGTTGACCCTTCTGGACTCGTCGGATACGGAGATCGACTCGGGTACAAGTGACTACACGATTGTCGCCCCGAGCACCGAAGACGGCGCGCTCCTATTCGCCGGTCAGGAAGTTAACTACAACACGAACGGCGACGGATACAGCAATTACATCCTGCGCTCCGGTGACCCGGACGACGACGACTCCGACCAAGCACTCCGGACCCTCAACGCGGGAGAGGATGGGCTAATCTCTATCGACACGGAGTCGCTCGACACTGGTAGCTACTACATCACCGGTGACGGTAACGACGTTCTGGAGTTCGAGGTCATCGTTCAGGACTTCAGCGCCGAGTTCGACGACGACTCCGTGGGTAACACCGGTGACGTCGCGAACACGACGCTCGAATTCAGCTCGGACAACCGCGCCAGTCAGTTCGACGTTAACATCACCGAGGAGGACACGGCTCTCGACGACGACGAGCTGATGGACATCTTCGGCTCGGACGGCGCGAACGGCTCGGGTTACACCGCGGTCGACGCTGACCTCGACGACGACGAGGACGAGGACGGCATCCGCCTCCTCAACGTCGGCGACGGTGAGGAAATCGAGACGACGTTCGACGACGTCGACGCGGGCGAGTACAACTTCACCTTCCAGGTCAACGACACGGAGGTCTCGGACAGTGACAGCATCGAAGTCACCGAGACCGACGACGGCGAACTCAGCTTCAACGACTCGACGATCACCGAGGAGCAGGGTGACATCGCGGCCATCAACGTCACCTTCAACGAGGCGACCGACGAGGGTCACCTGATCATCGGTGACTTCGCCGACAGCGGTTACCAGGCGAATATCTCCGTCGTCGACGACAACGACGACGGCGTGGTGCAGGTCATGTTCAACACCTACACGGCTGGGACGGCGGACGGCGCTCCCATCGTGTGGGCCGACGGCGACGACGACGAGGCGACGCTGGAGAACCGCGACGCGGACTCGCAGACCATCGGCGATCTCCTCGATACGACCAACGACGGTTACCAGCTCGCGACGAGCACGAACACCGGAACCAGCTCCGATGCGTTCACGGAGACGCTCGAAAACCCGGACGAACTGGGTACGCTCTTCCTCGAAGAGCGTAGCACGGACAACATCACGACGTGGGTCGCTCCCGACGAGGTCTTCGACGAGTACGACGACCTCGACTCGGCTAGCGACGTGACCGAGGCCATCGAAGGTGGCTACGTCACCGAGTCCAACTCGCTCGCCGAGGGCGACGTGGCAGTCTTCCAGGTCCAGGCGTCGGGTCTGGCCGGTATCATCGAGGACAACACGAGCGACCTCCTCACGTTCTTCCAGAACGAGGATAGCGTTCCGTTCAACCTCGAAGGTCCCGACCGTGCGAACCAAGAGCAGCGCACGGTCGACCTGAGCAGCACCTCGAGCGTCGACGTCATCACGACGAACGACAACAACGTCTTCATCGTGATGGACACGACCGACGGCGGTCTCGAGTGGCAGGGCGACGCTGGTGACGTCGACGACGACACCAGCCTGACCGCCAACCTCACCGTCACGGACAACCGTCTGCTCGACTCGGACGACGCGGACGACGACCAGACGGTCGAGACGGACTTCACCAGCGTCGAACCCGACGCTGAGTTCGACGGTGACGAGCCGATCGAGGTCCCCGCGAACGAGGACGCGACCATCTCGGGCACGACGAACGTCGCACCCGGCACGGAGGTCACGGTCCGCGTTCAGAGCGACGAGGCCGAGGCTCGGTTCATCAAGACCAACGAGAGCGTCATGGTCCAGCCGGACGGTACGTTCTCGGCGATGTTCGACTTCACGGACGACGCCACGGTTGACGACACCTTCGAGGCCACCATCCGCGACTACGGTGGCGACCAGGTGAGCATCGACGGTGTCGTGGTCGAGGCGACCAACACGTCGACGTCTGCCGACACGACGACGGAGGGCGACACGACCACCTCCGAGGGTACCACGACGGAGGGCGACACGACCACCTCCGAGGGTACCACGACCATGGGCGACGAGACGACGTCCGAAGAGCCCGCCACGGAGGGCGGTGAGACGACCACGACGACGCCCGGCTTCACGGGTGTCCTCGCGCTCGTCGCGCTCATCGGCGCCGCGCTCGTCGCGCTCCGCCGCGACAACTAAGTCGAACCACGACTGACCGGCGATACCGGTCATCCGACGCGGTCCATTCTTTCGGCGTCCCGCTCTACCAGCGACGCGGCCGTCACGCCGGCCGATTCTCGCCCGGTGATTCGAGACGACAAGGGCTTTACCGCCCCGTCACCTGCACCCGGCCATGCAGTCCGCCCTCCTCAGCGCGGCCGACGCGGTCCTCGGCGCGCCGAACGTCTACTCGGACCTGTTCGCGTGGGTGGTCGTGGCGACGTTCCTGACGGGGGCCGGCATCGAGTGGGCGGCCCGCAGCGGGCGGCTCGACGGCGGGTACGGCTCGACCGCCCGGGGCGTGATGGCCGCGGGCTGGGGGCTGTTCGCCGGCTTCTGGCTGTGGATGTTCCCCCACTTCGCGTTCACCCAGAAGAGCTACGTTGAGGGTATCCTCGCGGTCGCGGCCGTCCCGGCGTGTCTGTACGCCGGGTGGCTGCTGTGGAACGGCCGCGACTCGCTGTTCGTCCTCTCGCGGGCGGTCGGCGCGATGGGCGTCGTCTACCTCCCGTTCGAGACCATCCCGGCGTTCACGCTGTTCGGCGCGGAGCTACCGGCGCCGAAACAGCTCCTGATTCGGACGGTCACGCTCCAGACGGGGTTCCTGATCGAGGCGCTCGGCTACCACCCCGAACTGGTGACGGGACCGGTGCTCGGCTACGAGAACGCCTACCGGTTCACGACCGCCGACGGCCACAGCCTCCTCTTCGAGATTCTGCTGGCGTGTACCGGGTTGGGGAGTATCGCCATCTTCGTCGGCCTGATCGTTGCCGTCCGGGCGCCGCTCGGCCGGAAACTCAGGGCGCTCGCGGTGTCGGTACCGGTCATCTGGTGTCTGAACCTCGTCCGCACCACGTTCATCGGCGTCACCTTCGGCAACCAGTACCTCCAGGTGTTCGTCGACGAGGTCCTCTTCCTGTTCGGCTCGTCGGACCCGTACATGGTCTCCTTCTTCGTCTCCGACCGCATCCTCAGTCAGGTGCTCGCGGTGGTCGCGCTCGTGGGCGTCACCTACCTCGTCGTCCGCCAGCTTCCCGAACTGCTCACGGTCGTCGAGGACGTCCTCTACGTGGTGACCGACGAGGAGTACGACCTCTCGGGGTCGCTCGACCTGCCGCGCGAGCCGCGCCGCGGGTCGGGGCTATAATCCGGTCGTCGGCGCGCTCCCCGGTCCCGATCCTAGGTCCGGATTCGCGCTCCGCTACCCCCTTTCACTCGTCGGGGAGTAGTGCGGCCGGACAGCCCGCGAGCCGTTCGAGCGCCTCGGCTTCGAGGTGGTGGAGGTCGCCGGGGACGACCAGGGTGTGCAGCGGGCCGCCGAACTCGCGGTCCGCCAGCGCCGACAGCGCGTCCGCCGCGACCACGGGGTCGGGGCTCCCCGCGCGCGCGACGACGACGCCGAGCGCGTCGGGGTCCCAGTCGTCGGCGAGCATCCCCGCGGCTTCGTCTGCGGTCATGAACTCGTCGTCCTCGCCAGCCTGCGGCCCGGCGGGCGACGACCCGGCGACCTTGATATCGAGATAGACCAGCGTGTGGAGACCGCGCTCGCGGTTCGCCTCGACGCCGTCGACGACGCTCGCCGGCACGCCGTCGGCGCCGTGGGCGTACGGGAACGGCAGCGTGACCGCCTTGCCGAACCGGTAGTTCTGTAGCCCCGTGAGCGACGAAGCGGCCGACTGGGCGGTGACGCCGTGGACCACGCGCGTGTCGACTCCGCGTTCGGCGGCGCGAACCCGCAGGTCGACGTGTGTCGTCGAGATCATCGTATCGCCCGCGGTGAGGAACGCCACCTCGTCCGTCTCGGCCGCCTCCAGAATCGTCTCGGGGTCCCGCTCGACGCCCGCCCGGTCGCGGACCTCGATATCGACGCCGTGGTGCGATTCCAGCTCCGCGACGCTCGCGCCGACGAGCCGGCTGGTGTAGAACTCCGCGAACACCCGGTCGGCCGCCCGGAGGGCGTCGCGGCCCTCGACGGTGACGGAGCGCTCGTCGTAGAGGCCGAGGCCGATGAACGTGAGCATACCGACGGTGCGGCGCGGCGGCGCTTCCCGGTTTCGCTTGGCGGTCGCCGCGGCCGGTCGGCCGGCCGTGGCTGGTCGATGACGTAGACACGTCGTGGAGACGACCGACGGATCTGGGAGTACGGCGTCAGCGAGTCGAAAGCCCGGCCGCGGGCGGCCGCCCGCCCAGAAAAGGAGCGGGCGCGCCCGGAGCCGTATGACTCCCCCTGTTGACGACCCGTCGTCACCCCACGTCGGGTCGTCACTTTCGACCAGACGAACCGGAGACAAAAGGGTACCCCTCCGTGTATCAGCCGGGAGAGGCGGGACGTCACCATTCGGTAAGTACCCGTCCGGCTTCCGGCGACCGGGGAACTTCCCCGCCCGTCGGTCGGGCGATTCACGGCGGCGTTCGTATACGACGTGGGAACCGTTCGGGTGGGCGCCCCCGACTCACCGGTCGCCGGACGAGTCACGGACGATGGGACCGGACACCGGGCGGTCGGGAGCGGAGACACACCGACGCGGCTCCGTCAGAAGCTTCGCCGCGACGCGCTGCGGGGGCGGGCTGACGAGCCTGCTCACCGAACACGACGTAGCCCGACGGTCGGCCCGAGCGTCGCGGCCGGTCGATTCGAGGGGGAGCGAGGTGGGAGAGGCGACGAGGGAACGCGACGACGACGTCCGTTCGGGGGCGCTGGGCGAACGGCACTGCGAGGAGTGCGGGCTGGTGAGACACGCCCACGCGTACATGGTCCCGGCCATCGACGACGGGTTCGCGGTCGAGGCGGTCGAACTCGCGTGCGATCACGACCTCGACCCGACCGACGAGACGATCACGACCGCGGAGAAACGCGACTTGGACGCACGCGGCGACGTCCGTCTCGAACTCCTCGGCGCCGACGAGTAGGGCGAGAGCGGTCCCGTCTCGGTCGTCTGCGCGGGACGCGAACGCACTCGCGAGGAACGGTCCGAAATTATCAGTGTCGATTCCGGAGCCGGTGGGTTTATCAGTCGTTCCGCCCCCAGATCGAGTGCCGACCGGGCACCGCCGGTCTGCAGGTGACATGCCACGGGTCGGGCGCCGCGCGACCTGATTCACCGCGCGCCCGCGCCGACCCACCTCTTACTCGCGTCGTGATCCCCTACCAGTAGCTTCATGTTCGTGGTGTCCCGCGCATGTACATGGCAATTGATGATAGAAGTGGTGGCGATGCGGGCGCCGACGCCGAAACAGTCGGAGGGACCGACCGGGAGCGGGTCGAGACCCGCGAACGGCTGGAGACGACGAAGACCGTCACCGACGAGTACGTGACGATCACGCGGCGCGTCGTCCGAGTCGACCCGAGCGCGGACGACTGAGTCGGGTCGGTCGCCGGGTTCGGGCGCGCCCGGCGGAGCGACACGTTCTCGTAGCCGGCGTCCGCGGTTGTCGGTGTGCGAATCACCCTCATCGGCGGCACCGGCCACGTCGGTACCTACCTCGTCCCGCGGCTGGTCGCCGCGGGCCACGACGTGAGCGTCGTCAGCCGCGGCGAACGCGACCCGTACCACGACGACGCCGCGTGGGAGGCGGTGGAGACGCTCACCCTCGACCGCGAGGCCGCGGAGGAGCGCGGCGAGTTCGGCGAGCGGATCCTCGACACCGACCCCGACGCGGTGATCGACCTCATCTGTTTCGACGTCGAGAGCGCGCGGTCGCTCGTCGAGTCGCTCCGCGGCGAGGTCCAGCAGTTGCTCCACTGCGGGACGATATGGGTCCACGGTCCGAGCGTCGCCGTCCCCACGACCGAGGACGAACCCCGGCGGCCGTTCGGCGACTACGGCGTCCAGAAGGCCGAGATAGAGTCGTACTTACTCGACGAGGCGCGCCGGACCGGCTTCCCGGCGACGGTGCTCCACCCGGGGCACATCTCCGGGCCGGGGTGGACGCCGATCAACCCGCAGGGGAATCTGAACCACGACGTGTTCGAGCGTCTCGCCGCGGGCGAGGAGGTGACGCTCCCGAACCTCGGGATGGAGACGCTCCACCACGTCCACGCCGACGACGTGGCGCAGGCGTTCGAGCGCGCGCTGGACAACTGGAGCGCCGCGGTGGGCGAGAGCTTCCACGTCGTCTCGCCGAAAGCGCTCACCCTCCGGGGGTACGCCGAGGCGGTGGCGGGGTGGTTCGGCGAGGAGGCGAACCTGGAGTTCCTGGGGTGGGCGGAGTGGAGAGAGACGGTGTCGGCCGAGGACGCCGAGGCGACGGAGGACCACGTCCGGCACAGCCCGAACTGTAGCATCGCGAAGGCGCGCGAGCGGTTGGGGTACGAGCCGCGGTACACGTCCGAGCGGACGCTGAAGGAGGCCGTCGACTGGTTGGTGGAGGAAGGGGAGATCGAGGTACCCGAGTGAGAACGGGTCTCGTCTCCTTCGTCGGGCGGGTCGTCCACCGTCGCACCTCACCCGCTTCTGTATAAACGAACTCACCGTACGATGCAAACGGCCCGTGGGCCGTCTGTCGGTCGCTATCGCCTACGGAATACTCGTCGGGAGGTACGTCACCGGGTAGGTCCTCCTCCGCCATCGACCCGGGTCACCGCGCGGGAACCTCGTCGGCGCTACACGGAAACTCGGAACCGACTCCGATGGGGTGGAATCGTCGCAGAAGCAAGCCGGTGGAGGGATTTGAACCACGGTCGTTCCGCTCACTTCGCTCGCTCCACTCCCTGCTTCGAATCCCTCCACAGAAGGCTCTCCACCCTCACTTCGTTCGGCAGGAGAGCCGGTGGAGGGATTTGAACCCTCGGCCTATTCCTTACGAAGGAATCGCTCTGCCAGCTGAGCTACACCGGCGCGCACCCACACCTACCCCAGTAACGAAAATAAGGATTCCGGAACCGCGGCGCCGTGCCCCCCTCTCACACTCGCTCGCTCACACTCGTTCCAGCCGCGCGTCGAGACAGACGTTCACCTCGTGGGGGGCGTACGACCGCACGACGTGCTCCGTCTCCACGGTCACGGCGTACTCGTCGCCCGCGGCCGCCCGGAGCGCCTCGGTCGCGGGTCCGAACGGGTCGTCCTCGTGTTGGATGTCGTAGACGTGGAGGGTACACGACTCGCCCGCGAGCGCCACCGCGGTGTCGAGGAAGTCGGAGGCGGTGTGCGGCAAGTTCATCACGACGCGGTCGGCCCACCCCTCGTACTCCCGCGCGGCCTCGCGTACGTCGCCCTCGACGGCGGTGAGTCGCGCTTCGACCGAGTTCCGGCGGGCGTTCTCGCGGAGGTACTCGACGGCGCGCGGGTTGAGGTCGCAGGCGACCACCTCCGCGCCGCGGGCGGCCATCGGCACCGCGAACGGACCGACGCCCGCGAACATGTCAAACGCGCGTTCGCCCGCCGCCACCTGTTCGACGACGCGGTGGCGCTCGGTGGCGAGCCGCGGCGAGAAGTACACCTCCGCGATGTCGAGGCGGAACTCGTGGCCGTACTCGCGGTGGACCGTCTCGGTGCCGTCCCCGGCGAGCACCTCCCAGTCGCGGACGCGGTACTCCCCGCGCACCTTCGACGCGCGGTTGACAACCGTCTCGCAGGGGATGTCCGACTCCACCAGCGCGTCGGCGAGTTCGCGCGCCCGCTCGGGGTCGTCCTCGTCGACGACGATCACCCGCCCGAGCCGCTCGTACGTCGGCTCGTACCCCAGGATGTCGGCGGGCGTGCGGTGCTGGCGGCGCGTCTCGGGGTCGCGTTCGACCACCGCGAACTCCGCTGGCACCGCGGCGGCGTCCGTGACGGGCAGGTAGATCCGACCGTCGTCCACCTCTATCTCGCGGTCGCCCGCGAGCAGGCCGCGGTCGGCGAGCGCCTGTCTGGTCTCCTCGCCGCGTTCGACGGGCACGCGAACGCAGGGGACGGGGTCGACACCGGAGCCGCTCATGCGTGAAGCGGCGTCCGCCCCGCGCGGCGAAAGGGCTACCGATCCGACCGGCGGTCGGCGCGGTCGGACCCGCCGTCGCCGCCGGCGTCGGTGTCGCCACCGCCGCCGCGGTCCGCCTCGACGCGCGTGCCCGCGTCGTCGCCGTTCCCGTCCCCATCGTCGCCGTCTTCGTTGTCACCGCCCCCGTCGCCGTCGTCATCGCCTCCGTCGTCGCGGTCACCGTCCCTCTCACCACCGCCCCCGTCCTCTTCGTCCCCGCTCGCGCGTTCGGCGCCCCGGGCGTCCACGCCCGCAGTCGTCCGGTCGCCCTCGCCGTCTTCGAGCGCCGTCACGAGCGGCGAGCCGACCGCGGGGTCGCGGTTGAGCGCGACCCGGACGCCGAACGCCTCGGCGAGCGCGGGGTCGCCGAGCACCGCCTCGGGGTCGCCCTCGGCGCGCACCCGCCCGTCGGCGAGTAAGATCAGTCGGTCGCAGAAGCGCGCCGCGAGGTTGAGGTCGTGGATGGCGGCGAGCGCCGCCTTCCCCGCCCCGTCCGCGCCGCCGCCCTCGACCGCGTCGCGCACCAGCCGCAGGGTCCGCACCTGGTGGTTGATGTCGAGGCTGGCGGTGGGTTCGTCGAGCAACAGCGCGGGCGTCTCCTGTGCGAGCGCGCGCGCGAACAGGACGCGCTGGCGCTCGCCGCCCGACAGCGTCGTGACGCTCCGGTCGGCGAAGCCGGCGACGCCCGCCCGCTCCATCGCCGCCCGCACCGCGTCGGCGTCGTCGCGGTCGGTCCGGCCGAACCGCGAGACGTACGGCGTCCGGCCCATCTCGACGGCCGCCTCGACGGTGAACTCGAACGAGAACGTCGCCTCCTGGGGGACGGTGGCGACGCGGCGCGCGACCGCCCGCCGGGAGAGGCCCGCCACCCGGTCGCCGTCGAGTTCCCGCTCGCCCGCCCCGGGGTCGAGCGTGCCGTTGAGCGCGCGGACCAGCGTGGTCTTCCCGGCGCCGTTCGGGCCGACCAGCCCCACCAACTCCCCGGCGTCGACCGACAGCGAGACGCCGTCGAGTACGCGCTCGCCGCCCAGCGCGACCCCGAGGTCGCGGGCGCCGATCACAGTTCGTACACCTCCCGCGTCCGCAGGAGGTAGAGGAAGAACGGCGCGCCCGCGGCGGCGGTGACGATGCCGACGGGCACCTCCGCGGCGCCCGACCGCGCGAGCGTGTCGGCGGCGACGAGGAACGACCCGCCCGCGAGCGCGCTCGTCGGCAGGAGTATCCGGTGGTCGGGGCCGACGACGAGCCTGAGCGCGTGCGGGACCACCAGCCCGACGAAGCCGATGACGCCCGAGACGGCGACGGCCGCCGCCGTCAACACCGACGACACCGCGAGCAGGCCGCGCTTGCTCCGCGCGACGTTCACCCCGAGCGCGCCCGCGTCCGACTCGCCCAACAGGAGCACGTTCAGGTCGCGCGCGTACGCGAACAGCACGACGACGAGCACCGGTACCACGAGCGCGAGGCCGGTCACGTCGCCCCACGACGCGCCGTCGAGGTGGCCCATCAGCCAGTAGACGATACGACGCATCGACTCGCCCGACCGCAACAGCAGAAACGAGACGGCGGCGCCGAGGAGCGTCTGGACCGCGACGCCCGCGAGCAGCAGCGTCGCCACGGGCGTCCGGCCGTCGCGGGTGGCGATCAGGTAGACGCCGAACCCGGCCGCGAGCGCGCCGGCGAACGCGGCGCCCTGCAGCCCCAGCCCGAACGGGAGCGCCAGCGGCGAGACGATGGCGAACACCGCGCCGACGGCGGCGCCCGACGAGACGCCGACGATGGAGGGGTCGGCCATCGGGTTGCGGAAGAACCCCTGCATCACCGTCCCGGCGGCCGCGAGCGCCGTCCCCACGAGCGCTCCGAGTAGGATCCGGGGGAGTCGCACCCGCATCACGATGGTCCGCTCGACGTCCGAGACGGGGAACGCGAACGGGTGGACGTAGCGGACGCTCACCCCGCCCGCGAGGCTCGTCACCCCGGCCCGCGCGGCGTCGGCGGTCCCGGCGTCGACGCCGACGGGGACGGCGACGGCGTTCGCCAGGACCGACAGCACCGTCCGCGCGGGGATCGACACGGGTCCGATCCCCGCGCTGACCGTCACGACGGCCGCGAGGACGGCCGCGAGGGCCGCGGAGTACCACCCGGCCCGGCGCCAGACGCGCATCGACACAACTGTCCTTGCTTTAGGTAAATACTTATTGTCCTCGGCACACGGTCGGTCCGTGAGACGATCGACAGCGGTACTCGCGGTCGTGGTGGTCGTTCTCGCGGGCGTCGCACCCGCGGTCGGAACGGCGGCGCTCGCGCCGGTAGACGGGGCGGACGGGACGAACGGCGCAACCCTCGCGGGTGAGGCGTCCCCCGCCCTCGACGGACCGGTTGCCCAGCAGGCGCGGACGGCGAACTGTACGTTCCCGGTGACGGTGACCGACGCCACCGGGACCGAAGTGACGCTCGATGAACGTCCCGAGCGGGTGACGACGCTGGGTCCGAGCGCGGCCCAGACGATGTGGGAGATCGGCGGCCGCGAGCAGGTGGTCGGCGTCACGGCGGACGCGAGCTACCTCGACGGCGCCGACGAGCGCACGAACGTCTCCGGGTCGGGACTGTACCCGAGTACGGAGACGGTGGTCGGGACGGACCCGGACCTCGTGCTCGCGCCCAACATCATCCCGAACGAGGTCGTAGCGAACATGCGTGAGGCGGACCTGACGGTGTACCGCGCGCGGATCTCGACGAGCATCGAGGACGTACGCGAGAAGACCACCCGGATCGGCCGGATCACGGGCAACTGCGCGGGCGCGGCCGAGGCGAACGCGTGGATGACCGCCAACGTCGAGGCGGCCACGGACGCCACCGCGGACCTCGACCGCCCGACCGCGCTCTACCCGCTCGGCGGGGCCTACGTCGCCAACACCGGCACGTTCATCTCCGCGATGATCGAGGCGGCGGGCGCGGACAACGCCATCGCGGACGCGAACACCAGTTCGAACATCACGGGTCCGTACCCCGAGGTGAACCCGGAGATCGTCGTCCAAATCGCCCCCGAGTACCTCGTGTTGACGGACGCGTCGGCGTACCTCACGGCCGAGTATCCGTACGCGAGCACGCCCGCCGTCGAGGCGAACAACACGGTGGTGGTGAACTCGAACTACATGAGTCAGGCCGCGCCGCGGTCGGTGGTGTACGCGGTGCGGAACCTGACGGTCGGGTTCCACCCCGACGCCGACCCGGCGTTCGTGAGCCGCGCGGAAGTCGACGTGACGGGAGAGACGCCGGAGTCAACCCCGACGCCGACGGCCGCACCGTCCGACGGCGACGGTGACGACGGTGACGACGGCGCCGACGGCGAGGTGACGACCCGGCCCACGCCGACGCCGACCGCGACGCCCGCGTCGACGCCGGCGACCGCGACGACGGCGACGACCGAGTCGTCGACCGCGACGCAGACGGCCGCGGCGACTGAGACCGACGCGGCGGCGACCGCGGCGGCCGAGCCGACGACCGCCGCCGCGACCGAAACGGCCGACGGGGCCACGACCG
>NZ_ASGZ01000003.1 GCF_000495475.1 Candidatus Halobonum tyrrellensis G22 | reverse complement strand
ACACGCGATGCCAGACACACAGCGGAACTACGTCGACGGGAGTTGGACGGAGTCGGAGACCGGCGAGACCTTCGAGGTCAACGACCCCGCCGACCCCAGCGAAACCGTCAACACCTATCAGGAGTCGAGCAAAGAAGACGCCCAACAGGCCGTCGAGGCCGCCGCCGCCGCCCAAGCCGAGTGGGAGAAGACCCCCGGACCCAACCGCGGCACCATCCTCCGGAAGGCCGGGTCCATCCTCGAAGACCGCAAGGAGGAGGTCACCGACCTGCTCGTCGCCGAGGAGGGCAAAGCACGCGGGGAAGCGAGCGGCGAAGTCCAGCGTGCGATCGACATCTTCCACTACTTCTCGGGGAAAGCCTCCGACCTGAAGGGCACCGTGAAAGCGCCGAGCGCGCGGAACAAGAACCTCTACACGCGGAAAGAGCCGGTCGGCGTCGCCGGTCTCATCACCCCGTGGAACTACCCCATCGCGATCCCCGCTTGGAAGATCGCACCCGCGCTCACCGCGGGCAACAGCGTGGTGATCAAGCCCGCCTCGATGGCGCCCGGTGTCGTTCTCGAGATCGCGAAAGCGCTCGACGAGGCGGGGCTCCCCGACGGCGTCCTGAACGTGGTGACGGGTCCCGGGAGTACGGTGGGTGACGAGTTCATCAACAACGACGCGATCGACGCGGTGTCGTTCACCGGCAGCAGTCAGGTGGGGGAGATGGTGTACGACGACGCCACCGACGCGGGCAAGCGCGTCCAGACGGAACTGGGCGGGAAGAACCCCACCATCGTCGCCGAGAGCGCCGACCCCGAGGAAGCGGCGGAGATCGTCGCTTCGGGCGGGTTCGGGACGACGGGCCAGTCGTGTACGGCCTGCTCTCGCGCGGTGGTTCACGAGTCGAACTACGACGAGTTCGTCGACGCGTTGGTCGAGGAGGCGGAGTCGATCGACATCGGGCCGGGCAACGACCACGAGATGGGTCCGCAGGTGAGCCAGGACGAACTCG
>NZ_ASGZ01000002.1 GCF_000495475.1 Candidatus Halobonum tyrrellensis G22 | reverse complement strand
CGCGCTCGACCGGGTGCTCGACGCCGACGCGGCCGACCGGCCCGCGCGCGCGACCCGCGTGGGGCGGGCGGCGACCGACCGCGGGTTCGACGACGCGACGGGGTTCCTCGGCGACGCGCGCGTCGCCGACGCGGTGGCGTACGGCGACGACGCGACCGTCGACGGCGGGGTGACGCTGGTCGACGCCCCCTCGCGGTTCGAGGAGGCCGCGACCGGTCTCGCGGCCGCGGGCGCGCACGTCGTCGTCCACGCCACCGCGGAGGGCATCCCCGCGGGCCACCCGCTCGTTCCCGTCGTGAAACTGTCGGGCGACGCGGACACGCTCGCGGCCGTCCCCGACGACGTCGACGTCGACGCGCGCGAGACGGACGCGGCGGCGCTCGCGGACCGCCTGCTCGCGGTCGCGGGCGGCGACCCGACCGCGGCCGAGCGCCACGGACTCACCGAGTTCGCGCTCACGCGGGTCGGCCCGTCGATCTGAGACGGTTCCCCCCTCGGGAACAGAGTTAAGGTCCGCGACGGAGTGGGTCGCGTATGCCGACGACCGACGAGGAGAGCGGCGGGCGGCGCATCCGCGGCGTGCGGATCGCGTTGAGCATCGTCGACCTGCTCCAACGCGAGCGAGCCCGGACGCTGTCGGGGATCGCAGACGAGTTGGGCCACTCGAAGAGCACCGTCCACAGCCACCTCAAGACGCTCGAAGACGAGGAGATGGTCGTCCGCGAACCCGACGGCTACCGGCTGAGCCTCCGCATCCTCGACCTGGCACGGGGGGTGCGCGACCAGGTCGGCAACAGCGACGTCATCGAGGAGGAGGTGGAGGCGCTCGCCGCGGAGACGGGCGAGATAGCCCAGTTCGGCATCGAGGAGTACGGCCGCGTGTCGTACCTCTACAAGGCCCGCGGCGCCCGAGCGGTCGAGACCGCCTCGACCGTCGGCACCCAACAGCCCATCTACTCCACGTCGCTCGGGAAGGCCATCCTCGCGTACCTGCCGGCGGAGCGGCGCGCGGAGGTGATCGACGCCTGCGAGTTCGAACCGCTGACCGCGCACACGGTGACCGACCCCGAGCGACTCCGCGAGCAGTTGGCGGAGGTCCGCGAGCGGGGGTACGGGCTCGACAACGAGGAGAACATCGACGGGCTCCGCTGTGTCGCGGCGCCGGTCAGGGACGACGAGACGGTGTTCGGCGCGGTCAGCATCTCCGGGCCGTCGAGCCGGTTCACCGACGACCGGATCGAGGGCGAACTCGCCGAACGGGTGCGCCGCGCCGCCAACGTGATCGAACTCAACACCAAGTTCTCGACCGACTGAGCCGTCGCCGGCGAGGCCTCAGGCGTCGTCGGACGCGAGGAGGTCGCCGACCGCGGTGTCGTAGTCGGCCGCCTCGGCCGCGGTCGGCTCCCGGGGGTCGACCGGCACGTCCACCAGCGTCGGCCCCTCGGCGTCGAGTGCGTCGGCGACGGCGTCCGCCGCCTCGGCGGGCGTGTCCGCGCGGGTCGCCGTCCAGCCGAACCCCTCCGCGACCGTCACGAAGTCGGGCGACTCCCAGTCGAACCGGCGGTCGTCGCGGCGGTCGCCCCGTTCGGGCGCGTTGCTGATGATGCCGTAGTCGGCGTTGGTACACACCACGAGCGTGACGTCGAGGTCACGGTCGGCCGCGGTGTTCAACTCGTGGATGCACATCAGCAGGCCGCCGTCGCCGGAGAGACAGACCACGGGCGCGTCGGGCCGTGCGAGTTTCGCGCCGACCGCCGCGGGGAGGCCGACGCCCATTCCGGCCCACGACCCCGCGGCGACGAACCGGTCGGGCGCGTACGCCTCGAACGTCTGCATCGCCCACAGTCGGAAGCCGCCCACGTCGGCCGTGACCACCGCCTCCCGCG
Organism: Candidatus Halobonum tyrrellensis G22; assembly: GCF_000495475.1. Lineage (GTDB taxonomy): Archaea > Halobacteriota > Halobacteria > Halobacteriales > Haloferacaceae > Halobonum > Halobonum tyrrellense. The sequence continues at coordinate 302,430 of NZ_ASGZ01000002.1, read as the reverse complement.
GGACGGCCTCCCTGACCGCGCGGAGCAGCGCCGCCGAAGTGGTCGGGTTATCGTCGGCGCTGTCGGCGCCGTCTCCGCCGCCCAGACAGCCCGACTCGCGCAGGTGCGCGTCGTACTCCTCGCGGACCCGGCTGGCGAGCGCCCCGCCGTCCCAGCCGTCCGCGCGGCCGCGCGCGTCGACCCCGTCGCGGAGGCGGTCGCACGCGGCCGCGGCGTCGTCGACCAGCGCGACCGTCGGCTCGTACGACCGCCCCACGTCGTCGGGGTTCAGGTTCACGTGGACCAGGTCGTCGCCCGTCGGGAGCGTCCAGTGAGCGGTCGTCACGCCGTCGAGGTCGGTCCCGAGCGCACAGACGACGTCCGCCCGCTCCAGCACCTCGCGTGCGCCCGCCGGGAGGTGGCTCCCGGCGGTGCCGAGGAATCGGGAGTCGTCCTCGGGGTAGACGCCCTTCCCCTTGTACGTCACCGCGACGGGCGCGTCGAGCGCGTCGGCCAGGCCGGCGACGGCGGCGGGACCGCCCTCCGCCCGGCGGCACCCCCCGCCGACGACCAGCGCCGGCCGCTCGGCTGACGCGAGCAGGTCGGCCGCGCGGTCGTACGCGTCGGCGTTGTCGTACGTCGTCCGCGCGGGTTCGGCGGACGCGGCGGGCGCGTCGAACTCGGCCGCGAGCACGCCCTTCGGGACGCCGACCCGGACCGGGCCGTACGGCGGCGTCAACGCGAGTTCGACCGCCTCCGCCACGGTCCCGCGGAGTTCCATCGGCCGCTCGACCGAGAAGTTACCCTTGACGACGTGGTCGAACGTCTCCGGGTCGAGTTCGTGGATCGGACCCTTCCCCCTGTCCTCGGGGTCGGCGTCGGCGGCGACGTGGAGTATCGGCACGGAGTCCTCGGCGGCGTTCTTCAGCCCGTGCATCGCGTTGGTGTCGCCCGGCCCGGGGACGGTCACGGTCGCCGCCGGCCGGCCGCACGCCTCGTAGTAGCCCCACGCGACGTGGGGTACCGCGGTCTCGTGGCGCGCCATCACGTACTCCACGTCGTCGCGCTCCGCGACCGCGCGGTCGAGCGGGAGCGTCTGGGTGCCCGGCAGTCCGACGACGAGCGAGACGCCCGCGTCGACGAGCGCCTCGCAGACGTACGCGCCGCCCGAGCGCGGACCGTCGTTCGGTACGCCGCCGTCGGTCAGTGCGCGGTCGCCCGCCGCGTCGTCCCCTGGGAGGTGAGGCTCGTCCATGGTTCGACCACCGGGCATCCGCACAAAGCCGTTGTGGTGGGGCGAGCGGGCGCCGAATCGGCTCGCGCCGCCCGCCGACGCTCCGCCGTACCTCGCGCCCCTCGCCGTCCACCGCGAACACTTATGCGGGTCGGCGGGCAGGTCCGACGCGATGGAGATCAGACACGTCGACGCGGTGGCGGTGCGGCGGGACCTCGACGAACGGTTCGCGAACGCCCAGAAGTGGATCGACTCGCGGGAGTACTGTCTGGTCCGCGTCGAGTCGTCCGACGGCACCGTCGGGTGGGGGGAGTGCTGGGGACCGGTCGCGGGCAACCGCGAACTCGTCGACGAGTGGGTCGCGCCGTGGCTCCGCGGGCAGGACCCCCGCGAGGTCGAACGGATCCACGACGACCTCGTCTTCCGACTGCGCTCGGCGTTCCACTCGTACGTCCCCGCGAGCGTGGTCAGCGGCGTCGATATCGCGCTGTGGGACCTCCGAGGGAAGCTCGCGGGCGAACCCGTCGGCCGACTGCTCGGCGGCAGGCGGCGCGACTCGGTGCGGGCGTACGCCACGGGCCACTTCTTCACCGACTGCGACGACTTTTCGACGCTCCGCGAGCGGGTGGTCGAGGAGGCGCGCGGCCACGTCGACGCGGGGTTCGACGCGCTCAAGAACAAGATCGGGCTCGCGCGCCACTTCCCGTGGGGTCGCGAGGAGGACGTCGAACTCGTCCGCGCGATCCGCGAGGCGGTCGGCGACGACGTGCGCCTGATGAGCGACGCCAACCACGCGTACGACGCCGCCGACGCCCGGTGGGTCGCCGACCGCCTCGCCGACCTGGACGTCCACTTCTTCGAGGAGCCGATGCCCCCCGAGCAGTTCGACGCCTACGGCCGGGTCAACGCCGCGGCCGACGTGCCGCTGGCGGCGGGCGAGAGCTGGGCGTTCACCGAGGAGTTCGACCGCGCGGCCGACGCCGGCGCGGTCGATATCGTCCAGCCCGACGTGACGAGCGCGGGCGGGCTGACCTCCGCGCGCCGGGTCGCCGACGCCGCGGCGGCGCGGGGACTCCGGTGTCTCCCCCACGTGTTCGGGACGCCGGTCGCGCTCGCGGCCAGCCTCCAGTTGCTCTCGACGCTGCCGGGCGAGCCGATGCTGGAGTTCGACCGCACCTCCAACCCGATCCGCCGCCGCCTCGTGAGCGACCCCATCGACAACGACGGCAACGGCGTCCCGGTGCCCGAGGGACCGGGGCTCGGGATCGAGGTCGACCCCGACGCCGTCGAGGAGTTCCGCGTCGGGGAGGCGGGTCGGTGAGCGGTCCGCTGCGGTACGGCGTCGTCGGCTGTTCGAGCATGGGCGAGACCCACGCGAAGGCGGTCGAACGCGTCGACGGGGCGGAGTTGGTCGCCTGTGCCGATATCGACGAACCGACCGCCCGCGAGTTGGGCGACGCGCACGGCTGTGACGCCTACGCCGACCACGCCGCGATGCTCGACGGGGCGGACCTCGACGCCGTCAGCGTCTGTACGCCCAACGGAACCCACGCGGACGTGGTGGTCGACGCCGCCGCGGCGGACGCGGCGGTCCTCTGTGAGAAGCCGCTCGACGTGACGCCCGAACGGGTCGACCGCTTGGTCGACGCGTGCCGGGAGGCCGGGGTCACGCTCGGCGGCGTCTTCCAGCGGCGGACGCTCCCCGAGATGGAGTTCTTCCGCGAGACGGTGCGGAGCGACGAGTTCGGCCGGGTGCTCCTCGCGGACGCGGAGTTGAAGTGGCACCGCGGGCCGTCGTACTTCGAGGGGTGGCACGGCTCCGCCTCGCTCGACGGCGGCGTGCTGTTCACGCAGGCGCTGCACGTACTCGACCTGCTCCGGTGGGCCGTCGGCGACGTGACCCGCGTCGCGGCGTCGTTCGACACGCTCCACCACGACGTCGAGGTGCCCGACACGGCGGCGTTGAGCCTGGAGTTCGAGGGCGGCGCGCGCGGCACCGTCTCCGCGACGACGGCCACCCAACCCGGCCAGCCGATCCGCCTGCGCGCGAACGGCACCGAGGGGTCGGTGCGCCTCCACGAGGGCGGCGTCGACGCCTACGAGACCGCGGCGGGTCGTCAGACGGTCGACCTCGACCCCGCCGAGGAGGGAGCGCACACCGTCCAGGTCCGCGACTTCGTCGGCGCGGTGCGGGAGGGCCGCGAGCCGATGATCCCGCCCGCGGACGCGCGCGCCGCCGTCGACGTCGTCTTCGCCGCCCAGGCGTCCGTCCGCCGGGGCGAGTGGGTCCCGGTCGACGAGTTCGGCGACCGGGCGTGAGCGTGCGCGTCCGCCCCCGGGTCGGAGCGGGGACGAACCGGCGCGTCGACGGGCCGACGCGTCGGGCGACGGCGGCCGGTCGGGTCGCGTGAGTCGGGCCACCAGCAGCTACTTGTCGGTCGCTTCGGACCCTCCCGCATGGAGTTCGATCCGGTATCCGTGGGCGTCGTCGGCTGCGGGGCGATAAGCGACGTCTACTTCGAGGCGGGCGAGCGGTTCGACGCGATAGAGACGGTCGCCTGCGCGGACATCGACCGCGAGCGGGCGCGGGCGAAGGCGGACGAACACGGCGTCCCCCGGGCGTGCGGCGTCGACGAACTGTTCGACGACCCCGCCGTCGAGGTGGCGGTCGTCCTCACGCCGCCCGCGGTCCACGCCGAGGTTGCGCTCGACGCGCTCCGGGCGGGCAAACACGTCTACACCGAGAAGCCGCTGGCGGCGACCCGCGAGGCGGGCGCCGAGATACTGGAGACGGCCGACGCCGCCGGACTCCGGGTGGGCGTCGCACCCGACACCGTCCTCGGCACCGGCATCCAGTCGTGCCGGGACGTCGTCGACGACGGCACCATCGGCCGGCCGGTGGGCGCCGTCGCGTCGTGGTCGAGTCCCGGCCACGAGCGCTGGCACCCCAACCCCGACCTCTACTACGAGACGGGCGGCGGCCCGCTGTTCGACATGGGACCGTACTACCTGACCGCGCTGGTCCACCTCCTCGGCCCGGTTCGGTCGGTCGCGGGCGCGACCGAGACCCCCCACGACACCCGGGAGATAACCAGCGAGCCGCGGCACGGCGAGACCATCGACGTGGAGGTGCCGACCCACGAGACGGGCGTCGTGACGTTCGAGAGCGGCGCGACGGGGACGCTGCTCACGAGTTTCGACGTGCAGGCGTCCGAACTCTCGGGGTTCGAAGTGTACGGCACCGAGGGGACGCTCAGCGTCACCGACCCCAACGAGTTCGACGGGGCGCCGCGGGTCCACCTGCGGGAGGCGGACGGCGGCGAGTGGCGGGAGCTACCGGTCGAGCGCGACCACCCCGGCCAGGGGCGGGGACTGGGCGTCGTCGACATGGCGCGCGCGCTCCGGACCGACTGGGACCACCGGACGAGCGGCGCGGTCGGCTACCACGTCCTCGACGTCATGGCGGGGCTGCGCGAGTCGGCCGCCGACGCCGAGTACGTCGACCTGTCGAGCACGTGCGAGCGGCCGGAGCCGCTCCCCGACGGGTTCCCCGAGGCGCGCTGAGGCGGCCGGCGAACGGGAACGGCGAATGCCCGGTCGCGCGCTCGCGCCGAACGCGCCGGTACGGGAGCGGGTGACTCGCCGACGGCCGCACGCTGCGCTACGGCGACAGCCCCGACCCGTTCGACGCGATGGACGGCAGCGTCGGCGAGCGGGGCGGGGGGAGACGGGGCGACCCGCGAGAGCGGGAGAACAGGGGGAGACGGGCGCGTCGCCGCGTCTCAGTCGGCCGCGCCGCGCGTCGCGTCGGCGTCCTCGCCGACGTCCGACTCGTCGGGTAGCGGCTGGGTGTTCCAGTACTCCTCGCGGTCGTGGGCGTAGTAGCACGCGGTCTCGTGGCGTTCGAGCCACTCGGGGGCGGTCTCGAGTTCGGGGTCGTGCTCCGTACAGAACTCCCGGGCCTCCGGACACCGGGTGTGGAACCGGCAGCCGCTCGGCGGGTTCTCGGGGTCGGGCACGTCGATCGAACGCACCGGCGGGTCCTCGATCGGGTCGTTGATCCGCGACAGCCCCGACGTCGCCCACAGCAGGCTCTTGGTGTACGGGTGCTGGGGGTTGTGGATGATCTCCTCGACCGGACCGATCTCGACGATCCGCCCGAGGTACATCACCGCGATCCGGCCGTCGGCCTTCCCCGCGAGGTAGCGCGCGTTCGACATGTTGTGGCTGATGAACACGAACGAGGTGGCGAACATCTCCTGGAGTTCGAGCAGTTGGTCCATCAGGTTGACCCGGAGGCTCACGTCGAGCGCGCTCACCGCCTCGTCGGCCAAGATCAGGTCCGGCTCCAGCAGCATCGACCGGACGATGACGGTCCGCTGGGCCTCACCGCCCGACAGCTGGTGAGGGTACCGCGACGCGTAGTCGTCCGACGGCGTCAGCCCGACGGTCTCGAGCATCCGGTGGACGAGTTCGCGCCGCTCGACCAGGTTGAGTTCCGGCCGCCACTTCTTGAGCGCGGGGTTGAGGTTGTCGAAGATGGTGCGGTTGGGGTCGAGCGAGTTGCCCGCGTCCTGGTGGACCATCTGGAGCGACTTTCGGATCCGCTTGTACGGGATGTCGCCCTCCTCCAGTTCCGTCTTCCAGATGTCCTGCCCCCGGAAACGGACGGTCCCGCCGGTGGGACGCTCGAGACCGATCATCGCCTTGCCGAGCGTGGTCTTGCCACAGCCCGACTCGCCCACCAGCGCGACCACATCGTTCTCGCCGATGTCGAGGCTGACGCCGTCGACGGCGCGGACGGTGCCCTGCTCCTCGCCGAACAGTCGGTCGAGGAGGCCCGAGTTGCCGCCGAAGTGGACGTCGAGGTCGTCGACACGGAGCAGGGGTTCGGAGTCGGAGCCGGAGTTCGAACTCATTCGGTCACCTCCTTCTTCAGCGGGATGGTCTCGCGCGCCTCGTCGATGTAGAAGCACGCCGCGCCGTGGCCCTCCTCGCCGGGCACGTCGAACAGGTCGGGGTTCTCGTTGACGCACTTCTCCTTCGCGATCGGACACCGCGGGTGGTACGAACAGCCCTCGGGGACGTTGAGCGGGTCGGGGCTGGTCCCCTCGATGGAGCCCATCTCGTCGAGGTCCGCGTCGATGTCGGGGATCGAGTTGAGTAGCTCCCGCGTGTACGGGTGGGCGGGGTCGGCGACCAACTCGGAGACGGGGCCGAGTTCGAGGAGTTCGAACGCGTACATCACGGCGAGGCGGTCGGAGATCCGCGCGACGTGGCTCAGGTCGTGGGTCACGATCACGACCGTGAGGTCGTACTCCGCTTTGAGTTCGGCGAGCAGTTTCAGGATCGACTGCTGCATCAGCAGGTCGAGCGCGGCCGTCGGCTCGTCCATCACCAACACGTCGGGGTCGAGGATCAGCGACAGCGCGATGAGCGCGCGCTGGGTCATCCCGCCCGACAGTTGGTGGGGGTACGAGTCGAGCACCCGGTCGGCGTCGAGGTGGACGTCCTCCAGCAGGTCGCGCGCGCGCTCCATCCCCTCGGGCACGTCGTAGTCGTGCGCCCGGAGCGTCTCCTCGAAGTGGTCGCCGACCGTCAGCGTGGGGTTGAACGAGTCCATCGCCCCCTGGACCACCATCGAGATCCGCTCCCAGCGGAACCGGCGGAGTTCCTCCTTGTTCAGGTCGTTGACGACGACGGGGTCGCCCCCCTCGGGCGGGTGGAACGTCACCCGGCCGGTCAGCGTCCCGGGGTCGTCGATCGAGTCGAGCATCGAGTCGGCCAGCATCGACTTGCCCGACCCCGACTCGCCGACGACGCCGAGCACCTCCCCGCGGTGGACGTCTATCGAGACGTTGTTGAGGACCTGCGCGTCGCCGCGGTCCATCGCGAAGCCGACGCTCGCGTTCTCTATCTCCAAGACGTTGTCCGACGCGACGTCGATCCGGTTCCGCCGCTCAGTGTTCTGTGTTGCCATTGTGTGGGTGTCTCACGGGTTCGAGTGGGTCGTGCGGTGCGTGTACAGCGGTCCGCGTCCGGTCGAGAAACTCCTCATACTGGGTGTACTACCCTCTATCATATACGATCATACTTAGTCCTTTCCCGGTACAGTCGCCGGGGCGTGCGGTCACCCCGACGCGCGGACGGGGACGCGAGCGTCGACCCGGGGACGCCGGCGTGCGGGTCGGGTCGACGGCCGGGCGTCGCCCGGGACCCCCTCGCGCCGTCCGGCCGCGGAAGGTATAAGTTCACGCGAGCGAAGACCGTACAGACATGGCACAAGCTAACTCTCGACAGAGCACGCTCCGGAGAGCCAGGTCCTACCTCGGCGGTCCCATCACCGCAACCGTCCTGGTCGTGGGCGCCGCGCTGATACTCGTCGGCGCGGCGCTCCAGACCGGGGTGTGGGCGGGGATGTTCGGTATCATCGGCGGACTCCTGATACTCGTCTCGGTCACCGCCCGGGTGCTCATCTGGCTGTACCGGATGACGTAGGCGGCCTCACATCACGGTGAACGCGTAGTACACCCCGACCAGGAGGACGATGAGTAGTATCGTGCCGAGCAGGTACCGCATCGTGTTGCCCTCGTTTTCGACTTTCATGATTCGGGTTCCGTCCTGACGTTGGCGGGCGAGAGATTAGTTCTTTCCCCGTCGACGGTGAGGGACGCCGCGCGTCGTCGAGTCGGCCGTGCGGCTGGCGGAGTTGACGGGCGGGGAGAAGTAGAGAACCGAGACCGAAAACCGCCTGCGTTCGGGGGAGAGGGAGCTCCGAGAGGTCAGTCCGCGGTCGAACTCCTCCACCCGTCGGTGTCGCTACCGCCGCCGCCGCCGGCGTCGTCGTCGTCCGTCTCGTCGTCGACGGAGATGGTGGCGGCGTGGCGCGCGCGCAGCCGCGGGTTGAACAGCCGGTCGGTCCCCTGCGCGAACAACTGCAGCCCGTAGGTCATCGTGACGATGAACAGGATGGGCGCGAGCAGCCAGTGGAACCGGTCGAGTCCCGAGAGCGCGCCGCCGTTGCGCGCGATGTTGAGCACGACGCCCCAGTTGCTCGTGGTGAACGGGAGCACCCCGATGAAGTACAGCCCGACCGACTCCATCAGGATGTTCCGCATCGCGCCGACGGTCCCCATCGTGAGCATCGGCATCAGCCGCGACATCACGTTCTTCGAGAGGATGCTCCGGGTGGGAAGCCCCAGCACGCGGGAGGCTTCGACGTGCGCCTCGGTGCGGAGCGTGAGCACCTGCGAGCGGATCTGCCGGGCCAGCCGTGGCCAGTTGTCGATGGCGAGTATCACGCCGACGAACACCGGACTCTTGGGTTCGAGGATGACCGCGAGCACGATCACCAGCGCGAGTCCGGGGATGTTCATCATCACGTCGGTGATCGTCATCAGCACCTTGTCGAGCAGGCCGCCGAGGTAGCCGGCGACGACGCCCAGCAATATTGCCAGCCCGAGCGTAGTGATCGCGCCCGAGAGCATCATGATCAGCATCGGTCTGGTCGCGAGCACCTGCTGTGCGAGCAGGTCGCGGCCGATGTCGTCGGTGCCGAGCGGGTGGCTCAGGTCCTCGAGCGGTTGCAGCAGGATCTCGCCCTGCATCGGTTCGACCGGCGGGACGAGCCACGGGCCGAACACGCCGAGGAACGCGAAGATCGAGAGGATGATCGCGCCGACCCGCGCCCGCGGCGACGTCCAGATGATGCGGAACGGGGTGAGGACGCTCTGGTCGAACCGCTCGTTGAAGTACTCGCGCCGCGAGAAGTCGGACTCGTCGACCTGGAGGCTCATCCCGCCGTCACTCGACGCACGGTCGTCCTCGATCCGGTCGTCGATGGTCTCCGACTCCTCCACCCGACCGCCGCCGGTGACCCGGTTGACGAACCGCTGGAACCGCTCGCGGTACGACCGCGAGAACGACTCCCGCTGGCTGTGGCCCGCGCGGGGGTCGATGAATCCGTAGGTGAAGTCCGCGATCAGCAGACCCACGACCGTCACGACGGTAAAGAGGATGACCGCCGCCATGATCGTGGTGTAGTCGCGTGCCATCGTGGCCTCGTAGAAGTAGTAGCCCATCCCGCGGTAGCGGAATATCTGCTCCATGATGACCGACCCGCCGAAGAGGGAGGCCAGTCCGGCCATCAGCCCCGTGTACATCGGCAGCATCGAGTTCCAGCCGATGTACCGCAGTTGGATCCGCGCGTCCGACAGCCCGCGGAGTTCGGCCACGTCGACGTAGTCCTCGCCGATGATCCGCGTACAGTGGGCGCGGAACTCCAGTCCGCCCCACGAGGTCAGTGCGAACGACATGATCGGCAACGCGGCGTGTCTGAGCACGCTCCCCATGAACTCCAGGTTGAACCCGGGCGTGAGCGCGTTGTCGTACCGGCCGCCGTTGGGGAACCACTCGGTCCCGAACCCGAGCGTGAACAGCAGCACCAGCCCCACGATGTAGTACGGCACCGCGTCGGAGAAGATGACGAAGTAGCTCCCCAACACGTCCCAGGTGTCGCCCTCGTGGACCGCGAGGAACCCGCCGATCAGGAACACCAGGAGTGTACCGATGATCAGCGCGAACAGCGACACGAACATCGTCCACGGGATGGCCGGCCCCAGCACCGACCACACCGGGTCGGCGTAGAAGATCGACCGCCCGAAGTCGAGTTGGACGATCGAGATCATGTAGTTGATGTACGCCTCCAACATGGGCTCGGAGGGATTGACCTGCGAGTACAGTTCGACCATCTGGTTCAGCCGCTGTTGGCTGACGGACCCGCCCGACCGTTGTCTGATCTGTGCGGCGATGTAGTCCATCGGTCCGCCCGGTATCATCCGAACCGTGACGAACGAGAACGTGATCGCCGCCCAGACTGTGATCACCGCTTGACCCAGTCTGCGCACGTAGTAGTTCTTCTCTGTCATCCTGCTAGGTGATAACGCTCCACCTTCACACTTAACCATTACGGACACGGGGGCGGTGAGCCGTGGAGCCGCCGCGGCCCCGAACCGCCCGTCAGAAACCGAGAGAGATGGGGAGCCAGACGCGTCGAGCGGTGGCTTAGCTGTCCGGGCCGGCCGGGCTGAAGTACTCCGTACCCATCTTCGCCATGTACTGGCAGTAGGAGTACTGGCCCACCTCGACGATCTCGTAGCGGTACGCCGGGTTCTGGTTGTTGTTCGGCGCCTGGGTGTCCCAGTTGTCGTGGTTCAGCCAGTAGCCGCCGGTGCCGCCCTCCTCGTTGATCGTCATCATCGGGAGCGTTTGGTTGTAGATCCACGCCACCTCGGTGATGAGCTGACGACGCTCCTCTTCGGACATCTGCACCCGGAGCTCGTTGAGTTTGTCGATGATGTCGACCTGCTGGAGGTCGCCGTCGGGGTTGCCGATCGGGTACGGCACCTCGAGCTGCCGGTTCATCGCCCAGTTCTCGTTGGTCGGGATCGGGTCGCCGTTGAGCGTCTGCTGGAGGCGGAACGAGGTCTGGAAGTCGAGGAACGCCGGACCGCTCTTGGCGCCGCCCCAGGTGTCGAACATCAGCTCCCAGTCGCCCGACTCGAGCGTGTTACCCGAGCGGATCGTCGCCTCCTGAGCGGTGACCTCCGTCTGGAGACCGAACTCGTCGAGGTACGACTTCATGATCTGCGCGAACCGCAGCGCCATCGGTTCCTCGCCCGACGTGGCGGTGTAAAAGCGGAGCGTGACGTTGTTGCCGTCCGGGTCCTGCCAGCGGCCGCCGTTCTTCGAGAAGCCGGCGTCTTGGAGCAGTTGGGTCGCGCGCTCCGTGTCGACGTCGTCCTTGGTGTGGGCGTAGTTCTGGAGGTCGGTCAGCCCGCCGCTGGGCCAGTCGGTCGCTCCGCCGAACCACGGCACCTCCTTGTCCTGACCGATACCCGAGGGGATCCGGTCTTCGACCCAGTAGCTCTGGTAGTCGGTGACCCACGAGACCAGCGGCTTCCGCGGGACGACGTGTTGGATCGCCTTCCGAACGCGGGAGTCGCCCGTGATGGGGCTCTGGTGGTTGTAGAGGACGCTCATCGACCCGCTCCGCATCGAGGGGACGATCTGGTCCTCGTCGAGGTCGTCCGCCGGTCCCCAGCCCATCTCCCGGATGCTCTCGCGAGCGGACTCGGAGTCCGGCGGGTAGCTGACGTCGATGACCCCCTCCTGCATCGCCTGGGTCCGCTGCTGCTGGTTGGGGTAGCGGTGCCAGTCGAGGGAGTAGTCGATCATGTCGCCCGTGATCTCGCCGCTCGCCCACTCGGTGTCGCTGTACGGGCTGACGTAGTCGTCGTACGGTTCGAAGTGTGCGACGTTCTCCTCGCCGCTCGTGAACTCCCACACGGAGTTGCCCGGGACCTGCGAGTTGTCCCACGCGGGCGACTTGACCGTCTGCATCAGTTCGTTCTGGAGTTCGGTCTTGTCCTCGTCCTCGCCGAGTTCGTCGAACCGCGTGGCGAACTCGCCCCAGATGTCGCGGTGGGCCCACAGCCACGCCCGGCGCTTCATGTGGCCGAACTCGAAGATCTCGCGGCTGACGTCCGGTTCGACCAGATCGAACTGGAGTTCGTAGTCGCCGTTCGTCCGGACGTTCTCGTAGAGGGGCTCTGCGCCGTACCCCTTGTTGACCGTCCCCATCAGCTGGCCGATCTTGAGTTGGGTTGCGACGTCCTCCGCGACCAGATCCGACCCGTCGTGCCAGGTGTAGTTGTCGCGGATGTTCCAGGTGACCGTCCCGTCGTCGGCGTACTCCCAGTCCTGGACGACCATCCCCTTGGTCTTGTTCGTCACCTTGTCGTGGACCGCGAACTGGTCGAACATCGCCCAGTACCACCGGAACGACCAGTTGGTCGCGTTCCCGTAGGGGTTGAACCGCGCCTCGGTCGGCGCGAGCGAGATGATGTGGTCGAGGGTGGCGCCGCCGCCGCCCGACGTCGACGTGTCCGACCCCGACTCGGTCGTCGAGCCGCCGGTGTCGCCGTCCCCCTCGCCTTGCAGCGGGGTCGGGGTCGACTCGCCGTCCTCGCCGCTACAGCCGGCGAGCGCCGCCAGCCCTGCGGCCCCGCCGAACGCGTTTCTCAGCAGTCGACGACGGGTCTGGGGTGCCACGTCTCCCCACTCGTCGTCGCTGATCCAGTCGTCACAGTCCTCACTGGTTTGCGATCCCATTGCACCCCGTTCATTAGGAGACCCACATATATATTCATCGATAATGAGTAAGGACGGGTGAATACCTCGTATCGCCGCTCGGGGGCGCGGACGCTCGCGCGAGTGGGTCATCCGCGCGGGAGGTGGGGGTCGCATGGGAAGGGCCGGCGCACAGGCCCAGTCGGCGGCACCCCGGCGCCGCGGCGCCCAAACCTCTATAACCGGGTTCGTACAACGGGAAAGCGAATGGGAACCTCCGAACGGGCGTTCTTCAAGAAGTGGGTGTGTCGCCGGAAGATGCTCTGGGTGGGACTGTTGGCGATGACGGTGCTGTTCTTACTGTTGGGTCTCCTGTCGCTCACCAGCGTCGAGAAGGGGACCGCATCGTACGTGGTTCTTATGATGGACTTCGCGCTCGCGGGTGGCCTCCTGGTCGTGATCGGCGCCGTCTTCTGGCGGTGCGGCTACCTCAGCGACGACGGACCGTAACCGCCCCCGGTCGCGGACCTCTCCCCGCCCGAACGAACCACCCGGGGTAGACGCACCTCCGGATCCGCTACGGGACCGGGTCGTTCCCCCCACGGGAACGCGGTGCCTTACAGCGGTACCGCTGTAAGATCCATCCTCGTCGATTCCTCCGGTCGGGCGGGAACCCGACGAACCGGGCCGAACGCGACCGTCGGCGGGCGTTACGGCCGAGACAGTCGGGCGCGGACGGGTGCATTCGTACGGAAAGATGATCGGGTTAGGGGAACGGTCGACGGTCCTCGGGCGGACGGCCGACCACGCGTCGGGGAGCGCCCTACTTACCTCCTCGAAGGACTATAATGTTCGATGGGACTAGTTTTATTAACCCGCCATCGCCTCTGTGACTCGGGAGCGATCCCACGAACCCCCATGAATCCCGACAGACGCACGATCCTGCGGACGATCGGTGCAGGGAGTATCGGTACGGCGGCCGGCCTGTTCGGCGGGTCCGCGGCGGCCGCGACGGTGATAACCATGAAGGGCGGCGGCGAGGACATCTGGAGCACGCAGGACGCGTTCCACTACTACTACGCGGAGGTGAGCGGTGACTTCGACGTGGCGGTGCAGAACCCGTTCATCGAGGACATCGAGAGCTTCACCAAGTGCGGACCGATGGTGCGGGCGTCGCTCGACGCGGACGCGGCGAACGCGATGGTCCGCCGGCGGCCCAACGGCGAGGCGTCGATGCAGTACCGACCGGAAGCGGGCGCCGAGACCAGCAGCGTCGGCGGCACACCCGCCGACTGGATGCGGCTTCGACGGGCGGGCGACACCGTCGAGACGTACCACTCGACCGACGGCAGCGACTGGACGCTGATCGAGCGTCTCGGCCCGGACGACATCGCGCTCGGCGACCAGGTCTACCTCGGACTGTCGGTGACGAGCCACGTCGTCGGCGAACTGTGTACCGCGACGTTCCAGAACCTCTCGGGGGTCGAACCCGACACCAACCGGGACATCGGCGAGGTGGAAGTCGCCGGGAGCGTCTCCACGCAGGCGGGCGTCCCGCTGGTCTCGACGAACGAGGTGACGGACGTCGGCGAGACGTCGGCGACGCTCGCCGGCGAACTCACGGACCTGGGCGGCGCCGACGCCGCCGACTGCCGCTTCGAGTATCGGGAGGTACCCACGGAGTCGTGGACGGAGACGGAGGCGACCGCGCGCTCGTCGGCCGGCGAGTTCAGCGCGACGGTCGACGACCTGACGGGACGACGCTACTACGAGGTCCGCGCGGTCGCCGAGACGAGCGACGGCGACACGGCGACGGGGGCGACTGCGGTGTTCAGCACCGCCGCCCCAACCGACGGCGGCGGCCCGCCGGACGACGCCGGCCCGGAGACCAGTTCGCAGTTCGGACCCGGGGACGGGTTCGCCGACGCCGCGCCGTGGCTCGACGACACGACGCCGGTGATCAAGATACGCGAGCCCACGCGCCGCCAACTCGGCAAGGCGGTCAGCGTCGACGGCGAGCGACTCGTCGTCTTCGAGACCAGCGGCACCATCGACCTGGAGGTACGGGACCTGGCGGTGCCGTACGACAAGTTGTACCTGGCGGGGCAGACCGCGCCCTCGCCGGGGATCACGCTGATCAAGGGACGGCTGAACGTCGCCGCCGACGACTGCGTGATCCAGCACGTCCGCGTCCGCCTCGGCGACGCGGGCTACGACGAGCCCACCGAGAGCTGGGCGCTCGACGCGGTCAACACCGCCGACGAGACGCGGAACAACGTCATCGACCACGTCTCCGCGAGTTGGAGCGTGGACGAGGTGCTCTCGGTCGGCTACGACACGAGCGACACGACCGTCTCGAACTGCCTCATCGTCGAGGCGCTCCACGACTCGGTCCACCCCAAGGGGAGTCACGGCTACGGCTCGCTCATCGGTAACAACGCCGAGAACGTCGCCCTGCTGGGTAACGTCTGGTCGCAGAACACCGACCGCCACCCGCGGCTCAAGGAGGGCACCGAGAGCGCCGTCGTCGGCAACGTGGTGTTCAACTACGAGGACGGGACGTGGCTGGACCCCGACACGGACGCGAGCATCGAGGGGAACGCCTACCTCGGCCCGCGCACCGACGAGGCCAACGTGTTCGCCGAGGACGGCGTGACCACCGCCGTCGCCCACCTCGCGGACAACTACACCGACGGCGACGTGCCGATGGTCGACGACGACGTGAGCGTGGTCGACGAGCGGCCGCTGTGGCCCGAGGGACTCGAACCGCTCGCCTCCGAGCGGACGGTCGAACACGACCTGCAGAACGCGGGCGCGCGGCCGGCCGACCGAACGTACCACGACCGGCGGGTCGTCGAGGACGTTCGGGAGGGCGTCGAGAACTACATCGACAGCCAGGAGGAGGTCGGCGGCTACCCGAGTCTCGACGAGAACACCCGGTCGCTGACCGTCCCCGCGGGCGGGACGCGCGCGTGGCTCGAATCGCACGCCGCCCGCGTCGAACGGCCGCAGGTGGAGTACTACCAGGTCGACTTCGTCGCGGGCGAACCGATCGAGGAACTCGGCGAGGACGGCCTGTACGCCGACGAGGACCGCCTGATGCGGTTCGCACGCGGCACGCCCGGCGAGGGCTTGGTCGACAAGGACACGGCGTGGCCGAGCGCGGAGCTACGCGACTGCCTCGACTACGGCCACATCTACGCGCCCGAGTCGGGGACGGGGACGGTCGACTTCACCGTCGCCGACGACTGCGAGGAGGTGACGCTGTCGCTGGCGGTCCACTCCGCGCCCACCGCCGAGTTCTCGATGGACACCGTCGACCAACAGGAACTGCTGTACGCGACGACGGAGACGTACGGTCCCGGCGACCACTCCATAGCCGTCGAACTCCCGACCGACGACTGAGCCGGTCCGGCGATAGTTCCCCTCCGGGGAACTCATCGGACGCCGGTACGCGCTCGCGGGCGGGGTCGCCGAGGCGTCGTGTGCCGCGAGACCAACCTTTTTGCCCGGCGGCGCGGACCCGCCGGTCGTGGCGGCCGAAGCGCTCGGGGCGTCGCGGATACGGTACCGGACGGGAGCCGTCGCGCTCGTCGGCGTCTCGCGGGTCGCGTGCGGGTCGCTGTTCGGGACGGCGGTCGCGGTGTACCTGGGCCGGACCGGGTCGCCGTTCACGGTGAGTCTGGCGTACGCCGCCTTCTCGTTCGGACTGCTCGCGTTCGCGCCCGTCTGGGGCGCGGTGGCCGACATCACCGGGCGGCGGCGGCTGATCCTCACCGCGACGGCGTTCCTGTCGGCGCTGGCGGTCGCGCCGCTGGCGTTCCGAGTGTCGGTTCCGCTCCAGATCGCCTGTCGCGGCCTGTTCGCGGTGTTCACCGCCGGGTTCCAGTCGACGATGCTGACGCTCGTGAGCGAGTCGGGCGGCGAGGCGGGTCGCGGTCGGTCGGTCGGCTTCTACAACAGCGCGCGGTCGGTCGGGTCGATCGGCGGACGGCTGTTCGTGGGCTACCTCGTCGGCGTGTTGGTGCCGACCGACCTGTACCTCGTCGTCGTCGGTCTCGGTCTCGCGGGCGGCGTGGCGACCCTGTTCCTCCACGACCCCACGTCGGGGATGGGCGCGTCGCTGACGGCGTCGCGGCTCGCCGCGGAGGTCCGCCGGCGGGCGCTCCCGCGGGGAGCGAGCCGGACGCTGTTCCGCGAGACGGGGCTGGGCTGGCTCTACGTCGGCATCGCGCTCCGGAACGTGACCGAGAAGGGGTTCGTCTCGGTCGTCCCGGTGTACCTCGTCGCCGACGTCGGCCTCTCGGAGTTCACGATGGGCGCGGTGCTGGCTGTCAGCCCCGCGGTCCGGATCGGCTCGATGTACGGGTTCGGGCGGCTGAGCGACGCTATCGGACGGAAGAAGCTGATCGTCGGCGGTCTCGGCGGCAGCGGGGTACAGGCGCTGGCGGCCGTCGCCGCGTTGCTCCCGGCCGCGGCGCTCGCCCGGGTCGGCGTCAGCGGCGCCGTCTTCGTCGTCCACGCGGTGACCTACTCCGCGCTGACCGTCGGAACCGTCGCGTTCGTCGGCGACGTCGCGCCCGACGACCGCGAGTCGGAGCTGATGGGGCTGCGCTCGACCGCGCGCGGTCTCGGCGGCGTGGTGGGACCGCTCGTCGTCGGCACGCTGGCGACGTGGTTCGACTACGCGACCGCGTTCACCTGCATCAGCGTGCTGGCGTTCGTCGCCGCCGGGCTGGTGGCCGCGACGCTCACCGAGAGCCTCGAACCCATCGATAGCCCCGACGGCGGGACGTGAGCGGTCCCCGGCGGACGGTCCACGCTCGGCCACGACCCCTCACGACGACAGCTTGAAGGAACGGCTCCACCCGTGTCCGGTATGGCCTACGAGATAGCCACGATACCCGGCGACGGCATCGGCCCGACGGTGGTCGACGCGGCGCGCCCGGTGCTCGAACGGTTCGGCGCGGACGCGGGCGTCGACGTGACGTGGACCGAGTTCGACTGGGGCAGCGACCGCTACCGCGCGGAGGGGGCGATGATGCCCGACGACGGGCTGGAGACGCTCGAACCGTTCGACGCGATCCTCCTCGGCGCGGTGGGCGACCCCGAGATACCCGACCACGTGACGCTCAACGGGCTGATGCTCCCGATCCGCAAGGGGTTCGACCAGCAGGTGTGCAAGCGTCCGTCGACCCTCTACGACGGCGTGGAGTCGCCGCTCCGGGGGTACGAGGACGGCGACATCGACCTCGTCGTCTTCCGCGAGAACACCGAGGGCGAGTACGCCGACATCGGCGGCCGCGAGCACCGCGGTCACCCCCACGAGGTGGCGGTCCAGTCGGCGGTGTACACCCGGCGGGGGACCGAGGCGGTGGTCCGCGCGGCGTTCGAGGCGGCGGCCGACCGGGCGGGCCACCTGACGAACGTCACCAAGTCCAACGCGCAGGCGCACGGGATGGTGTTCTGGGACGAGGTGGTCGCCGACGTGGCCGCGGAGTTTCCGGAGGTGGAGGTGGAGCGCCTGTTGGTCGACGCCGCGGCGATGGACCTGGTCCGCCGGCCCGACGAGTTCGACGTGCTGGTCGCCTCCAACCTGTTCGGCGACATCCTGACCGACGTGGGCGCCATCGTCTCGGGGAGCATGGGACTGGCGCCGTCGGCGAACCTCAACGTCGACGGCGACTACCCCTCGATGTTCGAACCCGTCCACGGCTCCGCGCCCGACATCGCGGGCGAGGGAGTGGCGAACCCGCTCGCGACGCTCCTGTCGGGAGCGATGCTGTTCGACCACCTCGGCGAGTCGGACGCCGCCGACGCGCTCGAAGGTGCGGTCGCCGACCAGTTGGCCGACCCCGACGCGCCGCGCACGCCCGACCTCGGCGGGAGCGCAGGCACCGAGGAAGTGGCGGAGGACGTGCTCGCGCGCCGGTAACCCCCGAGCCGGCGGTGGGGCGCGCCTCCGATGCGGTCACTCGGACGGTCCGATCGCACCCCGACTGCCGCCGGCTACTCCGTCCGGAGACGGTCGGTCGGGTCCCAGCCGCCGAACACCGCCTCTCGCGTGTGGTCGGCCGCCTCCTCGTCGGTTAGCTGGTGTGACCACTCCACACGCTCGTCGGGCGCGTACCCCGGACCCTCGTTGCGGTACTCGGCGTAGAAGGCGGTCTCCTCCTTGTCGGGGTCGTCCCAGTTGTGCCACCCCGCTGGCCGGACGTGCGGACCGAGATACGAGTTCAGCACGACCGTCCGCGCGTGCGGGCGCCACGGCCGGCCGAGGTAGACCGACCCGTCGGGCCCCTCGCCCACGAACCGGCAGTCGTCGAACACGTAGCCGAACGGCTCGCCTTCGGGGGTGGAGGCGGCGGTCACGTAGCCGCTCTCGCCCTTCGAGACGACCTCACACCCCTCGAAGAACGCGGTCGCCCAGCCGAACACGAAGTCGACCGTCCCCTCGATACGGCAGTCGCGGTAGTACTGACGGGTGCCGCGGCCGTGCGTGTAGAGGGTGTCCTGGTTGCCGACGAACCGGCAGCCGTCGAACACCGCGCGGTCGCTGTCGACGCGGGCGGCGACCGCCTGCCCGACCCGCCCGGCGTCGTTCTCGAACGTCAGGTCGCGCGCGGTGAAGCCGTCGCCGAACAGGAACGCGCTCGCGGAGCCGCTGGTGCCGAACTCCCCGCCGAACCCGTCGGGCTTGCCGTTGTGGTCGTCGTGCGTGAGCACCGTCTCCGCGGCGCCCTCGCCGACGAGCGTCACGTTCGTCTTGTGGGTGGGGACGACGAGTTTCTCGTCGTACCGGCCCGCACGCACGAGGATGCGGGTCTCCTCCTCGCGGAAGGCCGGCACCGCGCCGACCGCCGCCCCCACCGTCTCGAACTCGCCGTCGCCGGCGCCGTCCACCACGATGTCGTAGTCGTCCCGGTCGCTCGTCATGACGCGTGAGCCTCCGGCCGCGGGGGACATATACGCTCCGTCGTCAGTCGGCGGTCAGGGGCTGGGCGTCGACGATCCGGTCGTAGTAGTCGGCCGCGCGGTCGGCGTCCGCCTCCGAGAGGCCGGTCAGCGGCGGGCGGACCGGTCCCGCCCGGTAGCCCGCGAGCCGCATCCCCTCCTTGACCGCGGGAACGTTGTTCGCCGCCGCGAGCGAGTTCCCCTCGCCCGTCTCCTCGCGGAGGTCCTCGAACGGTCGGATCGCCCGCTGGAGGCGCCGCGCGCGCTCCCACTCGCCCGCGTCGACCGCCTCGAACAGCGCGAGCGTCGCCTCGGGCGCGAAGTTACCCACCCCGGTCGTGTAGCCCGCTGCCCCCTCTACCGCGTACGAGAGCGCGAACCGCTCGGCCAACCCGTTCACCCACGTCACCTCCCCCGGGGCGTCCGCGACGGTGGCGGCGAACTCCTTGACGTCGTTGACCGCGAACTTGACCGCGACCACTGACTCGCGCTCGCTCAGGTCCGCGAGCACCTCGCGGGTGAGCTCCGGGCCGCGCTTGTATATCACCACCCCGAGGTCGGTCGACTCACAGACCGCGCGGTAGTACTCCCGCAACCCCTCCTCGTGGACGTACGTGTGGTCGGGGTGCATCACCATGACCGCGTCCGCGCCCGCGTCCTCGTAGGCGTCCGTCAGCGACCGCACGGTCGCGAGGCTGCCGCCCGCGCCGCCGGCGACCGTCGCGTCGTCGCCCGTCGCCTCGACGTGCGTCCGGACGACCCGCTTCCGTTCCGCCTCCGAGAGCGCGTAGTACTCGCCCGTGTTCCCACAGGGGACGAACAGTCGCGCGCCCGCGTCGTACAGGTCGGCGACGTTCTCGGCGAGCGCGTCGTACCGGACGTCGGCCGCGTCGTCGGTGAACGGCACCGCGGTCGTGAACGCCACGTCGCGAAAGCGTCTCCTGAGGGCATCCTCGTTCATCATCCGTTAGGGTTCGACCGAACGATTAAATAAGTTCTTCGTCCGGTCCGGGTCACCCGCCTCCAGATCCATCGGTCCCGGTCGGTCCGAACCAATCGGTTCCGAACTTGGCGGCGTACTGGGCGTACGAGTACTCGCCGACTTCGATGACGAGATACCGGAAGACCGGGTTCTCACCGTCCTGCGGACCGTACGTTCGCCACCGACTCTTGTTCATCCAGTAGCCGCCGATGCCGCCCTCCTCGCTGACGGCGAACAACGGGATCGACTGGTTGTAGATCCAGGCCACCTCCTCGACGAGGCGTCCCCGCTCCTCCTCCGAGAGTTTCGTCTGGAGCCGCCGCATCTTCTCGTAGACGTTGACCTGTTCGAGGTCGCCGTCGGGGTCGCCGACCGGATACGGCACCTCGACCGTCTCGTCCATCCCCCACTCCCGACGGACGTCGATGGAGTCCCCGCTCCAGTTCTTCCGGAAGGGGAAGTCGAGTTCGAAGTCCTTGAGCGCGAGTTTGATGATCGAACCGGGGTACGACGCCATCATGTGCCAGTCGCCGGACTCGAGCGTCTCGCTGTTCCGAATCGACGCCTCCTCCGCCGTCATCTGAGTTCGGAGTCCGAACTCGTTGAGGAACGCCTTGATCCGCTGTGAGACCTTGAAGTGGTTGTTGTCCTCGTTCGTCGGCATCGTGTACAGTTGGAGAGTCACCGGCTCCCCGTCGGCGTCGTGCCATCGGCCGTCCTGCTTCGTCCACCCGGCGTCTTCGAGCAACTGCGTCGCTCGTTCGGTGTCGACGTCCTCCTGCGTGTGGGCGTACTGTTCGAACGACTCCAACGTATCGTTCGGCCAGCCCTCGGCGTCGCCGCCGAAGTGGAGCACCTCCATATCCTGACCGAGCCCGGTGTAGTATCGATCCTCCATCCAGTACTCCTCGTAGGAGGGGTTCCACGACGCGAGCGGCTTGCGCGGGACGACGTGCGCGATGGCCTTCCGGACCCGGCGGTCGCCAGTGATCGGGTCCTGCATGTTGAACCGGTACCCGATCGAGAGGTCCCGCATTCGAGGGTTGATCTGCTCGACCGGGAACGACTCGGCCGGTTCGAACCCGATGTCGCGCATGTCCTGCCGAGCGCTGTCGGACAGAGGTGGGTAACTGATGTCGAGGAGTTCCTCGGACATCGCCTGGGTGCGCTGTTGCTGGTTCGGGAAGTACGTCGACTCCAGCGTGTAGTCGACCTGATCGCCCGTGATCTCCCCTTCGGCCCACTCCGCCTCGCTGTAGGGACTGTAGTAGTCGTCGTACGGCTCGAACCGCAGCGTCTGTCCCTCGACTGCCGTGGGGTTCCACACCGAGTTTCCCGGGAGAACCGAGGAGTCGGTTATCGGCGCCTTGACCTCGTTCGTCAACTGCGTCTGCGCGTCCGCGAGTGCATCGTCCGTCGTGGCGTCGTCGTACAGGTCGGCGTACTTCCCCCAGTTGTCGCGGTGGGCCCAGAGCCACGACTCCCGCTTGGCGTGCCCCCACATGAACAGTTCCGGGCTCATGTCGGGCGTGAGCAGTTCGAACTGGAGTTCGTACTTCCCGGTCGCCTCGACGTTCTCGTAGGCGGGGCGGGTTCCCCATCCCTTGTGGACGAGTCCCATCAGCTGTCCGATCTTCAACTGCGTGACGAGGTCCTCGGCGACGAGATCCGAGCCGTCGTGCCACGTGTACGTGTCCCGGAGGACCCAGGTGACGGTCCCGTCGTCGTTGAACGACCACTCTTTCAGGATCATCCCCTTGGTCTTGTTCGCGACCTGGTCGTGGACCGCCAGCATGTCCCACATCGGGAACCCCCACCGGAGGTCGTCGAAGTGGTGAGAGGGGGCGTACCAGTTGAACTGGGCGTCTTGGGGGACCACTTGGGTGATGATATCGAGCGTAGAGTCGTCGCTCGTGTCGGTCGTCTCGGCGGTGGTGTCCGGCTCACTCGACGTGCCGTCGCCCTCCTCTCCGCCCATACAGCCCGCCAATCCGGCGAGCGCGGCCCCACCGCCGAATGCCTTTCCGAGTAGACGGCGCCGCGTCTGGGTCGGCACCGAGCCCCACTCGTGATCGTCGATCCAGGTCTCCGAATCGCTACTGGTACGGTCTGCCATACCAGGGGGCGTGAGTCTAATCAGATAAAAAGATTAGGATTAATCGGGGGTAGGACGCAAGAAGGTAGCTACGGCGAGTCGGTCAGACGCGTCGGGAGCGGTACACTCCGGCGGAACGTTTATTCGGCCGCTCGTGGATCCCCCGAGGGTGAACCGAGACGCCGAGGAGACCGGAGGCGCCGGAGACGTTCGGGACGTTCGCGAGTACGGTGCGACGGGGGACGGCGAGTCGCTCGACACCGAGGCGATCCAGGGGGCGCTCGACGACTGCGCGGCGAGCGGCGGGACCGTGGTCGTCCCGCCGGGGACGTACACCACCGCGCCGCTGACGGTCGGCGACGACACGACGCTCGACCTCCGCGCGGGGGCGACGCTGTCGTTCGTCCGCGACCACGAGGCGTTCCCCGCCAAGGAGAGCCGGTGGGAGGGGTGGGACCAGACCGGCTTCCACCCGTGTCTGCTGGTCGAAGACGCCGAGAACGTGGAGATAACGGGCCGGGGGACGGTCGACGGCCAGGGCGACTACTGGTGGCAGTTCTACGGCGTCGACGACGACGAACTCCCCGACGACCTGGCCGAGCGACTCGCGGAGTTCGACGCGGCCAACGACCGGTCGGACGACGTGAGCAGTTTCACGCTCCGCCCGCCGCTGTTCCAGGTGAGCGAGTCCGAGAACGTCTCCGTCTCCGGGGTCACGCTGCGCAACTCCCCGTTTTGGAACACGCACGTGGTCTACTCCGAGGACGTCACGCTCCACGACCTCACGATAGAGAACCCCGCGGACGCGCCCAACGGCGACGGCATCGACGTCGACTCCTCGCGGTTCGTCCGGATCAGCGACACGTACATCAACGCGGGCGACGACGCCATCTGTCTCAAGTCGGGGAAAGACGAGGAGGGTCGCCGGGTCGGCCGCCCCTGCGAGAACGTCGTCGTCACCAACTGCACCGTCGAGGCGGGCCACGGCGGCGTCGTCGTCGGGTCGGAGACGGCGGGCGACGTGCGTCACGTGACCGTCACGAACTGCACGTTCACGGGGACCGACCGCGGCATCCGGATCAAGTCGACGCGCGGCCGCGGCGGTACCGTCGAGGACCTCCGGTTCGACACCATCGTGATGCGCCGGGTGGCGTGCCCGTTCGTGATCAACGGCTACTACCAGACCGACATCGACAGCGACCCCGTGGCCGTCGACGAGTCGACGCCCGCGGTCCGCGACGTACACTTCCACCACGTCACCGCCAAGGAGGTGGAGTCGGCCGCCTTCCTGACCGGACTCCCCGAGCGACGCTTCGGCGGCATCACGTTCGACGACGTCGACATCGAGGCGACCCGGTCGTTCGACGCGACGGACCTCTCGCCCGCGATGGCGAAGGGGTACGAACAGCAACACGGGATGTTCTGTAAGTCGCTCGACGACGTCTCCTTCAACGACGTCCGGGTGACCGTCCCGGACGGGACGCCGCTCACCGTCGAGGAGAGCACCGCGGTCACCCTCGACGGGTTCGAGACCGAAGGCGGGGCGCCGCCCGCCGTCCGCGCCGTCGACGTGGAACTGCTCCGCCTGCGCGGCTGTACCGCGCCCGACGGCGGCGACGCGTTCGCCCGCGTCGGCGGCGACGCCCCCGGCGCCGTCTCGCTCGGCGGCAACTACGGTCCCCTCTCGGACGCCGTCGTCGTCGACGAGGGCGCCGATATCGAGGTCCGGGAGTAGCCCGGACCGCGTCCGCGCCGCGGGCGCCGTCCCGCCGGGACGGCGGACTCGACTCGATTCACCGAACTCGATCGGGATGGGGGAACGGCGGGGTGAGACGCCGCGCTCGCTCGCGGTCGGTCGCGGCGCAGGGGTTTTGTTCCGGCCGCGCCGACCCGCGGTATGACACGGATCGCGGACCGCGACCGACTCGCGTCGACACCCGAACGGGCGCTCGCGCTCGACTGTATCGAGACCGCGGTCGAGGCGGCCGACCCCGAAACCGCGACGCTCGCGGCGGTCGACCGCGACGGGGAGACGCTGACCGTCGGCGACCAGCGGTACGACCTGACGGAGTACGACGAGGTCCTCGTCGTCGGGGGCGGGAAGGCCGCCGCCGGCGCGACCCGCGCGCTCGAATCGGTGCTCGGCGACCGCCTCTCCGGGGGGGTGGTCGTCACGAAGGAACCGGCCGCCGTCGAGGGGGTCCGGAACGCCGTCGGCGACCACCCGCTGCCGAGCGCGCGCAACGCCGAGGCGACGGCCGACCTCCTCGCGCGCCTCGACGCGGCCGGCGAGCGGACGCTCGCCCTGTTCGTCCTGACGGGCGGCGCGAGCGCGCTCTTGACCGCCCCCGCGGGCGACGTGACCGTCGACGACCTGCGTGCGACCACCCGGGCGCTGCTCGACGCGGGCGCGCCCATCGGCGAGGTGAACGCGGTCCGGAAGCACCTCTCGGCGGTCAAGGGCGGTCGGGTAGCCGCGGCGGCGGCGCCGGCGACGGTCGCGAGCCTGCTCGTGAGCGACGTGGTGGGCGACGACCCCTCGACGGTGGGTAGCGGCCCGACCGTGCCCGACCCGACGACGTACGCCGACGCGCTCGCCGTCCTCGACCGGCGGGACCTCCGCGTTCCGGACGCCGTCCGCGACCATCTCGACGCGGGGACGGAGGGCGCGTTCCCGGAGACGCCCGCGCCGGACGACCCGGCGTTCGACCGCGCGAGCGTCCACTTCGTCGCGGACAACGCGACGGCGCTCGACGCCGCGCGCGGCGTCGCCGAGGCGGCGGGCTACGAACCCGTGGTGCTCACCTCGCGGCTGCGAGGGGAGGCGCGCGAGGTGGCCAAACCCATCGTCGCCGTCGCGGAGGAGGTCGCGGCGTCCGGCGACCCGGTCGACCCGCCGGCCGTCCTGCTCGCGGGCGGCGAGTGCACCGTCTCCGTCGCGGGCGAGGGCACGGGCGGGCCGAACCAAGAGTTCGCCCTCTCGGCGGCGCTCGAACTCGACGCGGACGCGACCGTCGCCGCCGTCGACACCGACGGCGAGGACGGCAGTACCGACGCCGCGGGCGGTGTCGTCGACCGCGGGACGGTGACCGACCCCGAGGCGGCGCGGGCGGCGCTCCGCGACAGCGACGCCGGGGCGTACCTCTCGTCCGTGGGCGCGGCCGTCCGAACCGGTCCGACCGGGACGAACGTCAACGACGTGGTCGTGGTGGTCGTTCCCGAACGGCCGAGGTGAGTCGCACGCGCCGACGGTCGTCCCGCGTCGTCGGCCGTCGGCGGCGAGTCGGCGGCCGCCGACGCGACGAGTCGCGTCCGTCGCTCCCCCCGCCCCGGGGGTCCGCCGAGAGACACCGGCTTTCCGGTGGAGCGCCGACGATATTCCCCGTGTCTCGGCCGTCGATCCGCCGCGAGTCGACCCGTTCGCCTCTGACGAACCCCCTCGTCCGAGCGGCAGTTTCGGGCGCACCGCGTGAACGGTCACCGAGCGGCGGTTAGCGACCGGATAGTGAGGAACTGCGACCCGTCTGACTGACTGGTCCGGGCGATCCGACCGCAGGAATTACAGTAGTATCGCCGTAATCGAACTCCGCGACCGTTCGCGTCCCCCGATCGATTCCGGACCCAACCCCGAACGGTCGTTTCACGCCGCTCGACCGCTCAGTCCGGAAAACTACCGACGGAGCCGCGAGAGAGGCCGGTCGAACTGCCGGCGATATGTTCTCGTAGAGGGAACAGCTATCGAGGCGGCGGAGTTCGTCGTTCGACCGCCGTATCGGTATCTCGGTCCCTGTATCGACCGCCGAGGGAACCTCGTCGAAGCCGAACGCTGCCGGGCGCTGGAGGGCGGTCCGGCCTGGCGACCCGCGGCGCTGATCGCCCGAGCGTTCGACGCCGCGCTCACCGATGTCGGTGGCGGAGCCGTCGGCGGGGACGGTGATGGACGGTCGGGGACAGTCCGACCGGTGCCGCCCTTCACCGACGGCCGAAGAGCGCGCGGAGACGACTCGCGAGCCCCGCCGACTCGTCGGTGCCGTCGCCGCGCTCCCACCCCGCCTTCTCGGCCGCCTCTCCGACCGGGACGAACTCCCAGCCGGTCCCCTCGGCCGCCATCCGGTCGTCGCGGCTCGTGCCGACGAGGACGTGCCGCGGGGTGTCGGTTTCGGCCCGGAGTTCCCGGAGCGCGAGCCACTTGTCCCGGTCGCCGAGTTCGAAGTCGTGTCGCAAGTCGCGCGCCCGCAGGAACGCCCGCACCGCCTCGGTGTCGTTGCCGACCACGCCGACGTACCGACTCCACTCGCGGGCGTCCGCGAGCACCGCCCCCGGGCGGGCGAACTCCTCGAACGCCGCGAACGTGAACGCGAGCGTCAGCCGCCCTCCCTCCTCGCCGTCGGTCGTCACACCCATGGCTCACCACTCGCGCCCGCGGAGGAAAACGGCTGGGGTGGCGGACGCGCCGACCGGACCGAGGGGGGTCTTCCGACCGCCCGACCGGTCTCCGATTCTCCCTCCCTCGTTGGCTGGTCGTGCGCCTCACGAGCTCTCGAATAGTATTCTATCTGTGCTATTCCCAAATTGGGATCTACTTTCTAGATTCTACCTGTTCTGGCTATTCCTTCTAGAGAAACGTCGAGCGGCTAGTTCACTCGGGCGGGCCGTCGGGGTCAGCCCTTCGAGTCGTCGTCCGGGTTCGCCCGCGCGGACTCGAACCGCTCGGCCACCTCGTCGACGAGGTCCTCCTCGACTACCGTCCGGAGGAGCGCGTCGGTCATCTCGCGGACCACGATCTCACGGTACCCTCGGTCGTCGAGTTCGCGTTCGAGTTCGTAGTTCAGCCACGCGTCGAACGCCTCGACGGTCGCCTCGCGGGCGTAGAAGGGCCGCTGGACGGCCGCCTCGTACGAGAACGCGCGGTCGGTCAGCGGGTCGCGGTCGGCGCCCCCCGCGGCGTCGGAGTCGCCGGACGGCTCGTCGGCTCCGTCCGCCTCGTCGTCGAGCGTCTCGCCGAGGTCCGCGAACGGGTCCTCCTCAGCCACGCCGGACCACGCCTCCCGCCTCGGTGACGTGCGCGAGTTCGTCGAAACAGGCGAGCTGGTCGCAGTCGGGGTCGTAGTCGAGTAAGGGCTGGCGCTCGCCGTACGCCTTCGTGATGCTCGTGCGGTCGCGGATCCCCGGCCGCGGCGATATCTCCCCCGCGTCGACCGCCTCCCAGTCGGTGATGCGTGCGAAGTTCGGGATCCGGTCTTGGAGGCTCTCGTGGGCGTTCAGCCGTTCGAGCAGCCGCCGGTCCTGCGTTCGCTGGTCGATCCGGTCGCTCAGCATGTTGGGGACGAGCGCGAGCACGTCGACGTCCATGTGCTGGCGGAGGGGGGCGATCTGGCGTTCGATCGTGCGTTCGAGCCCCGAGACGGCCTCGTTGCCCGGCGCGAGCGGGAGGACCAGGTTCGCCGTCGCAACCAGCGCGTTGTCGGTCAACCGCGAGCGGTACGCCGGCGAGTCGGTCACGATGTAGTCGTACCGCTCGCCCAACAGCGGGTCGACGACCTCCCGTTTCAAGAGCGACGACGGCTGGAACACGTCGCCGACCACGATCTCGCGTTCGACCTGTTCGAGGTTCTCGCTCGACGGGAGCAGGTCGAACTCGAAGCCGGTGTCGTAGATCACCGCTTCGGGCTCGGTCTCGCCGAAGAACACGTCGCCGACGTCCTCGTCGGTGTCGTGGTACCGGTCGTCGAACCCCAACCCCACCGAGGCGTGTCCGTTGGGGTCGAGATCGACCAGCAGGGCGTCGTGCCCGTGTGCCGCCAGTTGGCGCGTCAGGTTGACCGCGATGGTCGACTTGCCCACTCCACCCTTCAGCATGCAGACCGAGACCGCCCGCGGCTCGCTGTCGCCGTCGGGCGAGTCGTACGGACTATTCGGGCTATTCGTTCTATCTATGCTTCCTCCACTATTCTCCGTACCCATGCTCGAACCGGTCGTCCGGTCCGTACAACAGCCTTTCGGTCGGGGAGCGGAGACGGGTGAACCACGACGGCCGCGATCAGAATAGCTCGCTATTCCAAAATAGCTCTTTGCGGAGCGGGTCATCCCGGTAGTCGTCGGTGGTGTACCTCATCGTTCCAGCGCGGGCGCGACCCCACTAGCCGGGGCCGGGACGCCTATCTCACGCGCGGATTCCCACCGGCTGGGAATCCGCCATCCGTTCATCGTCCGCCTCCCCGTTCGCTAGAGAGACGCAGACAGTCGGATGGGACCTCCCGAGCCGACCCGGACCACTCATGAGCAACAGGGTATCCAACACCGAAACCGACCGCGTCGCCGAACGCGACCCTGCCGAACAGAACGACGAGCGGGCCTGCTGTCCCGAGTGTGAGGGGCAGGTAGTCCACGACGACCGCGGCGAGTCGTGTTGTGCGGACTGCGGGCTGGTGGTCGACGCGGACGCGGTCGACCGCGGGCCGGAGTGGCGCGCGTTCGACGCGGCCGAACGCGACGAGAAGAGCCGGGTGGGCGCCCCCACCACCCACACGATGCACGACAAGGGCCTCTCGACCACCATCGGCTGGCAGAACAAGGACGCTCACGGCCGTGCGGTCGACGCCCGGAAGCGCTCGCGGCTCGAACGGCTCCGGACGTGGGACGAGCGCTTCCGGACGAAGGACGCCCACGAACGGAACCTCAAGCAGGCGCTCGGCGAGATCAGCCGGATGGCCTCCGCGCTCGGGCTGGCGGAACCGGTCAGGGAGACGGCGAGCGTCGTCTACCGCCGCGCCGTCGAGGAGGAACTGCTCCCCGGCCGCTCCATCGAGGGGATGGCAACGGCGTCGCTGTACGCGGCGTCGCGACAGCAGGGGACTCCCCGACAGCTGAGCGCGTTCGCGAGCGTCAGCCGGGTCGAGGAGATCCGGGTCCAGCGGGCGTACCGCTACCTCTCGCGGGAACTCGGTCTCCGGATCGAACCCGAGGAGCCGGCGACGTACGTCCCGCAGTTCGCCTCGTCGCTGGAGGTGAGCGACGAGACCGAGCGGCTGGCGCGCGAACTGCTCGACGTCGCGACGACCGCCGGCGCACACAGCGGGAAGAGCCCCGCGGGGCTGGCCGCGGCCGCGCTGTACGCCGCCGCCCGTCTCACCAACGAGTCGCTGACGCAGGCGACGGTCAGCGACGCGGCGCGGGTCAGCCGCGTCACGATCCGCAACCGGTATCAGGAACTGCTGGAAGTGTACGGGGAGGCGTCGTGACTCGGGGCGTGTCGGCCCGGACGGGCCGGCCGGTCCGCCCGACCCGGCCGCGTCGAACGACCCCGCCGCGGCGGGCGACCGGACCGACCCGGTCGGCCGCACCCGGAGGCGGGTCGTCGAGGAGAGCGTTTATCCCCCCGGTCGGTCAGTGAACGCACGAGGTGACCGCCGTCCGACCGTCCGCCGCGACGCCGGCCGCGACGCGACCCCGACTCCCCGGGGGGGAACGGCACGTGGCCGGTGACGCGCCCGACCCCCGCCGGACGCGAGCGCGCACGCCCCCGGCCCCCGGGTCGCCCGCGTCGGACCCGCGACCGAGCCCTCACGTTCCGGCGCCCGCAGAGCGGGGGCGCCGACCCGACGGCGGGTAACACGATGGTCCGCGACCCGGCACCCTCGGAGGAGTCGCCGTCGCTGCAGACGGTCCTCGAAGCGTTGGACGACGCCGACTGCCGGGCGATCCTCCGCGAGACGACAGAACCCATGACCGCGAACGAACTCAGTGACACCTGCGACATCCCCACGTCGACGCTGTACCGGAAGCTCGAACTCCTCAGCGAGGCCGCCCTCGTCCGCGAGCGGGTCGCGATCAACCCCGGCGGCGGGCGGACCACGCGCTACGTCCGCGACTTCGACGACGTGACCATCTCGATGGACGACGGGGAGTTCGACGTCGCGGTCGAGCGGCCGGCGCGGGGTGCCGACGAGCGGCTGGCGGACATCTGGTCGAAGATGGGTGACGAGCTGTGATGTGGGTCGACACCGCGATCATCGCGGTCAAGACGGTGACCCTGCTGTTGGGGAGCGGCATCACCTACATCGCCTACAAGGCCCACCGCGGGACGGGCGCGCCGTCGCTCCGGATGCTCGCGGTCGGGTTCGGCACGGTCACGCTGGGGGCGCTGCTGGCCGGCATCGCCCACCAACTGCTGTCGGTCCCGCTGGAGGTCGGCGTGCTGATCAACAGCGTCCTCGTCGCGGTAGGGTTCGCGGTGATCATGTACTCGCTGTACCTCGAACGCGGGTGACCGGGGTCGGCGGCGCGGCTCAGAGCGGGCGGTCGAGGTCGGAGAACCGCTGGACCAGGTCGCGGACCGCCTCCTGTTTGTAGTAGCCCACGACCGACAGCACCACCACGACCCCGACCAACGCCATCGCGCCCGCGAACCGCCCGCTCGCCAGTTCGCCGCCCGCGTACACCGTGAGGACGTACGCCGGGAGGCGGCCGATGGTGATGGCGACCATGAACGTCCGGAGCCGCCAACTGGTCAGCCCGGCGAGAAAGCAGATGGCGTCGTCGGGCAGGCCCGGGACGATGACGAACGCGAGCAGTCCCGGGAAGCCGACACGCATGACGAACCCGTCGAACCGCTCGACGACGTCCTCGGTGAGCATGTCCTCGACGAACCCCCGGCCGTACCGCTTCGAGAGCGAGAAGGCGATGGCGCTCCCGAGGAGGACGCCGACGAGGCTGTACACCGTCCCGGCGACCGGGCCGAACAGGTAGCCCGCGACGAACGCGACGACCTGCCCGGGAATGGGAGCCAACACGACCTGTGCCGTCTGGAGGAGGGTGAAGACGACCGGCGCGAGGACGCCGAAGCTGTCGACCCACAGGCGGAGTTCCCTCTGGTCGAAGACGAACGGCGCGTACCGCCGGAGCGCGAGGTAGAGGGCGCCGAACCCCGCGACGACGCCGACGACGAGGAGGACGGCCCGGCGGCGGGCTTTCGCCGACGAGAATAGCTCCATCTACTTCGGCCGGAGGGGACGCCCCGACTTCAATGTATTCGCTCGGACCGCCCGAGCGGCCCGGTCGACCGGACGGGCACACCCGGATGATATATCCACATATGGAAAGAACGATGGATATAATGCGGGAATAGTTTGAACAATACTCCCTCACCGCGAACGGAATCGTGCGAAGACGACGGTGAAGACCCGGGTCGCGGGCCGGCGCGGCGGGTCGACCGACCGGAGTCCCGGGTGACCGCCGGCTCCCTCCCGACCGGCGAGCGGTACGCTTTTGCGGGTCTGACGGCTGTCCGATCCCGAAGCGTGAGCGACGACGCGACGGACGACGGCGCGGGCGGCGAGAGCACGACCGGCGGGAACGCGACCGGCGGCGAGTCGGGAGACGACGCGACCCGACCGCTCGACCGGGCGGTGGAGTGGGTGCTCCTCCACGGCAACCGCGCGATCATCGCCGCGGGCATCGCGGCGGCGTTCGGTGCGGCGTTCGCGGGAGCGCACGCGCTCGGGGTCGCGCCGTTGGCCGACCCCAAGCCCGTGTTCTACCTGTTCGGCGGGCTGGTGAGCGGCAACCTGACGCTGATCACGGTCGTGGTGTCGATCAACCAACTCCTGCTCTCACAGGAGTTGAGCACGCCCGGCGAACTCGGCTCGGAGATCCAAGAGACGATCGACTACCGCGAGGAGGTCGAAACCGCCAGCGGTCGGATCGCGCCGGTCGAGCCGCTGGGGTTTCTCCGGCTGCTGTTCGAGAACACGCGCCGGGAGGCCCAGCGGCTCGGCGGGCTCGCGGCGTCGGAACTCGCGTCCGACGAGCGCGCGCAGGTCGACGAACTGGTCACGGGGATCACCGACCACGTCGACCGGGTCGACGCGCTACTCGAACGGTCGGGGTCGGACGTCTTCAGCGTGCTCTCGGTCACACTGACCACCAACTACGCCCGTCAGATCCACCGGATCCGCCGGTTCCGCGACCGATTCGACGGCGAACGCGAGGTCGCCGACTCCGTCGACGACGCGAGCGAGCGGCTGATCCAGGCGCTCCGCAACGTCGACGTCGCGCGACAGTACTTCAAGTCGATCTACCTCCAAGACGAACTCTCGCAACTGTCGCGGGTCCTCCTGTACGCGGGCCTCCCCGCCGAGGCCGCCGCGGGGGCCGGCCTCCTGTTGTTCACCGGCGCCGGCGGAGCCACGGGGACGCTCGGCGGGTGGGAGACGGTCGACCTGCTCGTCGTGTTGCTTGCCGTCGGGTTCCTCCCGCTGTCGTTGCTGTGTTCGTTCATCCTCCGGATCACGACCGTCGTCCAGCGCACCACCGCCATCCTGCCGTTCACGACGCCCAGACAGGAGCGGTGAGCGGGGCCTCGACCGACGGCGCGGGCGGTCGATCCGCTACTCCGCCGCGCCGTCGGGCAGGGGGACCGAGATGGTGTGCTCGCCGGGACCGAACGACTCCGTCGCGCTCTCGAGGAGGGTCTGGTGGGCGACCGACTCGGCGTCGAACGTCTCGTCGGGCATCGAGTGGACCGCCAGCGACAGGACCACCCCCTCGCAGTCGTCGGCGACGGTGAACGTGACGCTCGCGGTGCCGTCGTCGTGTTCGGTGATGTGGCCGTAGTCGACGCAGTCGCGGACCTCCGCGCTCGGCCACGCGGTGTCCTTCTCCGTGATGCCCTCGCCGGGCGTGCCGAACGCGTACCGCAGCAGCCGGTCCTGCTCGGCGTACAGCGTGTCCGCCGAGAGGTTCTCGATGGGGTCGCCCGCGACGAAGTCCACCTGGTATTGGGGGACGTTCGTCCGCACGCCGGGGTCGCCCGCCGCGACGGAGAAACTCGCGTCCGTCCGGACGGGCGCGTCGGGTTCGGTGACGTACTCGACGACCCGGAAGTTCGTCTCCCACTCGTCGGGGGTGAGCCGGCAGGCGACGTAGCCGCGCTGGTTGTTGTAGTAGCGGACGTTGTCGTTGTCCGCGAGCACCTGCCGGCCGAACTCGTCCATGTCGGCGCCGTCGCCGCCCGACGAGATGGACGTGGCGACGAACTCGGTGGCGACCGTCGGCGAGTCGTCGTTCCGGTAGTCGCGCACCACCTCGTTGGCGAAGTTGGAGTGGAAGTCGCCCGTGATCACCACGGGGTTGTCGACGGCGTCGAACGCGTCGAGCACCGTGTCGCGGTCGGCGACGTAGCCGTCCCACTGGTCCATCCGGTACCCCTCCTCGGGACCCGCCTCGAAGTCCATCGCCGCGAACGGCACCTGGTTGGCGAGCACGTCCCACGTCGCGTCCGACGATTCGAGGTTGTCGACCAGCCACTCCTCTTGGGCGTCGCCGAGGATGGTCCGCTCGTCGTCCAGTCGCGCCTCGCAGTCGACCACGCTGAACCCGTCGTCACACGCCTGGTCGGTGCGGTACTCGCGCGTGTCGAGCACGTTGACCTCCGCGAGGTCGCCGAACGTGAACTCGCGGTAGAGCTTCTGGTCGGGACCGTCGGGCATCTGCGCCGGCCGGAACGGCATGTGCTCGTAGTACGCCTTGAACGCGGCCGCGCGGCGTTCGAGGAACGACTGGAGGTCCTGCTCGTCGGGGTCTTGGGGGGTGTCGCCCGCCCAGTTGTTGTCCACCTCGTGGTCGTCGCGCGTGACCAGCCACGGCGCGCTCGCGTGTGCGGCTTTCAGGTCCTCGTCGGACTTGTAGAGGCCGTACTGGAGGCGGTAGCGGTCGAGCGTCGTCGGCTCCTCGCGGTACGCCTGCGGGACGGAGACGCCGCGTTCGCCGCCGTTCGCGTCGATGCCGTACTCGTAGATGTAGTCGCCGAGGTGGACGACGAAGTCGAACTCCTCGTCGGCCATGTAGCGGTAGGCGGTGTAGAAGCCGTTGTACCACGCCTGACACGACGCGAACGCGAACCGGAGTTCGTCGGGGCTGGCGTCGGCCGCCGGCGCGGTCTTGGTCCGACCGACCTCGCTCTCTACTCCGCCGGCTTCGAACCGGTAGTAGTACTCGGTCGCCGGCCGGAGTCCCTGGACGTCGACGTGGACGGAGTGGGCGGACGAGGGGTCCGCCGAGGCGGTGCCGGTCTGGACCACGTCGGTCATCCCCTCGTCGGTCGCGACGGTCCACTGGACGGGCGTGGACTCGTCGGGCATGCCGCCGCCGACCTCGTACGGGTTCGGCGCGAGCCGCGTCCACAGCACGACGGAGTCGGGCAGCGGGTCGCCCGACGCGACGCCCAGCGAGTAGGGGTCGTCGGTGAACTCGCCCGACTCGTCGACCGCCGCGCTCGCGCCGCCGGACGCCCCGACGACCGCCAGCGCCGTCGCCCCGCCGGTCCGCCGCAGGAAGCCGCGTCGACTGTGCGCGCTCGGGTCCGGGATGGGTGGGTTCTGTAGGTCCACACCTCGTTCGTCCCGCGCGTTCGCTTAGCTACTTATAATATTAAGATTGGAGGGTGAGTAACGATAGCTACCCGCTCGGGAGGGTCCGGAGCGGTACGTACCGCTCCGAGCCGGGGTGTGGGGGATCGGTTCGGGACGGGACCACAGCGGGGTGGCCGGGTCGTCCCCGGACCCGCCGGACGGCTCGCCGGGTCGGGGACTCAGAGCCAGCCGTCGTCCGCCCGGTCGACGAGCGCCGACCCCGCGGCGCGCCAGTCGTCGGTCCCCCGGTCGAACACGGCGTCCGCGCGCTCGTTCGCCTCCCGGACGACCGCGTCGGCGTCGGCGCGGACGAACTCGCCGTCGCGGACGAGCGGTTCGCCGTCGACGAACACGTCCCTGACCTCCCGGCCCGTGGTCGAGTAGACGAGGTTGGGAATCGCGGTCCGGAGCGGCCGCGAGACGGTCGGTGCGACCCCGAGCGCCCCCATATCCACGGTTATCACGTCGGCGCGCTTGCCGACTTCGAGGCTCCCGACGGCGTCGTCGATACCGAGCGCGCGCGCGCCGCCGAGCGTCGCCAGCCGGAGCGCCCGCCACGCGGGGAGCGCGGTCGGGTCCGCGGCGTCGGTCTTCGAGAGCAGGCTGGCGGTCCGCGCCTCCCGCAACACGTTGTGGTGGCCCGGCCCGGGCGCCTGGTCGGTCCCCAGCCCGGCGGTCCCGCCGAGGCCGGCGTACCCGTCGACGGGCGGTACGCGGCCGTCGATGGCGGCGATCGAACTCGGACAGCCCACCAGGCTCGCGCCCGCCTCGACCATCCGCCGTCGCTCGGCGGCGGTCGTCCCGTGGCAGTGGACCGCGACGAGGAACTCGTCGAGAAGGTCGAGGTCGTCGAGCACCGCCACCGTCGTCCGGTCGGCACCGTACCGTTCTTCGATCTGGAGGCGCTCGCGTTCGCCCTGTGCGACGTGGACGTGGACGCGCCGGTCGTCGGCGGCCGCCCGGTCGCGGACCGACCGGAGGAGGTCCGGCGACACCATGTCGAGCGCCTGCGGGCCGTACATCGGCGTGACGAGGTCGGCGTCGGCGTAGCGGTCGAACAGGTCGTTCGCGCGGGCGAACGCCGCCTCCCCCCGCTCGCGGTCGAACTCGTAGAGGTCGCGCGGGCCGAGTCCCGACCGGTCGTCCGCCACCTCGTTGATGGTCTCCGTCGCGACCACTCGGACGCCGTACGGTCGGTACACCGCCTCGACCAGGTCGGCGACCCGGTCGTCGTACTCCGCGACGGTCGTCGCCCCGCCGCGGACCGCCTCCAGGACGCCGAGTTTCGACCCGACGACCCGGTCGTCGGCCGACATCGCGTTCGCGAACGGACCGAGCCCCGCGTTCATCCACTCGATCTCGGGGAGGTCCTGTGCGCCGCCGCGCAACAGCGTGTACCCCGTGTGCGCGTGCGCGTCGACCAGTCCGGGCATCGTGATCAGCCCCGCCCCGTCCACCACCCGGTCGGCGTCCCCGGGGTCGACCCCGTCGGTCGACCCGACGTAGCACAACTCGCCGTCCGCGATCCCGACCGCGCCGTCGTCGACGACGCCGAGACGGTCGTCCGCGAGCGTCACCAGCGTCGTGTCGATGATGGCCGTGTCCATAGACGGATAGTGTCGGATCGCAGTACGTGCGCTTAAATCTACCCGACCGTGCCGCTTCCGAACGGACGATCGTCGTCCAGTGGTTCGATATCGTCTTCGTCGGTCGGGTCGTCGCCCGTCTCGGCGCGGTATCTGTTGGAATACGTACTGAATATGATCGTGTCGTCGGTATTTGCCGTATCAGTGGGGCGTCGACCCGGCGTCGAGACGAAACTGATACCGACCCCGTAACGGCGTTCGATCCCGTCTCATCGCAGTCTCGTCGACTCCGCCGATCCGATCGGCGACGATCGGGTCACGACGTATCGTATACGAAATTCGAGTGGTATTGCGTCCACTCCAGTTTCTGTTATTCGCTACCCGGCACGATTCGGCGGTCGCGGTGGTCTCACTCGGCCGGGAAGTGGACGAGTCCGTCCTCGCCGAACCCGTAGCCCGCCTCGGTCAGCCGCCGTTTCGCCGCCTCGACTCCCTCGTCGTACTCCGGGACCTCGTCGGTGTAGTAGTCGCCGAACGCGGGCGTGACGAGGTTGGAACCGGGTTCGGGGAAGTCGTACAGCAACTGCTCGACGATGGCGGTCTTGGGGATGGCGTGGACCGCCGCCTGCCGGACCGCCTGGTCGGCGAGGCCGTCCCGGCGGGTGTTCATACTCATGTGCCACCACGAGGTGCCCGGCGCCGAGGCGACGCCGATCTGGCTCTCCTCGCGGTTGTCGTTCAACTGCTTGCCGATCCGCGAGAACGGCAGGTAGTTGAGGTCGCCGTTGAGGAGGAGTTCCCACGTGGTCGAACTCTCGGGGATGATCCGCCAGATGCGGCGGTCGAAGTTGACCGGGTTGAAGTGGTCGTCGTACTTGACGAGCGACAGTTCCGACCCCTGGTCCCAGTAGTCGAACTTCAGGGGTCCCGACCCGACGGGCTCGGTCACCTGTAGGTCGAGCGGCGAGTCGCGCGACTCCCAGACGTGTTTGGGAATGATCGGCACCTGAAACGAGAACAGGGTGTGGACCGGTCCGGGCGCGTTCTCCTCGGTGAAGTTGACCCGGACGGTCCGGCTGTCGACCGCCTCCGCGTCCTCGTACATCTCGGTCTGGACGGCGTACAGCGGCGCGTTGTGCTCCTTGAGGTAGTTGAACGTGAACGCGGCGTCCTCCGCGGTCAGGTCCTCGCCGTCGTGCCAGGTGTGGTCCTTGAGCGTGTACTCCATCGTGGTCCGGTCGGGGCGGGTCCACTCGGAGGCGAGACTGATCTCGGGGTCGGGCTGGAGGTCCGAGTCGAACCGGACCAGTTTGTCGTACAGCACGTCCCACTGGACTTCGAGTTTCGTCTGTGCGGCCCCGCCGACCACGTTGAGCGACCCCAGCGACTCCGACCACGACCCGCGGAGTTCGTTGCTGGGGTTGTCGACCTCGATGTTGGTCATGTTGTAGTAGTAGTTGAACGAGGCCGGATGCTGGGTCCAGTTGCTCACCTGGTCGGAGTTGTACGCCATCAACTGCGGCATCCACACGATGGCGTTCGTCGGCGCCGCCTCCACGATCATGTTCTCGAACTGGTGGAGCAGGTCGACGCGCTCGCCGGTGTCGGTCGTCTGCATCTGCTCGGAGAGCACCTCGTCCATCTCCTCGGTGCTGTAGCCGGTGAAGTTCCCCGCCCCACCTTCGAGCCCGCTCGAGTGGAAGAACTCGTACATCAACTGCCCCGGGTCGACCCCGAGTCCGTGGTGCCACGTCGTGAAGTCGAAGTCGCGCTGCTGGCGGACCTTGTCGTAGAGCGCCCCCCACTCGAACACCTCGACGCTCATGTCGAACCCCACGTCGCCGAGCCGCGACCCGATCAGGTTGATCGCGTCGTGTCGCGGCGCGTTGTAGCTCGCCGGGTTGTTGAGATAGAGGTAGGAGGGGAGCGGTTCACCCAACTCCCCGCTCCCGCCGGTCGTGGACCCGGCGCCGGAGTCGCTCGTCTCCTCGTCGCTCGCCGTCGTACCGCCCGCGCCGGCCTCGTTGGTGCCGTCGCCGCCCGAACAGCCCGCGAGGGCGGTCAACCCGGCAAGCCCGCCCGCCGCTCCGGCCGCGGTCAGGAACTCGCGCCGTGCAACACCGCGTCTGTCACTGTCTACCATATGACAGCCGGCACTGTCGACCGGTGGGACAAAAGCGTGACCCCTACACAGCATTAATGTCGGCAAGGATTATAACCAAACTCAGCCCACACGGCCACTATTCTACGATTTTATGATCGTATCGGATACCATATTAGGGGTTTAGACCTCGTATTGTAAACTAGATGTCGGCCGTCGAGGTGGGTGGGACCCAACGGTCGGCGTCGGGTCGCCGAGCCTCGGCTACGCGTGTGGTCGGGCGGGAGGACGGACGACGGAGAACCGAGTTCGGAGGACGCCGACGGGTAGCCGAGGCGGAACGCGGTGGGCGACCCGCGTCCATCTCGGGCCTCGCGCCCGTCTCAGACGTACTTGGACACCTGTCCGATGTTCATCGCGACCAGGAGCGCCACGCCGACGAGGACGATGAGCACCGTCGCCATCGGCTTCATCACGTTCGCGTTCTGGCCGTAGACGACGAGGCTGTACATCGACTTGGTGAGGAGGTCCATCGTCCCGCTGACGAAGAACGCGCGGGTGAAGTCCTCGAACGAGCGCAGCCACGCGAAGACGAACCCGGCGGCGACGGCGGGCGCGACGACCGGCAGGGTGACGTCTCTCATCACCGTGAGGGGGTCGGCACCCAGGTCGCGGGCACTCTCCTCGATCGACCGGTCGAACGTGAGCAGGCGCGCCGCGACCGGGAGCACGATGAACGGCAGTCCGAACACCGAGTGGGTCGCGACGGTCGTGAAGAAGCCCAGCGGGAGGTCGATCACCGACTGGAAGAAGATCAGCATGTCGATCCCCATGATCACCCCCGGGATCAGAAGCGGGAGGATGACGAGCGACCGGAACGCCTCCTTCCCGCGGAAACTGTACCGCGCGAGCGCGAACGCCGCCGGGACGCCGAGTGCGGTCGCCACCACGGCGGAGGTGGTCGCCACCACGAAACTCTGGAACGACGCGCTCATGAGCGACGCGTTCGTGAACAGGTCGACGTAGTTGGCGAGCGTGAACCCCTCGAACGGGACGAGCGACGACGAGTTCACCCCGAACGACAGCACCACGATGAACAGCAACGGCAGCCAGAGGAACGCGATGGTCACCCCGGCGAACAGGTAGAGCCCGTACGTCGCCACCAGGTCCCCGAGCGACGTCTTCGGGAGGAACGCGAAGCGGTCGGCCGTCGCCGACCCGCCGGGCGCGAACCCCTCCGTGGTCTTGTCGGACATCTCAGATCCCCCGCATTCCGCCGAGGTCGGCGTACTTGAAGATCACGAGGAAGCCGATCAGACACGGGATGATCAGGAAGATCGACCCGGCGGAGCCGAAGTCGATCGCGTAGATCTGGTTGATCCGGTCGGCCAGTATCTCCCCGACCATCGCCACCTTCCCCTGTGCGAGGAACTTGGGCGTGATGAACGACCCCAGCGAGGGGACGAACACGAAGATGCTGCCCGTGATCAGCCCCTGTGCCGACAGCGGGACGACGATGTCCTTCGCGACCTCGACCCGCGAGGATCCCAGGTCGCGCGCGGCCTCGACGACGCTGTAGTCGATCCCGTCGAGCGACGAGTACAGCGTGAGCAGCATGTACGGGAAGTACGCGTGCGCGAGTGCGACGACGATCGGGAACACCCCGTAGTTGAACAGGCTCACCGGTCCCGAGACCAGCCCCGTCCACACGAGAAAGGAGTTGATGATCCCCGACGACCCGAAGAACGCGTACCACGAGTAGATCCGGACGATGTAGATGGTGAAGAACGGGAGGAGGATCGTGAACAACAGCGCCTTGAACAGCGTCCCGCTCGCGCGTGCGAGGAGGTACGCCACCGGGAACGCGAACACGATGGTCATGAGCGTCGTCACCACCGCGATGCCCATCGACAGGAGGAACGTGTCGATGAACGGCGTCCGGAACCAGCCGTCCTGCCCTTCGAGCAGGCTGACGTAGTTCGACACCGAGAACTCGTAGACGATCTGGTAAGAGTCGTTGACCGACGCGAAACTGATCGTGACGAGGAACACCAGCGGGAACAACAGGAGCAGGAGCAGCCACACCAGCCCCGGTCCCGCGGTGATCCCGATTTTGGCGTACTCGCCGTACGAACTCTCGAAGAACCGGTCGTACACCGACTGTCTGAGCGTCGTTGAAGTACTCATGGTGAGTGATGTCGTGGGTGTCGCGTGTGAACGAATGTCGTGATACGGTATTACGTTTGTGCCCGCGGAACTTACGCGGCCTGGACCCGCTGCCACGCCTCGACCCAGGCGTCGTTTTTCGCGGCGGGTTTAAACGGGATCATCCCCTCCAGCCGCGAGGGGTCGATCACCAGCCGGTCCTCGTACTCGCCGCCGATGTTCTCCTGGGCTGCCTGACACGTGCTCGCGATCAACCGGGCCTCGGCGAGTTGCGCGCCGATCTCCGGGCTGATGTACTGGTTGAGCACCTCCCACGCCGCCTCCTGGTTCGACGACTCCGAGGAGACGACGGCGCCCTCGAACCACGTGAGTTCGGGCTGTTCGGGGTCGGCGACGCGCATCGTGTCGATGCCGTTGTTCTGGACGTTCAGGATGTTCGTCCGGTTGGTGTACGCGACGGCGGCGCTCTCCTGTTGGAACGACTGGGTGAGCGCCTGCGAGTCGGTGACGTAGCCGAGGACGTTCGACTTCTGTTCGGTGAGCGCCGTCTCCACCTCCGAGATCTGCTCGTCCGAGAGCGTGATCTCCGACCCCTCGAACGCGTCCCGGTAGCCGAGGTGGAGCGCCGTCACCATCATCGACTTGTAGTAGCCGTCGTACATCGAGATCTTCCCCGAGAGGTCGGTGCCCTCGTACGACTCGCTGAACAGGACGTCGAAGCTCTGGGTGTGGTCCTCCGGGAGGACGCTCGAGTCGAACCCGTACGTGTACCAGCCGAACCGGATCGGGAGCCCGTATATCTCCCCGTCGCTGGCGAACTGCGACTCCGAGGCCTGCTTGAACCGGGGGAACAGGTTCTCGTAGTTCGACACCACGTCCTGCGGCATCGGCGCCGCGATGCCCGCCTCCATCATCCGCGGGACGTACTCGTTGTTCGGGATCACGATGTCGTACTCCGAGGCACCCCCCGAGTTCATCGTCGAGAACATCCGCGCGGACCCGTTCGTGACCGAGATGTCGAGGCTGGTCCCGTCGAGTTCCGACTCGATCGCGTCCTGAACGTCCCCGTACCCGGTCCACGTCAGGATCGAGACGGTCGTCGACCCGCCTCCCATGGCCCCCATACATCCCGCGAGGCCCGTGAGTCCCGTCGCGCCCGCTACACCACTCGCTTTGATAAACTTCCGGCGGCTTGCCATCACACGCTAATCTGGACGTCTTCAATTAAGACTTGCGATAGGGTGCCAATATTGAATCGTTTCGCGGTTGGATCGGATCAGTCAGCCAGTAATATCCCCTATTCCCGCCGATAGCTAGAGGGATCGCAATAGCCGTGCGAGGTGGCCGAACGTCGAATCGGCCGGCCGGGGAGCGTACGTAACTGGCATCGATCAGGCTGGTATCGGGGTGTGTTCACGTGGGTAAACGATACTATCGGGTCGGTCGTCCGGAACCGACGACCCCGGCGGCCGGTCGCCGCGGGGGTGCGCTGGCCGGCCGGCCGCGTCTCTTGACAGAGGTACGTCTGTAATATGGAGACTAAGGTCACATAGGTCATTGTATACCTAGGTGGAAGATAACCGGTCGATTGGGCTAGTATCGTGTCGATGATCTCCGAATCCAACGTCTATTCGAGCGAGCCGTCTACGGTCGCACAGAATTGATTGGGGATCCGAGAGCCGGGCGTGAACGCGTGTACGTCGGACCCGGGGTCGGCGGAACCGCGCGCGGCGACCGCTCGCGCGGGGCGAGAGCGCGGAGCGAGCGGCGCGGGACGGGACCGGGGTGGCCGACCCGACAGTTCCCGGGCCGGCGGCGGGCGGAGGGCGGCGGGCGCGGCGGGAGCGGTGTGACGGCCGGTGGGCGCGGCGGTCGGTCGGGCCGCTCAGGCCGCGAACAACTTCAGCGCGTCGGCGTTGAACCCGACGGCCACCCGGTCGCCCGTCGAGACGGGGCTGCGCCCCTGGACGACGACTTCGAGTTCGGGGAGCACCGCCTCGTCGGTGTCGACGATGTAGGTGGTGTGGTTGCCGTGGAAGTGGCTGTCGACCACCTCGCCGTCGACCGTCCCCTCGCCGACCGGGTGGAGGCTCACCTCCTCGGGGCGGACCGACGCGACGGCGTCGCCGCTCACGCTCGGCGCCGCGAGCGGGATCGACGCGTCGGCGTCGTCGACCTGAAAGGCCGCGGTGGTGTCCGTCGTCTCGACGCTGCCCGACAGGAAGTTGGTGTCGCCGATGAAGTCCGCGACGAACTGGGAGGCGGGTTCGCGGTATATCTCCTCGGGCGTCCCGATCTGTTCGATCTCGCCGTCGTTCATCACCGCGAGCCGGTCGGACATGCTCATCGCCACGTCCTGGTCGTGGGTGACGTAGAAGAACGTCCCCTCGACCCGCTCGTGGATCTGCTGGAGTTCGACCTGCATCCGCTGGCGGAGCTTCCGGTCGAGACTCGACAGCGGTTCGTCCAACAGGAGGATGTCGGGTTCGTTGACCAGCGCGCGCGCGATGGCGACCCGCTGCTGTTGGCCGCCCGACAGTTCCGTCGGGTTGCGGTCCTCGTACCCCGAGAGACCGACGATGTCGAGGTAGTCCTCGACGCGGCGCTCGCGTTCGTCGGCGTCGACGCCCGCCTTCTTCAGCCCGTAGCCGACGTTCTCGGCGACGGACATGTGCGGGAACAGCGAGAGGCCCTGGAACACCAGGTTGGTGTTCCGCTTGTTCGGCGGGAGACTGACCACGTTCTCGCCTTCGATCTCGATCCGACCGTTCGTCGGCGTCTCGAAGCCGCTGATCATCCGGAGCGTCGTCGTCTTCCCGCAGCCGCTGGGTCCCAGCAGCGAGAAGAACTCGCCCTGTCTGAGGTCGAAGTCGATGCCGTCGACCGCGAGCGTCTCCCCGAACTGCTTGCGCACGTCGGAGAGGTTGACTACCGAGTCCGTCGTTGCCATGCCTCGGGGTGCTGCCCAGTGAGTATTCAACCTTTCGACCGATCCGGTCTCGGAGAGCGCGAACGCGAACGTATTCGCCGATGTCCACCACTATCGAACAACTATCCGTCGACTTTCTGTACATCCTCGCGTCCCGGTCGAGCGAATGTGGGAGGATTTATGCGGGCGGTCGCCCGAGGGCGTACCATGTCGGATGGAACCACCGTACTGCTCCACCACAGCGTGACCGGGGTGTTCGGCGACGAACTGGGGGAGGAACTCCACTCCCGTCTCGAATCGTCGCTCCCCGCCGAGGTGGCGATCGAGACGTCGAACACGCCGACACGCACCGAGCGGGCGATCGGCGACGCCGACGCGGTGTTGACCATCCGCGACGTGAGCGGCCTGCTCGACGACGCCCCCGACCTCCGGTGGGTCCAGACGCTCAACGCGGGCGTCGACTCGTACGACCTCGACCGGTTGGACGACCGGAACGTCGTCGTCACCAACGGGTCGGGCGTGGCCGCTCGCCCCATCGCCGAACAGGTGCTCGGGTACGCCTTCGTCTTCGAGCGGCGCATCCACCGCGGGATCCGCCAGCAGGAGCGCAACGGCGTCTGGGAGCGGTACGCGGGCGGGGAACTCGGCGGCAAGACCGTCGGCGTCGTCGGTGTCGGCGCCATCGGCACCGAGGTGGCCGAACTCGCCACGGCGCTCGACATGGAGGTGGTCGGCACCAAACGCGACCCCGACACCGCGCCCGACGTCGTCGACGAGGTGTACCCCCCCGAGGGGCTCGACCGGGTGCTCGAACGCGCCGACTACCTCGTCCTCTCGTGTCCGCTGGTGGAGTCGACCCGCGGGCTGATCGGGTCGCGGGAGCTGATGGCGATGAAGTCCGAGGCGGTGCTGATCAACGTCGCCCGCGGCGGCGTGGTCGACCA
This sequence comes from Candidatus Halobonum tyrrellensis G22, assembly GCF_000495475.1. Taxonomy (GTDB): domain Archaea; phylum Halobacteriota; class Halobacteria; order Halobacteriales; family Haloferacaceae; genus Halobonum; species Halobonum tyrrellense. The sequence goes on along the minus strand of NZ_ASGZ01000002.1, from coordinate 257,920 downwards.
GCCCGCCCTCGAAACCGCACTCCAGCAGGGGCGGATCCGCGGCGCCGCCCTCGACGTGTTCGAGGAGGAACCGCTGCCCGCCGACTCCGTCCTCTGGGAGCTGTCGAACGTCGTCGTCACGCCCCACATGGCGGGGTCGACCCCGCGGTACGCCGAGCGGATCGCCGCGCTGTTCGCCGACAACTACGAGCGGTTCGCCGCCGGAAAGCTGGACGAACTCGAAAACCGCGTCCTCTGACCGCCGGACGGACGGGCCGGCGGGGTCGGCTCAGTCGTCGGCGGTGCTCTCGACGCTCGTCGCCGTCCGGGTCGCGGCCGCGAGCGCCTCGATACCCCGCTCCATCTCGTCGAGCGGAACGTGACTGAAGGAGATCCGCAGGCAGTCGTGGCCGCGGTCGTCGGGGTAGAACAGGTGACCCGGGAGGTAGACCACGCCCTCCTCGACGGCCTCGGGGAGCATCTCCTCGGCGTCGACCCCCTCGGGGAGTTCGACCCAGACGAAGAAGCCGCCGTCGGGGTCGCTCCAGTCGGCGCCCGCGGGCATGTACTCGTCGAGACACGCGAGCATGTGCGCACAGCGCTCGCTGTACGACTCGCGGAGGTCGACGACGTTCTCCTCCAACAGCCCCGCCTCGCAGTAGCGGCCGACGACGCCCTGCGTGAACGTGTTGGTCCCCCCGGCGTTGATCCGACGCATCTCCTCGGCGAGTTCCTCGTCGGCGACGATCCACCCGGTGCGGATCCCCGGGGCGATGGTCTTCGAGAACGTGCTGACGCGGACCACCAGCCCGGTGTCGTCGAGCGCCGCGAGCGACGGCACGTCCGCACCCTCGTAGCGGAGTTCGCCGTACGCGTCGTCCTCCAAGACCACGAACTCGTACTCGGCGGCCAGTTCGAGCAGGCGCTTGCGGCGGTCCTCGGCGAGCGTGACGCCGGTGGGGTTGTGGAACGTCGGGATGGTGTACAGCAGTTTGGGGAGCGGCCGGCCCTCGCTCTCGCGGGCTTCCAGGTCGGCCGCGAGCGCGTCCACGTCGAGTCCGTCGGCGTCCATCTCCACCCCCTCGATGTCGACGCCGTAGTTGCGGAACAGGCTCAACGCGCCCATGAACGTGGGCGCCTCGGTGACCACGAGGTCGCCCGGGTCGAGGAACGTCTGGCTCACGACGTCGATGGCGTGGGTCGACCCGTTCGTGAGGATCACCTCGTCGTCCTCGCAGTCGATCCCGCGGTCGCGCGCACGGTCGGCCACGACCCCCGAGAGGCCGCTCGCGTACTCGCCGCCGGTGTACTGGAGGGCGACGTCGCCCTCGGCCTCGAAGACGGCCTCCGCCGAGGCGACCAACTCGTCGTTGGGGAACGACTCCGGGAAGGGGAAGCCGAAACTCAACGACACCGCCGCCGGGTCGGAGATGGACCGCCACGACCCGTAGCCCGCGTTGTTCATCGTCTCCTGTACGGTCTCCGAGAACAGGTGGGTAAAGTCGCGTTCCCGCTCGTTCGTTGTCATCGGGTGGCTCGTTCTACTGGAATGGTACTCTCTCCCATAAGTATACTGTTGCCCCTCGGTAGAGCCGGTTGATCGGGTGTCCACGGCGAATCGGCTAGGAGAGCGGCGTGACGCACGCCGCGTCGACCACCCGACAGGCTCGAACCCCCGACCGTTGAATCCTCCGACCGGGGGCGACTCCCCGGTGGGGACCGCTCCGGCCCGCGCCGTCGGGTCAGTCGCCTCCGTCCGACGCCGCCGCGGTGAGCACCGCGGTCATCGACTCGATGCCGACCGCCAGCGACGCCTCGTCGACGTCGAAGCGCGCGGTGTGGTGGGCGTCGGCGAGGTCGGTGCCGATGCCGACGTAGGTGGCCTCGCCGCCGTGGTCGCGGACCCGTTGCATCAGGTAGCAGGCGTCCTCGCTCCCCGACACCGCCCGGTGCGTCTCCACCGCGTCGACGCCGTCGACGTTCGCGGCCTCGACGGCCGCCGCGACCCGTTCGGCGGTCGCGGGGTCGTGGTCCGCCGAGACGGTCCGCCCGCGGGTCGTCACCTCCCCCTCGACGCCGTGGGTGGTGGCGGCGCCCTCGACGACCTCCCGCAGCCGCGTCTCCATGTACGCACAGAGGTCGTCGGTCTCGCCGCGGGTCACGACGCTCATCTCCGCCGACTCGGGGATGACGTTCCCCGCGGTCCCGGCGTCGAGCGTCCCGACGTTGATGCGGGTCGCCCCCTCGGCGTGTCGCGAAACCGCGTAGAGGTTCTGCGTCGCCGTCGCGGCCGCCAACAGCGCGTTCCGCCCCTCCTCGGGGGCGGCCGCGGAGTGGGCCGCCCGCCCGGTGAACGTCACGTCGTGGCCGCTGACCGCGAGGAACTCCAGGCTCGTCACCACCGTCCCCATCGGGACGCCGAGCCCGAGGTGGAGCGCGACGAACAGGTCGACGTCGTCGAGGTGGCCCGAGGCCGTCATCGCGCGCCCGCCGCCGCCGCCCTCCTCCGCCGGCTGGAAGAACAGTTTGACCGTCCCGTCGAAGTCGGCGGCGGCGACGCGTTCGGCGACCCCGAGACCGATGGCGGTGTGACCGTCGTGGCCGCACGCGTGCATCACGCCCGGCGCCTCCGAAGTGAACCCCTCGCGGGCGGGCCGGTGGTCGTCGTCGTCCGACTCCCGGACCGGGAGCGCGTCCATGTCGACGCGGAGACCCGCCACGGGGCCGTCGCCCCGGCTCAGGCTGGCGACGACGCCCGTCCCCCCCTCGCGGAGGCGCTCGACGAAGGCCGGGTCGACACCCGCCTCGACCGCCCGGTCGGCGTGTTCCGCCACCACCTCCTCGTCCGGCGGGGTCGTTTCCGTCTCGGTGTCGACGGCGTCGGGACCGACCGCCACGTCGTAGCCGAGTTCGCGGAGTCGGTCGGCCACGAGTGCGGTCGTTCGGAACTCGCACCACCCCACCTCGGGGTGGGCGTGCAGGCGCCGCCGCGTCTCCACTGGTGCGGCCGCAGTGTCACTCCGTGCCACGACAGTCGATCCCCCGTTCGTCACAAAACGCTTCGGCTCCCGGCGAGGGGCACGCGACCCCGCCGACGCGCCGACGGGATGGAGTGGGTCCGCGACGGCATACCGAGTCGGTGCTCGCCGGGGTATCTCCCGGGGAGAATTTTTGATATAGTATCGATAAGAGTGAAGACGTTCTACCGATCCGACACCCGGTCGAGCGAGTGTGTTCGGGGTAACCGACCGACGGCTCGTTTCGAACTGTGAATAATTCGTTGAATGATCCCAAAAATATACAGTCGTCCGAGCGGTGGCGAGTGTACGGCCGCGGATCACGGTCGGCCGTAGCCCCCGTCGACGTGTCGCGTTCGACTCGGCCCGAACCCCGACCGAGGGGTCGGATACCGTTGTATAAGCGTTCTTTCTATACTTCCATTCGGATAGACAAGGAGTAAAAATCACGCTCACCCGCGCGGGCCGGGCGGCGGGTCCGTCGACGCCCGCGCCGAAAGCGGCGGGCGTTCGGGGCGTTGGGGCCGGTCGATCCAGTCGCCCGGCCGGGTCGCGCCGACCGGAGAGGGACGCGAGACGGAGCGGCGGTCAGCGACCCTCACCGCCGCTGATACCGGGGACGGCGACGCGGCGGCCGACGTACTCCATCAGGTTCGTGGCCGTGACCACGACGCCGAGGTACAGCACGGCGGCGAGGACGAACATCGACGTGTACCGGTAGTTGGACGAGGCGATGTTCTGGGCCGCCCGGAACAGTTCGGGGACGGTGATGAACGCCGCCAGCGAGGAGTACTTGACGAGGTAGACGAGTTCGTTCGTCCACCCCGGGATGGCGTACCGGAGCGCCTGCGGGAGCACGACGAACCGTACCCCCTCGACCCGCGAGAGACCGACCGACCGCGCGGCGACGAGTTGGCCGGGCGCGACGCTCTCGATGGCCCCGCGGATGTACTCCGCCTGGTAAGCGGCGCTGTTGAGGGTGAACCCGATGACCGCGACGAACACCGCCTGCCCCGGGAGGACCCCCTGCCCGACGCCCGGGAGACCCCGGAAGAAGCGGGTGAGCCAGGGGAACCCGTAGTAGAGCACGAACAGTTGGGCTAAAAGCGGCGTGCCGCGGAGGAGTTCGATGTACGCCACCGACACCCACGCCGACACCCGGCCGTAGACGCGCGACGCCGCCAGCGGGACGGCGATAACGAACCCGAGCGCGATGCTGACGACGGTCAACACCACCGTGAGCCACAGCGCGTTCACGAGCGCGGGGGCGTACTCGAACGCGAACGCGAGCGCCTCGAACGCCCCGCCGACGACGGGGACGCCCGCGGCGACGCCGCGGAACAGCGACGGCGGCACGAACGCCTGCCGGGCGGGGACGAACACGCCGCCCGACCAGTCGTTGAGCCAGCGGAGGAAGATCCACCCCCAGAAGAGGGCGCCGGCGAGGTACGTCGCGAGCGTCCCGACGTCCCGGTCGCCGAACCGCGCCCGCGAGCCGGAGGCCGAGTCGGCGTCCGTCCCGGCCGCCCGCTCAGCCATGGTCGCCGCCGTGGAGGCTGGTGAGGCGGTCGAGGAACTGTGCGGTCCGCTCGTGTCGTGGGTTCTCGAACAACTGCTCGGGCGGGCCGTGTTCGACCAGGTGGCCCCCTTCGAGGAACATGATGTCGGTCGCCACCTGCCGGGCGAACCCCATCTCGTGGGTGACACACAGCATCGTCATCCCCTGGTCCGCCAGGTCGCGCATCACGCCGAGCACCTCGCCGATGAGTTCCGGGTCGAGCGCGGACGTGGGTTCGTCGAACAGCATCAGCTTCGGGTCCATCGCGAGCGCGCGCGCGATGCCGACGCGCTGTTGCTGTCCGCCCGACAGCTCGGCGGGGTACGAGTCGGCTTGGTCTCCGAGTCCGACCTGTTCGAGTTCCTCGAGCGCGCGCGCCTCCGCCTCCTCCTTCGAGTGACCGCGGACGCGCCGGAGACCGAGCATGACGTTTCGCTTCGCGGTCAGGTGGGCGAACAGGTTGAAGTCCTGAAACACCATCCCGACCTGTCGGCGCAGGTCGTTCTCGTCCATCTCGTCGGTCGGGGTGCCGTCGAGGGCGATGCGGCCGCCCTCGAACTCGGTGAGGCGGTTGACACAGCGCAGCAGCGTCGACTTGCCCGACCCCGAGGGACCGACGAGCACCTGAACGTCCTGGGCGTCCATGTCGAACGAGACGCCGTTCAACACCTCCTCGTCGCCGTAGCGCTTGTAGAGGTCTTCGACCCGCAGCAGGGGCGGATCGGACGGCGACTCCGAACTCATCCGCGCTCACCCCCCGGTACCGAGACGGCCTCGTTGAGCGCTTCGAGCGACCGGTTGGCGGCGAACGTGAGCACGAAGTACGCCGCGCTCACGACCAGGATGAGTTCGAAGATGGCGGTGGTGTGGCCGACGCTCTGGAACAGGTCGTAGCTCTTGGTCAGCAGTTCCGCGAGACCGATCGCGAACGCGATCGAAGTGTCTTTCAACACGATCGTCACCTCGTTTTGGAACCCCGGGACGCTCCGTCGGAGCGCCTGCGGGAGCACGACGTGACGGATCGACTGGTACTTCGACATTCCGACCGACCGGGCGGCCTCCATCTGTCCGGCGCCGACGCTCTCGATGGCGCCGCGGAAGATCTGCGTCTGGTAGGCCGCGCTCCGGAACCCCAACGCGGCGGTGGCCGCGAGGAACGCGGGCGAGATGCCGAACGAGAAGTACGCGAGCATGATGATCACCACGATGGGCGTGCCGCGGAGGACGACGCCCGCGTTCCGGACCGCGCGGCCGACCCACCTGACGGGCGCGCTGTCGGACTGCCGGCCGTACACCTCCGCGACGCCCGCCGGCAGTCCAGCGGCGAAGCCGACGACGAGACTGGCGGCGGTCAGCGCCAGCGTCACCGCCAGCCCGTCGCCGAGGTAGCACGCGTTCTCGAACACGTACCGCCAGTCGGCCGACAGCCCGCCCGGGACCGGAACTGGACACGGCATCCGTCTACTCGCTCGTCCCGGTCGTCGTCGAGTTGGCGGTCGCCGAGTCGGCCGTTCCGGTGGACTCGGCCGACCCGCCGAACCACTCGTTGCGGACCTCCTCGTACTGGCCGGAGTCGCGGACGGCCTGGAGCCCCTGGTTCAGCCCGGTCTGGAGTTCGCTCGCTCCCTCGCGAATCCCGAACCCGTAGCGCTCGCCCGTCTCGACCACGAACGCGACCTCGACGGGTCGCTGCTGGGCGAACGTCCGCGCGACCGGTACGTCGAGGACCACGGCGTCGATGTTGCCGTTCTCCAGGTCCTGAACCGCGAACACGTAGCTGTCGTAGGAGTTGTAGTTCGTCCCCTCGACGTTCTCCTGGGCGACGGTCTCGCCGGTCGTCCCCGACTGCGCGCCGACCGGGTGACCCGAGAGCGCCTCGAGGTCGCTCGGGGCGAAGTCGCCGTCGGTGCGCACCAACACCGCCTGGTCCGCGTTGTAGTAGGGGTCGCTGAAGTCGATCGTCTGGTCGCGGTCGTCGTTGATCGTGAGCGCGGCCGCGATGACGTCGATGTTGTCGCTCGTGAGCGCGGGGATCAGCGAGTCGAAGTCGAACGTCTGCCACTCGCCGAGTTCGTAGCCGTCGGCTTCCGCGACCACCGCCGACAGCAGGTCGACGTCGAAGCCGACCAGTTCGCCGCTCTCCATCATCTCGAACGGGGGGAACCCCGGCGCCGTACCAGGAGTGACGGTCGTGACCTCGCCGTCACCGCCGCTCTCCGTTCCCGTTTCGGTTCCGGTTCCGGTCTCGCCGCCGGCCGAGTCGTCGGTCGTCTCCTCGGCGGGCGGACTCGCCTCGCCGCCGTCGCCGCTACAGCCCGCGAGTGTGAGTGCGACCGCGCTTCCACCGACCGACCGCAGGTAAGTTCGACGATCCATACGGGCGAGTGGTAGCAGACAACGTAAAAAGCCCTCGTCTGCGAGTCGTCGCCGTACCGAACGCGCTCGCGTTCGCTCTCGACGGTCGACCGCACGGGTCGCCCGGGTGGCTCGAACCCGCTTCGGATCGACGCGGAGTAAAGGGAGCGCCCCGACCGTCGGGACGACTGACATGCTACTGGCGCCGATGACGGCGACGAGGCGGTCTCGGTGTCGTCTCCCCGTCGGGAGGAGCAGCGACGACCGGCAGAGGTGCGCCCGGAGCGGACCGGGACGGGCGAGCCCTCGGGTCGACAGCCGGGGCGTCGCCGCCGCGGATCGCCCGCTCGGCCGGCCGGTGACACGGACGCCGCGGAGTAGCGCATGACGTTGCTGTACACGGTCGTCGGCGCGGTCGTCCTCGTCGGGACGGTCACGGACCTCCTCTGGACGACGGTCTGGGTCGAGGGACGGGCGGGGCCGGTGACGACCCGGCTGATGGCGGGAACGTGGAACCGGCTCCGGCGGGTCGGCGGACGCGGGTCGCGGCTCCTCACGCTCGCCGGTCCGCTCGTTCTGCTCGTGAGCCTGGTGACGTGGATCGCGTCGCTGTGGCTCGGGTGGACGCTCGTGTTCGCGGGCGTCGAGGGGTCGATAGTCGAGACGAACGCCGCGGGACCGGTCTCGTGGAGCGAGCGGTTCTACTTCACGGGGTACTCGCTGTTCACGCTCGGCAACGGCGGGTACGCGCCCGGGGGAGCCGTCTGGCGGATCGTCACCGTGTTCACGTCCGGCAGCGGGATGCTGTTCGTCACCCTGATCGTCACGTACGTCCTCTCGGTCCTCGACGCGGTCACGCAGAAGCGGGCGTTCGCCAGCACCGTGAGCGGACTCGGCGAGACGGGCGGGGCGGTGGTCGTCGCCGGGTGGACCGGCGAGCGGTTCGACGGGTTCGACCTCCCGTTGAACTCGGTCTCGACGCAGTTGAACGAACTCACGGTGAACCACATGGCCTACCCCGTGCTCCACTACTTCTACACGGCCGACCGGCGGTACGCGGCCGTCGTCGGCGTCGCCACCCTCGACGAGGCGCTTACGACCCTCCAGCGGGGGGTCCCGGAGCGGAGACGCTCGGAGACTGCGGTGGTAGAGAGCGCGCGCTCGACGGTCGACACCTACCTGGAGATGGTGGACGCGACGTTCGCGCCGGCGGACGACCCGCCGCCCGCTCCCGACCTCGACCGCCTCCGCGAGGCGGGGGTGCCGACGGTCTCCGACGAGGCATTCGACCGACGGGTCGCCGAACTCGCCGACCGACGCCGGGACCTCCTCGGTCTCGTCGAAGCCGACGGCCACCGCTGGTCCCGAGACGACGGGTGACGCCGTTGTGACCGTCCGTCCCCGTCCCGCTACGCTCCCGGGGGTCGAAGTCGATATCGCGATATACGGTTGATAGCGTCGGTATCCCCGCCGAGCGTCACTCGCCGTCAGACGGGTCGAACCCGCGGGTTCGGACGACCATCGCGGCGATCTCGTCGGGGGAGAACCGTTCGAGCGCCAACCGGACGAGCGCGGTGTCGATCTCCCGTTGCTCGACGTTTCGCACGTCGAACGTCCGGCGGAGTTCGAGTTCGGCGTCGAACCCGAGGTCCTCGAACTCGTCCCACAGACCGCCGCGGACGTACATCTGCTTCTGTTCGGTCTCGGAGTAGGGGAACGGCGGCGAACTGTTCTCCAGGGTCGGTCCGGCGACCGTGTCCGCCCCCGGGGCGGCGTCGGCGCCGTCGCTCCCTCCGGGGTCGCTCCCCCCGTCTCGGCTCGCGGTCCCGCCCGCGGAGCGTCCGTCGTCCGCCCCGGCCGCGTCGGTCGTCGACCCCGCCTCGGCGGGGTCGTTCCGGTCGCCACCCGCGACCTCCTCCGCGAGGTCGTCGAACGGGTTCGACCCGCTCATCGGTCGGTCCCCCCCGCGCCGACGGCGGCTTCGGTGGCTTCGGCGGCGCGGCCGCCGGCCGGCGTCTCGGTGTCGCTCGCTCGAGCCGTCGCCTCCCGGTCCGACCGAATCGACCGGTCGGGGCGGGTCGGTCCGTCGGGTCGGTCCCCGTCCATACGCGGCGGGTCGGACCGCGTCACATTAACTGTGCGTCAGACGTTCGGCGTGCGCCGCACCCCGTTCGCCGTCATCGGCTGAGGCACCGCAGAGACCTCACTAAGCATAGGTACCTGAGTTACCTAAGGCGCCTGGGTAACCTAAGGTAACACCGGTGCCTGAGAAGAGGTGCGGTCGGACGGCGGGCGGTCACCCGAAACGAACGCCGAGACGGTCGAATTCGGGCGTCTCGAAGCGTCGCTGCGCCGACAGCGGCCGCCGGGCGAGTTCGTGCTCGTCCTGCCGACGGACGATCTTTGGCTCGAAAACACGCGACCGGTGCCGGCGGGAGGGGCGGGAGTCGAGCGAACTACTCGTAGACGTGGACGCTACCCGTGGCGTTCTCCTCGATGAACTCCCAGTCGTAGTCGACGCCGAGCCCCGGCCCGTCCGGGACGGGGACGGTGCCGTCGTCGTCGACGGCGTCGAGTTGGTCGGCGTAGTCGCCCGCGTAGATGGGGGGCGTCGTGTTGTCGGCGTCGGGGTGGACCAGCGCCATCTCGTAGTAGTTGGCGTTCCGGATCGCGGCGAGACACTGCCGCTGGGCCGGGCCGGGCGCGTGGAACTCCACGTCCATCCCGAACCCCTCGGCGACGCGCGCGAGTTTGACCGCGCCCGTGATACCGGCGTCGTACTCGGGGTCCGCGCGGAGGAACTCGGTCGACCCGTTGGCCATGAAGTCCGTGTGCGGTTCCAGCCCGCGGACGTGTTCGGTCTGGAGGATCGGCGTGTCGAGCATCTCCGCGAGTTTGCCGTGGCCGTGCTGGGAGATGCCGCCGTCGCGGTAGGGGTCCTCGTACCAGAAGAACCCCTCCTCGTCGAGCGCGCGCCCGAGGGTGAGCGCGTCCGCGAACGTCTCCAACTCGCAGGCGGGGTCGTGCATCAGGTCCATCTCGTCGCCGACGCGTTCGCCGACGGCGTGAACCGTGTCGAGTTCGCGGCTCAGGTCGCGGGCGTCGTCGCCGCCGCCCCAGCCGTGGATCTTGAACCCCGAGTAGCCCAAGTCGAGACAGTGCTCGGCGAAGTCGGCGAACGCCTCGGGCGAGTCGAGCCCGCCGTTGTCGTCGCCGTGGTACGTCGACGCGTACGCGGGAATGCGGTGGCGGTACGTGCCGAGCAGTTCGTGGATCGCCGCGTCGTAGTACTTGCCGGCGAAGTCCCACAGCGCGATGTCGATCGGACCCATTCCCATGCGGTCGTACTTCCGGAGCGCGCGCTTGATCTCCGACCAGTGGCGCTCCCGTTCGAGGGGGTTCTCGCCGATCAGGTAGTCGGCGAACATGTTGATCTGGGCCGCGGCGGGGGAGTTCCCCCCCACGTACTCCCCGGTGATCCCCTCGTCGGTGTGGATCTTGATCCCGAAGAGTTTGCGTTCGGTCGTCTCGCCCGGTTCGTACACCAGGTTGAACCCGCTGTCGTCCGTGCTCAGGTCGTCGAGCGAGTAGCTGAACTCCGTGCTCTCGATGCGAGTGATCGTCGGTGCCACACGTCGCCCGTACGAGCGGGGGGGTGTAAGTCCCGGTCATCTCGGCCCGTCGATTGCTCCTACCAACACGCCATAGCCGGTCGGCGCGCTACCGCCGCGCATGTCACTCGACCCGAGACGAGGTGGGCGACGGTGAGCGGCGACGACGTGCTGGTGCTCCGGAAGGGCGGCCACGGCATCTCGACCGAGCGGTACGCCGAGGCGCTCCGCGAACGGCTACCGGCGGACGCGACGGTCGTCCGGCCGGGAACGCCCGCCGCCGAACGGGCGGCGGCCGAGACGGCCACCGTCATCACCGGCCACAACGTCGACGCCGAACTGGTCGAACGAGCCGACAACCTGCGGCTGTTCGCGTGCGCGTCGGCGGGGTACGAGTCGCTCCCCCTGGAGACGCTGGCGGCGAACGACGTGGCGGTGACGAACGCGTCGGGCGTCCACGGCCCCAACATCGCCGAGCACGTCGTCGGGTCGATGCTCGCGTTCGCCCGCGAGTTCGGCCGGTTCCGCCGCCAACAGGACCGCCACGAGTGGCGGCGCGGGCAGGCGAGCGAACTGTACGGCTCCACCGTCACCGTCGTCGGTCTGGGTGCCATCGGCGAGGCGGTGGTGGAGCGGCTCGACGGGTTCGGCGTCGACACCATCGGCGCGCGCTACACCCCCGAGAAGGGCGGCCCGACGGACGAAGTCGTCGGGTTCGACGAAGCGGCGGTCCACGACGCGTTCGCGCGGAGCGACTACGTCGTCGTCGCCTGCCCGCTCACCGACGAGACGGAGGGGCTGGTCGGCGCGGCGGAACTCGCGACGCTCGAACCGCACGCCGTCCTGGTCAACGTCGGCCGCGGGCCGATAGTCGACACCGACGCCTTAGTCGACGCGCTCCAGTCGAACGCGCTCGGCGGCGCGGCGCTCGACGTGACGGACCCCGAACCGCTCCCGCCGGACCACGAACTGTGGGACCTCGACAACGTGTTTCTCACCCCCCACACGTCGGGGCACACCCCCCACTACTACGAGCGCGTCGCCGATATCCTCGCCGCGAACTGGCCGGCGGTGAGCGACGGGTCGCTCGACGACCTCGAAAACCGGGTTCAGTAGGCGTTCACCGCTGCTCTACCGAGTTCCGTCTCTCTCGTCGGTACCGTCGCTTCGCGACTGCTGGAAACCGAATGTTCCGAGTTGGGTTAGTTACCTCACTAAGGGTAGGTACCACAGGAAGCGTAGTAACCTGAGGTACCGAGAACAGTTATCACGGCCACGGTGCCGTCGTCCGTCAGATACGAAGTCACCGCTCACCGGCTCTCGCTCGGCTGCCTCGACGAGTCGCCTCCGATCCGGTCGGCCACCGATCGGGCGGTCGGGATAGCGAACGAGAGCGAACCGGATCTCGACCGCTCGCTTGCCGGTTCCGACATCGACGGGGCGGCGGGGAGAACGTGATCGACCCGCGACCGCTTCCGACCGTCACTCCACGCGCGCGATCACGAAGTCGGCCTCGGCGTACGGCGGGCCACCGAAGTCGAGCGGTTGGACGCGCGGACCCGGCCCGCGAACCCCGGTCGTCGGTCGGCGGAGCCGACGCGCGGACCCGCGGGCGTCGACCCGCCGATATCCACGTGTGCTTACGACACTAAGCAGAAGTGGCCTCTTCTCAGTAGCGGTGTGACGATAGACCGCGTCTCGACGGTGAATTCGGCGGTTGCAAGCGAGACATGGATCTGATAAACTTCATACAGCTATATCGAACGTTGGAGCTACGGGGCCAGATCGTCGCAGTTTGGATTTCTACAAATCAGACGCCGAGTGATAGGTCTGACAGCAGGGAAGTGAATACCGGAAAAATCAATCCGATTTAGTCGTCTATAGCCCCGATTGAATGTCGGCGAAGCGTCGGGCTGATGTTCTCTTCAACGTACGCCAACTCCGTCTCGTACACCCGCGTCAGGTCGGCGTACCACTCGGCCATCCGCCCGGCCAGATCGGGCTCCTCGGTCGCGCGGTAGGACTCCAGCAGAGAACCACGAGCCCCCTCGTTGATCACCGTCCGCGATTCACCTTCGATGAACACTGTAAGAACGTCCTGCATTACGTCGTCACTGACATCATACGCACCCTCGTCGTGAAGCACCGGTTCGAACAGGCCGCCGGCGAAATGAGGGGGATTCCCGAACTTGTCCTCTTCGCGTTCTCCCTTCGGTTCCGACAGCACATCGTAGAAGAGGGGCTTGAGATGGGTGTCGTAGAACGAACCTTGGAACCGATTCAGACCCTTGTTGTGATGACTCCACTCCTCATGTAACTTGACCTTCAGCACTCCACGGTCGCGCATCAGTCGGACGAAGGTCAGTCGATCGAGAAGCAGTGCCGCGAACGCGGTCTTCTCGGCTTCACCCGTGCCGGCCGGCGCATCAACGGCTTCGGCAAGTGGTGTGTCGATGCCGTTATGGTTGTAGTCTCCTTCGCCGATGATCGTCTCGGCGTACAGGTCGTGGAAGTCCGACAGGCCACCGGTGGCCCGCCGTACGTGGTGATGGCCGAGATTCTGAAAGAAGGTGGCAAGCAGACCGTCCAGTTCAGGGAGCCCGTTGAGGTCGGCGTAAGGAACCATCCGCCCCTCCCGGGCGACGTACTGCACGACCTGCTTCAAGCTTTGGGGTTCGACAATCGGTTCGAGCGCGAGACTTCGCCCATCTGTCTCGGCAATCTCGTAAACTCCCCATTGAAATCCATCGGTCGCGATGCCGTACTCGTAGCGGGTGTTGTCAAGGTAGTCGAGTAGTTCTGTCTTGGAAGTCTCGATGTCATTGACCGACTTGTTCTCGCCGATGACCATAGCCGGGAGGTTGTCCACGCGGAAGTCGGGGTACTCCTCTCGGCTCTGGCCCGGCGAGTCCGGTCGCGGCGTAACTGCGTATCCGAGGACGTCGAGTACCGGCCAGATCAGGTGATCCTCTACGAATCTTTCGGGAAACTGGCGAAGGTCGGCGCCTTCGAACTCGGCGTCAGCCTCGATGATTTCCCCGAGTCGGTCTGCCGAGAGATTGCGGTCGGCTAGCTCATCCAGAAAATCCTCAACCACAGCCCGCAGATCGGAGACGGCGCCATCGACAATCGCGGAATCCATTTGTTTGGATTCTGAGACAGCCTCACGTATCAATATTTACCCTTCGAGAGGGCATGATGTACGACGAAGACGGATGGGAGAAGCTGACAGTTCCAGAGTTTCTTCTCGGTGACGTCCTTTGAGGAGACGAAACGGCGGACAAGTTCGCCGATTTCCCACGTGCGGTGGACGTCAGCGAGGTTGTGCAAGCAGACGGGAAGGAGGTCGTCCTCCCGGTAGTGGGCCGCCGCGCTGCCCGAGTCCTCAAACGGGTCGTACAGCTCCTAGTACCACGCGTGTCCGTCTAGATCATTCAACAGCACCGGCAGGCGGTCGTTCTGACCGAACAGGAGTTCGGCCAAGCGGTCGCCGCACCAACAGGCGTAGCTCGGTGTACTCCGGCCGTAGCGGGCACCTGAGCGTACCGCGCGTCTCGTCTCTCTCGTTGCCGCGCGACTCGTTGTCCCTGTCCCGGATGGGGAGAGCGGATAGCGAGCGCTAGCGACGGTGTGTACGCGCCTCAGAAAATTTGATCTCCGCCCGTCACTTCGAGCGACGAGCAGAAGACGTGGTTACTTGCGGACGAGGTTCGTCGCGCGGGGTCCCTTCGGGGATGATTCGATGTCGAACTCGACTTCCTGACCCTCTTCGAGGTCCTCGCCGCCGACGTCTTCCATGTGGAAAAACACGTCCTCGTCGTCGTCTACCTCGTCGCTGTCAGTCGAAATGAAACCGTAGCCGCCCGTGTCGTTGAAGAAGTCAACCTTACCGTTTGCCATTGCAAATGAGCATACTCCCCGGTGGCAGATAATACTTCCGAGAGTCACGCTCCCACGACTCTAGCTGTACCAGGTGCGAGCGGTCCGTGGCGCGGGCGGGTTCGGCGCTCGGCGATTCGCCCCCCTTCGGGGCCAACTATTTACGATGTGGTCACGAGGTACTCTACGCATCGCTATGCAACCGTGTCACAACTGCCAGACGGTCATCGACGAGTATCTCCTGGATAAACAACTCGAACCCCTGCGCGAACTCACGGTCGACGAGTTCAACGTCTGTGCGGACTGTGTGACCATCGTCGCGGATGCATGCGTGAGGTGCGGCGGCGCGGTGTACGTTCCTCGAAGCGAGTCCGTCACTCCGGACTACTGCCCGGCGTGTCGCTCCGATCTCATCGACCACACCGGCCACGACCCGGGTTGGACGCGCAGTCACGTGTCCACCTGAACGGCGACTGCTCTCGAACCCTATTTTCGTCGATGGGTCGTTCGACCGGTGTATCCGATCGATAGCGCACTGGGGAAGGACAGGCGTTGCCTGTCCGCCCGGCGACGGGGTCGAGTTTCTCGCGGAGAGCGGAGCCGAGCGGGTCCCGATACCGGATAGTAGACAGCCCTACCGTTCGGCGAGCGTTCGTTCGGGGATCACACGTGGATACTCCAGCGATTCTGTCGACCGAGTTCACGGAGTTCGATGTCGGGACCCCACTGTCGAGGGTGCGTTCGAAGACCAGCGACTCGATGCCGTCGTCGGTACCGACGGCGAGTATCGCGGTGTCGTCGGCCGCCGACAGCTCGCGTCGCCGTCCAATCGACCGTCGGCCGAGGTTGGAACGCGAGTCCAGCACGTCCCGACCGTCGACCGAGCCGAGAGCGTCCGCGGAGGACGGCGACGTGAGCGTGCTCACGGCGAGTGTCGAACTCCACGAACACGACGAACGCAGCCGAGGGGTACCGCTCGTACTAGCCCGGATCCGACTCGCCACGGACCGGGGCTACGTCACGGCCGATGGCGAGGGGTACGGCGCTACGCACGCGCTTCGTCTCCTCGCGAACGCGGTCGAACGCCAACTCCTCGAGGGGAAGATCTACCGGCAGTCGAAGAAGCGCCCCGCGCCGGACGAGCAGCAGCGACTCTACGGCTGGTGGCCCGGCAGGTGACGGTCCGCCCGGGTTAGCGTTCCGTCCGGTCGACGAACTCGTCGAGTTGGTCCGCGATGAGCGTCGCGACACGCTCGCTGTACCGCCAGAGGGCCGCGTTGAGTCGCTCCTCGGTTTCGTCGTCGATGCCGTCGTCCCCCCGGAGCACGGAGTCGGCGGTGATCTGTGGGTGGTACACACAGACGACACCGATCGATCCGCCCCCAGTCGTGTGGATTCCGTACTGGTCCGTGCCCCAGACACCGTCGCCCCCTCCCCGTTCCATCGCCGAGTCGAGCGAATCCAGTCGGCGCATCTCCTCGGGAGCGAGGAGCGGGTCCTCGCCCTCGAACAGTTCGACGTACGCTCGGGTACGGGCGCCGTTCGTCCACTCCTCCAGCCGGGACTGCGCCTGGACAACGAGTTGACGTTCGTCGGGGAGTTCGGTCATACGCGCTAGAGGAGTAGCACACGTATCAACGTTCGTCCGACCGCTCCCGAACACGGAGGGAGTATCGACTCCGTCGAAACCGCCTTGCGGTCCCGCGATCGGCTGTGAATCTAGGTTCGGTCGAACCGGTCGAACCGGGCGGCAAGAGCAACGCTTCGCGGAATCGACGCGAGCGTGTCTAAACGGAGGTATCGTGTTCAGTCGGGACACGCGCTGACCCGTTCCAGCTACGGGGAGGGTGGGTTTCGCCACCCTCGCCCGCGCTCCGGGAAGGTGTCGTGATACCGCGACTCTCGGAAGGGTTATGCCGCGACGGCGACTACGTTCGTTTGTAATGGCACACGGTACGGTTGACTTCTTCAACGACACGGGCGGCTACGGTTTCATCTCCACCGAGGATTCGGACGACGACGTGTTCTTCCACATGGAAGACGTTGGCGGCGAGGATCTGACGGAAGGCAGTGAGATCGACTTCGACATCGAACAGGCCCCCAAGGGCCCCCGCGCGACGAACGTCGTCCGCAACTGAACTGAGACCGACGTCGCCCGACGGCGACGACCGGCTCGTTTCGATTCTTCCCGACGCCGTGACTCACCCCCGAGCCGCGCTCGCGTCTCTCCGTCGCGCGTCCGCCCGACAGCGAGAGCGCGCAGCGCGCTTCCTCGGCATCTACTTGTGCGCCGCCCCTGAGAGCCTACCATGAGCACAGCCCCGACGCACGTCGTCGTCCCGCTCGACGGGTCACCGCTCGCCAGCGAGGCGCTGGTCCACGCGCTCGACACGTACGACTGCCGGGTGTCGGTACTGAACGTGGTGACGCCGCTCGGGGACTCGATGAGCGAGGGCGGCATCCTCGAACCCGACGAGACGCGACTCGAGGACGCCAGAGAGCGGACCGAGTCGATGATCGAGACCGCCAAGCGCCGCGTGTCGGACCCCGACCGGCGCGTCGAACCGGTGGTCGAAACGGGCGACCCCGCCGAGACGATCATCGACTACGTCGAGAAACACGGGGTCGACCACGTCGTCATGGGGGGGCACGGCGGCGACCGAAGCGAACTCGCCCGTCGGCTGCTCGGTACGGTCGCAACAGCCGTCGTGAGCGAGGCGCCCGCAACCGTGACCGTCGTCCGGTAGCCGTGAACGCGGAGCCCGCGGGTCGACCTCACCGGATCCCGAGTACCGTCGAGAGCAGTCGGTAGAGTCCGAACCCGACGACGATCGAGGTGACGAGCGTGATGACCCAGAACGCGAGCGTCACGCCGATCTTTCGCCGGGAGACGCCCGCCGAGCCACCGGCGAGACCGCCGCCGATGACGCCGGAGATGATGATGTTGTTGAACGAGATGGGGATACCGAGTGCGATGGCGGCCTGAGCGATGATGAACCCCGGGACGAGTGCGGCGATGGACCGGCGGACGCCCAGTTGCGCGTACTCCCGGGATGTCGCCTGGAGCAGACGCGGGGCGCCCATCCACGCGCCCCCGAGGATACCGGTCGCGCCGACCGCCAGTAGGACCAGCCCCGGGAGTCCGAGTTCGACCCGGTAGAGGTTCTCCAACGGCCCGGTCGCGAGTCCCACCTGGCTCCCGCCGCTGGAGAAGGCGACGACGCTCCCGAGTGCGACGAGGAACGTCCTGATGCCGCGGTCGACCGACTCCTGGGTCCGGCGGCGAATGAACGCGAACCCCGCGGCCGCGAACAGGGCGGTCACCACGACGACTCCGGATTCGACGCCGGCGACCGCGGGGGCGCCGGCGGTCCGCGCGAGGAAGGCCGCGATCGAGGTCTGTTCGGTCCCCGGCGGGGTCGGGACGACCGAGAGTTCGACGTTCGCGACGATGCCGCCGACGACGGCCGCCAACACCGGTACGCCGACCGTCTCGGGGACGTCGTCGCGGCGCAACAGGGTGGCAGTGAGGTACGCCAGCCCGCCCGACACCGGCGGGACGAGCAGCCAGAACGTCGCGATGCGTCGATACGTGTCGAACGCGGGTGCGCCCCCGAGGGACAACCCGACGCCGACCATCGCGCCCGTCGTCGCGAAGGCGGCGGGAACCGGGTAGCCGGTGTAGACGCCGACCCCCATGAACACCGTCGCGGTCAACAGCCCCGAAATCGCCGCCAACGACGTTATCGCGACGCCGTTTATCAGCCCCGCTCCGACCGTCTCTGAGATGCTCCCACCCTGTGCGAGCGCCCCTAACGCGGCGAGGATGCCGATGAGGAACGCGGCCCGCATCGTCGAGATGGCGTTCGCGCCGATAGCCGGGGCGAACGGCGGCGAGTTGCTGTTCGCCCCCAGCGCCCACGCGGTGAACAGCGCGGTGACCGTCGCGAGGGCGACCAACACCCAGAACACGACGGTTACCATTCGACGGGGGGGACTGGCGCGGCGGGCGTTTGGCGGGGAGGCTGTGTGCGGGCGTCGGTGCCACGGGCACCGGCTCCCGTTCCGCCCTGACTCGCACCGATGTCGGTCATGAACTCGGAGGTAGTCAGCCTGCTTCATAAGCGTTCGCGCCCGGTCCGGACGACGGGCCGTCCGTTCGACCCACGCAGAGTAACAGCCCTCCGGGATCGTCGCGGGTCGCGTCGCCGTTCGACGGGTACCTCGTTCCGCGCGTCCGCGCGTCACGTCGCTCGCGGCTGGTTACTCGGGGCGTGTGAGACGCCGCTGTCGTCCGAGCGGCGCTTCCAGCATCACAGCAGGAGTTCGAACACCGGATAGGAGGCAGCGACCGCCAGCGAGGGCGTCAACACCCACATCGTAACGATACGCTTGGCGGCCACCGGATCGAAGAGGCTCCGCTCGTCGAGGTCCGCGGGCCCCTCCGTGCCGACACCGGGAACGTCCGGGACCTCCGACGGTTTCTCTACCGGGTCCTCCTGTCGGGCGATATCGCCGATAGTCGGGCTAGCGGGAGCCTCCTCGACGCGCGAGGTCACCAACGCTCCCGTCGAGACGTCGACGTCCGGCCCTTCGGGGGCGGGTGTCGCCAACTCCGCCAGCGTCGCCGCCCGACTCGCTCGGCCCCATCCGAGTCCGATGATCGTCGACGTCGTACTCACCGCGAGACTCGCGGGGATGCCGAGGTAGGAGAGAATCGTGATGACCGTGCCGCCGACGATGGAGACGATCAGTGACGCCAGAATCGGCAGTTCGGTGATGTCGTCCCCGACCGTCTCCAGCGTACGACGAGCGATGGTGAAACTGCCCAGAGCGAAGGCGAACACCGCGAGGAGGACGCCCAGGTCGACGGTGAGCGGCCCCCCTTCGCCGACGAGGGGGGCGACGGCGTTCGCCGCGTTCGACGCCCCCGCCGAAAAGGCCATGTAGCAGGCGATGATCACCACGGAGAGCGACCCGGCGACGTCCTGCAGTGACGCGTTCCGATTCAGGTACGGACGCGGGATCACCCCCGACTGGTCGAGTTGGATGAAGTGGAGGTCGAACTTCGTGAACGCGACGTAGCGGTCGAGATACGGGTAGACGTAGCGTCCGACCACCGCTCCGATGGCCAAACACAGCAGCGGCGCGACGATCCACGCCGAGACGATGGTGAACATCAACGCCTGGTTGAGCGTTCCCGACGCGAGTCCCAGTCCGACGATGGCGCCGACGGCCGTCATCGACGTCGAGGCCGGGACGCCGTAGAGGTTCGAGATCAGGAGCGACGCGCCGGTGAAGAACAGAACGGCGACGCTCGTCGCAGGCGTGAACTGTGTCGCCGGTACGATACTACTGCTCATCGTCGCGATGACGTTCCGACCGACGGTCCACGCACCGAGGAAGCCGAAACAGACGAACAGGGCCCCCGCAGTTGCCTTTCGAACGAGGCGCGACCCGACCGCCGGACCGAACGCCACGCCCGTCGACGATCCACCGATGTTGAAGCCGACGAACACCGCGACGACGACACCAGCGACGGTTAGCAGTGACACCACTGTGTTGTACCTACGTCCGTGTAACCTGGGCGCCATATATAATCCCTGAAGCCGACTCCGCGTCGAACCCCACTGGCTGTCGGCCGGCCCGTTCGGGCGGGAAGCGAGAACGTCGGTTCTGAACAGGGGTGTACGGATCTGACCGCCGCTTACGGGGTAGCCGACGGTGGAGAACGACCCGAGCGACTCGTCGGGGCTGATCCGTGTGATGGGAAGAGCCGAACGACCGAGTGTCTCCCGGCACGCCCCGAGCGGTACGTGCCGCCCTCGGCGTTCACGGCTCTCCGGTCACCGTCGCGGCGCCGGCGCAACGGCTAAGTCGCCGCAACAGAATTGTATAGTATGTCCTATACTATGGACAAGCGAGTCGACGGAGAGTTCGACGCGGTCGTCGACCGGACGACGGACGCGCTCTCGGATGAGGGGTTCGGCGTCCTCTGTGACGTCGACGTCCGCGAGACGTTCGCGAAGAAACTCGACGAGGAGTTCCGCCGGTACCGCATCCTCGGGGCGTGCAACCCCGAACTCGCGTACGACGCGCTCGAAACCGAACTCCGGCTGGGTGCGCTCCTGCCCTGTAACGTCGTGGTCTACGAAACCGACGACGGCGAGGTGGGCGTGAGCGCGGTCGACCCCGAGACGCTCCTCGGCGTCGTCGGCGACGCCGACCTCGACTCGATCGCGACGGACGTACGCGAGCGGTTCGAACGCGTCCTCGACGCACTCCCCGAAGCGAGCGACGAATAACGCCCACGTGACTGACTCTACATGACACCACCACCCGACGACGACTCCGCCGAGGAGGCGCCCGGTCCTGCCGACGCGACGGCGCCGCACGTCGGCGAGGGACTGCTCGACGAGGAGATGGGACCGAGTTCCGCGATGGCGCACCTCTACCGCGGGGAGATCCACCGGATGAAACTGTGGCGCGAACGGCTCGACCAGACCGCCAACTGGGCGGTGATCGTGATGGCCGCGATCCTGACGTGGTCGTTCTCGAACCCCGGCCATCCCCACTACATCCTCCTGGTCGGCGTCGCGACGCTGACGGTGTTTCTCACCATCGAAGCGCGGCGCTACCGCGGCTACGAGATCTGGCGGACGCGCGTCCGCACGCTCCAGCAGAACGTCTGGGCGTACGGACTCGACCCCGACGGGGGTCTCGTCGACGAGGAGTGGCGCGAACGCCTCGGCGCCGACTACCGAACGCCGACGATCAAGATCACCGCCGAGGAGGCGGTCGCTCACCGTCTCCGCCGGGTGTACCTCCCGCTGTTCGTCGTCCTCCTCGGGGCGTGGATCGTCCGGATCACCGCGTTCACGCCCGAGCCGTGGATCGACGCTGCGAGTATCGGGATGCTCCCCGGCCGGGTCGTCGTCGCGCTCGTCGCCGTGTTCTACGTGGGGGCGACCGTCGTCGCCTTCCGCCCCCGGACGTGGCACGCGAAGGGGGAGCTTCGAACCGAGGACCTCCGGAAGACGCGGGATCAGACGGACTCCAGTGGGATCCGACTCTTCGGGAGGGACTGACGCTGGTGACGCCCGAGCGGGGATCACCGCGACTACGCCACCCCGCCGAGGAGGGTCCCGACGGTGTACGCGACGACCGCGGCGGCCATCCCGACGACGAACATCTCGATACCGTTGACGTACCACGCGCGCGTGGTCACGAGGCTCCGACTCGCCCCGACGACGAAGAACGTGACGCCGGTGAACGCGACCGACAACGGGAACGCCGGGGCGAGCCCGACGATATACGGGAGTAGTGGCGCCCAGCCGGCGACGACGAACGCGAGGAAGGTGACGAACGCGGTCCGTTTCGGGGACTTCCCGTCGGCCATCGTGCGTTCGGCCGCCTCCGCCCCGTGGACCGAATCCTGGTAGTCGAGCTCCGAACGGCGGCTGAGGTAGTTGCTCATCCCCATCGAGAACCCGTCGGCGAACAGGTTCGCGGCGCCCAACACGAGGACGATAGCCGGGTCGAGAGCCGCACCGGCGACACCCGAGACGACCGCGAACGTGGTCACGATCCCGTCGTTGGCGCCGTAGATCACCTCCGCGAGGTACTTGCCGGACGATTCCACCTCGTCGCCGAGGAGCCGTTCGAGCACGCACGAACCGTGCCGAGCAGTGACGATAAGTACCGTGAATGTCCCCGGGGGTGGGAGAGGTCTACGGGCAACAGTTGCCCCCAGCTACGTCGCTCGTATTTCGTCGCTCCCCGGTATCGAGCGGTCTTCCAGCCGTACGTTGGGGGTACGGTGTCAGCTCGGTGCCCGACACTGCCGCATCCCTTACTGACTACCGCGGATGGAAAGGTCGCGACCCGTTACCTCCCGTACCGACCGGCGGACGGTCGGCGTTACGTTCGATACCGCTATGAGCACCGACGAACCACAACTCGACGCGAGGCGGTTCTTGACGAACCTGATCGACTTCCAGTACCGGGAGGTGATGATGGCGGTCGCAACCCTCGCCGTCGTCGCTGGTTCGATCCTCCTGTTCCCCGGCGTGGAGAACGTCGGCAAGGGGGTCCAATCGAACGTCTCTGTCGGCCTGCTCGCACTGTTCGTCGTCGTGGCCGTCGTCGCCGGTGCGGTCAAGGGGATGATCGGGTTCGGGTACGCGCTGATCACGACACCCATCTTCGCGTCGGTGATCGACCCGACGCTCGCGGTGGTCGTCCTCGCCGTGCCGCCGTGGATGATCAACATGTTCCAAGTCGGGGAGACGAACACCGGAGTCGCGTTCGTCCGCGAGGAGTGGGTGCTGATGGCGCTCGCAGTCGTAGGATCCGTCGTCGGCGTGTTCTTCCTCGCGGAGTTCAGTACCGGCCCGATCGTCCCGTTCCTCATCGGGGTCGTCATCCTCGCGTACGTGGTCTTCCAGGTCGTACAGAACTTCGTGACGATCCGCGAGGCTCACCACCCGGTCGCGCTCAGTGTCGCCGGCTTCCTCGAGGGGTTCCTCCTCGCCGTCTCGAATCTCGGTCCGCTCCTCCCCGCGTACTTCCACACGTTCGAACGGGACGTCGACCGCTACATCGGCGGTCTCTCGATGGTGCTCGGAACGATCTTCACCGTTCGGCTCGTCCAGATGGTCCTCTTTACGGACCTCATGACGACCTACCGGCTGTGGCTCGGCTGCGTCGTCGCCGTCGTGACCGTCGTCGGTCTCCTCGCCGGGACGTATCTCCGACGGTTGGAGATCGACGAGGAGAAGTTCAACTGGTTCGTGGTCGGCCTGCTGTTCGTGATCACGCTCAACATCTTCCGGAACACGATCCCGGCGTTGTTCCTCTAACCAGGGGTGGCCGTTACGCTACGGAGTGATGTAGGCGTACCCCTCGTTCTGGAGGCGAGTGAGTTCCCCGACGCCGGAGGGGACGAGTTCCACGCCGTCGATCAGGTCCGCCTCGGCGGTGTCGGTCCCGGCGATCGTGTTTCGACACTGCTTGAACGCGACGCCGCGCTCTTGGAGTCCTCGAACCCGCTCGCGATGTGGGGACACCTCGCGGAGGAGTTCGAGACCGCCGCTGTTGGCGACGAGCGCGACCGCATCGATGTCGAGCGTCTCGTCGTCGAGGAGGTTGGCGACGTTGCCGACCACGCGGTCGTGGAGTTCCGGGTCGTCGTTCGAGTGGTGGAAAACCGCTTTCACACTCCCAAACTGGAGTCGTCGCGCAAAAACTGGAAGGGTATCTCTACCCGTCGACGGCGTTCGCCCCTCCGTCGACCGAACCGCTCGCTCGTCCGTACCGGGCTGGACCTGCCGGATCCTTCCGGGGTCGGACGTCTCCCCGGAGTTCGGGAGCTACCCGTCCCCGCGCCGCCGGACTAGGATGGCCAAAAAATATCACTCGAACTGCCGGCCTGTACTTGTGAACTTCCCCACTACTCTTTAGGCTAGCCGAAGAACTATCGGAATAGTGAAAGGACTTTTGGGCGGCGAACGCGTACCCCGAAGTAGGAATGGCGCTGTTGGAATCCCTCGCGTTCGTGTTCGTCGCCGGGTTGATCACGGCGCTCGCGACGGGGATCGGTGCGCTGCCGTTCTTCCTCGTCGACGACGTGAGCGACCGCTGGAACGTCGCGTTGTGGGGACTCGCGTCGGGCATCATGGTCGCGGCGTCCGGGTTCGGGCTGATCGACGAGGGGATGGCCGAGGCGGGCGGGCTCACCGTCAAGTTGCTGCTCGGACTCCTCGCGGGTGTCGTCCTCGTCGTCGTCGCCGACGAGGTGCTCTCGTACGTCAACGTGAGTGACCACGCCGACACCGAACCCGCTACCGACGGCGGGCACCCCCACGCTCACGAGGAGGACCACGACCACCACGTCGACCCGCAGGCGCTCGCGGAGGGGAACCTCAAGAAGATGGTCCTCATCTTGGGGATCCTGACGGTCCACAGCTTCCCCGAGGGGGTCGCAGTCGGCGTCTCGTTCGCCGAACTCGGTCTCGAAGGCGCGGGCGGCGTCTCGATACTCGGGTTCGCGGTGCCGGTCCTCGCGGTGTTCATGACGCTCGCCATCTCGATCCACAACATCCCCGAGGGGCTGGCGATCTCGATCCCGCTACGGTCGCTCGACGTGAGCGAGTGGCGGATGGTCGGACTGGCGGTCTTTTCGAGTCTGCCCCAGCCGATCGGCGCGGTGATCGCGTTCTACTTCGTGCGGGTCGCCCGCGAGTGGCTCCCGTTCGGATTCGGCTTCGCCGCCGGCGCGATGGTGTTCCTCGTGTTGACGGAGTTCATCCCAGAGGCGCTCGAATCCGGAGTGGACCTGCGGTGGAACGGCTACCCCGAACTCGCCGCCGGGGTGAGCGTCGGCGTCGCGGTGATGGTGCCGCTCGCGATGATCTGATCGGTATCCTCCGACGGCTCACCCGCGTCTCGACGGTACACGCCACCCGATACACCCTGTTGCTCCGTCTCGGAGGCGGAAGACTACCACGTATCGGATGTTCTCGACGAACTCGTCGAGTTCGACGGAGCCGACCGGACCGGAGCGCGGACTCAGTCCGCGGAGGGGTCGCTCGGCTGGAACACCTGAATCGTCCCGTCGCTTCTGATCTGGACGAAGTACTCGTTGTACGCGAACTCGACGGTGTTCGTGTTCCCCGGGGCCGTGTCGTCCGCGGTCGGTTCGAAGAACGCCTCCCCGAGTGATGTTACGTCGAAACGCTCGTACAACGGGGGTGAGTGGACGTCCATCGGGCGAACCCCTTCCGCCTCCGCGATCGCGGAGACGACGACGGCCGTCAGGCCGTCGCTCCCGTCCGGGTCGTACTGCCGTTGGACGCTCCCCGATCGGGTGGCGTTCGGCGTACCGGCGGCTTCCTCGGTCATCGCTGCTCGCGTTGCTCGCTGGGCTGTGATCGCTCCGCGCTGACCCCCTTGAGCGCAGCCAGCACTCGGTCCGCGTTCGCGCCGGCCGACACTCGTTCGCTCACCTCGTCGAAGGCGACGACGCCCAAGTCGACTAACTTCGGCACGTGAGAGTGGTACAACTCGATGTACATCTGTTCTTTCTCGGGGTCGGTGACGGTTTCGGGAGCGACGTCGTTTTCTAACGCGGTGAGTTCGGTCGCGAGATCGACCAGCGACCACTCCGGATTCTTGGCGAGCGCGTAACAGATGTATCGACGATGAGGATGGGAGAGGGATTCGAAGACGGTCTCGTCGGCCAACACCTCTTCTGCGATCTCGCAGTCGGTAATCGAGAGGGCAGAACGCTCCCCCGAGCCCTCCCCACCGTTACTGTCGCCCATACGAACACTATCAAGAAGTAGATGGATAAGTATTCGTGCCCGCTACCTGCGTACACGGGCAGGATAGTTCAAAAATGAGGTTGATTAGCGAAGGTTGGGAACCTACTGGGTACCGTTGTTGACCACCGCAACCTCTCAGTCTCCCCCGGCGGGAAGCCACGACGGGCGCCAGCCGTGACGGTTGCCTCCCGCCGAATCGGGTGAAGAACGGTCACCTACCAGCTCTGTAGTCCCGCTTCGAACGCGTAGACGACCACCGCGTTACTCACCGACAGACAGCCGTACGCGAGCGCCGGGACGACCAGCGAGTCCGTCCGGCTGTACGTGTAGGCGGCGACTCCCAAGACCGCGAGATGCGTGGCCGCGAACAGCCCGCCGGCGACCGAATCGACTTCGGCGACGCTCGCGAGGACGATGGCGCCGGCGACGGTCACCGCGGGTACGTAGGTCAGGTACCGGAGTCCGACGTGAGCAACCTGCTTCCGTCCGTAGACGCCGACCCCGAGCGCGACGACGCCCACGGCTGCGCCGACGAGTCGTCCGAGTTCCGGCGCGACGGAGAGCCCGCCGGTCGAACTCCCGACGAGGAAGCCGGCCAGGAGTGTGGTCAAAACGATCGCACCGTCGTCCTCGACGGCCCGCGTGACGCTCGCTTGGACGAACACCTGACAGACGGCTACGAGCGTCGGTACGCCGACGAGTAGGCCCAGCCCCGCGAGCGTCGCGACCGGCGCCAGCGGCGCGTCGGCCGCGTAGGAGGTCATCGTCAGCGAGTTGTACGGCACACCCGTCACCGTCCCCACGAGTTTCGTCGAACCGACGAGGGTGGGCGGGGCGAGAGCCGCGAGTACGACGAACGGGAGGTCGGCTCGCGTCGGACGCCGTAGCCCGACGTCGAGGTCGCGGATGCGCACGTACGCGGCGGCGAGGCCGACGACACCGCCGACGAGGAGTCCGCCCGAGACGAGGCCCGTGAGTAGGAGGCTCTCCGTCGTCGGGAGGGGTCCGAGGAGAGCGGTCCGTGCGACGACGACGAACCGCCGCCAGAGGAACACCCCGGTAAGCAGGACGGTGACGAACCCGAACTCGACGAGCAGCGGTTGGTCGACTCGGAAGGGAGGCAGGGACCAAGTTCGAAGCGCCATAGCCACTACCGTACCGGTGACGTACTTACTACTTCCCGCCACAGTATCAGATTCGACACCGTCGCAGGGTCGAGAGGGAGCGACAACGGAACTGCGTCGTCGACACTCGGACGTGCCCTATCCGACAACAGTATATTTCATATACTGAATTGATATTATACAAGTAGATGCACTGATATTTCCACAACACCCACGACACCCACCGATCGATATCGAGACGGTCGAGTGGTCCACACCGAACGGTTCGAACGGAACGAGGAGACGAACGCCGACCGAGTCGTGCGTTTCCTCACCACGTATCCGAACCACCCGCTCACCTAAATCGAGACCCGTGACGAGACTGGCGCGAGAATCGAGAGCGTCAGCGTCGTCCTCTCGCGGGTGGAGGACCATCTGTCTTGAACACGGTCTTATCAGTCTCGGAGTAATTTCGTCCCGTCCTCGGGGAGCGACTCAACTGGCTCGTCGTTCGTCGCCGTCCGAAGTTCGACCGCGATTCGGACCCGCCGATTCCGCCGGTGCGGGGGAGGTGGATGGAGGGCGCTCGCGAGCGAACAGTTCGACGAGCAGTTTCAACGTTCCCAAGACGACGGGGCCGAAGAACAGGCCCATCGGGCCGAGAACGAACAGCCCGCCGGCGATCCCGAGGACGAACAGTCCGGGGTTGAGGTTCGCTTCGCGACCCCCGATCAGCGGTCGGAGATAGTCGTCGGAGATCGTCACGACCGTAGCCCCGTAGGCGAACAACAGTACGGCGGCGAGGGGTCGATCGACCACCAGGAGGTAACCCACCGCGGGCACCCAGACGACCGACGCGCCCAGGAGGGGGAGGAGACCGAGAGCGAAGGTCACGAACGTCCAGAAGACGACGTTCGGCAGTCCGACGACCGCAAACCCGACGCCGGTGAACACGGCCTGTACGCCGGCCACGGCTACGTTCCCGACCAGCACTGCCCAAAGCAGCCGGTCGGTCCGCTCCGCGAGGTCGTTCCAGACACGGGGTTCGAGGTGTGAGACGTCTCGAAGCCAGCCTACGAGCGTCGCTCCACGGGTGAGGAGATAGTACCACAGAAACAGCAACACGGTGAGCCCGAGGAGGACGTTCGAGACGCTCCCGAACAGGCCCACCACGCCGCTGAACAGTTGCGACCAGTCCTCCCTGCCCATCGACCCGAAAATCGCGTCGAACGTGAGATCGGAGCCCACTACGCGCCCGAGGTCGACGCTGACACCGAGTTGCTCCCGAAGGAACTCCTGGACGGATTCGACCCCCAGTCGACCCTCTCGTACGGCTACGAACACCCGGAGCGCCTGGTCTACGGCAACGGTCAGTAGTAGACCGAGTGGAAACAGGACCACGAGTGCCGTGGCCGTGATGAGCCCGCCCGCCGAGAGTCGGGAGTCGATCCGTCGAGCGAGCCGTTCGTGGAGCGGGTAGAGGACGTACGCCAGTAGGATCGCGAGCAAGACGTACTGGAGTACGGGCAGAACCAGCAGCAGCGCTATCGCTCCACACACCAGAATCCCGCCGGCGAGAACTCCGCTACTGTCGTCCATACACGCTGGTGCGCCGAGGAGCTACTAAATCGACCGGACCCCTCCACGGATCCGCACGCGACACGGAGCCACTACGGTCGTCAGCCCCGTCGCCCCGGACGGAACCGTAGCCGAGACTTCCCGGTGAGAGAGAACGCGCGGAACGTTATTCCCCCCTCCGCGAGTCGGTCCACTCGGAGGCAAAACCATGACAGTATCCGACCTGATGCGCGAGGACGTCGTCACGGCGTCCCCCGACGCGCCCGTCACCGAGGTAGCGACCGAGATGCGCGACGAGAACGTCGGTAGCGTCGTCGTCGTCGAGAGCGACGCGCCGGTCGGTCTCGTGACCGACCGGGATATCGCCGTGCGTATCGCCGCCGACGGACTCGACGCCGACGAGATGACCGCCGAGGGAGTGATGACCGAGGACCCGCTCACGGTCGAACGCGACACCGGCGTGTTCGAACTCTGTGCGACGATGGACGAGGAGGACGTCCGGCGGATGCCGGTCGTCGACGGGGGTGACCTCGTCGGTATCGTCACGCTCGACGACTTGATCCGCCTCCTGACGGACGAACTCACCACCCTCACGGGCGTCATCGAGGCGGAGTCACCCAGCTACTGACCCCCGACGTGGGAACGCGCGATACCGCCCCCGCGACGGGGTTTATCCGGTAGTATTCTATCCCGCGAGAGTGGGGTCCGACGGCGGGGATAAACGACGAGCGGGGACGATACTACCGAGCGAACGCTCAGACGCCCGTCGTCGCCTCCTTCCGCCCGGTGAGCGAGTCGGGGACGAGCCGGTAGAACTCGAACGGAACCTCGCTGGGGGGGCGGCCGAACACGTCGACGAGTGGGATCCGAACGCGCTCGAGTCCCTCGAGCGTCTCGGTCGCTATCGCGTCGTCGGTGGTCCCCTCCAGTCGGCCGCTCGCGACGACACTCCGCCACTCGTCGTCCACGGAGTCGTACACGACGAACGAGACGGAGCGGTCGACGGCGTCGGTCTTCCCGCTTCCCGATTCGACCGCGAGCCGGAAGTAGAAGGTCGACTCGACGGGATCGTAGCCGTACGAGACCGGAATCGAGTGGGGCGCGTCGTCCCCCGTCGGCGCGAGCGAGAGCACCCCCGTCCCGCCCCGTCCGAGGAACTCGTCGCGCTCGTCGCCGTCCATGACTACCGAATCCGGGGTGGACATACCTCGACGTACGGTCTCGGCGGTAAAAATAATGAGGGACTGGAGCCAGCGACCCGACTGGCGTATCGGTCGACCGCGTCTCCGGTCAGTTCGTGATACCCCGTGTGTCATCCCCGCTACGGTCGGTCCTATTCGTACGAACTACTGTTACGGAATGGAGAACGACCCCGTCCCCGAGACTCGTTACGCCCGTACGACTGTAATTCGTGAATGCTATAATCGGAGCGGAGGGTAGTCGGGTGAGTAGGACCGGTACGCGCCACTGAACCGTCGTCCGTGTCGAGAGGGATTCGCGGGGGAGTTCGCGACGCCGGCGGAGCAGTCGATGGATTTCGCCGACAGGACCGCCGGTCCGATAACGAACGGCGCTCGCAGTATCCCTCATCGGAGCCTCGAACAGCCGTACAACAATCGCGTCTCGTCATCCGACACGAGTTCGGTACCCGAGGAGTATCTGACACGTACACGGAGGTACCACTCGGAGGAGACTCTGTACCCCCAGGAGGGTGTACACCACGTCACGCCGTCGTCGTCCCGTTCGTACGTGCGATACGAGGAGTACGAGTCCAGTCGTCGGCTTAGTTCGCGGCGCAGTTGTTCGGGCCGAGTTCGAGGTCCTCGACGTCGCCGCCGGGCTGTTGCTTCCCCCAGTTGATCTGCTTGATCTCGTTGTAGTTGGCGGGTTCGTCCGCCAGACTCTCGACGATGGTCCCGACGAACGACTCCTCGTCGTCGTCCGCGACGTAGCTCAGGAGTTCGTTCGTCGCCGCTCCCCGGAGCCCTTCGAGTCGCGTCGCGAGCGGCCGGACCTGCTCGTCGTCGAAGTGGCCGGGGAGGACGAGGGTGTCGTCGTCCCCGTCGGTCAGCCGTTCGAGGCTGTCGAACAGTTGGCTCGCCGCCTCGCGGACGGCGTCCTCGTCGCCGTCCTCCAGGTCGGGGCGGCCGACACTCCGGAGGAACAGCGTGTCTCCGGAGAGGAGCGCGTCGCCGTACGCGAACGAGACGCTTCCGGGGGTGTGCCCCGGCGTGTGGAGGACGTCGAGTTCGCGGGTTCCGACGTCGATGGAGTCGCCGTCGTCGAGTTCCGTCACCCCGTCGAGGTCACCCGCGTCGTCACCGTGGAGGTAGTAGGGCACGTCGAGTTCGCCCGCGAGTCGGCGCGCGCCCGAGACGTGGTCGGCGTGGGCGTGCGTGTCGGCGACGCCGACGATCTCGAGGTCGCGTTCCTCGGCGACACCGAGATACTCGTCGAGGTACTGAGAGGGGTCGACCACGACCGCCTCGCCGTCGTCGTAGACGAGGTACGACACACACCCCGTGCCGGGTCGGACGACCTGCGCGACGCCGTCGGCGTCGTCGAGGTCGTACTGCCGGTGGAGACGGCCCCAGCCGTCCATCCCGCCGTCGATCGACTCGGCGTCGAACCCGCGTTCGCGGAGGAACTCCGCGGCGTGCGCCGACGTGACGCCCGCGACGCAGACGACGGCTATCGCCTCGTCGTTCGGCAGTTCGTCGAGGTGGTCCTCGAGCGTCGAGAAGTCCGACTCGAGGAGTTCGTCGTAGATGGGGAGGTTCCGGCTCCCGGGGATCTGCCACTCGTCGTAGTCGTCCTCGTTGCGGACGTCGAGGACGTACGGGTCCTCGGCGTCGTCGTCGAAGACGCGCTCGGCGACGGTCGACGGGTCGTAGCCTGTATTGTACATTACATCCAACACTACACAACACGCGGGCTTAAATCCAACGGGCGGTCGAACTCGACGAAGACCGCCGTCCTCTCCGACGGGTGGGAGACACCAGTGACCGGCGAAGTCGGTCGAGCGCGTAGCGGCGCACGTCGACCGATGAGAGGGGCGGAGAACGTACAGGTAGTGCAGGATAGAGGACGAGCGGCGTGAGGGGCGTGCGACGAGAGCCAGCCGTCGGGGGTTCAGCTCTCGACGGGCGTCGACGGAGCGGAGGTCTCGTCGTACTTCTCGCCGAACTCGCCGATGAGTTGGCCCATCTTCGCGTACCAGTCGTTGAGCATCCGCTGCATCTCCCGGGAGATCTCCTCGGCGTCGCGAGGGTGGTACACGTGGTAGTAGCCGCCCTGGTCGTAGTTGACCTGTTCCTTCTGGATGAACCCCGCCTGCATCAGCCGCTGGACCGACCGGTAGGCGGTCGAGCGTTCCCGGTCGATCGCGTCGGCGATCTCGTCGACGGTGAGTCCCTCGCCTCGCTCGTGGAGGATGGCGAAGACGTCCTTGTCGAGTTCCTTCAGGTCGTGGAAACACTCCAGGAGCCCCTCACACTCCATGTCGCTCCGGAGCATCTCGCTCATCGAGTTCGGCATCGGTATCCGGTCTACGGGACGAGACGGCAAAAATGTTTGCGTAGACGGTACAATACTCCGCGACACTACGGCAGTACGACTCGACACCACCTGGTCCGCCGGTCGGCCCGCAACTCACAGACCGCGACGAGGAGGATCGCCGCGCTGACGACGAACGCCGACCCGAAGATGAGCGCCGTGCTCGCGGCCGTGAACGCCGGAATCCCGTAGGCGGCGCCGAGTTCCTTCGCCGCGACCGCCAGACTCCCGGCGAGCAACATCGCCGCGAAGTACCCCTTGATCTCCTCGTCGTCGACGAACTGCGTCGCACCCGCGCCGACCCGCGCGCCGAGCGCGCTTCCGGTCAGGAGTGCGCCGACGACGGGGAGCGCGATCGACCCGGCGCGCGCGTAGGTGAACGCGCCGAACGCCCCCGAGACCGTGATCTGGAGGATATCCGTCCCGACGGCGATGGCGGCGGGAACCCCGAGCCCGTAGATCATCGCGGGCATCAGGAGGAACCCCCCGCCGACGCCGAGGAACCCCGAGAGAACGCCCACGGCGACGCCCACCGCGACGACGACGACCGCCGAGACGCGACCGCCGTCGCGGAGCGTCACCATCGGCGGGAGGTGGATCGAGCGGACCCGGTCGGCGAGGTCACCTCCGGCCGCACCGTCACCCCCGTCGGAGTCGTCGTTCGTCCGCGCGTCGCGGAGCGTGAACAGACCGACGACCCCGAGGAGGCCGACGTAGGCGGCGCTGATGACCAAGTCCGCTGCACCCGTAGCGTCCAGTACGAAGACCACGTTCTTGCCCGCCTCGATGCCGAGCGTCATCGCGACGATCATGATCGCGGCGAGTTTGTAGTCCACCTGTCCGTGGTCGCGGTGGCGCAGCGCGCCGATGACGCTCGTCCCGAAGACGAACGCCAGCCCGCTCCCGACCGCGACGGTCGAGGGGTAGCCCATCACGAGCAGCGCGGGGGTGACGAGAAACGACCCGCCCATCCCGAAGAATCCGAAGAGGATCCCGACCAGCAGGCCGAACCCCACGAACACCCCGAGCAGTACGAGGCTCAACCCGAACAGCTCCACCGTCACTCACCCCCGACCGCGCGCACGACGGCCGACCCGACGGCGCCGGTGATCGCGCCGTACCCGACGTACAGCGCGAGCGCTTCGACGAAGACCACGCCCACTGTCGCCGCCGCTTCGGCGGAGCCGCTCAGCGTCTCGAGTCCGAACATTACCCCGCGCTCCCCGTACTGTCTCTCATCTCCATCACTCCCCAATTCCGCCGGCACCACGACGATCCGCTCTCGTCTCGAACCACGGCCGTCACTCGGAGACGGCCTCGGCCGTCTGCTCCGTCTCGTTCGTGTGGCGTGACCGCCAGTAGCCGTGCGCGTACGCCCCGAGGAACATCCCGGCGATCGCCAGCAGTACCGGGTAGTTCCCGATGCCGACGCTCGCGTACGCCGCCCCCGGACAGATCCCCGACAGCCCCCAGCCGACGCCGAATATCGCGCCGCCGACCACGACGTTCCGGTCGAACGACTTCAGCCGGCGGGTGTACGCGTCGCCCGTCAGCGGCGCGCGGTCGAGGTACCGGGTGGCGACCGTGAACACGATCCCGGTGACGACGGCCGCCCCGCCCATCACGAACAGGAGCCCGAAGTCCTCGAACTGCAGGAAGTCGAGCACGATCTCGGGGCGAGCCATCCCGCTGACCGCCAACCCGAGCCCGAAGATCGACCCCCCGACGTAGATGAGCGGGAGGAACCACGGACTCCGCTCGGTCGCCGTACCGCTCGCGGGTCGTCCCTCCCCGGTCGTCCCCTCCGGGGTCTCCCGCCGGTCGGCCTCGCGACTCACGGCGCCACCCCCACTGCGGCGACGAGTTGCGCCGTTCCGACGGCGACCGCGAGGAACGTCGCGACGTTGACGAACGAGGTGTTCGACAGCGACCCCATCCCGCAGACGCCGTGGCCCGAGGTACAGCCCTTCCCGAGTCTGGTGCCGACGCCGACGAGGAACCCCCCGCCGAGCAGCCGCCACCACTGGACGTCGGTCGGCGCGGCGACCGACCAGCTACTCGGGTTCAACACGAACGCGTACAGCGCCGCGCCGCTCACGATACCGACCGTGAACACGACGCGCCACCCCCGGGAGCTGACGTACTTGAGACGGTTGAACCGCGGCACGTCCGAGACGTACGACAGCGTCGATTCGAGGAACGTGCTCGCGCCGGCGATGATCCCCGTCGCGAGGTAGATGACCGCCGCGCCCGCGCCGACGAGCAGACCGCCGACGAGGTACGGCAGGACCCCTCGCGGGAAGAGGTCGCCGAGCGCCGCCAGTTGGATCAGCGTACTCGGTTCGGTCATCTCAGTCGGTGAGCGCCTCCTCGCTCGCCGCGCAGTTGTTCGGGCCGAGTTCGAGTTCGAACGCCGTCTCGTCGTCGAACGACTCGCGACCGAGGTTGGCCGCGATGATCGCCTCGTAGTTGGCCGGCCGGGGCGGCATGTCGGCGGCGACGAACTCGACGAACTCGTCGCGGTCCATCGACAGCGCGCCCATCGACGCGTTCAGGTCGCCGAGCGTCGCGGTGTAGGTGCCGTCCGCGGCGGGGGTCGCGCCGTCGCCGAAGTGGGCGGGCGCGACGACGGTGTCGTCGGGGTTCGACAGCACCGAGTCGTGGAGCGAGTCGTACAGCGTTCCCGCCGCGTCCCGTGCGGCGTCGGGGTCTTCGAGGTCGGGGCGGGCGACGCTGTCGGTGAACAGCCCGTCACCCGTGAACAGGACGTCGCTGACCCGGTAGGTCGTCATCCCCGTCGTGTGTCCGGGCGTGTGGAGGACCTCGATCTCGGCGTCTCCGACGGTGAGCGAGTCGCCGTGACCGACCGTCTCGTAGTCGGAGTCGTACGCGACGCCGCGGTCGGCGGCGTGAGCGGGGAGGACCGCCGTCGCACCGGTGTCGGCCGCGAGCGTTCGCAGGCCCGAGACGTGGTCGGCGTGGACGTGCGTGTCGAGCACGTACGTCAGGTCCGCGCCGAGGGTCCGCGCGTCCTGCTTGTACTCGCTCGTGAACGCGCGCAGCGGGTCGATCACCGCCGCTTCGCCGGCCGAAGCGACGAGGTACGCGAGACAGCCGCTGGAGGGTCGACGGTACTGTGCGACCGTCGCATCCGCGTCCACGTCGAGTTCAGCGTACTCGTAGAGGCCCGCCCACCCCTTCATGCCGCGGTCGAGGTGGGTCGCGTCGTACCCCGCCTCTTTGAGGGTCTCGGCGACCATCTCGCTCGACCCGCCCTTCGCACACAGGACGGTGATCTCCCCGTCGTCGGGGAGTTCCGGACGGAGGTCGTCGGGGACCCCCTCGAGCAACTGGAAGTAGGGGTAGTTCACGATTTCGACGTTCTCGCCGTCGAGGTGCCACTCCTGGAAGTCGTTCTCGGACCGCGCGTCGAGGACGAACACGTACTCGCCCGCGTCGATCCGTTCTTTCAACTCAGCCGGGGCGACCGCTTCGACCGCCCCCTCGCCGCTCGTCCGGTTCGGATCGGGCATCGGTAGCTCCACGTACCCGCCGCCGCCCAATAAGACTTTGCATGGAAATTCTATGTTTGCACAATACTGTGATCGGCTGAAGCCCTCACAACCGCCGATACGAGCTGACTGGTGCTATCATCGGATTTTGAATGTGTGCGTCTGACGAACAACCGACGACACGCTTTTACCGACACCCCCAGTATTGGGGAGTGAAGTCAATACCATGACCGAGTACGAGAGCACACAGACGCTCGACGTGAAAGGGGAGAACTGCCCGATGCCGGTCGTCAAGACCAAACAGCGGGTCGACGAGTTGGCGGCGGACGACGTCCTCGAAGTCCTCGCGACCGACCCGGGGAGCGTGAGCGACATCGCGGGGTGGGCCGACAGCACGCCGGGCGTCGAACTCGCCGGACAGGAGGAGAGCGGCGACGTGTACGCCCACTACGTACGCAAGACCGAGTGAAGCGGACCCCGTTACTACCACACGACTCATGAGCACGGACTCATCCACATCGACGACCGACACCGCCTCCGAGACCGACGTCGCCGCGTTGGAATCGCGGATCGACGAACTGGAGTCGGAACTCGCCGAACTGCAGGGCGCGGACGACGGCCAGCCGAAGATGTCGCTCATCGCGACCAAGGGCACCCTCGACATGGCGTACCCGCCGTTGATCCTCGCGAGCACCGCGGCGGCGTTCGGGTACGAGGTGACCGTCTTCCACACGTTCTGGGGGCTCGACATCCTCCACGAGGAGCGCTCGAAGGAGCTCAAACTGAGTTCGGTCGGCAACCCGAACCTGCCGGTGCCGAACGCGGTCGGCGCGCTCCCGGGGATGGACCGCGTGACGACCCGGATGATGGAGCGGAAGATCGCGGACAACGACACCGCGACGGTCGAGGAGTTGATCGGGACGGCGCTCGACATGGGCGTGGAGTTCCAGGCGTGTCAGATGACGATCGACCTGCTCGGCTACGACGAGAGCGACTTCTACGACGGCGTCACCACCGGCGTCGGCGCCGCGACCGCGATCCAGGACATGGCCGACGCCGACGTCCAACTGCTGGTGTGACACCGGACGTGTGAGCGCGTCGCGGGCCGCTCGCCGCCTCGCTGGCGACGCTGCTCGTCGCGTCCGAGCGGTCCACGTTCGCGGTCGTCGGCGTCCGGGACTGCTCGCGCCGGTGCCGGTCCCGCGCGTCGCCGGCCGCCGACGGTCGCTCCCCCGGGACACAAGAGCTATCCATATCGCTCGACCAACCGGTCAGCGTGCACGCCGACCAGATCGACCCGCAGGCGCGGGCGGCGGTCGACCGCCAGGACCGCGTCCCGCTCCCGCACAGTCGCCGCGGGGTGAGGCTCCTCCGCTCGCTGACTCGGCCGATGATGTGGCTCCGGAACCGGAACCCGCCGAGCGTCGGCGCGACCGTCGACCGGGCGATACCCGGTCCCGCGGGCGACCTCGACGCGCGCCTCTACCTGCCGGACGCCGACCGCCCGGTGCCCACGGTCGTGTTCTTCCACGGGGGTGGGTTCGTCTTGGGGAGCGTCGAGACGCACGACCGGCTCTGCCGACACCTGACGCGGGAGAGCGGCTGCGGCGTCCTCTCGGTCGAGTACCGCCTCGCGCCCGAACACCCCTTCCCGGCCGCGGTCGAGGACGCGTACGCGGCCGTCGAGTGGGCGGCCGCGAACCCCGACGCCCTCGGGGGGACGGGGCGACTCGCGGTCGCCGGCGACTCCGCGGGCGGGACGCTCGCCGCGGTAGTCGCGCTGATGGCCGCCGAACGCGGCGGTCCCGAACTCGCCCACCAGGCGCTGTTGTACCCAGCCGTCGGCGTCGACCGCGACCAGCCGTCCGTCCGCGAACACGCGGGTATCGTCCTCGACGAGGCGGACCTCGACTTCTTCGACGACGCCTACTACCGGAACGACATCCACAGGCGCAACCCGTACGCCGACCCCGCGAACGCCTGCGACCTCTCGGGGGTCGCCCCCGCGACGGTCGTCACAGCCGGGTTCGATCCGCTCCGGGACGGCGGTCGGGCGTACGCCGAGCGACTCGTCCGCGACGGCGTCGACACCCGCTACGAGAACTACGAGGCCCTGGTCCACGGGTTCGCGACGCTCCGAAACGTCGACCGAGCGCGCGAGGCCGTCGCGGACGTCGCGGACGACCTCGCGGACTCGCTCGACGGGGGCTGACACGCCCCGAACCAGCCCCGTCGCCGCTCGTACCGTCGAGTTCCGCGCGACCGGGTGCGGCCGACGTGCTCGGCGTCGTTTAAGTAGTTCTGGTCACAACGGATAGATACGAAGGCAGGTCGCCCCGGCCGGGGGCGTCTCGTTCTCGGGGGTTCACGTGTTCGGAGCGCTCGGCTCGCTCCCGTTCGTCTCCCACCAGTCGGCGACTTCCG
The DNA here is from genome assembly GCF_000495475.1 of Candidatus Halobonum tyrrellensis G22. GTDB lineage: Archaea > Halobacteriota > Halobacteria > Halobacteriales > Haloferacaceae > Halobonum > Halobonum tyrrellense. The sequence continues at coordinate 220,025 of NZ_ASGZ01000002.1, read as the reverse complement.
CGGGCCGCTCAGAAGATGTACTCGTCGTCGGGCCGCGGGAGTTCGCCGTGTTCGAAGTCACGGGTCCACGCGCCCGCCGTTCCCTCCACGAGCCCCTTGCTCCGCAGGTCGCGCAGGCGGTCGAGCACCGTCGCCTCGTCGAGGTGGAGGCGGGACGCTATCTCGCGTTCGGTGAACACGCCGAACCCCGAGAGTTCCTCCAGGACCGCGTCGCCGACCGACAGCGACGCGCCGACCGAGTGTTGGTCCCCCGCGGTCCCCGCTTCGAACTCCTCGTCCGCGTTCCAGTGGTTGTCGAGCACGACTGCTGCTTTTCGACGTGGGTAATAACCGTTCGCGCCGAAATCCCACGCCTGAGAGTCTACAGGGGCCTATCTAGACGTTACGAGGTACCCATCCGGTAGTCGGAGCCGCGGCCGGCCGGGTCGTGCGGAACCCGCCGTGGCGGCCGGTTCGACGCCGCTCGGCGGCGGCGGGCGCGTGTGGGCGTGGTGGTAGGGACGCGGCAACGACAGCCGCGGTATCGCCGGCGGAAACGGTAGCTCGTGCGGTCCGACGGGCCGGGACGGTCGCCTCGCGGCGACCGTCGCCGGGCGACGACCGTTCGAATATCCCCTTTGATTTTTTGAACGTTTATGCTATACGTTGGTAGGGGTTGTCGACGGGTATGACCCAGACAGACGGAGGACTCCCGGCGGCCGGGACGCCGACCGGGAGGTTGTCCGACCGGCTCAGGGAGGCCGTCCGGTACGTCCCGAGCGGCGACACGATCCCCGACGAGACGTGGGCGGGGCGCCACCGCCGCGTGCTGATCTCGCTGGTGGCGCACATCCCGCTCCTCCTCGCGTTGGGCCTGTACGAGGGGACGGAGTCGCTGGTGACGGGGGCGACGATCCCGGCGATACCGACGGTCACGGTCGTCGGCCAACTCGGGATCGTCGCGGCGCTGGCGGCCGGGGCGGCGTGGCCGCGGTTCGGCCGGCGCGTCCGGACCGCGCTCGCGTCGGTCGGGCTGATGACGACGTCGACGCTGCTCGTCCAGTTCTCTGGCGGGTTCATCGAGGCGCACTTCCACTTCTTCGTCGTGATGGCCGTGATCGCGGTGTACGAAGACTGGGTGCCGTTCGCGCTCGGGTTGGCGTACGTCGCCGGCGGACACATCGTCTTCGGACTGATCGACGCGACTCGGGTGTACAACCACCCGGCGGCGATCGAGAACCCGATGGTGTGGTCGGGGATCCACGCGGCGTTCGTGATCGTGTTGTGTGCCGCGTTGATGACCAACTGGACGTCGATCGAGAAGTCGCGCGAGCAGTCGCGGGCGCGACTCGACCAGGTCGCCGCCACGAAAGAGGAGATCAGCGACGTCGAGGAAGCGGTCGCGGAGGCCGACGCACGCCGCGAAGAGGTCGAACGGCTCAACGACCACCTCGAACGCAAGGCCGACGACTACAGCAGCGCGATGGGGCGGGCGGCCGACGGCGAACTGACGGTCCGGCTCGACCCCGAGAGCCGGAGCGAGGCGATGACGCAGATCGGCGGGGCGTTCAACGGGATGATGGACGAACTCGAATCCGCCATCGGCCGGGTCGACGCGGTCGCACGCGACGTCTCGCGCGCGAGCGACGAGACGGGCGACGGCGTCGCCGAGACCGAACGCGCCGCCGGCGAGGTCGCGGCGTCGGTCGAGGAGATATCCGCGGGCACCGACGAGCAGGTCGTCCACATCGACGAACTCACCGGCGAGATGTCGCAGCTGTCGGCGGCGATCGAGGAGGTGGCGAGCACGGCCGACGAGGTGGCAGCCCGCTCGGCCGAGGCGTCGACCCGGGGCGAACGCGGAGCGGCCATCGCGGACGAGGCGATCGAGGAGATGGAGACGATCGAGGCGACGACCGCCGAGGCCGCCCGGGTGGTCGAGAGCCTCGACGACGAGGTCGGCGAGATCGGCGAGATCGTCGAGGTGATCGACGAGATAGCCGAACAGACCAACACGCTCGCGTTGAACGCCACGATCGAGGCGGCCCGCGCGGGCGCCGAGGGCGAGGGGTTCGCGGTCGTCGCCGAGGAGGTGAAGGCGCTCGCCACGCGGACGCGCGAGGCGACCGCGCAGGTCGCGGGTCTCGTCGAGGAGGTTCAAGCGTCGACGGACGACGCGGTCGAGACCATCGAGGAGACCACGGCGCGCGTCGAGACCGGCGCGGAGACCATCGAGACCGGGCTGGGGACGTTCGGCGACGTGGTCGAGGCGGTCAACGAGGCGAACGAAGGGGTCCAGTCCATCTCGACGGCCGCCGACGACCAGGCCGAGAGCGCCGAGGAGGTGGTGGCGATGGCCGACGAGGTGGCGACGGTGAGCGAGGAGACCGCCTCGGAGGCGCAGACCGTCTCCGCCGCCGCCGAAGAGCAGTCCGCCTCGCTCAACCAGGTGAGCCGGGAGGTCGAACGGCTCTCCGACCGCGCGGGGGAACTCGAACGGCTCGCGAGCCAGTTCGAGACGGGTGACGACGCGACTCCCTCCGAGCGACACCCGTCACCGGAGGGGCAGGGGTCGGCCGTCGCGACCGACGGCGGGCCGGCGAGCGAGTGAGAGGGACGTAGCGGCCCGCGGGGCGGGCCGGCGGGAGGCCCGGTCCGCCGCTCGCCCGTGCGGTCCCGCGGTCCCGCGCCGTCCCGTCAGTGACCGGTTCGGTACAGTTCCCCGTTCTCGTCGTACCGCGCGTCGACGATCCGGTCGAACTGGTCGTCGGAGAGGTCGACGTCGACCGCGCCCATGTTCTCGTCCAACTGCTCGGTCGTCCGCGCGCCCACGATGGGGACGCACGTGAACTCCGACTGGTCGATCAGCCACCGGAGCGCGACTTGGGCGGGCGTGGCGTCTATCTCCTCGGCGACGGCGCGGATCTCGTCGAGCACGTGCCAGCCCCGCTCGGAGACGTAGAAGCGCTCGAACCGGTCGTCGAGCGTCGCGCGCGTGCCCTCGGGCGCGTCGAGGTCGTAGGTGCCGTCGCCGACGCGTTCGTACTTGCCGGTGAGAAAGCCCCCCGCGAGCGGCGAGTACGGACAGACCGCCAGGTCCTGGTCGGCACAGACGTCGAGGTACTCGGACACGTCCTCGTAGTAGGCGGCGTGAAAGAGCGGTTGGGTGACGCTGAACGCCTCGTAGTTGTTCACGTCGGCCTTCCAGATCCCCTTCGTGAGCTTCCAGGCGTCGGCGGTCGACAGCCCGACGTGGTGGACCTTCCCCTCGCTCACGAGGTCGTCGACCGCGCGCAGCGTCTGTTCGATCGGGGTGTCGTCGTCCCACCGGTGGAGGTAGAGCACGTCGAGGTAGTCGGTGCCGAGGCGGTCGAGCGACCCCTCGACTTCGGCGCGGACGTTCTTCTTCGAGAGGTTCTCCTGGAAGCGCGAGACGGTCGACCAGAAGCACTTCGAGGCGACGACGTACTCCTCGCGGTCGCGGTCCGCGAGCCAGTCGCCGATCCACGCCTCGCTCTTGCCGCCGCCGTAGCCGTTGGCGGTGTCGATGAAGTTACCGCCCGCGTCGGCGAACGCGTCGAGTAGCTCGTGCGCCTGCTCGCGGTCGGTCTCGACGACGCCGTCGGACTCCTGTCCGAAGCGCCACGTGCCGAAGCAGACGGGCGACACCTGCACACCGGTCGAACCGAGTCGTCGGTAGTCCACACGGATGGAGGCGGGCGGGAGTCAATAAGCGTTGAGTTGCGGTCCGTACGCGAGCGGTGACGGTCTCGACCCGGCGGGTGACGGCGGCGCCACCCGGCCGGTCCACGCGGCGGCCGGCTCGCTCCCCCCGCCGTCGGAGGCGGGCGACAACCGTCGAGGTGGTCCGGCCGCGACCCGTCGGTCGCGGACGCGCCTTCGGCGCCAAAGGTTCATAAATACGATAGACTCCTTGGCTCACAGCGAAGTATTACTACCGAATTAGACAATCTTAACACGCCAAAGCAACAATACCCGGGTGATGAAGACCAATGAGGATTGGTGGCCGAATCGGTTGAACCTAGAGATCCTCGACCACAACGCCCGCCCGGGCGACCCGATGGACGACGAGTTCAACTACGCCGAGAAGTTCGCGGACCTCGACCTCGACGAGGTGAAAGCCGACATCGAGGAGCTCCTGACCACCTCCCAGGAGTGGTGGCCGGCCGACTACGGCCACTACGGGCCGCTGATGATCCGGATGGCGTGGCACAGCGCCGGCACCTACCGGGTCGGCGACGGCCGCGGCGGCGCGAACCGCGCGGGACAGCGGTTCGCCCCGCTCAACAGCTGGCCCGACAACGCGAACCTCGACAAGGCTCGCCGGCTGCTCTGGCCGGTCAAGCAGAAGTACGGCCAGCAGCTCTCGTGGGCCGACCTGATCGTCCTGACGGGCAACGTCGCTCTGGAGTCGATGGGGTTCGAGACGTTCGGCTTCGGCGGCGGGCGCAGGGACGCCCACCGACCCCACGACGCGGTCGACTGGGGTCCCGAGGACAACATGGAGACCACCTCCCCCGAGCGGTTCGACGAGGAGGGGCACCTCGAGAACCCGTTCGGTAACTCCGTGATGGGGCTCATCTACGTCAACCCCGAGGGCCCGCACGGCGAGCCCGACCTGGAGGGGTCGGCGCACAACATCCGCGAGACGTTCAGCCAGATGGCGATGAACGACGAGGAGACCGTCGCGCTCATCGCCGGCGGCCACACGTTCGGGAAGGTCCACGGCGCGGACAACCCCGACGCGCTCGGTCCCGAGCCGGAGGCGGCCCCGATGGAGTCGATGGGGCTGGGCTGGGAGAGCGACTACGAGTCCGGCCGCGGGGCCGACACCATCACCGGCGGCATCGAGGGTCCCTGGAACAGCGCGCCGATCAAGTGGGACATGGGCTACATCGACAACCTGCTCGGCTCCGAGTGGGAGGCGCACAAGGGTCCCGGCGGCGCGTGGCAGTGGCGGCCCCTCGACGAGGAGCTCCACGAGAGCGTGCCGGACGCGCACGACGACTCGAAGAAGGTCGACCCGATGATGCTGACGACGGACGTCGCGCTCAAACACGACGAGGACTACCGCGAGGTCCTCGAGTCGTTCCGGGACGACCCCAGCAAGTTCCAGGAGGCGTTCGCGAAGGCCTGGTACAAGCTGATCCACCGCGACATGGGTCCGCCCAGCCGGCTCGTCGGCGAGGAGGTGCCCGACGAGGAGATGCTGTGGCAGGACCCGATCCCCGAGGCCGACTACGACCTGATCGACGACGAGGACGCCGAACAGCTCAAGGCCGAGGTCCTCGACTCCGACCTGACCGTCCCGCAGTTGGTCCGGGTCGCGTGGGGTGCGGCGTCGACGTACCGCGACAGCGACAAGCGCGGCGGCGCGAACGGCGCGCGGATCCGGCTCCGACCCCAGCGCGACTGGGAGGTGAACAACCCGGAGGAGCTGTCGACGGTGCTCGACACGCTCGAAGAGATCCGCGGGGAGTTCAACGACTCCCGCGACGACGGCACGCAGGTGTCGCTCGCCGACCTGGTCGTCCTCGGCGGCTACGCGGCCATCGAGCAGGCCGCGGCCGACGCGGGCCACGACGTGGAGATACCGTTCGAGCCGGGCCGGACCGATGCCTCACAAGAGCAGACCGACGTCGAGTCGTTCGAGGCGCTCAAACCCGAGGCCGACGGGTTCCGCAACTACTACTCCGAGGAGGCCGACGACCCCGCCGAGGAGATGCTGGTCGACCGGGCCGAACTGCTCAACCTGACGGTGCCCGAGATGACGGTGCTCGTCGGCGGCATGCGCTCGCTCGACGCCAACTACGACGGCTCCGACCTCGGCGTCTTCACCGACAGCCCGGGCACGCTCACCAACGACTTCTTCGAGACGCTGCTCGGCATGGACGTCGAGTGGGAACCCGTCGACGACGAGGAGTACGTGTTCGAGGCGCACGACCGCGAGACGGGGGACATCGTCCGGAAGGGGACGCGCGCCGACCTGGTGTTCGGGTCGAACTCCCGACTCCGGGCCGTCGCCGAGGTGTACGGCGCCGACGACGGCGAGGAGAAGTTCGTCGAGGACTTCGTCGCCGCCTGGCACAAGGTGATGACCCACGACCGGTTCGACCTCGACCACGAGGGTCGGGTGCCGCTCTCGAACCAGTAGTCGCGACCGCCGAGGCGGGGTAGCGAGCCCCGCCGGGCCCGGACCGTCGCTCCCGGGCGGACGGTGATGCCCGCGAGCGGTCGGGGCGCGCTCGATGTCGACCGAACGGCGTTTCTCGGAGGTCGGAGTCGAAGCCCGCGACCGGCGGGACCGGTCGGGAGCGCTCGATGTCAACCGAACGTAGCGTCTCGGAGTTCCGCCCGGAAGAAGGGGTCGTACGCGTTCGTCCCGACGTCCCACCCGACTTCGAGCCGCCAGGGGACGGTCAGCCCGTCGACGGTCCGTTCGGACTCGACGAACGCGCCGAACGGCCGCGGTTCGCCGGTGTCGCCGTCGACGCGTCTGGTCTCGACCGACCGGAGCGCGCCGTCGTCGCCGACGGTCAGCGTCAGCGGCTCGTCGGCCCACGGGAGTCGGACGCGCGCCCGTCGCTCGGAGACCGACTCCCAGTCGGCGCCCGCTTCCGGCAGCAGACTCGTCGGGAGCCAGACCGACTCGGCGAGGAACCGCCCGGCGGACGACCGGTCGACGGCCGGGCCGCGAGCGCGGACCACCGGCAGGAGGCCGTCGAGGGAGAACCGCTGTCCGCCGGTGCCGTCGACGTAGAAGTCGGCGCCCGACACCCACAGCCCCGGACCGAGGCGGACCGTGGGCTGCCAGACGAACCCCCGCCGGGCCGCGAGCACCTCCGTCGCCTCGAACGGCCGCCAGCGGGACCCGAGTCTGAACCGCCCGTCCATCGTCACCGCGACGCGGCGGGCCACCGCCGCCCCGGGTTCGACGGCGTGACGGAGGTACCGCCGCGCCGCCGGCGGGAGGTCGGCCACCGACTCCGGGTCGAACGTCGCACCCGCGGAGCGTTCCGCCTCCAGGGAGCGTCGACGGCCGCGGACGTCCCGCCGGTCACGAAGCCGGAGGGCGCCGAGTGCACCGCCGACGCCCGCGAGCACCGCGCCGATACGACGGAGACGACGGTCGGACATGGGATCGGTCGTCCTCTCGGCCGGTGAGCACGTGAATCGGTCGGTTCGACCGGGCGTCGGGTCGGCGGAGACGGACGGCGCGTCGGGGTGGACACGAGCGCGGCCACGGCCATCCCGCGCACTCGGCGTTCGGCAGCGAACCCGCCGACGAACGGGTGTCGGGGCGGTCGTCGACGGGGACGGACGGACCGGGCGACCTACGACCGCTCGCTCAAGAATCGGTCCACCTCCGCACGCGACGGCGGGTCCTCCATCGCGCCCCCCGTCGTCGTACTGAGCGCCGCCATCGCGTTCGCGGTGTCGAGCGTGGTCCCCAGCGGTAGCCCCTCGACGATGCCGCGTATCGTGCCGGCGACGAACGCGTCGCCCGCGCCCGTCGTGTCCACCGCGTCGACGCCGAACGCCGGGCGTTCCGCCGAGGCCGGCCCCCACGGGGAGCGCTCGTCGCAGTACGCGAACGCCCCGTCGCGACCGAGCGTCATCAGGACGGTGTGCGGGCCGCGCTCGCACGCGGCCTCGCACACCTCCCGTTTCGTCCCACCCGAGACCCCGAACCGTTCGAACTCCTCGACGGTGGCTTTGACGACGTCGGCGTGTTCGAGGACGTCGGCCGCCAGCGCCTCGAACTCCGCGGGGTCCCAGAGTTCGGGCCGGAAGTTCGGGTCGAAGTACAGCGTACACTCCCGCCGGCTCGCGCGTTCGACCAGGTCGAGGACCGCGCTCCGCGACGGGTCGCTCGCGAGGACGACCCCTCCGACGTAGACGCAGGTCACCCCGTCCAACACCTCGTCGGGGACGGCGCCCGTCCGCAGACGAGTGTCCGCGGTCCCCTCGCGGTAGAAGGTGAACGACCGGTCGGCGTCCGCGTCGTGTCCCACGAACGCCAGGCTGGTCGCGGCGTCGGCGTCGCGCGTGACGAACCGGTCGGGGACCCCGGCCGCCGAGAGCGTCTCGGCGAGGTACTCCCCGAACGGGTCGGTAGCCAGCCGCGTCCAGAACCACGGCGCGCGACCGAGCGCCGACAGCCGGACCGCGACGTTCGCCGGCGCCCCGCCCGGCCGGCGCGAGAACGATTCGACCGACTGCAGGTCGCCGCGGCTGTCCGGAATGAAGTCTACGAGCGTCTCCCCGACGACGAGTACGTCCGTCTCTGACATCGGCTGTGGGTCTCCGTTCGTGAGTCGCCGCGCCCGTCGGCGTCCGACCGACGGACGGTACGCTTCGGCGTGCTATCGGGTGCGCGGTGCCGCGAAGCATAACAGTACCGACGGCCGCGCCCGTTCGGGGTGCGCCGTCGGAACGAGCGGGTCCACTCCGGAGCGGTGAGCGTCGCCTACGAGGCCGGAGCGGCCGTCTTCATCCCGAGCCGCGGCGCGCACGGCTCGGTCGAAACCACGGGCGACTCACAGCCGGTCGCTCAGTATCTCGCGGAGGACCGTCCGGTGGGACCGCAGTCTCGCCGTCTCCGCCGAACACACCACGGCGAGTTCCTCTCCGGCCCGCAGTCGCTCGACGAGGCGTGTTACGGCGGCTTGTGCCTCCGACTCGCCGTCGACGTACGCGCGGTACCGACCGTCGACACCCTCCGCCTCCCAGGCGGCGTTGTGAGCACCCTCCGCGCACATCCCGCGCATCTTGAACTCCTCGCACCGTCGCTCGAACTCGTCGAGTACGGTCGCTGGCGGGGCGAGCGCCGGGTGGTTCTCGTCGACGGCCGAGAGCACGCCGCGCGACGGTCGCCGGACGGCTCCGACGAACGTCGTCCCGTCCGGAAGCCCGGTGAGGCCGCGCTGGATAGCCGTCACGTGTGTCTCGTGGAGCGGACAGTCCGACGCCATCCCTCTCACCTTCGGTCCCCACGGTAGTCAATCCCCCGTCGGTAGCCGGTCGGACGGACCCGCCGGACACGACCACCGGGATGGCGAACGGCGACAGCGGGAGCGGGCGCGGCCGACCGCACCCGCGGCCGGCGTCGAGTACGTCGAGGGCGACGGCTCCCGGTTCGATCGTAGTCGAGGGTCGATCGTGGTCGAGGGTCGAGGTCGTGCGGCCGTCGGTGCGTTGAACCGCTTCGAGGGAGTAGGCCCGACCAATGCACCCCGCGTCCAGCGCGCTCGATTCGGCGCGCGTGTTGCTCTCCGGGACGTCCGACTGGGTCGAGCGCTTCGCCGAGGTCCTCCGAACCCGCACGACCGCGTCGGTCCTGACCGTCCCTACCGTCGAGGAGACGCTCGAAACCGTCTCGACCGACGACGTCGACTGTCTCGTGGTCGACTACGAGTTCGACGAGTCGACCGGGATCGACCTCCTCCGTTCGGTCCGCGCCGAGACCGCGTCGCTCCCCGTCGTGATGTGTACGGCGGCCGGCAGCGAAGCGATCGCCAGCGAGGCGGTCGCCGCCGGCGTGACCGACTACGTCGCGCTCGACGGGCGGACCGACGAGTGGGGCGACGACCTCCTCGAACGGACGGAGCAGTGCGTTCGGTCGGCCCGGCGGACGGTCACCCAGCGGGACCGCGCGAGACAGTTCGACGCCATCTTCCACGACACCGAGACCGCGACGTGGGTTCTCGACCCGGACGGCTCGCTCGAACGGGCCAACCGGACCGCGCGCGCGGCGATCGACGCCGACATCGACTCCGTCGTCGGTCGCCCGTTCTGGTCGCTCCCGTGGTGGTCACGGGGCGCTCGAACCCGAGCCGACGTCCAGCGGACCGTCGAGCGGGCGTCGTCGGGAGCGGTGGGAAACACGGAGGTGTCGGTCCCGGCCGGAGACGGGACGACCCGGACGCTCGATCTCTCGGCCCGGCCCGTCGAGGACGAACGGGGCGAACTCGTCTCGATCATCGTCGAGGGGGTCGACATCACCGAACGGGTCGAACTCGAACGCGACCTCCGCCGGTCCGAGGAACTCCACCGGGTCACGCTCAACAACATGACCGACACGGTGCTCATCACGAACGAGTCCCGCGAGTACACGTACGTCTGTCCGAACGTCCACTTCGTCTTCGGGTACGATGCGGAGGAGATCTACGAGCAGGGGACGATAGACGCGTTGCTCGGCGATGACCTCTTCGACCGCGAGGAACTCGCCGAGGAGGGGGTGCTCAAGAACATCGAGTGTACGGCCACGGACAAAGCCGGACGGGAACACAGGCTGCTGGTCAACGTGAGGGAGGTGTCGATCCAGGGCGGGACGCTCCTCTACAGTTGTCGCGACATCACGAAACGGAAACAGCGCGAGGACGCACTCGCGACGCTCCACGAGACCACGCGGGACTTCCTCTACGCGGGGACACACCGGGAGATCGCACAGCACATCGTCGACGACACGCCGAGCGTCCTCGATCTCGACGCCAGCATGGTCTACCTCTTCGACGCCGAGGAGAACCAACTCCGTCCGATCGCGTGGTCGTCGAGCATGGAGGAGTTGAACGGTCCGTTCCCGACCGTCCACGCCGACGGGAAGGGGGTGACGAGTCACAGTTTCGTCGAGGACGAACCGCTCTTCTTCGACGACGTCCACGACGCCGAGGAGTTCACGAACCGGGCGACCGAGATCCGGAGCGCGGCGGTCATCCCGCTCGGCGACCACGGGGTGTACGTCGTCGGGTCGCCCGAAGTCGGGGTCTTCGACGAGGTGAGGCGGGAACTCGCCGACCTGCTCGCAGCGACCGCGGAGGCGGCGTTGGACCGCGTTACGCGGGAGACACAGCTCCGCGAACAGGACCGGGAGCTCCAGCGGCAGAACGCGCAGCTGACGGCGCTCAATCGCATCAACGAGACGATCCGCGAGATCGACCAGGCGATCGTCCGAGCGGAGACGCGCGAGGAGATCGACCACACGGTCTGTGAACTCCTGACCGCCGACGACCGATTCGGCTTCGCGTGGATCGGGAGGGCCGACCCGCTGACCGAGACGGTCGACCCGACGGCGTGGGCGGGCGCCGAACGGGGGTATCTGGACAGCCTCACCTTCCCGGTCGGCGGGGCCGAGACGGAACCGACCGGGCGGACCGCGTCGACCCGCGAGGCGACCACGGTCACGAACGTCGCCGCCCGACTCCGAGCGGAACCGTGGCGGAAGGAGGCGCTCGCGCGCGACTACCTCTCGGTCCTGAGTATCCCACTCGTGTACAACGACCTCACCTACGGCGTCCTCTCCGTCTACGCGGAGACGCAGGACGCGTTCGACGAGACGTCGCGGGAGGTGTTGGTCGAACTCGGCGAGACGATCGCCTCGGCGATCAGCGCGATCGAGCGGAAGAACGCGTTGCTCACCACGTCGATGACGCGACTGGAGTTCGACGTGGACGACCCGTCGTTCGTGCTTGCGCGTCTCGCGCGAGAGGCGGACTGCTCGCTGTCGTACGACGGGGGCGTCCAACAGACGAGCGAGGGCGCGTACGTGTTCGTCACCGTCGAGGAGGGGACGGTCGAGGCGGTCGAAGCGGCCGCAGGAGACCTGGTCGCGGTCGACGGCGTCCACCGGATCACCGCCGACGGAACCGGCGGTGTCGTTCGGCTCCGACTCTCACAACCGTTTCTCGCCCTCGAACTGGCCGACCACGGCGCCGTCCTCCGAACCGCGACGGCGGATCCCGACGGGACGACGCTCGTCGTCGACATCCCCGAGAGCGTCGACGTCCGTCACATCACCGGCCTCGTCGGGGAGACGTTCACGCGCGTGGAACTCCGGTCGAAGCAGACCTTCGATCGGGCCTCCGAGTCCACCCTCTACTCGCGCTTCTTCGAGGAGTTGACCGACCGACAGCTCGAAGTGGTCCAGACGGCCTACTACAGCGGGTTCTTCGAATCACCCCGCGACAGCACCGGCGAGGAGGTGGCCGAGACGCTCGGTATCTCCCCGCCCGCCTTCCACAAACACGTCAGAACCGTCCAGCGAAAACTGTTCTCGACGCTGTTCGACGAGGGCGGTCGGCCCACGGCCCCGCAGCCGACCGCCGGTTAAAGAATTAACCCCCCGATCGAGATCGGGTTGGTATTTTAACCAGCGTCTACACCTGACTCGACCCGCTACCCACTCACAGAGTGCTCCGGTGGCCGAGGGCGCTCGTCATCCAACTATGAGAGACCTGACCACGGACCTAGAGGAGGAGAGCCCGTACGAGTGTTTCGAGTGTGGGAACATCACGGTCGCCGAAGAACACCCCGGGAGTTGTCCGGACTGCGGGGGAGCGATGCGCAACCGACGGACACCACTGGAGTAACCATGACCTCGCAATCGACTACCCACGACGGAGCCGACGAGACGACCGGATCGACCGAACCCGAGTCGGCGCTCGAGACGGCGCGGCGGCAGCTCCGTCACGCCGCCGACCATCTCGACATCGACGACCAGATCGTCACGCGTCTGAAACACCCCAAGAAGGTACACGAGGTCGCGGTTCCGATCGAACGCGACGACGGCTCGGTCGAGGTGTTCACCGGCTATCGAGCCCAACACGACAGCGTTCGCGGGCCGCACAAGGGGGGACTCCGCTACCACCCGGAGGTCACCCGAGACGAGTGTGTCGGCCTCGGGATGTGGATGACCTGGAAGTGTGCGGTCATGGACCTCCCCTTCGGCGGAGCGAAAGGCGGCATCGCGGTCAACCCGAAGGAACTGAGCGAGGGGGAGACGGAACGGCTCACCCGTCGGTTCACCCAGGAACTCCGCAACGCCATCGGGCCGAAACAGGACATCCCCGCACCCGACATGGGGACGGACTCGCAGACGATGGCGTGGTTGATGGACGCCTACTCGATGCAGGAGGGGGAAACCGTCCCCGGCGTCGTCACGGGCAAGCCGCCCGTCGTCGGCGGGAGCGAGGGGCGCGCGGAGGCACCCGGTCGGAGCGTCGCGATCGTGACGGAACTCGTCTGTGAGTACTACGACCGGCCGCTCGACGACACCACGATCGCCGTCCAGGGGTACGGAAGCGTCGGCGCGAACGCGGCTCGCCTCCTCGACGGGTGGGGGGCGACGGTCGTCGCGATCAGCGACGTGAACGGCGCGATGTACGACCCGGACGGGATCGACACCGCGTCCGTCCCCTCCCACGAGGAGGAACCCGAGGCGGTCACGACGTACGCCGAGACGACCATCTCGAACGAGGAACTGCTGACGCTCGACGTGGACGTGGTGATCCCCGCCGCACTGGGCAACGTGATCACCGAAGCGAACGCGAATCGGATCGCCGCCGACATCGTGGTCGAGGGGTCGAACGGTCCGACCACGTCGACGGCCGACGCGATCCTCGCGGAGCGGGAGATACCGGTCGTCCCCGACATCCTCGCGAACGCCGGCGGCGTGACGGTCAGCTACTTCGAGTGGCTCCAGGACATCAACCGGCGGTCGTGGTCGCTCGAACGGGTCAACGACGAACTCGAAACCGAGATGCGCGCCGCGTGGAGCGCGGTCCGACGCGAGTTCGAGCGTCGCGACGTCACGTGGCGCGATGCGGCGTACATCGTCGCGCTCTCGCGAGTGGCCGAGGCCCACGACGCGCGTGGGTTGTGGCCGTAGCGGTCGGACCACTCGCCGCCCGGGCGGGTTCGACGCACGTCGACGCCGACGCCTCCCGCCGGGCGGGTCGACCGCCGTTCGACGTACCGCCACGCTTCGCCGAGCGCCTCGACGGGTCGTCCGCGGCGGCCACCGGAGGAGCGCGCCCGGGTCCGTTGCCGGGCGACTCAGTCCCGGAGGAGCGCGACCAGGACGGCACAGAGGCCGGCGACGGTCACCAGTCCGCGGGCCACCAGGACGACGCCCGCCCCGGCACCGGCCTCGGCGGCGACCGAGACCGCGAGGAACGACCCCGCGGTGACCAGCCCGATGCCGACCGCGAGCCAGCGCATCCGCGGCGCGTCGTTCCGCCGGAACCCGCGGTAGGCGAGCGCCGAGACGAACAGTCCGACGACGGCCGTGAGCGCCCGGGTCCCCCACGCGACCGCGTCGGGCGAGAGGAGGCCGACCGGCGGGACGGGCGGGATCACGGCTCGCCACCTCCGTAGACCGCCCAGAGGACGGTTCCCAGCCCCAGAAGCTCGAACCCGCTGACCAGAATCGACCGCTTGGCGGTCCCAACCCCCGTGAGGGTCGGCAGGCCGATCCGCAAGAGCTCCGGCACCGTCGTGAGCAAGAGGAGTCCGGCGGCGAGATACAGTATCCCGGCGCGGCCCGGTCCCCGGCGATAGCCGCGGACGAGCACCGCCGCGACCGCGATCGAGAGCGCGACCGACAGCGCCGAGAGCGCGACCGCGGCGGACGCCACCAGCGGGTCGGCCGCCGCCGACTGGAGCGGGGCGTCCATCTCAGGACAGCCCCTCGAACAGGTCGGTGAACCGGTCGGCCGGGTCCGTCGACCGGGTGACGGACACCTCGTACGACCCGTCGACGAACGCGACGGTCACCTCGTCGACGGTCGCGACGTACCGCTTGTAGTGGTGGCCGTCGGGGTCGGGTACCCGCTGTTCGGCGACGAGGTCGGCCGCCCGGAGGCGTTCGAGCCGGCGGTACGCCGTCGGGTCGGACATCTCGGTCTCACAGGCCGCGCGGAGTTCGGAGACGGACATCGGTTCGGTGGTGAGTTCGGCGAGGATGGCCCGCGCGTACTCGTCGTCGAGCAACGCGAGGAGTTCGTCGTCACCCTCGTCCATACCCATCGAGGGGCGCTGGGGGAGTAAAAAGCACCCCGCGACTTCCGAGTCGGAAGCCGCGCCGGGAAGACGAGCGTGAGGGGCGCGACGACCCGTCCGCCGGCCGGCGTCTACCGTCGGCTCGTTTTGATACGTCAAGTGACCGAACGGTCGAACGGTAACGTATCGTTCACGAACCGCGGGGAGCGGAGGCGACCGGGCCGCCGAACCGTCGGTACCGCCGGAGGCGGCCCGTCGTCGGCGAACTGGCCCGATTTCGGCCGCGGCGAGGTGAGCACCCCGAACGACCCCGGCCCGCGAACGACGCGAGCGACGACGCTCGGGCCGCCACCTCCGGACGGCCCGAGCACCGTCCGAACCACCGCTCGACCGCGAATCCGCGTCTCGTGTCGTCGTCCGTCGGTGGTGGGGAGCCCGGTAGTCGGGGATCGATCTACCGGGAGACAAATCGGATAGAATTACTGAACGCTCGGGTGTCATCTTCGCATCTCCGAACTCGACCGTTCGTGACGACCCCCCAGCGTGCGGAGCGGAGGACGAGCGGAGCGAAAACGAGAAGTCGAGCGGAGCGGAGTTCCGCGGGCTACCGGGATAGCCGACGCGAGGAGGGGACTACTCGTCGCTCGGTGACTCGACCGGGTACGCCCGCGTCGCGGTCGCTTTGAACGACGCCGCGACGGGCGCACCCGGCGCGAGATCGAGCGTCTCGACGCTCGTCCGCGTCACGAGGACGGTCAGGTCGGGGTCGGCGCCGACGTCGAGGACGACGCGAGCGACGGCGTCGCCCGCGACCACCTCCCGAACCTCGCCGCGGAACCGGTTCCGGGCGCTCGTCTCCGTCTCGGGGACGCCGCCGGCCGGGTGGAGCGTGATGGCGTCCGCGCGGACCGCGAGCCGAACCGCCGAGGCCGTCGGGGGGACGACGGCGCGTACGGGTCCGGCGTCCGTCTCGACCGTCCCGAGTTCCCCCTCGGTGTCGACCACGGTCCCCCGGAGCACCGTCTCCTCGACCTGCGTCACGCCGGCGAACTCGGCTTCCAGCCGGGCGAACTCGCCGAGGAGTCGGTCGGCGGCGGCGGTCAGCGAGCTACCGCCGCCGTCCGCGCCCCCGCGCGTGCGGTCGACCAGCCGGCCGAACGCCTCTTCGAGTTCGACGACGCGCCGCTGGGACCGGGAGTACGACCGGCCCAGCGCCTCCGCCGCCGCGTTGAGCGACCCGTGTTCGTCGACCGCCCGGAGCAACTCCGCGTCGCGCGCGCCGAACCGCACCCCGTCCCGCTCCAGCCGCGCGTCGAAGCCCGCGTCGAGGTCCATACGAACCCCTCTCGGCGCACGACCAAAGCGGTTATGCCGGGCGGGAAACAACGGTGGTTGTATCCATGGCGACACAACGACGCGGGTCGGCCGGCCCGTCGCGCCGGGGGTTCCTGCGGGCCGTCGGCGCCGCCGGCGTCGCGGGCGTCGCCGGCTGTAGCGGCGGCGCGGCGAGCGGGGACGGGGGGCGGGTGTCCGAGTCGGGGACGGCGACCGACGGCGCCCGGACGGGGGTCGCGACGACCGACCGGGGCGGGTCGGCGCCGGTCAGCGTCCTCGCGGCGGGCAGCCTCCAGAACGCGCTGACGAACGGACTCGTCCCCGCCGTCGACGCGCCGGTTCGCGTCGAGACCCACGGCTCGGCGACGGTCGCGCGGATGGTCCAGGAGGGGCAGCGCGACCCCGACATCGTCGCCGTCGCCGACACCTCGCTGTTCGAGGGACCGCTCTCGCCGCCGTGGTACTCGGTGTTCACCAGCAACTCGGTCGTCGTCGCGTACAACCCCGATACCGAGGGGGGTCGGCGGCTGGCCGAGGCCGACCGCTGGTACGAACCGCTGGTCGAGGGGGCGGTCGGGCTCGGCCGCACCGACCCCGACCAGGACCCGTTGGGCTACCGCACGCTGTTCGCGCTCGACCTCGCCTCCCGGTACTACGACGACGCGCCCGACCTGCGGGAAGCCGTACTCGACCGGGACCAGATCTACCCCGAGACGGCGCTGGTCAGCCAGTTCGAGACCGGGTCGGTCGACGCGGCGGTCGCCTACCGCAACATGGCGGTCGAACGCGGCTACGAGTACGTCGACCTGCCCGACCGGGTCGACCTGAGCGACCCGCGGTACGCCGACGACTGGTACTCGACCGTCTCGTACACGCTGCCGAGCGGGCAGACGGTCCGGGGCGGGGTGATAAGCTACGGGGCGACGGTGCGTCACGCGAGTGACGCCGCGCGCTCGGTGTTCGACGCGCTCACGACCGGCGACTACCTCGCCGAACACGGCTTCCTCCCCCGCGAGGCGTTCCCCGCCTACGAGGGCGACGTCCCCGACCGGGTCGTCCGGGTGGCCGGCGGAGCCGGCGCGGACCGGTCGAGCACGTCCCGGTCGAACGGAAGCCGTCCCGACGGGTCGGCGGACCCGCCGTCGGCGGTGTCGGACGCCGCACAGTCGGGCTGATGGCGACGCGACCGAACGCGGCGACGCCGTCGCTCGAACTCGACTGGGGGAGCGTCGCGCTCGCGCTCGGGGGAGTGTTACTCCTGTACTACCTCGCGCCGGTCGTCTCGCTGTTTCTCGCGGTTCCGCCGGGCGACGTGCTCACCAGGCTGAGCGACCCGACGGTCGTCGACGCGGCGACCACCTCGCTGCTGTCGGCGTCGGCCACCACGGTCGTCTCGACGGCGTTCGGTCTCCCGTTGGCCTACTGGCTCGCGCGCACCGAGGGACTCCGGGCGAGGCTGGTGCTCGCCGTCGTCGTCCTCCCGCTGGTGCTCCCGCCGACGGTCGGCGGTATCGTCCTCCTGACCGTGTTCGGTCCCGGCGCGCCCGTCGGCGCGGCCGCGGACGCCGCGGGCGTCCCGCTCACCCGGTCGTTCGCCGGGGTGGTGCTCGCACAGACGTTCGTCGCCTCGCCGTTCGTCGTCGTGACCGCGAAGGCGGCGTTCGAGGGCGTCGACCGACGGCTCGAACACGCCTCCCGCTCGCTGGGGAAGAGCCGGTGGGCGACCGCCCGTCGCGTCACGCTACCGCTCGCGGGGCCGGGCATCCTCGCGGGGGTGACGCTCGCGTTCGCGCGCGCGATGGGCGAGTTCGGCGCGACGATGATGGTGGCGTACTACCCGCGGACGATGCCGGTCCAGATCTGGGTGGCGTTCCAGGCGCTCGGCCTCGACAGCGCGTACCCCGTGGCGATACTGCTGGTGGTCGTCGCCGTCGGAGCGCTCGCGGTGCTCGACGTCGTCGCCTCGAACCCCTGGGGGCGGGAGACGTGAGACTCGACGTCTCCGGGCTGCGGAAGGCGTACGCGGGGTTCGAGTTCGGCCCCGTCGATCTGACGGTCGACGACGAGGTGCTCGCGGTCCTCGGGCCGTCGGGGAGCGGCAAGACGACGCTGCTGTCGCTCGTCGCGGGTATCGCCGTCCCCGACGCGGGGTCGGTCACCCTCGGCGGGCGGGAACTGGTCGGGCGGCCGCCCGAACAGCGGCGGGTGGGGCTGGTCTTCCAGGAGGGGGCGCTGTTCCCCCACATGACCGCCCGCAAGAACGTCGCGTACGCGGCCGACGACGACGACCGGGTGGCCGACCTCGCGGAACTGCTCGAACTCGACGACGCGCTCGACCGGCGCCCGGCGGCGCTGTCGGGGGGCGAGCGCCAGCGGGTCGCGCTCGCGCGGACGCTGGCGGCCGACCCCGACGCCCTGCTGCTCGACGAACCGCTGTCGAGCCTCGACGCCCCGATCCGGACGCGGCTCCGCGATGACCTCCACGACCTGTTCGCGTCGCTCGACGTGCCGGTGGTCTGCGTCACGCACGACCGGCGGACCGCGACCGCACTCGGCGCCCGACTCGCCGTCGTCCGCGACGGCGGCGTCGAACAGGTGGGCGAGCCGTCGGCGGTGATCGACCGACCCGCCACCGAGTTCGTCGCGCGCTTCACCGGCACCGAGAACCTCCTCGCGGGCACCGTCACCCGACGGGACGGCGACGGCGTGCGGGTCCGCGTCGCCGACCTCTCCCTCCGGGCGACGGCGTCGGTCGAACCCGGGACGGCCGTCACCGTCTGCGTCCACCCCTCGCGGGTGGAACTCGACGCCCCCGACGCGGCCGACCCGTCCGACGCCCCCGACGCGGGGGAGAGTAACGCGGTCGTCGGCACGGTCGTCCGGTGGCTGAACGAGGGGAGCGAGTACCGGGTCGAGGTGGAACTCGACGACGGGTCGCTCGGGCTCACCGCGGCGGTCCGCCCGCCGACGTTCGACCGACTGGCGGTCGACGCCGGCTCCGAACTCCGAGTGGTGATCCCGCCGGAGTCGATCCACTTGCTCGCCGACGACACCCCGGCATCGATGGACCCGTCCGCGTAGCTGCCGGTCCGCATCCGCCGTCCGCCAGCGACGGTTCGGTCGGCGACGGCGCGGGCGCCGGGGGACCGAACCCCCGTCGGTACGCGGCTCAGTGACGCCTATCCGACTGCAAGACGGTCCGTTCGCTCTTCGAAGCGACCGGAAACGCGCCCGAAGCGCCGACCACAGTCGGGCTGCGATTCGCCGGTCACCGGCTTCACAACGCATATGCTGTGTGTCACGCAACCGTGCATGAGGATCAATGATGGACGATACCGCCGAGTCCGTCGAGTCGGTCGACTTCTCGGACGTGGAGATCGACGACGAGTTCTGGTCGCCCCGGATCGAGACCAACCGCGAGGTGACCCTGGAGTACCAGTACGACCAGTTGGAGGAGTCGGGCACCCTGGAGAACTTCCGACGCACGCGCGACGGGGAGGAGGGCGGGTTCCAGGGGATGTGGTTCCAGGACAGCGACGCGTACAAGTGGATCGAGGGGGCGAGCTACGTCCTCGCGAAACACGACGACGAGGAACTCCGGTCGAAGGTCGACGAGGTGATCGAGTTGGTCGCGGGCGCCCAAGGGGAGGACGGCTACCTCAACACCTACTTCTCGTTGGTGGAGCCGGACAACCGGTGGAGTAACCTGCACATGATGCACGAACTCTACTGTGCGGGCCACCTGATCGAGGCCGCCGTCGCCCACCACCGCGCGACCGGCGACGACTCGCTACTCGACGTGGCGACGGCGTTCGCCGACCACATCGACGAGGTATTCGGCGACGAGGTGGAGGGCGTGCCCGGCCACGAGGAGATCGAACTCGCGCTGATCCGGCTGTACCGCGTGACCGACGAGGAGCGCTACCTCGACCGCGCGACGTACTTCGTCGACCTCCGCGGGACCGACGACGACCGGTTGGCGTGGGAGCTGACCCACCCCGAGGATATCGGCGGCTCCGAGTACGACGACGGCGCGCTCATCCCCGACGGCTCCGACGGGGCGGCCAAGAGCGTCTTCCTCGACGACGACGGGGAGTACGACGGCCGGTACGCGCAGGCGCACGAACCGCTGCGCGACCAGACGACGGTCGAGGGCCACTCGGTCCGCGCGATGTACCTGTTCGCGGCCGCCGCCGACCTCGCGCTCGAAACCGGCGACGACTCGCTCGTGGAACCGCTCGAACGCCTCTGGGAGAACATGACCGAACGCCGGATGTACATCACCGGCGGGATCGGGCCGGAACACGCCCACGAGGGGTTCACCGAGGACTACGACCTCCGGAACGACGGCTACGCGGAGACGTGTGCGGCGGTGGGGAGCGTCTTCTGGAACCGCCGGATGTTCGAGTTGACGGGCGAGGCCAGGTACCCCGACCTGGTCGAACGAACCCTCTACAACGGGTTCCTCGCCGGCGTCTCCGCCGACGGGACGAAGTTCTTCTACGAGAACCCCTTGGAGAGCGACGGCGACCACCACCGCAAGGGCTGGTTCACGTGCGCGTGTTGCCCGCCGAACGCCGCGCGTCTCCTGGCGTCGCTCGGCGACTACCTCTACGCCCGCGACGACGACGGCGTGTACGTCAACCAGTACGTCGGCAGCACCGTGACCACCAGCGTCGGCGGCGCCGAAGTGACGCTCTCACAGGAGAGTTCGCTCCCGTGGGAGGGTGCGGTCGAGTTGACCGTCGACGCGTCCGACGAGGTGGCGGTGCGCCTGCGGGTGCCCGAGTGGGCCGACGGCGTCGACGTTCGGGTGAACGGCGACGCGGTCGATGAGGACGCGGCCGACGAGGGGAGCGGGTACGTCGAACTCCGCCGCGAGTGGGACGGCGACGCGGTGACGCTCTCGCTCGACCAGTCGGTCGAGGCGATGGTCGCCCACCCGAACGTCGGGTCCGACGCCGGACGGGTGGCGCTGACGCGCGGACCGCTGGTGTACTGCGCCGAGGACGCCGACAACGACCGGCCGGTCCACCAGTACACCGTCGACGCGGACGCCGACTTCGGGACGGACCGCGCCGACCTGACCGACGCCGTCGGCACCGACGTGGTCACCCTCGGCGGGCCGGCGGACGTGCCGTCGCTCGACGGCTGGGAGGGGGAACTCTACCGGCCGGTCGCGGAGACCGACACCGAGGAGACGACGCTGACGGCGGTCCCGTACTTCGCGTGGGACAACCGCGAACCCGGGGCGATGCGCGTCTGGTTCCACGCCGACCGATAGGGACGCGACGGGGCGGGCCGACTGGTCACCCCCCGTGGTCGTCGGACGGAAGGGCGGGAGCGCCGACCGTCCCGCCACTCGGGGCGGCGGGTATTCGACCGATACCTATCGGTTCGTCGTGTACTGATCGATCAGTGTCACGATGGGTGATCGCTCCCCAACCGACGGACCACGGTCGGCGGAGCGGGACCACCGCGGCGGCGAACGCGACGGTGGCGACGGCCGCCAGCGGGGAGCGGTATCCGGAGGCCTGGTCCGTCCCGCGCGGGACCCGTTCGAGGTCGACTCACCAGTTACGCGCCGGCGACGACACCGGACGGTCCCACCACGCCGCCGGCCGCGTCCGCGAGCGACGCCCCACCGTCGAGTACCGCCGGCGTACCGGCGACGGGCGGTCCGACCAGCAGCACGGGGGAGCCTTGGATGGACGCAGGATCGCTCGTCTGGCGTGAGCGGGGCAGAGCCGAGGCATCCAGGGAAGCCACGTACGGGCCAGGCGATTCGGCCTGACGGGGAGCCGTTCGACTGGGTCTGCACCCACCGTCAGTAGATCGCAAGTTACACGTTCAATGAGATGTCAAATTTCGATTACGAATCGGCCATCCCGAACCGTGCGCCGCTCGACCCGCGCTCGGTCGCACGAACCGACCAGCCGTGCGATCGCGCCACCGCGTCGACGACGCCCAGCCCGCACCTCGTACCGCCGCGCGTGGTCGAGTAGCCGGCCTCACCCGTTCGCCTCCGCGTCGGTGATGCCCGGCCGTCGTCTTCGGCGTAAACGCCATCCGGGCGGGTGCCGGCCGGACTGCGATCGACCGTCCTACCGCTCGGCCGCGGCGGCGCGGGTCCGCCGGCGGTCGAGCAGCCACGCGCCCACGGCGAGCAGTAGGGCGACGACGAGCGCGCCGGGTTCGGTGCTCTTGAACAGCCCGGGAGTCGGGAAGTAGTACCGCGTCAGCGGCCACGCGACCGCGTACGAGTGGCCGGTCGGCTTCGCGAGCATCGCGTCGGTGAGGAGGTGCGTGGTCGCGCCGACGGCGAGCGCGCCCGCCGTCCGGCGCCGCTCGCGCGGGACGACGAGCAGCGCGCCGACCGCGACCCAGACCGCCGCCGCCCCGCCGGTCTCGAGCGCGTCGAACGAGAACGGCAGCCCGATGGCGTCCCGCACCCGCCAGGCGTCGACGAACACGCCGATCTTCGAGATGTCGGGGATCAGCCCGCCGGCCATCGCGGCCGTCCGGTAGGGGGTCGTGAGCCACTCGTAGCGCCACGAGAGCGCGGTGCAGGCCGCGTACGCGAACAGCACGTGCGCCAACCCGTCAGGCATCGCGGTCGTCCCCCGCCTCGCCCGTTCCGGCGCCGTCCTCACCCGCGCCCGCCAGCGCTCGCAGCGACGGCGGCGACGCGCGGGGTTCGAGTCCCCACCCCCCGAGGTCGACCCGCCAGTCGCGGAGCAGCCGACCGATCACGACGAGCCCACCCACGATCGACGCCGTCGCGGCGTAGACGAACCCGCCCGGCCGCGTGGTGACGACCCCGAGCGTCCGGAGCGTCCCCTCCGATTCGAGGACGCCGAACGCGCGGATCCTGACCCCGGCGGCCACCGGTCGGTCGACCCCGTCGAGGAGCACCCGGACGGGCGGGTCGGTGCCGGCCAGCGAGACGACGACCGGGTCGACGCTCACCACCTCCCCCGCGAGGACGACCCGCCGGCCGATGTAGCGTTCGGGGCCGGGAAACACCTGCGCGGTCCGCGGGAACACCCACGACGCCGGGTCCGTGCCGAGCGTGCCGTACCACACACAGAGACCGAACAGCGCGCCGAGTAGCGCCACCAGGCCGACCCCCCGTTCCACCCTCGATTCGAACACACCGTGGATCGACCGGGGTGCGGCAAAACGGTGCTGTTTCGCGGTCGAACCGGATCGAACCGGGTCAGTCGGCTTCGCGGTCGAATCGGGTCAGTCGGCTTCGCGGTCGGCCCGCCGCATCGACGAGAGCGCGAACTCGGCGTCGACGAGCGACGAGAGGACGAACTCGTCTATCGCGCGCCGCACCTGCTCGGGGGCGTCCTCCTGCCCCAGCGAGATGCGCCGCTCGCGGGCGACGTGGATCAGGTCGGTCACCACCTGTGCGGTCGCGTCGGCGTCCACGTCGCGGAACACGCCCTCGTCGACCCCGCGCCGGATCACCGCCGCGATGCTCCCGCGGATCCGCTCGTAGTGTGCGGCGAACACCTCGCGGTGGCGCTCGTCGTACTGCGCCTGCGAGAACAGGTCGTGGTACACCTTCATCCGCTCCCAGTGGCCGAACTCGTCGTCGAACCCCGGGCCGAACAGACACCGGTCGATCCGGCGGTCGAGTTCCGACCACGGGTCGGCCCCCTCGGGGACCGCGACGCTGCCCTCGTACTGGTCGACGATGTACTCCAGAAACGCCGAGATCAGGTCGTGTTTCCCGTCGTAGTGGTAGTGGATGAGCGTCCGGCTCACGTCGAGTTCCTCGCCGATGTCGCGCATCCGCAGGTCCGAGTAGCCGTGTTTCGCGAGCGCGCGGAACGTGGCCTCCATGATCGCCTCGCGGGTGTCCGTGGAGGCGTCCGACTCGCCCGAGGAGGTCATACTCCCCGAGGTACGCGACCGCGCCCCTTATACTCGCGGATACCCTCGAACGGCGGCCGGAAACGACCGGCGACGACCGGGTGCGGTCGGCCCCCGCCCGGGGTCGACGCCGG
This sequence comes from Candidatus Halobonum tyrrellensis G22, assembly GCF_000495475.1. Taxonomy (GTDB): domain Archaea; phylum Halobacteriota; class Halobacteria; order Halobacteriales; family Haloferacaceae; genus Halobonum; species Halobonum tyrrellense. Next base: position 195,894 of record NZ_ASGZ01000002.1, on the reverse strand, counting down.
GCGCGACCGGGGGTGTTCGGCCGCGTCGACGGCCGGGGCGTCCGAGCGGCAAAGACGTATGTGGACGCACCCCGGAGTGTCGACCGACTCACCGCATGGACGTACTCTTACTCGGAGCCAGCGGACGGATCGGTCACCGGATAGCGGCGGAGTTACTCGACCGCGGCCACTCGGTGACGGGCGTCTCGCGGGGCGGGACGGTCGACGGGGTGGACCACCCCGAGTTCGTCGCCGTCGCGGGCGACGCGACCGACCCGGACGCGGTCGCCCGACTCGCCGCCGGTCACGACGCGGTCGCGTCCGCGCTCGGGCCGAGCGAGGACGAGGACACCGCCGTCCTCGTCGAGATGGCCCGCGCGGTCACCGAGGGGATGGCGGCCGCCGGCGTCGACCGCCTCGTCTGGACGGGCGGCGCGGGCGGACTGAACGTCGGACCCGACACCCTCCTAGTCGACACCGACGAGTTCCCCGACGAGTGGGAACCCGTCGCCCGCGCGGCCATCGACGCGCTCGGCGTCCTCCGGGAGACCGACCTCGCGTGGACGTACGTCGCCCCCGCCGCGATGATCGAACCCGGCGACCGGACCGGCGAGTACCGGACCGCCGAGGGGGAACTCGTCGCCGACGACGACGGCGAGAGCTACGTGTCGATGGAGGACTTCGCCGTCGCGTTCGTCGACGAACTCGAAGACGCCGACGCGGTCCACACCCGACTCGGCGTCGGCTACTGAGCAGGGCGACTCACCGCGCCGGCTCGGGCGTTTCGCCGCGGGTCACGCCCCGCACCGTCCCGGCGGCGAGTCGCCGCCGTACCCGCTCAGAACGGGTACTCGCGCGCCTCGCGCTGGATCGAGATCCACTTCGTCTCGGTGATCTCGTGGAGGAACGCGTCGCTGTTGTACGTGCCGACGCCGGAGGCGCCGGTCCCGCTGAACGGGACGTGCGCCTCGTCGTTGATCGGCTGGTCGTTGATGTGGACGTTCCCCGTCTCCATCCGCTCGGCGATGTCCTTCGCGACTTCGAGGTCGCCCGCGTGGACCGCCCCGGAGAGGCCGTACTCGGTGTCGTTGGCGAGTTCGACCGCCTCGTCGACGTCCGAGAAGGGGACGACCGGCGCGATGGGACCGAAGTGCTCGTTGCAGGCGGCCGGCATGTCGTTCGTCACGCCCGAGAGCACGGTGGGGGCGACGACGAGCGAGTCGTCGACGCCGTCGATTTCGACGGTCTCGCCGCCGGTTTCGAGCGTCGCGCCCGCGTCGACCGTCTCCTCGACGTAGCCGAGCATCTCGTCGCGCTGGGACTCGTCGATGATCGGCCCGACGACGGTGTCCTCGTCGTGCGCGCTCCCGACGGGGAGCGCCTCCGCCCGTTCGGTCAGTCGCTCGACGTACTCGTCGTACACCGACTCGTGGACGATGTGGCGGTTGATCGAGATGCACACCTGCCCCTGGTGGACGAACGAGCCGAACGTGGCGCCGTCGAGTGCGCGGTCGAGGTCCGCGTCGCCCGTGACGACGTGGGCGTTGTTGCCGCCGAGTTCCATCGCGGGGACCGCGAGGTTCTCGCCCGCGATGCCGGAGACGCGCTGGCCCACCTCGGTCGACCCGGTGAACGCGACCACGTCGCTCTCGGGGTGGCCGGCGACGCGGTCGCCGATCTCCGACCCCCGACCGGTCACGACGTTGAGCACGCCCTCGGGGAGGTCGGTCTCCTCGAACAGTCGGGCGAACAGCAGCCCGCCCGTGATCGGCGAGTTGGTCGCCGGCTTGAGCACGACGCTGTTGCCGGCGGCGATGGCGGGCGCGACCGCGCGCATCGAGAGGTTGAGCGGGAAGTTCCACGGCGAGATGACCGTCACCACGCCCTTCGGCTTGCGTTGGACCAGGTTCTCCTTGCCGGGGATGTTGGAGTCGGCGTGTTCACCCTTCATCCGCCGGGGGAGCGTCGCGGCCTCGCTCGCGTGGTCGGAGGCGATCTGGACCGACGTCTCGCCCATGATCGCCGACCCGCCGACCTCGTGTGCGAGCAAGTCGGCGACCTCCTCGCTGTGCTCTCGAAGCGCGTGGAGCAACTGCTCGACGACCGCCTGTCGGTGCGCGGGCGACTGCTCGCCCCACTCCTGCTGGGCGGCCGCCGCGGCCTCGTAGGCGGCGTCGACGTCCGCCTCCGTGCCGGACGGTACCTCCGCGAACGCCTCGCGGGTCGACGGATCCTGGTCGGTGAGCGTCCCCGTCGCCTCCCCGCGGGTCCACTCGCCGTCGATGTACAGCGCGTTCCAGTCCGCCTCGACCGAGATTGGTTCGGACATTCGTACGTTGACCATATGGTCTAACGACGCAAAAGGCCCGCGGCCGCGGACGCTCCCGGGGGGTATCTGGCGCGACGAACCGGCGCGCGAGTCGGCGGTCCGACCGGCGCACACGACGCTCTGCGACCGAGACGCGCGGCGTTCCGGCGAACGCCGCCCCCGCCTGCGGGGGCGGGCATCGTGAACGTCTACCACCACGGTCGACCCGCGGCCGCGCACGCCCCCGACAGACCCTTTACCGTCTGGTCAACATAGTCGAACAGTGAACCGAGAGACAGCGGGTCCGGTGTCGGGCCAGGACGTACAGCACGGGACCGGCGTGACGTCGAACCGGGCGTTTCCGACGAACTACCACCCGGGCAACATCGACCCGTTCGTGCTGTTCGAGCGGTTCTACATCGACCCGGAGAGGGGGTTTCCGATGCACGAACACCGCGGGTTCGAGATCGTCTCGTACATGCTAGAGGGCGGGATGGACCACGAGGACTCGCTGGGCGTCACCCACACCGCCTACGAGGGCGACGCGATGCGGATCACGACCGGCGGCGGGATCGAACACTCGGAGTTCCCCGCCGACGACGCGGCCTGTAACGGGCTCCAGTTGTGGGTGAACCTCCCCGAAGCGCGGAAGGAGGTCGAGGCGGACTACGACGACGCCGACGCCGGGTCGCTCCCGACGCGCGAGGCCGACGGCGCCACCGTCACCACCGTCGTCGGCGAGGGGTCGCCGCTCGACCTCCACACGCCGATGGAGTACCTCGACGCCCGGATCGACGACGAGTGGACGTGGACGGTGCCCGACGGGTGGGCGGGGTTCCTCTACGGCGTCTCCGGCGCCGGGACGGTCGACGGTGACGCGTTCGGGCAAGGTGACGTCCTCCCCGCGAGTGAGGCGGGGAGCGTCGCCGTCGAGAGCGACGACGACCCGTTCCGCGTCGTCGCCGTCGCCGGTCGACCACACGGCGAGGAGATCGTCCAGCGCGGCCCGTTCGTCCTCTGAACGGCGAGCGGCGACCGGGAAAGCTGCCCGCAGTGAGGGTTCGGCGTCCTCGACCAGGTGGTAACGTGGCGGGCGGGAGCGGATTCGTGTCTAATTCCGTGGGTCTTCCCCCGGAGTTCGGCGAACGAATATCCCCGCACTCGCCGTCGGTCGGGGTACGGACGACGACTCGAACGGGACGGTGTACTATCGGGACTAGCATAGAACTACTCCGACAGACCGAGGTCGAGTGCGCTCGGTCGCGAGTTCGAGTCGCGCGTCCCGCGAGGACCGCCCCACCTCGACCGCGTACTCGCCGGCGGCGACGACCCACCCGTCGTCCCCATCGTACCGGCGGAACGCGAGGTCGTCGAGCGTCACGTCGACGGTGACCGTCTCGCCCGCGGGGACCGCGACGGCCGCGAACCCCGCGAGTTCCCGCGCCGGGCGGTCGACGCCGTCGACCGTCGGGGGAGCGACGTACGCCTGGACTACCTCGCGGCCGTCGCGCGCCCCTGCCGGCGTACGAGGTCCGTGTCGAACGTCGCCGCGAGCGCGATTCCCGCCGGGAACGCGGTCGACGACCGGCCCGGAACCCGGACGCCCAGCGGCCCGTCGGCGAGCCTGAGCGGCGGCACGTCCAGCCGTTCGACCCCCGGGACGTAGCCGGTCGCCGTCCCCTCGGGGTCGACCGCGCCGTGGACGAGCCGGAGTTTCTCCTCGGTCGTGAGTTCGGTCACGATTCCCTCGACGCCTGTGTCCTCGCCCATTCGTCGGCAATGCGGGACCGTGCGCTCGTCAATCGTTCGGTGTCGGCGCGCTCACCCGACCCCACTCGGGGCCTGTACGGGCCGTCCACACGCCGAGTGAGACGGCGGGTCGGTGAACGGTGCGAGTGCCACACGACGGACTCGAACCCGACCGAGGGTTCCCGGTCCGCGCCGTCGGCTCGGCGTGATCGGTCGAGAGTGTGAACTGACCAGTCGATGGTACGTTCTCGGAACTGTTTCCGTCAGTATAGGACGAACCCGTGACTCCCTGCGGTGTTCGACGGAGTCGGTCGGGAGTGTGGCCGAACCGACTCTGGATCGAGCCTCCGACGGGTCGGGAGCGGGGCGGCCGCTCGCGTTCGGCGCGGGGACTGCTCGGTGACCGGGGGCGTGGCGGGACGACGGGCCGCGGGTCCGGCGGGTGTGGTTCCGCTCTCAGGCGTCCGCGAACTCCCGGGCGGCGGCGCGCGCCCGCCGCCGGACCGCCTCGGCGTCGACGTGCGGGAAGCCGTCGTCGTAGCGCACCTCCCCGTCGACCATCGTGAACGAGACGTCGTCGCCGTGGGCGGCGTACACCAGGTGCGAGAGCACGTCGTGGATCGGCGTCGCGCGTTCGAGGTCCGTGTCGACCCCGACCACGTCCGCCTTCCACCCCTCGCGGAGTTCGCCCACCCGGTCGAAGCCGGCGGCGCGCGCGCCGTTCCGGGTCGCCATCGCGAACACCGCTTCGGCGGGCACCGCAGTCGGGTCGAGGTCGTCGACTTTCCCCAGCAGGCTGGCCTGCCGCATCTCCGTGAACGCGTCGAGCGTGTTGTTACACGGCGGGCCGTCGTTCCCGAGCGCGACGTTGATCCCGCGGTCGAGGTAGTCCGCGACCGGGGCGACGCCGGAGGCGAGCTTCATGTTCGACGACGGACAGTGGGTGACGTGCGTACCCGTCTCCGCGAGCACGTCCCGCTCGGACTCGTCGGTCCACACGCAGTGAGCGAGCACGACGTCCTCGCCGGTCAGCCCCACCTCGTCGAGCCAGTGGATGTTGCGCATCCCGGTGTCCTCCTCGACGGTGGCGACCTCGCTCCGGTTCTCGCTGGCGTGGGTGTGGATCCGGACCCCCTCGTGGGCGTCGGCCAACTCGCGCGCGCCGCGGAGACACGCCTCCGAGCAGGAGACCGCAAAGCGGGGCGTGACGGCGTACCGAACCCGGTCGTCGTACGCGCCGTGGTACCGCTCGATCAGTCGCTCGCTCTCGGCGAGGGCGGCGTCGGCGTCCTCTTCGAGACCCGCGGGCGACCGCCGGTTCATCAGCACCTTCCCCAGAACCCCGCGGATGCCCGTCTCCCCGGCCGCCTCGAACGCCTGGTCGGCGTGGTGGACCGAGAGGTGGTCGATCACGGTCGTGGTGCCGGAGGCGAGACACTCCAGGTAGCCGAGTTCGGCCGCGGTCCGCATCCCCTCGGCGTCGAGGCTCGCCTCCATCGGGAGCACCGACTCGAACAGCCAGTCGAGCAGTTCGGTGTCGTCGGCGATGCCGCGCCCCAGACTCTGGACCGAGTGGACGTGCCCGCCGACCAGCCCCGGCGCGACGACGCCGAACGCGCGCTCCTCGTGGTCCGGATAGCGTTCGAGCAGGTCGGCGCGGTCGCCGACGGCCGCGATCGTCGACCCGTCGACGACGACCGCTCCCTCGTCGACCACCGTGGACGGGTCTACGACGACTGTGCCTGAGAGGATCATATCCTTCCCCACAGAACCGATCCGGAGGCATAAACGCTTCGTCGCGGGCCGGCGCGGCGACACGCCGGCACGTGGGTCCCCCGGGCGACCCGCCGCCGGTCAACGTCGGCCGGGGCGGCGCGTCCGACCGCGTCGGTACCGCTCCAGGTCGGCGGCCGTGTCCACGTCCGCACGGACCCCGGGGTCGTCGACCGGCACCCGGACGACGGTGAACTCGTCGGCGCCGAAGAGGGCGCGCCCGCCGACGTCGCCCGACAGCGTCGTCAGCCGGCGGAGCGCCCGCGCGTCGAACGCCACCGGGTTGCCGCGGTCGCCGCGGTACTCGGGGACGACGACCGACGCCGTCTCCCGGTCGGCCACCGCGACTAGCCGGTCGTACGTCCCGGGCGCGACCAGCGGCATGTCGCCGAGCGCGAACAGCCCCGCGGTGCCGCCGCGTTCGAGCGCCGCCGCCGCACCCCTGCGGACGGACGCGCCCTGCCCCTCGTCGTAGCGGTCGTTGCGGACGACGGCCACCCGGTCGCGGTGGGCGAGCGGTCCGAGCGCCTCCCGGACCCGGTCGGCGTCGTGGCCGACGACGACCACCGTCTCGTCGACCGGCGCGTCGGCGAGTCGGCGGGCGGCGCGGCGGACCACCGGGTCGCCGTCGAGCGGTCGGCGGAGCTTGTTCCCCCCGTCGAACCGCGAGCCGGTCCCGGCCGCGAGCAACACCCCGACGCGGCGCTCGCGGTCGCCGCCGGCTCCGGGACCCGAACGACCCGCTCGGGTCACGGGACCTCCGACCGGTCGTGGATCGGTCCCTCCAAGTCGGTCAACCGCCCGCCCGCCCGGCCGTTGTGGACCGCGACCACCTCGCTCACCACGCTGAACCCGATGGCCGCCGGGTCGTCACCCCCGAGGTCGAGTCCGCACGGCGCCGCGATCCGGTCGCGGTCGGCGGCGTCGAGCGTCCGGTCCATCGACTCCCGGAGGTCGCGGAAGCGCTCCCGCGGCCCCATCACGCCGACGTACGGCACGTCCGTGTCGAGCAGCGCCGCCACCGCCAGTCGGTCGTCGACGAAGTTGTGCGACATCACCACCGCGTACGTGTACGCGGGGGCGTCGACGGCGTCGGCCACCTCGGCGGGGTGCGTCGAGCGAACGTCGACGGCGTCGGGGAACCGCCCGTCGTCGGCCCGACCGCCGCGTGCGGTCGCGACCCGGACCCGGAACCCGGCCCGGAGGGCCAGCGACGCGACCGGGTCGGCGTCGGCCTGCCCGCCGAAGACGAGCAGGGTGGGCGTCGGGACGAGGCGGTTGGCGAACACGTCTACCTCGCCGGCGTCCGTCCCGACCGACAGCCGGGCCGCCACGTCCGCGTCGGTCCCGTCGAGTCGGCGTTCGGCCGCGTCCGCGACCGCTTCGGGGAGCGGGTCGCGGCCCGGCGAGACGCGGCCCGCCCCGGTCAGGGTCGTCCGGTCGCCCGCGTCGACGGCCGGGTCGGTCGACCCGACGGCGGTCAGAACGGTGACCGGCCGCGTCGCTTCGAGTTCGGCGAGCGCGGGACCGAAACTCGCGTCGAGCGGTTCGACCAGCACGTCGATGACGCCGTTACAGCCGAGACCGAGTCCCCACCCCTCCACCGCGTCGTCCCGGAGGTCGAACCGCTCGAGGCGGGGGTCGCCGTCGGTGACCACCCGGGCGGCGATATCGCGGACCGACTCCTCCAGACAGCCCGCCGTGACCGACCCGCGGTGTGTCCCCTCGGGGTCGACGACCATCCGCGCGCCCGGCCGGCGGTAGCCCGACCCCTCGACGGCGACGACGGTAGCGACGGCGACGCCCTCGTCGCCGAGTCGGTCGCGCATCGACTCGCGAACGCCGCTGGCGGTCGTCCCCGGGGGGCGGTCGGGCGAGCGCATCGTCGACACAGTACCGGCCGGAGCGTTATCGGTGTGTCGGTGGCGGAGCGGAGGCGCGGACGCTCACCGGCCCGCGGCCGCGCGTTCGATCGCCCGCCGGCAGTCCGACCGGACGAGTCGGAGCCGGTACCGCCCGGCGGCCGCGTCGGTGTCCGGCAGGCCCGCGGGGTCGACGCCGTCGAGCGCCGTCGCGGCCGCTCGCTCGACCGCGTCGCCGTCCAGCGACCCGCGCCGCCTCCACGACGGCCGCCTCGACGACCCGCTCCCGCCGGTCGGCCGCACGAACCGACCGTTCGTGGGGGCAATCCCCCGGCGACGGAGCCGAAACGAAAGATACTCGGGGGCGTGACAGCCGTACGCGCGTAATCGGACGGCCCGGCTCAGCTCACGAACAGCCGCCTGTCGGCGCGTTCGTGTTCGGCCGAGAGCACGTCCACGAGCGGCGAGAACGGCGTCATATCCGCCAGCCCCCGCCCGACGCTGTCGTCGGCCGCCTCGACCATCACCGGTCGGAGGTCGTCGAGCACCCGCTGGGCGTCGGTGTGGCCCAGCGAGAGCAGCCGCTGGGCGACGCCGAGCCGCCCGGTGACGAACCCGTGACAGCAGAGGAGACACGCCCGGTCGGCGTCGACGCCGGCCACCCCCGTCGCGGCCCCGAGGACGACCGCGTAGTTGCACGCGGTGTCGCCCTCCTCGACCCGTTCGGCGTAGCCGTCGAGCACCGGGTCGTCGCGCAGTTCCCGCTGGAGCGACAGCAGTCGCCGCCCGGACTTGCGCGAACTCTCGCGGAACTCCGCGGGCAGCGTCACCGCGGTCAGCCGGCGGTCGGCGTCACACACCGCGTCGACATCGCCGTCGCCGGCGGCGGCGTGCGCCGCCCGGAGCGCGACCAGTTCGGCCGGTCCCAACTGGTTCCGGAGATACGTCGCGAGCAGGTCCCGGAGGTCGTCGGCGCCGGTCACCCGGTCGTCGGCGACGAACTGTTCGAGTCCGTACGAGAGCGTGTAGCCGCCGACCGGGAGAAAGGAGTCGGCCAGCCGGAACGATTCGAGCGCCGCGAGCGGGTCGTCCGCGGCCGCCTCCTCGCGGTCGCTCACGCGCCGTCCCCCGCGGTGCCGCCCGCGCCGTCACCGTCGCGTCCCGGTCGGAAGCCACCGCGTGAGCGAGCGCCAGCGTGTCCCCCGTCGGGGCCGTGGTCGTGCCCGTGAGCACCGTCCCGTTCGTGTCCGTGACCGCGGTCGGAGCCGTGCGCGTGGTCCGGCGCGTCGCCGTCGAAGACGGCGGGCGAGATCCGTTCGAACCGGGTGGTGACGCCGGGCGGGAGCAGGTCCGCGACGGTCGCCTCCGTCCGCTCGCGCGAGTCAGCGACCGGGAACAGCGCCCGACCGCTCTCGACCGCCAGGTCCCAGTGACGGTTGCCGAGCGCGTGACCCATCTCGAGCGCCTCGGTCGCCGACACGTCGGCGTCGCCGAACTCGACCACCAGCGCGTCGACCGGCGCGAGTTCGACGACGACGAGTTCGCCCGCGTCGGTTTCGAGCACGTCGCCGTCGGCGAGTTCCTCGGGGACGACGATGCCGACCTCCCGGTCCGCCGCGGTCTCGGTCCGGACGCGCGACCGGCGGCGCTCCACCTCCGACAGGACCACCCGGTGGACGTCGCCGTCCACCGCGTCCGCGAGGCGGGCGGCGACCCGCTCCTCGTCGCGGTGACCGAGATAGTCGTCGGCGACGAGCATCAGTACTTCCTCCCCGCGGGCGCGGGCGCGCCGACGAGTTCGCGCCGGGCGCGGTCCCAGGCGGCGTGTAACGCGGCCCGGACCGTCTCGGCGCGGTCCGCGAGCGCGCGCACGGCGACGCCCGCGCCGTTCGGGAGTTCGGTCGCCCCCGCGCGGGCGTCGCCGTCGGCACCGCCCGCGACGGCGTCGTGGAGCGTGTCGCTCAGCGCGGCGGCGTCGCGGTCGGGCGCGACGACGAACGCCGCCCCGTACACCGCGAACTCGCCGAGGACCCCGGGTGCGGTCGGGTCCGACTCCGCGGGCGTCAGGTGGGTCGCGTCCGCGAACAGGGGGCCGTCGGGACCGGTCGCGCGGGTCCGCGAGAGGTAGCGCTCGAACGCGAACCGCTCGTCGCGCGCGAGCCGACCCGGCACCACCACGTTCGAGACGACCGCCGACGCCCCCGCCGCGAGGTCGAGCGAGAACTCCTCCGCGTAGCGGGCGTCCGCGTGGAGGATGGTCGGCTCGGGCGCGTAGTCGAGGTGGCCGCCGGAACCGACCGACAGCGTCGTCTCGGCGCCCGCGTAGTTGTGCGTCATCGACTGGACCTTGGTCGAACTCCCCGTCGAGACGTGCGCGACGGCGTCCGCCCCCACCTCGACGGTGACCTCGTGGCGGTCACCCTGCGCGACGCCGCCGGTCGGCGACTGGACGAACACCGTCTCCCCGTCGGGGTGGGGGTCGTAGTCGAGCGTGCCCGAGAGGTGGAACGGTACCGTCGCGTAGTCGTGGACCAGTGTGGTTCCGCCGCTCGTCGCCGCGAACCGGAGTTCCAGGCGACCGTCCTTCCCGGGGGAGCCGACGGCCGCCTGCGGCACCGTCTCGCGGGCGTACGGTTCGAACGCCGGGTGCGGGACGTCGACGGTGTCGGCGTCGTCCGCGTCGTCGGTGGCACCGTCGTCGGTCCCGGCGGCGTCCGTATCGTGGGGGCCGTCCGCGTCGGCGTTCGCGTCGGCCGCCATCAGGCGAACAGCACCTCGCGCTGGACGTGCGCTATCACCTCGTCGACCCCCTCGCGCGCCTTGCAGTCGGTGAACACGTACGGCCCGGTCCGCACCTCGCGGGTGTCGCGTTCCATCGCGTCGAGGTCCGCGCCGACGTGGGGCGCGAGGTCGGTCTTGTTCACCACGAGCAGGTCGCACTCGACGACGCCCGGCCCGCGTTTGCGCGGGATGTCGTCGCCCTCGGCGACGCTGATGACGTACAGCGAGTAGTCGGCGAGTTCGGGGTTGAACGTCGCCGCGAGGTTGTCGCCGCCGCTCTCGACGACCACGAGGTCGAGCTCCGGGTGGGCCGCGAGGAACTCGTCGATCTGCTGGAGGTTCATCGAGGGGTCCTCGCGGATCCCGGTGTGGGGACACGCCCCCGTCTCGACGCCCGCGACCAGGTCCGGCGGGACGACCCCCTCGAACCGCTCGCGGAGGCGGTCGGCGTCCTCCTGGGTCAGGATGTCGTTGGCGATGACGCCCACGTCCAGGCCGTCGTCGCGGAGTTGCGGGACGAGTTCGGTCAACAACGACGTCTTCCCCGACCCGACGGGACCGCCGACGCCGACCGTTGCCACGTCGCGGTGGGTGAGGCTCGGACTCACTCCCCGTCACCACCGGGGGTCTCGATGTCGTCCGACCGGATCGGGTCGTGGACGGTCACCAGTTTGGTGCCGTCGGGGAAGACGGGTTCGACCTGGATCATGTCGATCATCTCCGGCACCCCCTCCATCACGTCGTCGCGGCCGAGCAGTTGTGACGCCCCCGACCGGATCTCCGCGACCGACTGCCCGTCGCGGGCGCGTTCGATACACCAGTCGCTGACGTACGCGACCGCCTCGGGGTGGCTCAGGAGGACGCCCCGCTCCTTCCGGCGGCGGGCGACCTCCGCGGCGGTGAACGTCGTCAGCCGTTCCTCCTCTTTGGTGGTGAGTTTCATTGTAGAACCCTGATCAGATCGTGTACCGCTGTGCCAGCGGCAGTTCCGACGCCGGTTCGCAGGTGACGTGGTCGCCGTCGACCCGCACCTCGAACGTCTCGGGGTCGACCTCGATGTCGTCCGGGCAGTAGTCGTTGTACAGCATGTCCGCCTTGCCGGGCGTGCGCGTCCCCTCGACGGGGACGACCGGCGTGTCCAGGCCGTACTCCTCGCCGACGCCCGCCTCCGCGGCCGCCGGCGAGACGAACGAGACGGAGAGACCGTGTTTGGCCTTGCCGACCGCGCCCGCGCGCTTCCGCTGTTTGATCGGCTCGCAGGTCATCAGCGACCCGTTGGCCTCGCCCATCTCGGAGTGGACCGGGAAGCCGCCCTTGAACGTCATCGCGGGTTTGATCCCGAAGAACGCGGGGTCCCAGACGACGACGTCGGCGAGTTTTCCGGGTTCGAGCGTGCCGACGTACGGTTCGATCCCCGCGGAGATGGCGGGGTTGACCGTGTACTTCGAGACGTACCGCTTGATCCGGAAGTTGTCCGCGCCCGTCCCCTCGTCCGCCGGGAGCGGTCCCCGCTGGGACTTCATCTTCGAGGCGGTCTGCCACGTCCGCGGGACGAGTTCCGCCATCCGCCCCATCGCCTGTGAGTCGGTCGTCATCATCGAGATGGCGCCCATGTCGTGGAGGACGTCCTCGGCGGCGATGGTCTCCGCGCGCACGCGCGACTCCGCGAACGCGACGTCCTCGGGCACGTCGGGGTTGAGGTGGTGACACACCATCACCATGTCGAGGTGTTCGTCGAACGTGTTGTCGGTGTACGGCATCGACGGGTTCGTCGAGGAGGGGAGCATGTTGGGTTCGCCCACCATCTCCATGATGTCGGGCGCGTGCCCGCCGCCCGCCCCCTCGATGTGGAACAGGTGCATCGTCCGGCCGTCGACCGCCGAGAAGGTGTTCTCGACGAACCCCGCCTCGTTGAGCGTGTCGGTGTGCATACACACCTGCACGTCCTCCTCCTCGGCGACCGCGAGGCAGGTGTCGATCGTCTCGGGGGTCGACCCCCAGTCCTCGTGGAGTTTGAGCGAACAGGCGCCCGCTTCGATCTGCTCTCGGAGCGGTTCGGGGTCCGAGGCGTTCCCCTTGCCGTAGAAGCCGACGTTGACCGGCCACGCCTCCGCGGCTTGGAGGTGGCGTTTCACGTTCTCCGGCCCGGTGGTGCAGGTGGTCGCGCCGCCGCCGTAGCCGCCGCCGAGCATCGTCGTGATCCCCGCGTCGAGCGCGTGTTCGTGGAGTTGTGCGGAGTTCCAGTGGACGTGGATGTCGAGTGCGCCCGCGGTGGCGATCTTCCCCTCGGCGGGGTAGACGTCGGTCGACGGGCCGACCACCATGTCGACGCCGTCCATCGTATCCGGGTTGCCGGCCTTCCCGATGCCCGCGATCTCGCCGTTCCGGATGCCGATGTCGCCCGCGACGATCCCCACCACCGGGTCGATCACCGTCGCGTTCGTGATCACCCAGTCGAGCGCGCCCTCCGCCTGCGTCACGCCGGGCGCCATCCCGAGACCGTCCCGGAGCGTCTTCCCGCCGCCGAACACCGCCTCGTCGCCGGGCGTCCGGTAGTCCTCCTCGACTTCGGCGAACAGTTCGGTGTCGGCGAGTCGCACTTTGTCGCCGACGGTCGGGCCGTACAGTTCCGCGTACGCGTCGCGGCCGATGTCGCGGGTCACGACCCGCCCTCCGCGTCGTCGGGCGTCCCGTCGGGTCCGCTCGCGCCGTCGCCGTCGTCGGGCGCGCCGGTGTCGGCGAAGCCGGCGTCGCGGAGGCGTTCGAGCGCGGCGTCGAGGTTCCGGTCGGTGCCGACGGTGCCGTTCACGAGGCCGTTCATCCCGTGTGCGCGCCGCTTGCCCCCGATGTCGACCAGTTCGACCGTCTGTTCGTCGCCGGGTTCGAACCGGACGGCGGTGCCCGCGGGCACGTTCAGCCGCCGGCCGAACGCCGCCGCGCGGTCGAACGCGAGCGCGGCGTTCGCCTCGAAGAAGTGGAAGTGCGACCCCACCTGCACCGGCCGGTCGCCCGTGTTGGCGACCCTGACCTCCGCCGTCTCGCGCCCCTCGTTCAGCGTCACGGTCCCGTCGCCGGTGACGAGTTCGCCGGGTACGGTCCGCTCGCTCATCCCGCCGTCCCCCGCCCGGACTCGGTGTTCGTGTGTGTTCGGTCCACCGCTGTGATCGCCTCCGGCTTCCGCGAGTGTGAGTATTATCCCGGGGTTTATCCCAATACTTGCCGAACTAATCGACGATGATCGTTCACGTTCTCGCCGAAGAATCGGGGTAAAACGTCCGATCCGGAACGTGTACGATCCTCTATCGGTCTCGGATCCGAGGTTAGTTAACTATCATGTAGAATTTTATAGTATATACCGGGTCCTGAACCTGTGTCTACAGGAGGACACGAGCGCCCACTTCTGGTGACGGTACCGTCCGTACACCACACCTGATCGCGTGTGGGGACGAAAGCCACGACGGTACGGGACCGACCCGCGGGGCACGCGCCCGACGACGCGATGAGCCATCGCTCGTCACTCAGCGCGTACTTCGGGCGAGCTATCGGTGTCCGTACAGGATTTCGGCGAACGAGCCACGACAGACGAGCGCGTTTCAGCCGACGAGCGCGCACTCCACTCCGGGCGCCGGCTATCGAGGCGGGAACGAGCCGAGTGAGCGGTCGAGCGCCCCGAGTACCGTGTAGTCGCCGTCGTGAGCCGCGCTCGATACTGACGGCGGACCTCGCCGGTCTCGCTGGGTCGAAACGCGAACGACCGGGAGGGTGGGCCGGAGGCGCCGGCACCGGGCAGGGGAGTCCGGCGGCCCCCGCTCTCCGGGCAGTTCACTCGGGCCGACTGAGACGGCCTGACGGGAGAGTGGTATCGCTCGACGGAATACATTGGTATCCGACTGTTTCGCCGACTCCGCCCGTCGGCGAGGAGGGCGTCGGGGGAGGGCGCGGACGGCCGACGAGAGCTTTAGCTCCCCGCGGCGGGGGGCCGGCGCGGGCCGACGACGCCCGCCAGCCACCCGCCGACCCGTCCGCCGACGGCGCCGACGAGCGCCGTGAGCGCCAGACAGAGCAGCGCGAACACGCCGCCCATCAGGACGGTGAACGCGGTGCCGGCGGCGACGAACCACGCCGGACCGGCCAGCGCCGACGTCGCGAGGAGGACGTCGGTCAGCATCCACAGTGCCGGGAGCGCGCCGACCAGACCCGCCCTGGCGCCGACGCCGCTGCGGTCGCCCGTCGCCCGTTGGGCCAGGTAGCCGGCGAGGAGTCCGCCGAAGAACACCGGCGAGACCGACAGTTCCGAGCCGGTCTGCCAGTAGCTCGCGGCCGTAAACGGCACCGACGCGAGACCGCCGACGAGCGCGTACCGCCACCGGTCGCCGAGTCTATCGAGGGAGGGACCAATTCGTGACACGTACGGGGATTGTGTCGGCCGCCACATAACTGTTGGTCCGCCGCGTTCGCGGCCGAGTCTACCGAGCGTTACGGCGGCGGAGCCGACCCGACGCGGCCCACATCGTACTACAGCGGTCGTCCGCTCCGGAGGGAGATTCGGACCGTCCGAAACCTCCACCGAGGTTCTTACGCTACCCGCACCGTTGCCGAAGAAAGATTCGGGTATCGATGGAGTCGAGGTATCGGTACTAGGCGGTTACAGAGGAAACTATGGACAGTTTCAAGGTACGACCACACAATCCAACGAGCGAACATGGCATTCGAAAAGGTCCAAAAGACTGGTCAAGGAGGAAGCACGAACGAACCGCTAGTTAGTCTCCGAAAGAGCGGCGGAATCGGTATCAACTCCGCCGCGACCGAGGAGTATCTCTCCGACGTCGAGTTCGTCCACATCTACTACGACGAAGACAACCGGAAGATCGGTATCAAGCCGGTCGACGAGGCGGACGGGAACACGTACAAAGTGAACATGACCGAGTCGAGCGCCGGCATCACCCCGAGTTCGTTCATGAAGCGACACGGTCTCGTTCCGGACGTCACGACCCGCTACGAAGTCGAGTGGGACGACGACGAGGGGATGCTCGTCGCGGACCTGACGGCCGAGGCGGGGACGTACGGCTCCGCGGACGACGACACCGAGGAGGGCGACGGAGACGCCGACGGGGACGCCGCCGAGACGGGCGCCAGCGAGGAGTGAGGTAGCCGGCGGCGGTACCGACCCGGTCCGCCGGTCGCGGGTCGTCCGTCGGAGCGGTTTTGTCGCCGTCACCCCGAGAGGCAGGTGATGGTCACGACGCACGACATCCGGAACGGGATCCGCGGCGGGGTCGGGCGGTTCAAGCGGGAGGTTACCGCCCCGTTCACCAAGGAGGAACTCGCGGCGCTGTGTGCGCAACTCGAACCGGGCGTCGAGCCGCCGGGGTCGAAAACGGCGATGCGTCGTCGGGTCCGAGTGGTCGTCGGACTCACCGACGACGACGAGGGGGAGACCGACGACGGTGCGTTCTCGAAGCCGGAACTCGAAGCGATCGCCGACGCGCTCGAGGTGGAACCGGTGAGCGACGACGAACCCGACCCGCTGTTCTGAGCGCCGGCACGTCGCGTCGGGCTGCGTCCCCGTTCCCGCGGTGAGTCAGGCCACCAGCGCCGCTTCCAGCAACTCCAGCGGGTGGCGGATCTCGTAGCCGGTGCCGTGTTCCATCTGCATCGCGCAGGTCGGACACTCGGTCATCCCCGTCTCCCCCTCGGTGGCTTCCATGTGGTCGAACATCTCGTCGCCGATCTCCATCGACGTGTCGTACTTCTCGGCCTTCCAGCCGTACGTCCCCGAGATGCCAGAACAGGAGTCGCCCACGTCGGTGACGGTCACCTCGTCGAGTTCGCCGAACAGTTCGACCGCCTGCCGCTCCAACCCCTGATTGCGCGCGTGACACGGCGCGTGGTACGCGAACTCCTCCGCGAGGTCGCCCTCGATGTCCGCCGCCGCGAGTTCCCCCCGGAGGTCCTCGTGGATCCGGAGGTACTCCACCGACTCGAAGGTGCGCGCCGCCACGTCGTCGATCCCCTCGATGTCGAACAGTTCGGGGTACTCCTGTCGGAGCGCCATCGAACACGACGTACACGACGCGATGGCGTCGTACCCCCGGTCGACCAGGTCCGCCATCGACGAGACGTTCACCTCCGCGTGCCGCCGGGCGTCGTCGACCATCCCGTTGGCGAACATCGGCGTGCCCGAACACCGCTGTTCGGGGACGACCACCTCGTAGCCGAAGTGTTCGTACACCCGGACCATCGCCTTGCCCACCTCGGGCGTGTTGTAGTTCGAGTAGCAGCCGTGGAAGTACGCCACCTTCTTGTCGCCGTCGACAGGTTCGTCGAGACGCGAACGGGCCTCCCGTGCGCGCCGCCTCGACTCCGCGGCCGCCCCCCGGCGTTCCCACCACTCGCGGAACGTCTCGGTCGCGAACTCCGGGAAGTCGCGCTCGCTGGTGACGCCCAGCGTCTTCTCCATCGCCCACCGCGCGGGACCGAAGTTCATCGCGAAACTGGCGAGCCGCGGCACCTTGCTCGCGAGCCACGCCGACGTCCGGTAGTTGGCGAGGATGCGGTTGCGCCAGTACTCGACCGACGTCTTCGACATCTGCTCGTCGACGTACTCCCCGCGGGCGGTGTTGTGCATCTCCGAGAGCGGCACGCCCGACGGACAGGCGCCGTCACACCGCATGCAGTTCGAACAGCTCATCACCGAGTCGTCTATCGTCTGCTCGTCCTCCCGGCGTTTGAGCCGCCACTGCTCGGGCCCCTGGAACTTCGGGCCGGGGAAGTCGTCGTCCACCTCCGCGACGGGACAGGTGGTGTCACACGTCGAGCACTTGTAACAGGAGTCCGCGCCCGGCCGCAGGTCCGCGTCGGCCGAGTCGGCGGCCACGTCGACGGGGTCGTACTCCTCGCTCGTGTTCGGTTCTGCCGGGTCGAAGTCGTTAGGTGAGTGTGTGTCGCTCATCGTACCTCCTCGGCTGCCGCGCGGCCGGCCGCGTAGCCGGTCGCTATCGAGACACCGCTTCCGGACTTCTCCGCCGCGAAATCGTAGCCGCCGAGCACCGAGCCTGCGGCCCGCAGGTTGTCGAACTCCGTCCCTCCGTCGGCCCTCGTGGGCCGGAGGTCGTCGTCGGTCGACACGCCGAACCGGGCGAACGGGTGGTCGCCGAACGCGTCCGTCTCGAACCAGTCGTAGCGGTCGTCGGGGTGGGGAACGTGACAGCCGAACACGGGTTCGGAGACGCCCTCGCGGTCGGACTCGACCCCCTTCCCCACCAGCCCGCCGGTCGCGAGCACGTACTGGTCGGCGGCGTTGGGGATCCGCGCGCCGTTCCGCTCGACGTACACCCGTTCGACCCGGCCGTCGCCGTCGTAGTCCACGACCGGGTTGCCCGTCTCGATGCTCGCGCCGGCGGCGTCTAACGCCGCGAACAGCCGGTCTTCGAGTCTGAGTCCCGGCAGCGACGGCGGTCCCATCGGCACCTCGAACACCTCGGCGCCCAGCCGGTCGCCCAGCGCGGCGCGGATGCCCGGCGCGTCGTCGTCGCCGAGGACCGCGGGGAAACCGACGCGCTCCTCCCCGTGGAGCTGGGTGTTCACCCGCTCGGCGAGCGCGTCGCGGACCGGACGCGCTTGCCCGCGGACGGTCACCTCGCCGTCCGTGTCGAGCAGTTTCGCGTACCGGGTCACCGTCGCGTCCGCCCGGAGGTCGCCCGGGAACCGGATCGTGACCCCGCGGGCGTCGAACGGGACGCCAGCCGCCCGGAGGTGTGCGGCCGCCTGGGGGGCGTCGAAGTCGACCAGCGACTCGAACCCGACCAACAGGACGTCGCGGTCGTCGCTCGCGAGGCCGGCGCTCGCCCCCTCGGGGTAGCGCGCGGTCGGCTTCACGCTGCCGCCGTGAGTCGGCAACAGCGCGTTCCGGTCGGTGTGGCCGCCCCGGTACCACGGGACGGCGTCGTCGAACAGTGCCATCGCCTCCCGGACCGTCGGGACGCCGACGGTGCGGTAGGGGTGTTCGTCGGGGAGGTCGGCGATGGCGTCGTACGGGTCGACGAGCGGTCCGTCGCCCTCGGGGGTGTAGCCGAGGATGTCCACGAGCCCCGAGGCGTTCCGGAGCGTGCTCTGTTTGTACGACAGCAGGCGCGCGTCCGCGCCGGCGCGCGCGGCCGCGAGCGTGGCCGTGAGACCGGCGAGGCCGCCGCCGACGACCAGCACCTCGGACTCAATCGCCATCCCGGCCCCCGTCGGCGACGGCGTCCCGGGTCGGCGGGTCGTCCGTCGGGGTCGCACCGTCGTCGAACGCGCCGAAGTCGACCGGGGGACCGTCGCGTTCGGCCGGGTCGTGGTCGCGGTTCTGCGTGGTGGCGTGGAGCGCGTAGTTCAGCATGGCCTGTGAGAGCTGTTCGCCCCACAGGGCGTGTCGCTGACCCTTCCAGCGCTCCTCGAGCAGTTCGTTCCACGCCGCGCGGGTCGTCGCCTCGTCGTACTCGCCGTGGAGTTCGCTCGCCAGCCGGTGACAGCAGAACCCGCCCTGGCAGTTGCCCATCGACGCGCGCGTGCGGATGCGGACCGCGTTGAGGTTCGACCCCGACCCCTCGATGGCGTCTTGCACCTCCGCGCGGGTGACGCCCTCGCAGGTGCAGACGACCGGGTTCGGGTCGGTCGTCTTCAGCACCTCGTCGGCGCGCGAGCCGAGTCGTTCGACGCTGCGCCGGCCGACCGGCGAGCGGAGACCGAACTCGTCCATGTAGTCGCGCAGCACCGAGAAGTCCTCGCTGCCCGGGAGCGGCACCTCGGCGGTGCGGCAGTCGGCGTCGACCCCGAACTGGTCGCAGACGTGGTCGCTGATCTCCTCGCCCATCATCCGGTAGGTGGTGAACTTCCCGCCGACGATGCTCGTCATCCCCCGCAGGTCGTCGCGCTCCTCGTGGTCGAGGAGGAAGTAGTCGCGCGTGATGTCGGTCGGGTCGGTGCTGCCGACGTCGGGCGGTTCGTACAGCGGGCGGACGCCCCAGAAGGAGCGGATCGTCCGCGCGTCCGCGAGCATCGGCACCAGTTCCGAGAGGGTGTCGATCACCAGGTCGACCTCCCACTCCTCCTCGGGGTAGTCCTCGGGGTCCTCGACCTCCTCGTCGGTCGTCCCCAGGATGGCGGTGGTCTCGTGGGGGACGACGATGTCGGCGTCGCCCTTGGGCCGACAGCGGTTGATCACCGTGTCGACCTGCCGGGTGTTCATGATCGTCATGACGCCCTTCGAGGGGCGCACCTCGACGTCGACGCCCGCCATCTCGCCGATGCGGCCGGCCCACGCGCCGGTCGCGTTGACGACGTAGTCGGCGCGGATCTCCTCGGTGCCGCCCTCGACGCCGTGGACGTGTCTGCCGGCGCCGGAGGCGTGGTCGACTTCGACGCCGACCACCTCGTCGCCGTCGACGAGGAGGTCGGTGACCGTCGAGTGGGTCTCGATGCGCGCGCCGTGTTCGCTCGCGCTCGCGGCGTTGGCGACCACCAGTCGGAACGGGTCGACGGCGCCGTCGGGGACGGAGATGGCCTTGTCGATGTCCTCGGCGAGGTGGGGTTCCATCGCGCGCGCCTCCGACCCGGAGACGACCTCCGCGGGGATACCGCAGGCCTCACAGCCGCGGAGTTTCTCCTCGAAGTACTCCTCGGAGTCCTCGGGCCGTTTGACGAACAGCCCGCCGGTCATCTCGACGCAGTGGCTCGCGATCCGCCGCAGGACGCGGTTCTCCTCGATGCACTCGGCCGCGCTCTTCTGGTCCGAGACGGCGTACCGGCCGCCACTGTGGAGCAGCCCGTGCATCCGACCCGTCGTCCCGTGGGTCAGGTTCCCCTGTTCGAGGAGGGTCACGTCCAGCCCCCGCATCGAGAGGTCGCGGGCGATACCCGCCCCGGTCGACCCCCCGCCGATGATCACAACGTGTGGTGCCGACGCCATTACGACACCCGATTCGGGAGCCGCCCACTTCTGTTTACCGGTGAGCCGATCGCGGGGGTAAAAATAACGTTCGAGCGTGGGAGATGCGGCACGCGCGCGGTCCCGAACTGCCCGGTTCGCGACCGGAGACTCCGACCGAGCCGCCGCGGACGACGCGCGGGCGCGTCGCCACGCGACGAACTGGATATCTTTATCGCCGGATCCGGATCGTTAGTAACGTTTATGATTGATGCGACTGTTCTCTTCGAGAACGGCGGCACCGGCGGTGCCCGGTTCCGCCGAAGGAAACAGCCAATGGCAGACACATACGTCGGCGCGATCGACCAGGGGACGACGGGAACCCGCTTCATGGTGTTCGACCACGGCGGGCACGTCGTCGCCAACTCGTACGAGCGACACGAACAGATCTACCCGAAACCCGGCTGGGTCGAGCACGACCCGACGGAGATCTGGGAGAACACAGAGCAGGTCGTGACTGACGCCCTCGATTCGGGCGGGATCGACGCCAGCCAACTGGAGGCGATCGGGATCACCAACCAGCGGGAGACCACCCTGATCTGGGACGCCGAGTCGGGGCGGCCGGTCCACAACGCGCTGGTCTGGCAGGACCGCCGGACCACCGACCGGGTCGAGGAACTGGAGGAGGCGGGCAAGGCCGACGCGATCCGCGCGAAGACCGGACTCCAGCCCGACGCGTACTTCGCGGCGACGAAAGCCGAGTGGCTCCTCGACAACGCCGAACCGCTCAAACTCGCGGGCAGTCGGGCGAGCGACCTCCGCGACCGCGCCCGCGACGGCGAACTCCTGGTGGGGACGGTCGACTCGTGGCTGATCTACAACCTGACGGGTAACCACGTCACCGACGTCACCAACGCCTCGCGGACGATGCTGTACGACATCCACGAGATGGCGTGGGACGACGAACTGCTCGAGGAGTTCGACGTCCCCGAGGCGATGCTCCCCGAGGTCCGCCCCTCCTCGGACGAGGAGTTCTACGGCCACACCGACCCCGACGGGTTCCTCGGCGCCGAGGTACCCGTCGCGGGCGCGCTCGGCGACCAGCAGGCCGCGCTGTTCGGTCAGACCTGCTTCGACGAGGGCGACGCGAAGAACACGTACGGCACGGGGTCGTTCTACCTGATGAACACCGGCGAGGAGGCCGTCGAGTCCGACCACGGACTGCTCACGACGGTCGGCTTCCAGATGTCGGGCGAACCCGTCCAGTACGCACTGGAGGGGTCGATCTTCGTCACCGGCGCCGCCATCGAGTGGCTCGAAGACGTCGACCTGATCACCAACGCGGCCCAGACGGCGGAACTCGCGCGGTCGGTCGACTCGACCGACGGCGTCTACATGGTGCCCGCGTTCACCGGACTCGGGGCGCCCCACTGGGACGGCCGCGCGCGCGGGACCATCGTCGGGATGACCCGCGGCACCCGCAAGGAACACATCGTCCGGGCGACGCTGGAGTCGATCGCCTACCAGACGCGCGACATCGCCGAGGCGATGGAGGCGGACTCGGGCGCGGAGACGACGACGCTCCGCGTCGACGGCGGCGCCGTCAAGAACGACTTCCTCTGTCAGCTACAGGCCGACATCCTCCAGACCGAGATCGCCCGCCCCGAGGTCGACGAGACGACCGCGCTCGGCTCCGCGTACGCGGCGGGGCTCGCGGTGGGCTACTGGGACACCATCGACGAACTCCGCGACAACTGGCAGATCGACCGCGAGTTCGACCCCGAGATGTCCGACGCCGAGGCCGACCGGATGTACGGCCGGTGGGACGACGCCGTCGAACGGTCGCTCGACTGGGCGACCGAGGAGTAACCGATGTACGGACTCGTCGCCCAGGTCCCGCTGTTGGACATGGGTTTCGAGGCGTTCGCGGTGCTGTTCATCACCGCCCTCGCCGGCGGCGCACTCGGCGCCGCGCTGGGCGCGCTGCCGGCGTTCGTGTTCACCGGGTTCCTCGTGTTCCTCGGCGAGGGGATCGACATCCTCCAGCGGGCGGTCGCCGGGGTCGACGGGGTTCCGGCGGATGCGCTCGCGGTGAACGTGACCGGCGTCATCGGGTTCGGCGCGGTCACCGGCCCCCACATCGCGTTCGCGGGCGGCGTCGCCGCGAGCGCGTACGCGGGCAAGAAGTACCCCGAGATGGGTCCCAAGGAGGGGTACCACTTCGGGAAGGACATCGCGTACGCGTTCGGGACGAAACCCGACATCCTCGCGGTGGGCGCCGCCTTCGGCGCGCTCGGCATGCTGATCAGCCAGGTCTCGTCGGCGCTCGGCGTTCCCACCGACGGGATCGCGCTGTCGGTGTTCCTGACCGCGGTCCTCGCGCGCGTCGTCTTCGACTACCCGCTGATCGGCAGCCCCGCCGGTGACGGGCTGCTCGACATGTCGCCGTTCGAACGCGGCGAGGAGCGCGTCGAGACGGACGGCGGGGTCGAGCGCGTCAGGCCCGCGACCGAGCCGTGGCTCCCCCACCAGTACGAGTGGGCGGGCGTCACCGCGATCGGTCTCGTCGGCGGGATACTCGGCGGCTACATCTGGCTGGAGACGGGGAGCATCTTCATGGGGTACGCCATCTCGGCGATGAGCCTGCTGTTCTTGAACCTCGGCGTCGAGAAGATCCCCGTCACCCACCACATCACGCTCATGGGCTCGGCGGGCGCGGTGGTCGCCGCCGCCGCCGTCGGCAGCCCCCTCGTCACGCTGTTGGTCGCGGGCGGCGTCGGCGCGCTCACGGGCGTCATCGGCGAGGTGACCCAGCGCGTGTTCTACTCGCACTCCGGCACCCACGTCGACCCGCCCGCGATGGCGATCGCCGTCGTGATGTTCCTCGTCGGCGTGCTCTACCTCGCCGGCGTCATCCCGAACGCGGGATACCTCGGGATCTGACGCGCCATGCTTCCGTCTTCGCTTTCGACCCGTCGCGCCGGCGACCGGGGACCGCGCCCGTCGGCCGGTGCCGACCGCCGCGCGGGACGCGTCTGCGTCGCCGGGGCGGGGCCGCCGCCGCCGGACGTGGAGACCGACAGTGGACCTTGACGCGCGGATCCGACGACGACAGCGGCGGAACGGCGACCGCCGGCTCGTCCGGAACTACGAGTCGCTCTCGCCGGTCGCACACGTCGAGGAGCCGACCGGCAGGGGACCGACGTTCGAGCGGCTGCTGGACCACCTCGACCCGGTGTTCGACGGCAACCTGCCGCCGAACGCGTACGTCCACGGTCCCGCCGGGTCCGGCAAGTCGGCGGTCGTCACCGCCCTGTTCGCGCACCTCCGACGGCTCCCGACGGAGACCCGGTCGGTCATCCAGACGAGCACGCGGGCCACGTCGCCGCCCTCGCCGGCGTTCGCGTACCTCGACCTCCGGACGACGACCAGCGAGTTCGCCTTCTACCGGGGCGTACTCGGCGCGCTCACCGAGGAGTCGGTTCCGGAACACGGCATCAGCACCGACGAGGTCCGGCGCCGCCTCCACGCCCGCCTCGGTGGGTCGCGGACCGGCGTCGTGATCGCCGTCGACCACGTCGACACGGCCGAGGGCGTCGACCCGGGCGAACTCCGAGACCGGTTCGCGGGCCTCCCGAGCAACGTGAGCTGGCTCGCCGTCGGACGCGAGGACCCCGAGCCGGCGGAGTTGGCGGCGTACACGGCGACGTCGGTTCGGGTCGGCCGCTACCCGCGCCAGACGCTCGTGGACGTGGTGATGGCGCGCGCCTCGACCGGACTGGCGCCGCAGGCGCTCGGACACGACCTGGCCCGCCGGGTCGCCGACTGGGCCGACGGGGACGCCCACGACGCGCTGGCGGCGCTGTTCGCCGCCGCCGACCGGGCCGAGCGGGACGGACGGACCCGGCTGGCCGACCGGGACGTCGCCGCGGCGATAGACGAGGTCCCCCGGCCGTCGGTCTCGCTGGGCCGGGTTCTGGCGCTGCCGCCGAACGAGCAACTCGTCTTGCGCGAACTCGTCGACCTCGACGCGAGCGAGCGCACGTCGGTCACCGAGACGACGGACGCCATCAGCGCCTCCCCGGCGGTCGACCTCTCGGCGGGTACGGTGAAACGGTACCTCTACGAGATGGCCGAGACCGGGGTCGTCGAGCGCGTCCGCTCGGAGGGCGAGACCGGGCGGGGGCGCCCCCCGAGCCGGATCGAGTTCCGCTTCCCGCCCACCGTCTTCCGCCGGCTGTACGACCTCGGGCGGTAGGTCGTCCACCCCTCGCTCCGGCGGCCCCCACACCCCACGCTCACTCGAGGAGGGCCGCGAGTCTGGGCGCGAGGTTCCCGGCGACCACGCCCATCCCGCGGTCGGTGGGGTGGACCAGGTCGGGCGAGAGACCCGCGACGTCGTCGAGGAGTTCCTCGCCCTCCGCGAGGTGGACGTTCGCGTGCGGCGAGTCGGCGACCACCTCCCGGAGCGCCGTCCGGTACTCGTCGGGGGTCGCCTCCCACTCGTCGTCGTAGCCCGAACAGACGTCGGGGTAGACGGGGAAGAGCGTGACCGCGAGCACGGGCCGGTCGGGGTTCTCCCCCGCGACCGTCTCCAGCAGGTACACCGCCCGCTCGCGGAACTCCGCGGCCGTGAACCCCTCCGCGAGCATGTTGACGGAGACGGCGAGCGTCGCGACGTCCCAGTCGTCGCGGCCGGCGATGTAGTCGGCGATTGCGGGTTCGCAGAACGCCGACCCGCCCGTCCCGAGGTTGAGCAGGTCGGCGTTCACCCGCCGGGCGGTCTCGGCGACGTACGTCGAGGGGTGGTCGGTCGCCACCGCACCCTGCGTGATGGAGGTGCCGTACGCGAGGTACGTCCGGTCGGGGAGTTCCGCGGCCCGGGGCGGGCGGGTCTCCCCCTCGATGCCGCGGAGGAGCGTCGGGTTCCCCCGCAGGACGAGTCGACACACCCGCGGGGAGACGGAGGCCTCGTCGACCGCGTCGGATTCGAGGTCGGCGAGGCGGTCGGGAAACGACACCTCGACGGTCGTCGGCTCCGCGCCGACCGTGACCCGTTCGTCCGGCCCCGTCTGGAACGGTCCCCAGAACGGCGTCACCTCGCACTCCCCGTCGGGACACGAGAGGGTGACGCGCGCGTCGCCCTCGGCGACGAGCCGTATCTCCACGCCGGAGGGCCGGCGGTAGTTGTCCCGCGCCTGCTCGTTGAGGTCCGCGCGGACGGCCCGTGGGACGCGCGCGAGCGCGAGTCCCTCGTCGGTCTCGACCGTCTCGGCGACGTTGTGCAGCGTCGCGCGGTCGTCGTATCGCACGCGGGCCGCTACCGGGGGCGAGGGTTTAGCTACTCGGGTCGGGCGGCCCCGCGGCCCCGCGGCCGCGGCGGGTCGGCAGTCGGCCGCGTCCGGTCCGGCGAACCCGACCGGCGCTCGACGGTATCGCCGCGAGCGCCGGCGGGAGGCGGACGGGGATCCCAACTTATAGCTTGCGAGACCGGGAACGACGAGGAGATGTCGTGGCTGGTCCTCTTCGTCGCCGGGCTCTTCGAGATAGCGTGGGCGGTCGGGCTGGAGTACTCCGACGGGTTCTCGAAGCCGCTCCCGTCGGCGGCGACGGTCGTCGCGCTCGCCGTGAGCATGCTACTGCTCGGGCGCGCCGTCCGCGACCTGCCGATCGGGACGGCGTACGCGGTCTGGACGGGTATCGGCGCGGTCGGCACGGCCGCGCTCGGGGTCGTGCTGTTCGACGAACCCGCGACGGGCGCCCGACTGGTGTTCATCCTCCTCATCGTCGTCGGGATCGTCGGCCTCCGGTTCGTCTCGGGGAGCGTCTGAGCGTTGGGGGAGAGGCGGTCGAACGGGCGGCCAGAACGCGCACCGGTCCGTCGGGCGCGACCGGGAGACGGGTTCGACGGACCTGACCCACGCGCGCGCCGGACCCCCCTCGTCCCCTCCTGACCCCCCGACCGGGGGTGCGAACCGGCCTGTCCCCGCCAGCCGACGCCGTGCATACCACGTCCCGATTATCACGTTCCGCATACCGGCCGGACAGGTTATACGTCACCAATCGAACTCACGACCGAGATGTCATCACACCGTCGCGGGGGGACGACGGCACCAGCACCCGACGACCTGCGCGCTCGCAGTCTGCCGCCGGTCGTCGAACGACTCGTCGAGGACTACCGGTCGGCGTTCGCCTGTCGCGACCGCTACATGTGGGGGTGGCTCGACGCGGTCCTGCCGGAGTTCCGACTCGACTCGGTGCCCGGTCGGTACGAGGACGTGGCCGACGAGGGACGCCTGCTCGTCAGCGTCTACGTCACCGCGCTCAACGACCTCTCGGACCGGCGGTCCGACTACACCGCCTTCGAGGCAGCCGCACGGGTCCCGCGGGAGGGACCGCCCGAACCGGGCAGCCCGGCGGACGAACCCGCGGTCCGGGTGGCCGCCGACGCGTGGGCGGCGCTCGTCGACCGTCTCGCGGACGCGCCCAACTTCGAGTACTACCGCGCGACCCTCCACGAGGCGCTCGCCGGCAGCGCCGAGGCGCAGCGACACTCGGTCGCCGTCGCCGACGACCCGGAGTCGGCCGACTACGACGAGTGTCTGCGCGCGCAGTCGTCGACCATGTGCATGGACGCGCTCGCGACGGTCGACCTGATCTGTTCGCCCGGGGTCGACCCGAACGACGAGCCGGAACTCCGGGAGGCGATCGAGTTGGTCGAACCGCTCGGCCGGATCGGCAACTGGCTGACGACGTGGGAGCGGGAACTCTCGGAGGGCGACCTGGCGAACGGCGTCGTCGTTCGAGCCGTCGACGACGGCGTCGTCTCGTCGTCGGACGTGTTTCGGGCGCGGGACGACCCGAGCTATCGCCCGCTGTTCGCCGAGCGGATCCGCGAAGCGAGCGTCGAGCGGACGATCGGCCGGGAGCGCGCACGACGACTCGAACGCGCGTGCGAGCGCGAGTGGGAGACGACGTCGATCGACCTCGACGGGTTCGTGCGGGCGATGGAGACGGTGTGGTCGTACCACGAAGCCAGCGCCGGACACAAGTAGTACGGCTGGTGGACCGGCGGCCGCCGGTAGCACGGGGGCGAGGACACCCGGGGGAACACCGGAGGACGGTAGTGTGCGAGCACTCGCCGACGGGAGCCGTTCCGCCGATCCACTTTCCTCGTCGGTCCGCGTAGGAACGGAACCGAGAACCGATGACGCGCTCGGACCCCCACGACCTGGAACGGTTCGTCGAGGCGCAAGACCCGGTGATAGCGGAAGTGAAGGAGGAACTCCGGTCGGGCCGCAAGCGCACGCACTGGATGTGGTACGTCTTCCCGCAGATGGAGGGGCTCGGTCGGAGTCGGACGGCCCGACGCTACGCGATCGGCTCGCGGGCGGAGGCGGAAGCCTACCTGGCGCACCCGATACTCGGACCGCGGCTGCGGCGGTGTACGAGGCTCGCGACCGCCGTCGAGGGGCGCTCCGCGAACGACGTGTTCGGCTCGCCGGACGACCTGAAGTTCCGCTCGTCGATGACGCTGTTCGACGCCGTCGCGGACGACCCGACCCCGTTCCGGGCGGCCCTACAGCGGTACTACGGCGGCGAACCGGACCCGAAGACGCTGGAGATCCTTGACGACCCGTAGGCCGGCGCCGCGTCGCCGACGGAATCCCCCCCTCCTTCCGCCGTGACCGGCACGGTTCCGAGTACGTTTCCGAGTACGAGCGTGAGTGTCGCGAACACGCGAGACGGTGTTCGAGCGAACGAGACGCCCTGTTGCGGTCGGGTGCGCGCCGGCGGGTGACCGCCGGAGCGGGAGCGGCGGATACCGAAACGCGTAGGCGGGTCAGTGGCCGTAGGACGAACCGATGAGGGTGAGCGGGTGAGCGGCGGATGAACCGCGAGCGAGTCCTGGCGGCCACGCCGCTGCTCGCGGCGGTGATCTGGGGAGGGATGTACGTCGTGAGCAAGTGGGGGTTCGAACAGGTGCCCCCGCTCACGCTCGCGTTCGCACGGATCGTCGTCGGCGCGGCCGTCCTCTACCCCGCGGTGCGGGCGACCGCGCCGGCCCGGTCGTTCTCGCGACGGGAGTGGCGGCAGTTCGGGGCGCTCGCGGTCTGGTTGACCGCGGCGCTCACGACCCAGTTCGTCGGCACCGACCTCACGAACGCGAGTCAGGGGTCGCTACTCACCGTCGTGACGCCGATATTCGTGATCGGACTGGGGGTGACGGTGCTCGACGAGTCGCTCACGCGGCGGAAGGTCGGCGGGACCGCCCTCGCGTGCGCCGGGACGCTGGTGATACTCGCCGGCCAGTACGACGTGACGGCGGTGACCGGCGGGAGCGTCGTCGGCGCCGCGCTCCTGCTGGCGTCGGCGTTCTGCTTCGGCGGGTTCACCGTCTTCGGGAAGCCGCTGATCCGGCGCTACTCGGCGCTCGAAACCGCCACGTACGCGACGGTGCTGTCGGTCCCGCTGTTCGGGGCGCTGGTCCCGGTCGAGTTCGCCCTCTCGCCCGCCGCGTTCGAGTCCGTCCCGACGACCGCCCCCGTCGTCGGCGCCGTCCTCTACCTGGGGCTGTTGAGCACCGCCACCGCGTGGTACTGCTGGTACAAGGGGATGGAGTACGCGGACGCGAGCGCGGTCGCGGTGTTCTTCTTCGCACAACCCGTCGTCGGCATCTCGCTCGGCGTGCTGTTGCTCGGCGAGCGTATCGGACCGGAGTTCGCGGTCGGCGGGGTCCTCTTGGCCGCGGGCGTGCTCTTAGTCGACACGGGCGAGTGACCCCCGAGTCGGGTCCCGACGACGCTCGGGCGAGCGGGGAGTCGGCCTCACGCGGGTGCGGACGCCCCGGCTCAGTAGCTCCCGCGAACGGTCGGCCACGTCTCGTCGACCCGCTCTGCGCGGTCCGGCTTACAGTGCACGCAGTAGTAGACCTGCCGACCCTGTTCCTCGTAGCGGTGGGTTCCGTAGGGCGTTCCACAGCGCGTGCATGCGTTCACACCCCGTCTTCGGGCGCCACGGTCTTAGCTGCACAACCGGCGGGTGCAGGGCGTCCCGGTCCCGACCGGCGGCTCTGCGGACCGATACCCGCGCCTCGCAAGCACGGGCGACGGCCCTCCTCGGCGCTCCCGGTCGAGCGACCGACGGGCGTCACTCGACCGGAACCACTGGTTCGGCCGCCCGACCGAGGCCACCGATTCGGCCGCCCGATCCGGTCGACAGCCGGGTATAAGTGGTCGACGGGAGTAGGTGTCGGGGATGGCAGACGCACTCAGGCTCGACGACGCGAAGGAACTGATCGACGCCGCCGAGGCGCAGGCGGAGGAGATGGACCTCCGGATGGTGATCACCGTGGCCAACCCCGAGGGGAACCTGATCGCCCAACACCGGATGGACGACGCGTGGCTGGCGAGCGTCGAGATATCGCGGAACAAGGCGTACACGGCGGCCGCACTCCAGACGGCCACGCACGAACTCGCGGAACCCACCGAACCCGGCGAGTCGCTGTGGGGACTCCAGACCACCGACGAGGGACGGATCGTCGTCTTCGGCGGCGGGTACCCCCTGAAGCGCGACGGCGACATCGTCGGGACGGTCGGCGTCAGCGGCGGCGAGGTCTCACAGGACATGGAGGTCGCGAGCGCCGCCGTGGACCGCTTCGACGAGATGGACGGGTAGACGCGACGCGCGTCCCGGGTGACCGACCCGGCGGCCGTTCACGGTTCTCGGAGCCGAACCCTCCGGCCGGACCGCCGACGCTGCCGTTCGAGAGGGACCCTACCAGCTATCGGACGGCTCCCGCCACCGGGAGTTTCACAGTCCACCGGGCCACCGGTATCGAAGACGACGTCTGCGGGTTCGAGACGGGGACCACCCGAACGGCGGCCTCGCAGTATCCGTATTTTCTATCGGAACAGCGTTGCCTTCTCCCGAGTGGCCACCGAATTTATGCGAACACCGTTCGGGTTCCCGTCCGTGTCGTCAGACCCCTCCGAACGGCAGAGCGTGAGTCGGCGGAACACACTCAAACTGCTCGGCGCAGGCGTCGCGGGTGCGGCGGGACTCGCGACGGCGGGGACGACCCGCGCTGCGGCCGGGTTCGAGCGGGTGGCGTCGGAGACGGGGAAGTCGGTCCGCGCGGTGGCGGCGACGGCGGAGGGCGCGTACGCCGCCGCGGCGAACGGCGACGTCCTCGCGCGGCGCGCGGGCGACGACCCGCCGACGTTCGAGCGAGTCCTCGACGCCGGTCTCACCGCCCAGTCGAAGAGCTTCTACGGCGCGGACGCGACCGCCGACGGCCGGAACCTGTGGCTCTGCGGCGAGGCGGGCGTGGTCGGCCACTACGACGTGGTCGACGAGCAGTTCACCGACCACTCGAAGCCGAACGGACTCGGGTCGACGGTCCGGGACGTCGCGGCGATGGGACCGGCCGGCGACGAACGGGTCGCACTCGTCACGGGCGGCGGGGTGTTCCTCACGGGCCGGAAGCGCGACGGCGGGATGGAGTGGGGGACGGCCGTCTCGCCGAACGGCGGCAACACCATCCACGCACTGGAGATGGTCGACGCGAGTCGCGGCTGGTTCGCCGACGCGACCGGGTCGGTCTACCGGACGCGCGACGGCGGGTCGACGTGGACCGAGGTGGGTCCCGACGGGTTCGGCTCGCCGCTGTACGACGTGACGGTCCGCGCGGACGGAGGGGTAACCGCGGTCGGGTCGGCGGGCCACGTCTTCGAGTACGACGGCTCGTCGTGGGCGGCGGCCCGGCCCGGCGGGGCGGCCGTCCGCGGCGTCGACAGTGCCGACGGCGTGGTCGTCGCCTGCGGCGAGGGCGGCGTCGTCTACCGGCGGACGGACGACGGCTGGACGGCGGCCGGTCTCGACGCGAGCAAGACGCTCCGCGACCTCACGCTCGACGCGAGAGAGGCGTACCCCGACACGGTCGCGGGGAACGCGGGCTACGTCTACGAGCGCGGGTCGTTCGACGCGTACCCCGACACGCTCACCGTCGAGACGACGTCGGAGTCGCGCGTCGACTACGCGTTCGGCAACGACACGAGGGTCCGGAAGGGACCGAACGCGGACGCCACCGAGTCGGTCGAGGAGACGTGCGGCTGTGCGGGGCACGCGTTCGAGGTGACTGGGAGCGTCGGCGGCTCCGCCGACGCCGACGACTTCCGCTACGGCGGCGCAGTACGGGGGTTCTCGGTGACCGACGGCTCGGCGGCCGACCTCGTCACCTCGGTGAGCGGGACCGAGGTGTCCGTCGAGCGTCTCGCCGACCGGTCGTGGTCGGCGGTCGACGCGGGCGTGTCGGTCACGCTGTTCGCACTCGCCGAGACCGCGGCGGGACCGTACGCCGTCGGCGGGGCGGGCCGCGTCGTCGCGCGGACGGACGACGGGTGGGGCGTCGTCGACGCGCACGGTCCCTCGGGTGCGGGCAACAACCTCTACGGCGCCGCAGTCACCGACGAGGGCGACCACCTCTGGGCCGCCGGCGGGTCGGGCGAACTCGGCCTGTACGACGTGGCCGCCGGCGATTCGACCGACTACACCGCCCCCGCGGGCGAGACGAGCACGTGGACCGACGTCGCCGTCGGCGGAGCGGCCGGCGACGAGTCGGTGTACCTCGTCAACGGCTCCGGCGAGGTGCTCGTCGGACGGTACGGCGCCGACGGACCGACGTGGTCCGCCCCGGTCAAGCCGGGCAACGGGTCGACGATCCGCGGCGTCACGACCCACGACTCGGGGGTGTACGTCTGTGACGACAACGCGACCGTGTTCCGCTCGACCGACGGCGGCGCGACGTGGAGCACGCTCGGCATCGACGGCGCGGGCGTCTCGCTGTACGACGTCGCCGTCGTCGCGGAGGACGACATCACCGTCTCGGGCGGCTCCGGCCGGCTGTTCCGCTACAACGGGGCGGTCTGGACCGAGCAGAAACTCGGCGGCAACGCGCGCTACTCGCTGGCGCGCGACGACGACCGCGGCCTGATCGGCGGCGGGTCGGGCGAGGTGTTCGAACGCGAGATCGGCGGCTGGACGGGGACGTACACCGGTCCCTCGAAGAACCTCCAAGGGACGCTCGTCACGAGCGACCCGTCCGTCCCCAAGATCGTCTGCGGCGGCGACGGGACGATCCTCGAACAGTCGTTCGTCGACCCGCTGTACTGAGACGGGACGGCGACGCCGGCCGATAGGACGCCGAGCGCCGCCGGTCCGCGAGCCGCGGTGCGTCCCCGTCGCCGTAACCGGGCCGGGCTACGGGTCGTCGCGCGCGACGCGTGCGGCCAGTTCGAGGTCCACCTCCTCGACCCCGGCGAGGACCAGGTCGGCCACTCGGCGGGCGCCGTACTCGCTGAAGTGGGTGTCGTCGGCCACCCCCTCGGGGTAGTTGGGGTGTTCGTCCGGCGGGAGGTGGTTGTAGAGCCGCTTCGACGCCTCCGGCCCGAGTTCGCGTAGGAGCGCCCGACTCCGCTCGTCCGCATCGACCAGCGGTACGTCCCGGTCGCGCGCGACGGTCCGCGTCAGGTCGGCGTACTCGCGGTGGGTGTCCGTCGGCTCGCCGGACTCGTCGAACCGGCGGCGCGCGACGGGCGTGAGCAACACCGGGTTCGCCCCCCGCTCGCGCGTCTCGTCGACGAACCGTTCGAGGTTGGCCCGGAACGCCGCCTCGGGCGTGTACTGCTCCTTCGAGGGCACCTCGTCGTTGTGGCCGAACTGGACGAACACGTAGTCGTCGGCCGTCAGGGCGTCGACGACGGGCTGCCACCGCCCCTCCTCGATGAAGGTTCGGGTGCTCCGCCCGTTGCGCGCGTGGTTCTCCACCGTCACGGAGCCGTCGAACCGGTCGGCGAACGGCGTCCCCCAACCGGTCTCGGGGCGTTCGTCCGCCGCCTTGTCGGCCGCGGTGGAGTCGCCGACCAGGTGGACGGTAGTCGAGTCGGATGCCATCCCGGGAGTGGCGGGGCGGCGGGGGGATATAACCGATCGATGTCGCCGAGCCGACTCGCGACTGACGGACGAGCGTACTCCCGTTTGTAACTGTACTTCGATAGTTTGTCATACATATAATATATATTTCTTTTATACTCGTCGTGGAAGCCGACAGGGGAGCGGCCGTCCGAACTCGGCGAGTCCCGACGAGCGTTCGAATCGGACGATCCGGGTTTGTCGGTCACTCGGAGTATCTTTCCCAACCTAACTGGCCGCAGATCAGATCGATCGTAAACTAATAATCGGATCGGGGGAATAAATACAGTAGTGTGCTCGGATAAAAACGGCAACACGAGCGACCGTACCGCGTCGAAAGTCACGGCTCGGCTCCGTAGTACTCGACCGAGTCCGAAGCCAGCGTGTCGGCTGACCCACCTCTACGAACGCTCGTAACAACTTTAGATTATTTAATGAGAGGTGTCATTTTTGGATCGCCTTCCGCGATCTCGACCGGCCGTCCCGCGTCGACGCTCGGATGGAGTCGAGCGTCGAGTGCTGGTTGGCGTCGTCGCTCCACGACGACTGCTGGGCGTCGGCGCCGTTCTCCGTCGAGGCGTTCGACCCGTCGACGAGTTCGCGCTGTGGAGCAGGGGCTGTGGTACCCGCGAGGAACCGTCCGACCGTCCCTCCCACCCGCTCGTCCGTTCCGTATGCGAGAACGCGCTCGCCCCGTCACGACCCGCCTCACCTCCCCCGAGTGAGGATTACATCGATACCGATGTAATTTCCTCGATCGGGCGTTTCGTATTCGAGAACACGTGCGGGTCGTGAGGCGCGTTGGCGGGTCGGGAAAACGCCCGCGGGCGGAGCGGCGACTCGAAACTGTTAACCGCGCCTGACAGGTAGACGGACTACGATGGCGACAGATAGCGATCCGGAGGAGTTGGACCAGGTCCTGAGTCGCCGGGCGATGCTGGCGGCCGCGGGCACGTCCGGGGTAGCGGCCCTCGCCGGCTGTTCGGGTGGCGGGGGCGGCGGTGACGGGGCGACGAACGGGACGAACGGCACGAGTGGGGAGACGAGTGACAGCAACACGCCGAGTTCCGACGGGGACTCGCAGGTGTACGACGCGTCGCTGGTGAACGCGTACAACGGGAACCCCGTCGACCTCCACTTCAACGCCTACGCCAGCCAGAACTACAGTTGGCCGGCCGGCCGGGCGGTGTTCGCGCCGCTGTTGAAGTACTCGTTCAACGAAGACGAGTTCCTCTACGGCGCCCTCGAGAACCTGGAGATCGCTGACCAGGAGGTCACGATGACCTTCCGCGACGACATCACGTGGAGCGACGGCGACGAGTGGACGACCGAGGACTTCGACGTCCAACTCCAACTGCTGGAGAAGACCGGCAACACGCTGTTCGGCTACGTCGACGACTACGAAATCGTCGACGACCGGACGGTCCGGCTGGCGCTGTCGGGACCGACGAACCCGCGGATCATCCGGTTCGAACTCACCAACTTCTTCCTCAACACGAAGGCCGAGACCCACGAGGAGTGGCTCGACCGCGAGACGGCGGAACTGCTCCAGTGGGCGTGGGAGGACCCGGTGGCGACGGGGATGTTCTCGCTCGCGAGCAAGGACCGTCAGGCGTTCGAGTTCGAGCGCAACCCCCAGTTCTACAAGTCGGACAACGTCAACTTCCAGACCCAACTCATCGAGAACACCGGCGGTGGCTCCGCCCAACACCAGGCGCTCATCTCGGGCACCGAAGTCGACGCGGCGACGAGTGCGTTCACCCCGCCGGAGATCGCCGACCGGTTCCCCGACCACGTGGTCGAGGTGAACATCCCCGCCAAGTGGGGGTACGGGATCGTCTTCAATCACGACGACCCCGACTTCGGCAACCGGAACGTCCGACAGGCGGTCGCACACGTCATCAACCGCCAGTCGATCGTCGACAACGCGGGTCCCCAGACCAAGTTCACCGCCCCCGTCCCGTGTGGGATCGCACCCGAGGACCAGGAGTACTGGCTCGGCGACTGGATGGACGACTTCGAGACGTACGGCCCCGAGTCGAGCAACACCGACCGGGCGGCCGAACTCCTCCAGGAAGCGGGGTACAGCCGGCAGAACGGCACCTGGTCGAAGGAGGGGCGGACGCTCGGCGGCACTTACTACTCGCCGGCAGGCTGGAGCGACTGGACGACGATGACCCAGACGGTCACCAGCCAACTGAACGACTTCGGCTTCGACTTCTCGATCAGCACGCTCCCGACCAACGAGTGGTTCACCCGCTACTCCGAGAGCAACTTCAAGATGGGGTCGTTCTACTGGCTGCCCGGCGGGTCGCGGTCGGCGTTCCCCTACTTCCCGCTGTACTACCAGATGTACGCGACCGACATCGGCGGCGGGCACAACTACCGGTCGATCGCACAGGAGAGCCAGACCGTCCCCGGCCGCGACGGCGGCGAGTTGACCCTCGACACCCCGCTGAGCACGGCCGAACAGATCGCACGACAGAGCGGCGACGAGGAGGCGCGGCCGTACGTCCAGCAGTCGGCGTGGTACAACCACGTCGACCTGCCGTTCCTCGGGCTGGTGTCGAAGTACGAGCAGTCGTGGGTCACCAACGACGAGTGGACGGAGGCCCCGACGGACAGCCCCAACCGCAACGTCAAGTGGCCGCAGTTCTGGTGGGTCCACGAGGGTGACCTCCAGTACGACCCGCAGTAGCGCCGAACGACGGCGACGGTCGGCGCCCGGTCCCCGACCCGTGGTCGCGTCCCCCCTCGGCTAGGGAGGGATGCCCGTCGAGTGACCGCCTCGCGACGGACGCCGCGGGGGCGTCGGTAGACCGAGTAGGTCCCGGCGCCCACCGCGGAACGACGGTCGTCGAGACGCACTTACCGTCTCGAAATACTATACTCTAATCCGATATATTTCGAGTCCGAGACGTGGGTTCGCGTTCGTCGCTCGCGTCGACTTCAGGATCCGCGTCGGCCGCCGGTACACGAACCCCGTCCCGGAGCGAGCGAGGAACGACCCGAAAGCGCACACCAGACAGCGAGACACCATCTTCTGGGTCCGGAGGTCGCAGACCGGCTATCGACCCCGCAGACGCCACCGGTTCTCCTCGCGCCGCAATAGCTCTCTGGCGGCGGAGACGGAACGGATGGCCCGCCGAGATGCTCCGGCCGCGCCGCCTCACCGCGGTTTCGACGACGAATTGGGAGGTGGGGGCGTCCGTCCTCTCCACGCCGGGACCGACGCGGACGAACCGGGGCGCGAACGGGAATCGTCCCGGTTCGACGCCGTTCACGAGCGTACGGCGATCTGTGCGGCCCCACCGGGGGTGAGCCGGGTCCGTGACCGGGACGACGATCGGACGGACCGTCCGGCGGGTCGGGCGGGGTGACGAGGCGGAGAGCGCGTGTGAACCCCACCGGCTACGGCGTCGGCGTCCGGGACGAGAGTGACTCTACTGCTCCCGCCGTCGGGGTGGTCGCGCGAGAGCGACGCGTCTCGTCGTTCGCGTTCGTGATTCCGTCTGTATGTGTTAGATCTACAGTCAGACACAGTATGTATCTCGTTCGAGAGTCGGTCCGACCCGATCCAGTTCGGGTCGGTTCCGGTCCCGAGGCCGAGCGCCGCCGCGGTCGCCCTCCTCGCCCCCGGCGCTTACGGTCCCGGGGACCGACCGGGGGAGGGATGAGACCGATCGGCCTGGTCGGCGTCGGCTACATCGGGAAACTGTTCGTCGACCGCCTGCTCGCGGCGGGCTACCCGCTGACGGTGTACGACGTCGACGACCGCCAGACGGCGTACGCGACGGAGCGGGGGGCGACCGCCGCCGAGTCGCCAGCCGAGGTGGCCCGCGAGGTGGAGACGCTGGTGTTGGCGCTCCCGGGGTCGGCGGAGGTCGAGGCGACGATGGCGGGCGGCGGGGACGGCGACGGCGCCATCGCGGCGTTCGACGGCGGGGAACTCGTCGTCGACGCGAGCACGACCCGGCCGGCGACGTCGGTCGCCTGCGAGGAGCGGTGCGACGCGGCCGGCGTCGACTTCGTCGAGGCGCCGATCACCGGCGGGGCGCCCCGGGAGGGCTACCACCTGATGGTCGGCGGGACCGCCGACCGGTACGAACGCGCGAGCGACCTCCTCGACGCCCTCGGCGACGACCACGTCCGCGTCGGCCCGGTCCCGCGGGGGACCGTGTTCAAACTCGGCCTCCAGATGCGGTACGCCGGTCACCGCGCGGTCGACGCCGAAGTCGTCGAGTTCGTCCGCGACAACGACGTTGACCCGTCGCTGTTCTCGGAGTTCCTCGGGTTCGACGTCTGGGAGCGCTACCTGACCGGCGACTTCACGCAGGACATCGAGGGGCTCGGCGGCCTCGCCATCTGGGACAAGGACGTGGGGTACGCCCGCGAGTTCGCCCGCGAGCGGGGCACCGCGCTCCCGCTCGCGGCGGTCGTACACGAGGCGTACAAGGCGGCGGTCCGTCGGGCTGACGACGACGAGGGCCACGCCGCGGCGCTGGTCCGCTACTGGCTCGCGCTCAACGACGCCGCCGACCGCTACGACTGACGCGACCCGGCCGCCCGGGGACGGTCGGCCGAGTTCGGGTGGATCCGGGCCTAACTCGTGGCCGATCCGGGAGGAAGTTCGTCAACCACTCATCACGTCCCGGCTGGGTTCGTCGGGTATGGCGGACGTATCCGACCGACGGCGAGGAGAAGCGGAACGTCCTGCGCGCGTACCTCCGGCGGGAACTCGCCGACGGGCCGCGCCACTTCAACAGCCGGCAGGTCGCCGCGGAGACGGGGCTCTCCCCCAAGGAGGTGGGCGCGGTTGTTCTTCGAGTTCCAGACCGCCGAGACGGACCTGCGCGTCGACCAGTGGGGGTACAGCAGTTCGACCACGTGGCGCGTCGAACGCGAGCCGTGAGACGCGGCGCGCGGCCGGCGTCGTGGCGGCTCGCGTCGCCCGCGCGACCGGTCCCTCCACCATTATACCGGCGAGGGTCGAACCGGGGGGCGAACGATGATTCGAGAGATAGACGCGCTCGACAGGCGGATCCTCTACACGCTCCAGCGGGAGGCCCGCCACACCTCGTCGAGCGACGTCGCGTCCGCGCTCGACGTCTCGGCGAGCACCGTCCGGAACCGGATCCAGCGGCTCGAAGCCGACGAGGTGATCCGGGGGTACCACGCCGACGTCGACTACGAGGCGGCGGGGTACCAACTGTTCACGCTCATCGTCTGTACGGCGCCGATCCCCGAGCGGGAGGAACTCGCCGCCGCGGCGGCCGACGTCGCCGGCGTCGTCGAGGTACAGGAGGTGATGACGGGCGAGGCGAACGTCCTGGTGCGGGCGATCGGGGTCGACGGCGACGACCTCAGCCGGATCGGCGAGGAACTCGACGAACTCGGCCTCCGGGTCACCGACGAGGACCTGGTCCGGAACACCCACCGCCGGCCGTTCTCGGGGTTCGACGACGCCGACGGCTCGGGGGACGGCGACACCGGAGGGGCGTGACGGGACGGGCGGTCGCTTCGGGGGAGCGTCAGTCGGAGTCGGTGGGGTCGAACACGCCCGGCCGCGGGTGGAGCGTGTACACCCGCCTGTCGTCGTGGACGGTCGTCGACACCGACAGTCCGTGCTGGAGACCGAACTCCTCGACGAGATACTCCGCCCCCCGCCGGACCGACGGCGAGCCGAAGCGGTCGCCCGAGGCGCGCACCACGAGTACGTCCGCCTCCTCCGACTCCGTGACCTCGACGTGGTCGACCACGTCGGCCAACGCCTCCCGGAGCGCCGCCGAAACCCGAGTCAGGTACTCCCGTTCGCCGTTCACACCGACGGTCGGGCGGGGAGACACTTAGCGTGTCTGCCTCCGCGACCGGGAGACGGTCCCTGTTCGCGCCCGGTCGCGTCCCACTGCCGACGGGGGCGCCGTCTCAGGCGCGTCCGCCGTCGCTCGGCAGGTCGATCTCGATGGTGTGCTCGCCGGGGCCGAACGTCTCGGTCGTGCTGTCGAGTAGCACCTGCTGGTCGACGGTGTCGGCCGAGAACGCCTCGCCGGGCATCGAGTGGACCGCCAGCGACAGCGTGAGTTCACACCCCTCCGCGACGGTGAACGTCACGCGCGCGCCGTCGTCGGTCTCGACCACGTGGCCGTAGTCGGCGAGACAGTTCCGCACGTCGGCGCTCGCCCACGCCGACCCGCGGTCGGTGACCCCCTCGTCGGTGTTGCCCCACGCGTACCGGAGCAGGCGGTCCTGGTCGGCGTACAGCCCCTCCTCGCCGAGTTCCTCGATCGGTTCGCCCGCGAGGAAGTCCACCTGGTAGTAGTCGGCGCCGAGCGGGCCGGACAGTTCGACGCGCGCGACCCGCGTCTCAGCGCCGAACAGTTCGTAGTCGCTGTCGTTCGCGATCAGCAGTTCGTCCGGGGTCGGCTGCGCGATGGCTTCGAGTTTGGTCGGGAACCCCTCGTGGTCGTCGGTCGTGAACAGGAGCCGTTTCGGAACGGCTTCGAGTTCCGGGTCGGACGCCGGGTCGACCTGCGCGAGCGTCGGCCGCGTTTCGGGGTCGTCGTACGCGTCGGGGACCGGCGGTACGTCGGAGAGGTCGACCACGTAGAACTTCGTCGTCCGGCTGACCCGTTCGAGGACGAGCAGTCGGTCCGTCCCGAGCACCGATAGCTCGCTCACCTTGACGTCGCTCTGTGCCACGTCGCCCGCGGCGACGTCGGCCTCGAACGTCTCCGGGCGGTCCAGCCGGTAGAGGTACTGCGCGCTCACCCGCTCCGTCTCGGGGTCGAACGCGCCCACCCGGACGTTCCGCGACGACTCGAACGCCGCCGGATCGGGGTTGGCCAGCGGGCTCTGGAGCGCGAAGTACACCGTCTCGTCGTCCGGTCCGACGCCGACGGACTCGATGCCCCGGTCGCGCCGCTCGAACACCGCCGGGAGCGCTCCTCTGACCGGATAGGTCGCGCCGTCGAGCGTGGATTCGAGCGACGCGGGGACGTACCGCGCCAGCACCTCCCCGTCGGCGCCGACCTTCGCGACGCTCGGCGCGTACTCCTCGCCGACCCAGAAGGTGCCGTCGGCCGTCCGCGCGACCGCCTCCAGGTCCAGCCCGTTCGGGTCGAACGGGACCCGCTCGCCCTCGACGGAGAACATCGGCGCCGCGTCGGAAAGCGGGTTCGAGAGCGTGGAGATTCCGTCGCCCGCCGCGTCGGTCAGTTCGGTCCGGTCGGTCAGGCCGGCGGTCCCGTCGGATCCGATCCCGATCCGGTACACCGACGGCGTGTAGTCGGGAACCGGTCGGATCGTCGCGGGACGGGTGTCGCCACAGAAGTAGTCGGCGCTGCGGCCGGTGAGCGCCTCGGCGTTCTCGGCGTCGACCTCCGGGCCGCCGTCCGCGACGCCGTAGAAGGCCAACGTTCCGTCGTCGTCGACGGCGAACCCGCCGCTCCCGACCGACGCGACGGGACCGAGCGTCTCCCCGCCAGGGACGGACACGTCGCCGAGTTCCAGTCCCTCCGTGTCGAGGTCGTGGAACGTGACGTCCGTCACCGACGGGAGAGGCGTGTCGGCCGCATCCTCATCCTCGTCGTCGGTCGTCGCGCCGGTCTCGGCCGCCGCGGACGCGGAGACGACGCCCGCCCCGAGCACTCCCGCCGACAGTCGCAGCACCCTCCGCCGTCGCATGCCATCGTCGGACATACGGCGACCCTGTCGGCACCTCCGCTTATCGGTTTATAATGGGTCGACGTAGCCGACGGTCGACGTCCCCAGGGGTGTGGTCGGGTACGGACACCCCCCTGTCACGATAGAGACCCACCGAGCGCGCGCCCCTCGGAGGGGCACCGACCGGACTCGCCCGAGGACGGAAACCGGGGAGCGCGGCGGAGCGCCGACCCCTACCGGGGGTCGGCCGTCTCGAAGCGTCCCCAGTCGGCGTCCCGCTCCCGCGAGTCCCGGTCCGCCGCCGGGTCGTCGCGACCCCGCTCCGACTCCGCGTCGTCGAGGTAGTCGAGCGCCCGCGTCTGCATCGCCTCGACCGGGGGAACGTCGGTGACGTTCGACAGCAGCACCACCGCCGACAGCGTCGTCGACCCGTCGATCGGGTCGTCGCCGGCCTTCACGTCGACGACGTCCGCCTCGCGTTCGAGCCAGTGACGGCCGCTCTCGAACCCCTTCCGCGAGAGCGCCCGCGGCGGCCCCGACAGCGAGACCAGCGCGCGGTCGGCGCTCGACGACTCACAGGAGACCGTCAGCGCCGACCCGGCCGCCCGACGGACCAGGTGGGTGATCCTCGCCGCGTCGGTCGGTTCCTCGTCGTCGGACGACCAGGGCAGCCAGCCGCGGACCGCGCGGAGCCACGAGCGAACCCCGCCGTTCGGGGGGAGGTCGGTCGAGGCATAGCCGACCGTCGAGACACCCCCCGTGTCGAGCGTTCGCGCGATGTCGCTGGGGTCCATCACGTTCTCGGGCGCGGAGCCGTCGCCGAACTCGCCCGCCGCGAACAGCGCGACCAGCCGCTCCGCCAGCGCCTCGTTGACCTCCGCGAACGCCGCGGGGTCGAACGACACCGGGTCGCCGGGGTTATCGGTTCCGTCGGCCCCATCGGTCCCGGCGTCGTCGTCCCCCGCGTCGGCGGCGGAGTCGCGGTCCGCCACCGGGGGGTCGCTCACCCAGGCGTCGTTGTCGAACACGATCACGTTGTCCGCGTGCTCGACGAACGACCGGAGCGACCGCGCGGCGGTGAGCGCCGCCCGCCCGCCCTCGCTCGCGCTCGGGAGGACGCCGACGGCGTAGACGGGTTCGTCACAGACCGACTGGAGGCGGTCAATCACCACCGCGCCCGCGCCGCCGCCGGTCCCGCCGGCCAGCCCCGCGAGTACGAGGACGCCGTCGACCCGGTGGAGGTCGAGCAGGTCGAACGCGCGGACGAGTTCGCCCCGCTCGGCGCGGGCGACGTCGGCGCCCAAGTCGGGGTCGCCGCGGGTGCCCCCGCCGTCGACCGCGTCGTGGACGTCGCCGATCGTCACGCGCCGCTCGTCGGAAACCCGCTCGGGCGCGTCGAACGCGGGGGGTTTCGAGGTGACCAAGAGCGCGTTGCCGCCCGAGAGGGTGCGGCCGGACCGCTGTTCGAACGCCACGAGCCGGTTGGCGACTCGACTCCCGGCGGCGCCGACGCCGACGACCGCCAGCCTCATCGACCCAACCCCCGGTCGCTGTCGGCGCCCCCGGGGGCGACGGCGGTCGGTCTCACGGTCAGAGGACCGGGTCGATCTTGCCCTGGTCGTCCGTGATCAGGTCTTCGATCTCCTCTTCGCGCACCGCGTCCTGGTGGGCGATCTTGTCCTGCGCGTCGACCGCCTGCTGTTGGATCGCGTCGATCCGCGGCGTCTCGGTGACGTTCGACAGCAGCACCACCGCCGACAGCGCGGAGGCGCCCTCGCGGGGGTCGTCGCCCGCGAGCACGTCGACGGTGTCGACCTCGTCTTCGATCCACTCGCGCGCGCTCTCGAGCCCCTTCCGGGAGAGTTCCGACGGCGGCCCCGAGAGGACGATCAGCGCCCGGTCGGCGCTCGACGACTCACACGGCAGGGTGAGCCGGGAGTTGACCGCCCGCCGAACCAGGCCGTTGATCTTGGCGGCGGGGGTCGACCCGCTCTCGACCGCCTCCGTCTCGCGGAACCGTCCGAGCAGCCCCTCCTCCTCGTCGGCGTCCTCGACGGGCGTCGACGCGTATCCGATCGAGGAGATACCGCCCGTGTCGAGCGTCCGCATGATGTCGCTCGCGTCCATCACGTTCTCCGCGACGGTCGGCTCGTCGTACTCGCCGGCGCCCAACAGCGTGACCAGCCGGGTCGCGAGTTCGCGGTTCATGCCCGCGTACCCCTCGCCGACGGTCTGGTCCTTCGAGCGCCACGCGTCGTTGTCGAACGCGATGAAGTTGTCGACGTTGGCGACGAACGACTGGAGCGACCGCGCGGCGTTGAGCGCGGGCCGGCCGCCCTCGAACTGCCCCGGGA
Source organism: Candidatus Halobonum tyrrellensis G22 (assembly GCF_000495475.1). GTDB lineage: Archaea > Halobacteriota > Halobacteria > Halobacteriales > Haloferacaceae > Halobonum > Halobonum tyrrellense. The sequence goes on along the minus strand of NZ_ASGZ01000002.1, from coordinate 152,550 downwards.
GCACGCCCAGCGCGTACACCGGCTCGTCGTACATCTTCTGGAGTTCGTTGATCACCACGGGACCGGCGCCGCTGCCGGTGCCGCCGCCAAGCGACGCGCAGACGAGGATGGCGTCCACCTCGTGGATGTCGACGTCGTCGAACGCGCGACGGATCTCGTCGATGTCGTTCTTCGCCACCTCGGCGCCCACCTCGACGTCGCCGCCGACGCCGTGACCCTTCGCCTTCTGGTGGGTGTCGCCGATCAGGATCCGTCGCTCCTCGGGAACGTGGTCGGGTTTCGACAGGTCCGTCCGCGCGGTGTTGATCACCAACGCGTCCCGACAGAGGCTGCGGTTGGTGAGCGTCTCGAACTCGACCATCTTGTCGACGACTTTGCTGCCGGCGTTGCCGACACCGATCGTGCCTAGTTTCATGGTTGACGTGGACCAGGTTCGGTCGTGCGACCGGGACCACCCCCCGGATGCGGCCGCCCCGAGCGGGTCCGCTCGTGGCCCGGCCGCCGACCCCGATACCCAGTTGGATAGCTCGTGGTCGCTTCCGGGCTTATATGTTGGCGAGCGATTTTCACGTTCGATACTCCGGGGACGGCGTCCGCCGCGTCGCCGGCTGACTCGGGTTCGGCGTCCCCGAACGCCGACCGGGCGCGTCCGACCCGGTTCGTCTCACGGGACCCCGCCCAGATATTATAAATAAAATTCATTATAGTTCGGGAGTTACTCGCTCGCATGGTATCCGGTCTCGACTCGAAGACGGCGGTGGTGACGGGCGGCGGATCGGGCATCGGGCGCGCGACGGCCGAACGGTTCGCCGCGGCGGGCGCGAACGTCGTCGTCGCCGACGTCGACGCCGACGGGGGTGCAGAGACGGTCGACGCTGTCGAGGACGCCGGCGGGAGCGCGACGTTCGTCGAGACGGACGTGAGCGACGCCGCGTCGGTCGAGGCGATGGTCGCGACGGCGGTCGACGAGTACGGCAGCCTTGACGTCGCGCACAACAACGCGGGCATCGAAGGCGACGACGCACCCCTCGCCGAACAGTCGGAGGAGAACTGGGACCGCGTCGTCGACATCAACCTGAAGGGCGTCTGGCTCTGTCTGAAACACGAACTGGCCGAGATGGCCGCGAACGGCGGCGGCGCGGTCGTCAACACCGCCTCGATCGCCGGACTCGCCGCCGCAGGGGCCGTGCCGTACGTCGCCAGCAAACACGGCGTCGTCGGGCTGACGCGCGTGGCCGCGAACCAGTACGCCGAGGCGGGCGTCCGCGTCAACGCCGTCTGTCCCGGCGTCATCGACACGCCGATGGTCGCACGCGCGAGCGAGGAGTCGCCCGAGGAGATAGAGGGGTTCGTCGGGATGCAGCCGATGGGGCGGATGGGCCGACCCGAGGAGGTGGCGAACGCCGTCGTCTGGCTGGCGTCCGAGGAGGCGTCGTTCGTCACCGGCAACGCCTTCCCGGTCGACGGCGGCTACATGACGCTGTGAGGTGACCCCGACCGGGCGGCCCGCGCGGGAGCGTGACGACCCGGCCGTGCGGTCACCCGCGGCGGCTCAGCCGAAACTGTCGAGCGACCGCTGGCGCCGGTCGGCCGCGTCGACGTTCGAGACGATGATCTCGGCGACGTCGTCGCGGTTCGCCGCGTCCCGACTGACCGTCCGCGCGGCGGCGACCGTCTCGACGTCGAAGGCGTCGTGGCGCGCGTACAGGTCCGCGACGGGCGGGGAGTTCGACAGCAACACGTCGACACCCGCCTCGTCGAGTTCGACCGCGACGTCCCGGAGCCGTCTCTGGTCGTCGGCGTCGAACCCGTCGGCCTGGTACTCGGTGAAGTCGGCCGTCTCCGAGACCGGTTCGTACGGCGGGTCGAAGTAGACCAGGTCGCCCGCCGTCGCCTCGTCGAGGACGTACTCGAAGTCGGCGTTGTACACCTCGACGTCCGACAGCACCGCGCTCGCGCGGCGGATCTGTCGCTCGCGGACGAGGTCGGGGTTGGTGTGTCTGCCGAACGGGACGTTGAACTCGCCGCTGCTGTTCTCGCGGTACAGCCCGTTGAACCCGCTCCGATTCAGGTAGACGAACAGGCTCGCCGCCCGGACCGTCTCGTCGGTCGAGCGGTCGTCGCCGTCGAACAGCGCGTTGAACTCGTCGCGCGCGTCGTAGTAGTACGCCTCCTCGTACCGGTGCGTCCGGTTCTCCTCGACGACCCGCTCGGGGTGGTCGCGGACCGCCCGGTAGAGCGCGATCAGCTTCCGGTTCAGGTCGTTGACCGACCCGCGTGCGGGTTCGAGGTCGAAGAACACCGCCCCGCCGCCGACGAACGGCTCGTGGTACTCGTCGAACGACGCCGGGAACCGCGGGCGGAGTTCCGAGAGCAGTTGGCGCTTCCCGCCGACCCACTTGACGATCGGTTCGGCCACTGCCCCGAGGCACGCGAGCGCCCGGCATAAATGGTGTTCATCCCCGGGAGGGAGCGACCCGCGCTCGGAGTCGGCTCGACGGACGGGTCCTATCCTGTCGCGTCCGTTCCGGGGGAGCGACTCGCGGGCGGGTCGTCCCGTTCGGTTAGCGTCTCACCGGATCGTCCGGTCGAGGAACTCCCGGATCGGGACGGGACCGGCCGGCGGCGCCCCCTCTACGAGCGGGGTTCCGCTCTCACCCTCGGCGGCGTGGGTCGCCCGGCGGAGCGACTGGGCGGGGGTCGGCTCGGCGGTGAGGAGGTCCATCGCCGTGCGCTCGGACTCGATGGCCTCGACGCCGTCGTGCGACCAGACGTGGTCGAGGTGGTGTAACTCGTAGAAGGCCGCGTCGACGCGGCGGTCGTCGAGGGCGTCGAACAGCCGCCGGCTGTGTTCGACCGGGACGACGTCGTCCTCGGTGCCGTGCATCACGAGCATCGGCGGGCTGTCCGCGGCGACGTGGGTGAGGGGGCTGGCCTCCGCGAACGCCGCCTCGCGGTCGGACTTCGTCCCGCCGAGGAGGAGCGAGGTGGGGTCGGTCGCGTCGCCGGGGACCAACGCGAAGTCGGCGACGCCGTACCAGTCGACGACCGCCTGTACCGCGCCGGACTCGTCGGGCGCGACCGTCTTCTCCAGGTCGGCGTCGGGGAAGGCAGTTCCGTCCAGGTCGGCGACGTCGTCGACCACTCCCGCGAGTAGCGCGAGGTGGCCGCCGGCGGACGACCCCCACGCGGCGACGCGGTCGGCGTCGTAGCCGTACTCGTCGGCGTTCGAACGGAGCCACCGTATCGACGCCTTCACGTCGACGAACGGGTCGGGAAACACGCCCCGCGGCGTGGGGTTGTCGGAGTCGAACATGGCCGCCACCGCCTCGTCCGCGTCGTCGGGTACCTCGGCCAGCCGGTAGCTCACGCTGGCGAGCGCACACCCCAACTCGGCGGCGTACCGCTCGGGGTCGGGGACGTTGTCGCGGGTCTCGGCGACCCACCCGCCGCCGTGGACGTACACCACGAGCGGCGGGTCGTCGGTCTCGGGGACGAACAGATCGAGGTCCATCGCGCCCGCCTCGCGGTCGGCGTAGGTGACGCCCTCGAAAACCGCGACCGGGTCGCCGCCCGACTCGTCGCTCGCGTCCGCGTCGTCCGTCGGCGGAGCCATACGGGTGCGAGCGCCGGACCCGGTATAGAACTACGGGTCCCCGGGGGGACCGGGTGTGCGCCCGGACCCGGGTCCGTATCGGGAGCCGACCGAGGTCCGGCGTCGGCTCTCGCCGCGCGTCGGACTACTCGGGCGCGCCGGTGAGGACGAACGTACTCTCCACGTCGCCGTTCTCGATCCGTCGGGTCGCCTCCGGCGGGACGCGGACCGCGTCGCCCGACTCCATGGTGACCTCCTCGTCGTCGACGGTGACCGTCGCCTCGCCGTCGACGAGCAGGTACACCTCCTCGTGATTCTCGTCGGCGTGGTCGTGTTCGGGTCCCTCCCAGCCCGGGTCGGCGTCGACGACCGTGACGCCGTGGTCCTCACAGCCGAGTTCCTCCCGGAGGAAGTGCATCCCGTGGCTCGTCTCCGTCTCCTCGTAGTTGACCTTCGTGTACGACATCGGTTACGAGGAGGGGAGCGACACGGAAGTGCGTGGTGGGCGGGAGCCCGTCGCTCCGTCGTCGGGACGGGGCGTTCGAGTATCGGCGTCGAGAACCGGGGATTTTTGTGCCGGACGGTCGACCGGGAATCGCGGTCGCGTGACCGCACTCGGTAGAGGTGTCATATCCGGCTACGCGCCGCCCGTCCCCGCACCCGTATTCCGACGGTAGCTCGTCGGCGAGCGAGTCGCATCCTCCCGCAGTACGTACGCCCGGCGGGCCGGCCGCCGACGCCCCGACCGACCTGACCAGTCCGGTCGATCTGACCGAGCCGACTGCTCCCGGCGAGCCGACGGATCCGACCGACCCCTCGACGGGCGTTGCCGACCCGACCGACGTGCCCCGACGCTCGGACCGACACCCCACACGGATACACTCCGAACGAGGGGCGGGGAGCCGTCGGACCGAGGCGGTATCGGTCGGCCGCCGCTACCGCCCCGGCCGCCGCGGGAGGGGCGGCCGCCGTCCCCGGATTTCGGTTCGTTTTTCCAGGTCGGACCCGACCTCCGAGCCGTGGTGCCCGACAGCCCTCCCTCTCCCGACGACTCGGACCGCTCCGACACCGGGTCGGCGCCGCCCGCCGACGACCCCGCCTCGCCGAACGCGAGCGACGCGCTCGGTTCGGCCGACGGCGACACCGCCGACTCGGCGAGCGGCGGTCCGATCACGACCGCGGAGTTCTTCTGTGAGACCGGACTGCTGCCCCACGAGTACGTGTTACGAGCGCTCGCGGACGCCGACGGGGAACTCCCCCAGCAGGCCATCGTCGGTCTCACCGACTGGTCGGCGTCGTACGTCTCCGACCTGCTCGGGGAGATGGAGTCGGTCGGTCAGATCAGCCGCCTCCGGTTCGGACACGAGAAAGTGGTCTACCTCCCGTCGGCGGTGCCCGAGACGAGCGTCGGCCCCTGACCGATACCGGCGGTTCCGACCCCGACGACTCCGACGCTTGCGACCCCGACGCCGCCCCTCAGACGAGTGCGACCCCGTCGAGGAGGACGAACCCGACCGCGACCACGGCCAAACCGGTCAGGCGGTGGAGCCAGACGTACCACGGTTTCGGCGTGACCTGCTCGCTCCCCCCGAACCCGACGAGTTCGAACGCCTTCGAGACGGAGATGTAGGTGTGCGCCCCGGCCAGACCGACGACGCCGACCAGGACTAACACGAGTCCCGCCCCGCCCGGCGCGCCGAGCCACCCGCCGTTCGGGAGGGCGACCGACCCGGCCACGGCGGCGAACGACGCCGCGGCGACCAGCGCCGCCGGGGTCCGCCGGACGTCGAGGGAGGCGCGCGCGCCGCCGAGAACCACCGCGGCCGTCCACAGCGCCGAGACGACGACGACGGCCGCCCAGAGGGCGCCGTCGGGGAACAGCGCGTCGACGGCGGCCGCCCGGACGCCGTCGAGCGACGCCGGGTGGCTCCACCCCGTCAGCGAGCGCTCGACGGCGACCGGGCGGGCGAGATACCGGAGGACGCCGGGAACCGCGGCGAGGGCGGCCACCCGTACGCCGTCGCCGAACGCGTCGGCCGCGTCGCCGTCGCTCCCGGACGCGCGCCCGGAGACGAGTGCGAGGAGACCGCCGACCAGCAGCACCCACGCCAACGGGACGAGCGCCGCCTTCGACGTCACGTCGCCGACGGCGGCGCTCGCGGCCGGCCGGAACGACCGTTCGACCGTCTCGGGGGCGTCACAGTCCCACACGTCGGAGTCCGTCCCGCCCTCACACACCCAGTCGGGCGGGCGTTCGGGGTTGTCGACGGTGACGCTGCCACCCACCTCGCCGACGACCGCATCGCCCGCCCGTCCGACCGACACGGCGCTGAGCGCGCACAACACGACGACGAGCGCGAGCGCCACGCGGAGGCGCGGGGTCCACCCGTCGAACGCCTCGCGCGGCCGGAGGAGGGCGCGGAGGTACCGTTTCGGGGACACGTTCGTACGCTCCGCGAGGAGTCACATATACCTCGTGGTCGTCAGCCCGTAACGCGTCCGTCGGTAGGTGGGCGGTACCGGCGTTCTCGGGTCACCGACTCGCCGGTCGTCCCGTAGGGGATGGCGGCGAACTCGTCTCGGAACCGTCCGCCCGGCTCCCCCTCGGGCGCCGACTGGTCCGCTTGCGCCACGGGTTCACCAGCCGTGCGGGCGCGCTGTTCGGCGTCGAACCCGGCGAGTGGGACCGCTACCTCTCGGAGTACCTCGTCTCCGAGTTCGTCCGGCAGGCCGACTACGCCGACCGGCTGTTCCCGGACGCGGTCAACACGCTCCGGGTCGTCACGCTCAACGACGACGCCGACGGGCCGTTCGTCGCCGGCGCGGTCCACCGGGTCGGGACGGCGGCGTCCGCGCCGGTCGACAACTGGAGCCGGGGCGGGCTGTCGGTCGAGATAGCCGGCGACGGCACGCTCTCGGACGGCGCGCGGTGGTCGTCGGCCGGCGAACTGCGGTGGTTCGACGCCCACCCCGACACGGGCGACCCCCTCGCGGGGGTGGAGATGCCCGGCTGGCCGGCGGTCCGCGAGCGGATTCTGTGGATGGCCGCGGCGCTCCCGTCGCTCCCGCACATCGGGTGGGACGTCGTGCTCACGGACGAGGGGGACGGCGAGAACGACCCGGGGTTCGTCGTCATCGAACGCAACAGCCATCCCGGGGTCGAGACCCTCCAGGTCCACCGCCCGCTCCTCGACGACCCGCGCGTCCGCCGCTTCTACGAGCGGCACGGCCACGCGTGAGACGGTGGACGACCCCGAGTCGGGAGCGAGCGGGCGCCCCGCCCGCCGGTCAGTTCCGTAGCCGGATCACTCGCCGTCGGGTCGCGATGACCGCCTGGTACAGCCACGACGGAATCAGCGCCAACAGCAGCAGCGTCCACGCGCGGAACAGCAGCGGGTTCAGCCGGAGCGCCCTGAACGCGAACCGCCGCGCGTCGGCGGCGTGGCCGTTGGTCAGTGCCGACGACGCGAGCGTGACCGACAGCGACTCGACGAACTCCCGCTCGCGGTCGTACTCGGCGGCCAGGTCGCGGTGTTTCTCGATGAGTCGCGGGTAGGAGACGTCCCGCTTCTCCTCGAACGCGTTCTTGATCTGTTCGTACTCCCCCGCCCCTTTGACGACGAGCGGTCGGGGGTCGACGGCGAACGAGCAGTGACGCGACAGCCTGAACTGCCAGTCGAGGTCCTGCCACGCCGGCAGTTCCTCGTCCGGGAGTCCCGCGCGCTCGAGCACCCACCGGCTGACGGCCATCGTCGAGAACGTCCCGCTCACCTCCCCCTCCAAGAGGCCGCGGGTCGCGTCACCCCCCACCGTCGGGATGCGAACCGTCGTCGTCCTCCCGTCGTACGTGTACCGCTGTCCGACGAGCGCGACGCCGACGTCCTCCCCCTCGCGGAACTGCGTCACCTGCGCGTCGACGTACTCCGGCAGCCACGAGTCGTCGTCGTCGAGGAACGCGACGATGTCGCCCGACGACTCGCGGATTCCGGTGTTTCGCGCCGCGTTGGCTCCCTGGTTCCGGTCGTGTCTGACACACCGCCACCGGAGACCGCCGAACGACCCCCCTTCGAGCACCTCCCGCGCCGGCGAGGGCGAGGCGTCGTCGACGACGACCAGTTCGACGTTCGGGTACGTCTGTGCGGCGACGCTGCGGACGGCCGTCACGAGTTTCGCCGGTCTGTCGTACGTCGGGATCACCACACTCACCAGCGGAAGGTCCTCGGAGGGAGGGTCCATACACCGATTCGTACGTCGTATGCCATGACTGTTCTTGTTACGGATGACTGATCACCCCGGTCCCGTCGGCGACACCACCGTCTCGTCTGACGCTTCGGCGGGCGACCGCTCGGCGAGTCGTATCCGGTGGCCGTTCGGTGTTGCCCGACAGTGACCGCCGCGCCGTAGCGGGAAACGTACCGTACCGTGGCGACTCCCGAGAGCCACGACAGCCGGGAGCACCGGGGAACGGTATTCGGAGCGTCGCTACCCTCCGAGCCGTCTCGCGTACTCGGCCTCGGCCTGCGCCCGCTCGATCCGGTCGAGCGCGTCGGTGAACTACAGGAGCGCGTCTTCGGCCGCGTCCCGGAGTCGCTCGACGTCCTCGTCGCGGTAGCTCCGGTGTGTGGTCTCGACCGACTCGTGTCGGAGGACCTCCTGGGCGAGTTCCGCGGAGACGTCGTACAGTTCGTCGCCGAGTCCGCGGCGGGCGCCGTGGGGTTTCAGCGCCTCGCCGCCCTCGGTGATACCGCTCTCCGCCGAGAGCGTCTTCAGTAGCCGCCGCGCGCCCGCGGTCGTGAGCGCCGGCGGCGCGACGCCGTGCGTCCGGAGCAGGTCCCACACCGTCTCCGGCGTGGGGTCGGCGTCGACGCCGTCCGCCGCGTCGAGCGCGCCGTACAGGCTCGGGAGGTGGCTCGTCGGGAAGACCGGCCACTCGTCGGTCGGCGGGTCCTGCCGGCGGTAGTGCGCGCGGAGTCGCTCCACGCCGGGTCGGAGCAGCGGCGTCTCCTGCCACTCCTGGCTCTTCCCGAACACCCGGAGCGTCCCCGTCTCCAAGTCGACGTTCCGCCACCGGAGCCCGTGTCGGCGCTCGTTCTGCGGGTCGCGGAACAGTTCGGCCCCGCGGGCGCCCGAGTAGGCGAGGACGGCGACGAGCGCGCGGTCGCGCATCGCCCGTGCGGGGTCCATCCACCCGGCGTCGACGGCGTCGTCGGCGCGCCAGTCCGTCCAGCGGACGACGGCCTCGCGCGTCTCGCGGCTCCAGAACTGCTGGCGACCGGACGCGTCGCGGACGCCGACGCTCTCGTCGGGGAGCGCGCCGGTCGCGGCGGGGCGTTTCGCGGGGTTGTCCGCGAGTGCGTCCCGGTCGACGAGGTACGAACAGAACGACCGGACGAGCGCGTAGTACTGGTGGGCGGTCCGGCCGGTGACGCCCGCGTCGGGGTCGCGCTCGCGGGCCCACGCGCGCTGTGAGAGGTAGTCGGCGTACGCTTCGAGCCGTCGGTCGTCGAGGTCGGCGACCGTCTCGGCCCCCCGAGCGGCGGCGCGGTCGACGAAGGCGCCGACGACGCGGGCGACCTCGCCGCGGTGGCGGCCGGAGTCGCCCTTGGCGACGTGGTCGACGAACGCGGCGAGGGCGTCTTCGAGCGGCGTCGGCGGCCGGACACGACCGGCGGACCCCTGCTCGTCGGCTGACGGAGCCATCGAACGCACCCGACGGTGGCCACTGGCAAATAACCACCCGTAAGCGAAAGTGGGTCGACCGGGTGAGACCGTTTCAGGGCTACCTGCGGATGGGCAGCGGCGGGTGTAGCAGCGCCGACCATCACTCTCACTCTCGAAGCCGAGACCCGTAAACGAAGCCGCGAGGTGTCACGAACGGCGGTATCCGCCTCGTCGTCTTGGTCAGCTCTGGCTTCCCGATCGGGGTTCCGCTCCCGAACACTCATACTCCTCGCGTCACTCGATGAGCGGAGAGATGTCGCACGAGAGTACGTTCCGCGAGGTGCAACGGTTCCGCCAGCGGTGGCTCTGGGCGGTCGTGGTCGGGGGCGGTCTGGTCTCGGCCGTCGCCGGCGGACCCGTCGGCGTCCTCGTCGCCGCCGCCCTCGTCGCGTTCGTGTGGTCGCTCCGACTGGTCACCGAGGTACGGGACGACGGACTCTACGTCAGGTTCGCCCCCTTCCACCGGTCGTTCCGACGGGTCCCCTGGTCGGCGGTCGAGTCGGTCGAGTCGACGCGGTACCGGCCGCTCCGCGAGTACGGCGGGTGGGGGATCCGCTGGAGACCCAGGGCGGTCGCGTTCAACGTCAGCGGGTCCCGCGGCGTCTTCGTGGAACGGCCCGACGACCGTGACCTCCTGATCGGGAGTCAGCGTCCGGACGAACTGGCGACGGCCATCCGGAAGCGGTGGCAGGAGACGGACCGGTGAGGCTCGACCCGCGGACGCGGCGTGGGTTCGAGACGATCGACAGCCACGCACGACCGAGTCTACGACGTGTACTCGGAAACCCCGTGGCCCGGAACGACTGTCGCCTCCCGTCGCACGCGTCTTGGGTCGGACGCACAGGGGTGGACACCGGGTTTCCGGTGAACCGTCGGAGCAACGCCTTGGCTCCCGGTCGGACGCGAACGGGGATCGGTCCGGGAACCCGAAGATACCGCAGCAGGGAGGACGACACGGGAGGTTCACCGGAAGCCCGGTGTCCCCGTAGACACCGAGTTTCCGGTGAACCGTCGAGCATCCGATGGGCACACCGAACTTCCGGTGAACGGTAACGACGAGTCGAACGGTACCGAGGGGTCGCAGGGTCGGGAGTCGCGAGGCGGAGAGGGGTCGCTCTCGGGGGCCGCCTCTCACTCGATCGTGTCGGCGAGGACGTCCCGAACCACGTCGGGGTCTTCGAGGAGGGTGTGCTCGGTGTAACTCCCCTCCGCGCTCCCGCCGCTGTGGCGGGACTGTTCGACGATGTCGAGGAAGGCATGTTCCTTCAGGAGGTCGCGAACCCGCCGGAGCGACAGCGAGTCCGACCCCTCCTGCCGACAGATCTGCTCGTAGAGGTCGTAGATCCGGGTCGTCCGGAACCCCTGGTTCTCGGTCCCCTCGTGGGCGCCGTCCTGGCTGTTGATCAACAGCATCGTCAGCGCCTGGAGGACGTACCGCGAGTGGGGCGTCGACCCCCGGATGAGTTCGCGGAACCGGTCGGTCTCCGCGCGCTCGCGCGCTTGGGTGATGAACACCTCGCGGACGGTCTCCGCCTCCTCCGACTGGGCGATCTCGCCGGCGTACCGCAGGATGTCGATCGCTTTCCGCGCGTCGCCGTGTTCGCGCGCCGCGAGCGCCGCCGCGCGCGGGATGACGCCGTCGTCGAGGACGCCGTCCCGGAACGCGTCGCTGCGGGCGGTCATGATGTCGTTGAGCTGTGAGGCGTCGTACGGCGGGAAGACGAACTCCCGCTCACAGAGGCTCGACTTCACCCGCTCGTCCATCCGGTCTTTGTACTTGATCTTGTTGCTGATCCCGACGACGCCGATCTTACACGAGGTGAGCTTGCCGGCCTCGCCCGCGCGCGACAGTTGCATCAGGATGTCGTCGTCCTCCAGTTTGTCGATCTCGTCGAGCATGATCAGGACGACGTCGTACTCCTCGTCGAGGATCGTCCAGAGCCGCTTGTAGTACGTCGCGGTGCTGATCCCCTTGTCGGGGATGTAGATGTCGGTCCCCTCGGTGTTGACGCTGCTGGCGATGGTCTGGACCGCCTGCGTCTCGGTTCCGTCCTGCGCGCAGTCGACGTACGCGTGCGCCGCGCTGACCCCCTCCTCGTCGGCGGTCTCGACGAGTCGACTGGAGACGTACTTCGCACACAGCGACTTTCCGGTGCCCGTCTTCCCGTAGATGAGGACGTTGCTCGGGCTCTGTCCGAAGATACCCGGGTTGACCGCGTTGGCGAGTTGGCTGATCTCCTCGTCCCGACCGACGATCCGTCCTTCGTCGGGGAGGTGGTTGATCTCGAGGAGTTCCTTGTTGACGAAGATGGGGTCCTCCCGAATGAACAGATCGTCTGACTCGGACATTTCCTTACACACCGGATTTCCGGTGAATCGTGTTGACTCTTTCCCCCGCACACACACACCACGTTTCCGGTGAAACGGGCTGCGGAGGGGCCCCCACCCCAGACGAAACCGGGGTCGAGGTCCACGGGAAACGAGGCAGTTTCGTGGGAAACGAGGCAGTTTCGTGGGAAACGAGGCGCTTCCACGCGAAACGAGGTGGTCACACGGAAAAGCGGGGGATCCTCGGGGGATCTCCCTCGATCTCCTCTGTTCTCGGGGGAAGTACTCTACTCGGTCCGGGACTGGCGGAAACGAGACGGGGAAGAGGGAACTGGGTGGACCGAACCGAGTCGGCGAATATCGCAGTACTGTACGGTAACGGGATAGTTTTCACCGGAAGGGCGGTGCGTTCAGAGAAGTCGGGAGTCGGAAGGTCAATCGAGGAGGAGACGAGCTCGGATGGGTCGAGACGGAGGACAAGACGAGAAGCCGAATCGTCGTGGACGGGACCAGTTCGACTGTTTCGAGTCGAACACCGAAGCGATACCGATCGCTTCTTCTTTCGTTTCGCGATCGACTCAATGAGCGATTAGGGAGTAGGGGTAATAAAAGTACGTCAGACGCCGCTCGGCGCTCCCCCCCCCGTGAACGCCCGTCCCGGAGACGCTTCCGACGGCTTTCACCGGAAACGTGGTGTGCGCGCGCGGCCACCTCCTCCACGCGCCACCCGTTTCCACCCCGGGACCCGGATTCCCCTTCGTCCGGGACACGCACGGGCCGCACCCAACCCCCGGAGGGAAACGGTGGAGGCAGAGATGAGACGGGAATGGGTCAGGATGGACCAGATGGACCAGAATGGATCGAGTCGACTCTCGTCTCCGCGATATCGGGGGAAGGGAACATCCGCGCCGAGGTTTCACCGGAAACGTGGTGTGTCCCGGCCACCGACGGGAACACGGCCGTCCGATGGAAGCAGAACGGCCAGGAGGTCCCCTACGGACTCGTCGACCGCGTCCGTACGCGAGGTACGCGAACGAGAGCGACCGGTCGAGGGGCGAGTCGAGAAGCCGTGCCCTACCCCGAGACTCACCCGGCGTCGATCCGAAAACCGAACGGCCGAATCGGACCCGCGAATTCGGGCCGATGACCGCCCACGCAGCGTTCCTTTCACCGGAAACACGGTGTGCCACCCGAGGGGGTGGTTCGTGCGTCGATATCTCCCGGTCCGCTCCGCCGGTCCCCGTCCACCCCGACTACTCTCCACTCCGTTCGACGGACCGCCGGGACCGTCGTCACCGACGTTACTACCTCACTCGCTCATTACCGACGTTACTACACCACCCGCTCATCACCGACGTTACTACGCCACTACATCACGCGCTCTATCACCGATACCGGGAGTCCACGACGCTACGCGTCGGTTCGGTACGCCGAGAGCCGCACGTCCCCGGTGTTCGTCTCGATCGTCAGGCTCGGGCCGCCGTCGCCGAGCGTTCCCGAGACGAACCCGTCCTCGCGAGTCGTGTCGGTCACCGACAGCCCCTGGACGACCACGTCGCCGGTGTTCGTCCGCGCGGTCAACGAGGCGTCGAGGTCCGGCGAGAGGGCGGCGGTGACGTCCCCAGTCGAGGCGCTGAACCGGGTCGACCCGTCGATGGCGGCGACGGTCAGGTCGATGTCGCCGGTCGAGGTGGAGACGTCGCCCACCGCGTCGGCGCCGTCGACGACGACGTCGCCGGTGCTCGCCTCGGCGGTGACGGTGCCGCGAACGCCCCGCAGGCGCACGTCACCGGTCGTCGCCTCGGCCGCGAGGTTCCCGGCGACGTCGCGCGCGGTCACGTCGCCGACGGTGGTCCGGACGCGGTCGACGGCGAGCGACCGGGGAACCCGGAGCGAGAGGTCCATCGTCGGCGTCCCGCCGAAGAAGGGGGTCGACCCCTCGTACTGGGTGCGGAGGCGGAGGTGGTCCCCGTCGGGTTCGACGGCGAGGGTGAGTCCCGACAGGTCGGCGGTGACGGAACTCGCCTGCTTGACGACGTGGACGGCGGCGTCGTCGCGGTCCTCGCCGACGACGCGGACGTCGCCGACGTTCGCGTGGACCGAGAGGGTCGAGACCCCGTCGAGCGGGAGGGTGCGGTCGGACTCGGTGCGTTTGCCGACGAACGGCGTCGCACCGCTACAGCCGGCGAGACTCGTGAGAGCGGCGACGGCGCCTCCGGCCAGGAAGCGTCGTCTCGTAGCGGTTCGATCCACGACTCCACCCACGACCCCGACCCACTTCAACCGTCATCGGTGCCTGTGGGCCGACCCACTCGTCGAAAGGTTCATGTAGCGGGTCGGACCGCGCCGCTCGGGAGCGGATGTCGACGGTCCGCAGTCCGAACCGGTAGTCAACCACGAGAACCTCGACTCACCGTACGCCAGCGGGGAAACCGGGAGATCGACGGTCAGCGAGACCACGGTCGTCGGGAGGGCGACCGCGGCGGCCGCGAAGACGACGCGCTAGCAGCGGTAAGCGGCGCCGGTCCACGCGTCTCGGGCCGCGAGGAGGGCGAGCGCGAGCGTCAGCAGGGGTACGACGTGCGGTACGTCCGGAGGGCGAACGGCGCGCCGAGGACCGACGCTGGGACGCGCCGCGGTGAGGTGGTCAGCGTGGGGGTGGCGAGCGGGCGGTCCCGCGGTGGGTCGGCGGGTGCGGGGCGCCCGGTTCCGTCGAGACACGGCAGGTCGGTATAGCCGCTAGACCGACTGCGAGCCGTGCGACTCGGCGGAGGATTGAAGTGACCGAGTGGACCGCCGAGCCGGTGGGTGCGTCGACGGCGCGTCACGTCCCGTCGAGCGAGTAGAGCACGGCCAGGAGACCGACGACGTTCGACAGGAGCACGCCCAGTAGGGTCGCGGCGTCCGACGCGCCGAGCGCCGGCCCGGCGCCGTAGGTAGCGAGGAAGGGGACGACGGTGAAACAGACGACGCCGACCGCGAGCAACCGCATCGCCCGGCTCCCGTTGCGGCGGTACCCCCGGTAGGCGAGCCACGCGACGAACCCCCCGAGTAGCGCCGTGACCGCAGCGGTGACGAACAGCAGGGTGGCGGCGTCGACGCCGAGCGGGGCACTCGCCGCCGGCGCGCCCGCGAGCGGGGACGGAGCCGGGACCGGTACCGCCGTCGAAGTCGAGAGTCCGACCGACAACGCGGGGTCGACCGCGAGCGCGCTCGGGTCAACCACGGTCGTACACCACCCCGAGCACGACGAGCAGGCCGAGCAGTTGGCTGGTCGTGGCCGCGAGCGCGCGCGTCGTCGCGGGCACGCCCCCGACGTTGGTCAAGACGAGCCGTAACAGGATGGGCACCGTCGTCAACAGCACTAGCCCGACGAACAGGCCGAGCATGCCGCGGCCGCCACCCGCACGGTAGCCGCGATAGAGGCGCGTAGCGAGGTACAGCGACAGCAGCGTCGCGGCGAACAGCGCGGCGAACACCAGCAGTACCAGCGTCGGCGACCCGCCGGTCGCCGTGGTCGCGAGCGGTCCGAGCGCCGTCGACGCGGTCGGCCACGCCGTCGCCACTGCGGTCGTCCACGCCGCGTCGAGTCCGGTCGGTGTCACTTGAATCCCTCGTACAGTCTGGTGAAGCGGTCGGCGGGGTCCTCCTCGGGTGCCCGGTCGAGTTCGACCTCGTAGCCGTCGGGGTCGATGCGGACGGTCACCGCCCGGAGCGCCGCGCCGTACTCCTTGTAGTGGTGTCCATCGGGGTCGAGACGCTGGTGGGAGACGAGCAGCCCCGCCTCCCGCAACCGTTCGACGCGACGGTAGATGGTCGACGGGTCGGCGCCGCAGGCGGCGCTCAGCGTGTCGACGGACTTGGGCTCTTCGCGCGTCTCGACGAGGATGGTCCGGACGTAGTCGTCGCCGAGGAGGTCGACCACCTCCTCGTCGTCGGCGGCCGCGCGTTCGGTCCCGCCCGCGTCGCCGCTCATCGTCAGAGAGCACCGTCCGCCCCGTGAAAACTCCCCGCACTCCGTTCCGGCGGTCGCGTCGGCGTCCGTACGCGCGCTCGTACTCGCGTTCGCACCCGCGCTCGCGGCCGTATCCACGCTGGCGGTCGGTTCCCGCCGGCGGTGGACCCGGTCGCGACTGCGGACGCGCCCACGGCCGTACCCGGCCCGGTCGGTTCGACTCCCACGTCCGCCGGTCGACGCGGGTGGGGTTCGTTCCCGGTGTCGACGTGCGCGCTCGACAGGTCGACCCGAACGTTTATTCGATCGCCACGGGGAGACCCGCACACGATGGTCCCGACGCTCGCCGAGGCGGGCGGCCACGCGCTGTCGTTCATCGCGGTGCCGTTCCGCCCGCAGACCTACCGGAACCTCCTCTACCTCTCGCTGGCGTTCCCGCTCGGGTTCGTCTACGTGTTGTTCGTCTCGCTCGGCGTCTCGTTCGGCCTGGCGCTGGCCGTCGTCGTCGTCGG
Source organism: Candidatus Halobonum tyrrellensis G22 (assembly GCF_000495475.1). Lineage (GTDB taxonomy): Archaea > Halobacteriota > Halobacteria > Halobacteriales > Haloferacaceae > Halobonum > Halobonum tyrrellense. The sequence goes on along the minus strand of NZ_ASGZ01000002.1, from coordinate 136,439 downwards.
CATCCCCCTCCTGGCGCTCGTCCTCGCGGTCACGCTCGGAGTGGCCGGGGTGGAGCGCAGGCTGACGGCGGCCCTGCTGGGCGTCGAGTTCACGCCCCGGCCACGGCCCGCGGGCGGCTTCTTCGACCGCCTCCGTGCGGTCGTCACCGACCTGAGCACGTGGGCGGCGCTGCTGTACCTGCCCGCCCGGTTCGCGTTCGGCGTCGCCTCGTTCGTCCTCGTGATGAACACGCTCGTGACGGGCGTCGCGCTGCTGTTCGTCCCGTTCTACTACGACCAGCCGGGGCTGTACGTCGGCGTCGTCTCCGACCGGCCGGTCGAGTTCCACCCGGCGCTGTACCTCGGCTGGGACCGCCTGCTCGTCGGCGTCGAGACGGTCGTCACCCTCGACGCGTGGCGCGTCGACACCGCCGGCGAGGCGGCCGCCGTCGCCGCCGTCGGCGTCGGCGTCTGTCTGGTCGGTCTCCACCTGCTCAACTGGCTCGCGCGGGCGAATGGCTGGCTCGCCGAGCGCCTGCTCGGCGGGACGTACGGCCCGCTCGCGGCGGTTCGACACCGGCCCGCCGACGCCGAGTAGCATCGACCGCCGACGCCCAGTAGTGCCGATCGACCCGTCGACGCCGAATAGTCCGAGTAGCGCCCAGCGACCCGGCTCCCGCTCGCGGCGGTTCGTCACCGGACGCCCGCCCGCTACGGGCGCGTCCGTCCCGCTCCGCTACCGCGGCGAGAGGTCGGCGGCCTCCGCGAGCAGTTCGTGCGACCGGAGGGCGTCGTCGGGGTCGGCGACCTGTTCTTGGACGATCACCTCGTCGACGCCGGTCTGGTCGGCCATCTGGTCGAGCAGCGCCCGGACGGTCGAGGGGCTCCCGGACAGCTGTCGGGGCCACTCGCCGGGTTCGACCGACGCGGGCGTCGGGTCGGGGACGTAGCCGAGTTCGTCGACCGCCTCCTCCGTCGACCGGATCGGGGGTTCGTCGACGCGCCCCTGCGCCAGCCGGCGGTGGGACGCCTCGGCCGTCGCGCGGAGCCGCGCCGCTTCCTCGTCCGTCTCCGCACAGACCACGTTCGCGGCGACGGCGCCGCGGGGTTCGTCGGGACCCGCGCCGTACGGCGACGGCCGGAAGTGCTCGCGGTACGTCTCGAACGCGCGGACGGCGGGCGTGGGCCGGATGAACGCGGCGAAACAGTAGGGTAACCCGAGTTCGCCCGCGATCTCCGCGCTCGACGGACTGGAGCCGAGCACCCACACCTCGGGGGCGCCGTCGTGCGACCGCGCGAGGCTCAACTCGGCGTACGGGTGGTCGTCGTCGAACCCGCCGTAGAGGTGGGCGGCCACCTCGTCTATCTTCTCGGCGTGGTCGGCGCCCGAGCGCCGCCCGTTCCGCTCGCGGTCCACTTGGAGCGCGCGGTCGCTCACCGGGTTCCCGGTCGCACGCCCCAGCCCGAGGTCGATACGGTCGGGTGCGAGCGCGTCCAACACGCCGAACGTCTCGGCCACCTTGTACGGGCTGTAGTGGTTGAGCAGGACCGCCCCGGAGCCGACCCGGATCTCCGAGGTCCTCGCGGCGACGTGTGCGATCAGAACCTCGGGGGTCGTGCTCGCCAGCCGGTCGGTGAAGTCGTGGTGTTCGGCCACCCACACCCGCGAGTAGCCGAGCCGTTCGGCCTGCTGTGCCCGTTCGACGGTGTTCTCGAACGCCTCGGTCGCCGATCCGTCCTCCGGGATCGGCGCGAGGTCGACGAGCGATAGGTCCACCCGTCCCGGTCCGTCGAGGAGGCGGTTAAGGCTGTCCAGGTCGGACGCGTTTACGTACGCGCGGGAGCGAACAGCGACAGGCGGTTCGGTCGCGTCACGCCCGCCGGCGGAACTGGTCCCGACCGCGAGGGACCGCCACCGTCGCCGTGGCGACGCCGTCGAGCGCCGAGCCGGCTCCGAACCCCACCGCAGTCGGACGATCTCCGTCGAATTTGGGTCCGAGTTCGGCGAACGCTTTTCCCACGAGCGCGCCCGGGACCGAACGGACATGAGCGAAGACCCCTCCGGAGTGACGCGGCGCGGGCGACCGCGGGATGGCGTTCGACCCCGCGGCGGTCGCAGTCGACGCGGGAACGACCGTCACGTGGGAGTGGACCGGCCGCGGCGGCGAACAGGACGTGGTCGCCGTCGGCGTTCGGCGCCGCGAACACGCGCCCGCCGACGAGGAGACGAGCCGAGCGTAGCGCGGAGCGGACGGCGCTTCGTCCCGGTTCGACCGGTCAGTCGTCGCCGGGGTCCGTGCCGCTCTCCTCGAACTGTCCGCCGTCCGCGACCGCCGACCCGGTGCCGTCGCCGGCGTCGCCGCCCGCCGCGCCGACCGCCCCGGCATCGCGGGTGTCCACGTCCACGTCGACGTCGCCGACGTCGAACTGGTCGACGAGTCGCTGGAGCGACTCCGCCGACTCCGCCACCTGCTGGACGTTCCGCGTGACCTCGTTTACCGCGGCGGTCTGCTCTTCGGTCGCGGCGGAGACGGTGTTGGCCTCCGCGGCCGTCTCCTCGCTCACGCTCGCCACCTCGTCGACCATCGCGACGACCTCCTCGGTCGACGTGGCTTGGTCTTCGGTCGCCTCGGATATCTCCGTGACGCTCGACTCCGCCTCGTCGATCGCCTCGGCGACGTCGTCGAACAGGTCGATCGCATCGCCGATCGTCTCCGACCCGGTCTCGACGCGGTCGCGCATCGACCGCATGTCGGTGACCGTCTCGTCGGCGTCCGCCTGGATCTCGTCGATCAGCCGCTCGACCCGGTCGGTCGCCTCCTCGGCCTCGCTCGCGAGCGTCTTGATCTCGTCGGCGACGACCGCGAACCCGTCGCCCGCCTCGCCCGCGCGGGCGGCCTCGATCGACGCGTTGAGCGCGAGCAGGTTGGTCTGCTCGGCGATCGAGGTGATCATCCCGACGATCTCGTCGATCTCGTCGACCCGCTCGCCGAGCCCTTCGACCCCCTCGACGGCCGTCTCGGTCTCGGCTTCGATCGCGGATATCTCGCCCGTCGCCTCGGACGCGTGCTCCCGGCCGCGGTCGGCGAGCGTCGCGGCGTCGCTCGTGGTCTCGGCGACGCCGTCGGCCGAGGAGGCCACCTCCTCGATCGTCGCCGAGAGGTCGTTCATCTCGCCGGCGGCCGACTGGAGCTGTTCGGTCTGTCGCTCGGCGCCGGCGGCTATCTCCTCGACGGACGTGGCGGTCTCCTCGCTCGCCGCTTCGACCTCCGCCGCGCTCGTGCCCGCCTCCGCGCTGGTCTCGGCGAACCGGTCGGCGACTGCGCGCACCTCCGCGAGGCTGCGTTCGACCTCGTCGATCCCCGCGTCGAGGTCGCTCGTCACCGCGCCGTACGCGCCGGGCAGTTGCGTGTCGAGACGCTGGTCGAGGTTCCCCTCGCGCAGGCCGCTGCTCGCCGCGCGTATCTCATCGAAGCTGTGTGCGAGTTGGTCGACGCCGTCGTCGAGGTCCGACAGCACCGCGCCGTAGTCGCCGGGGAGGTCGGTGTCGACCTCCTGGTCGAGTTCGCCCGCCCTGATCCCCCGGCTCGCGCGGCGGATCTCGCCGAACCCGTCGCGGAGTTTCCCGACCCCCTCGTCGAGGTCGGCCATGATCGCGCCGAACTCGCCCGGCAGGTCGGTCTTGACTTCCTCGTCGAGTCGTCCCTCGCCGAGGTTGCCGCTGACGCGCCGGAGTTCGGCCACCTGCCCTTCGAGGTTCTCCTCCATGTCGTCGAACGCGGCGACGAGTTCGCCGAGTTCGTCGTCGCGGGACGCCGCACCGCTCTCGCTCTCCTCGTCGAACCGGCCGGCCGCGAGCGCCGTCGCGCGGTCGCGGAGTCGCTCGATCGGTCCCGAGAAGTAACGTGCCGCGCCGTAGCCGACTCCGACGACGACGACGGCCACCGCGCCGATCAACAGGAGGAAGAAGTCGCGCGCGGAGGCGGTCTGCTCGCGCAGTTCGCGTCCGAGCGCGGCGGTCGGTCCGGTCACGTCCTCCTCGGGCACCGTCGCCAGCAGCGCGAACTGCCTGTCGCCGAACCGGAGCGGGGCGTACGCCGCGTAGTAGCGGCTCTCGTTGCCGGTCGCGTCCGTACGGACGTACGTGTCGAGTCCCCGCTGGCCCGCGAGGACCCGGTCGTTCGCGACCGACGCGAGTCCGCCCGCGTACGACTCGTTGGCGATGCTCGGCCCGGCGACCAGGTCGGGGTCGGGGTGGCTCACGAACCGACCCTCCTCGTTTACGATGCTCAGGTAGCCCGTGTCGCCGACGGTGACGCCGTCGATCATCGACGAGAGGATGCCGTAGTCGAACCGGAGCGCGACCGTGCCCACGAACTCGTCGTCGCGGTACACCGGCGTCGTGACGTACGCCACCCGTTCGCCGTCGAGCCGTCGCACCTCGCTGACGTGCACCTCGCCCTTCGCGAGCGACTTCGTCGCCTCGAACCACTGCTCGCCGGTGGTGCCGTCGAACTCCTCGTAGTAGTCGATCCGCTCGGCCTCTTCGGTCGAGATGGTCCCGTCCGTCCGCTGGACGGCGACGACGGTCTCGCCGCTCGCGTCGGTGAGGATCGCCTCGTCGTACGCGGGCACGTCCTCGCCGTCGATCGACACCGACCGGGTGGTGAGGTAGCTCCGGAACGAGGCCTCGATCCGGTCTCGCGCCTCCGCGCTCGCGGTCGTCTGGAGTTCGTAGTAGTAGACGCTCGGCGCGAGCACCCAGTCGAACTCCTCGTGGTAGGTGTACGCGATGAACTTGTGTTCGGACGGGTTCCCCGCCTGGGTGGTGTCCTCCCACTCGTACTCCGCGATCCCCCACTCGTCGCCGTTCCGGACGCCGGGGTTCGACTCCACCTCCGCCGCGATGTCGTCGAACACCGCCAGCGAGGCGTCCTCGCGGAGGTTGTACCCGTCGTCGAGGCTGTGGTGGGCGACGACGTTCGAGTCGCTGTCGGTGATGTACGCGTAGCCGGTGTCGCCGATGTAGCCGGGCCGGAACGTCTCCGCGAGGGTACCGTCGTTGGCGACGCCGTCGCCGCTCGTGCCCGCGAGCGTCCGCTCGACGCGCGCCTCGACGGCCCGCTGTTCGGCCGGCGAGAGGTCGTCGAACGACCGTCCGCCGTACTCGGATTCGAGAACCGTCCGCTTCGTGCTCTCGACGGTCGCGTGCATCTGGAGCGCCACGTGGCCGACCTGCGCTTGACTCCGCCGTTGGACGAGTCGCCACTCACCCGCCTCCGCGGCGTAGTAGTTCTGCACCGGCGAGGAGTCGGCGAGCGACCGGGTGTCGACGCTCCGGCCGTCGAGGACGTTCTGGATCCCCGCCTGGCGCGCGCTCACCGTGTTGTTGAGTTCGCCGGACACCTGCTCTTCCATGTGGTTCGTGCTCCGCTCTTGGGCGTACGACCCGATCGCATCCATCTCCTGGACGCCGACGACGCCGACGACGGAGACGGGGATCAGCGAGACCACGAGACACATCGCGATCAGTTTGGTCCGGATCCTCACGTTCTCCCGCCTCCTCGCTCCCACACGTGACCCCGACCGCCGTCGACCGACGCCGACCCCCCGTCACGTCGTGCGATACGCCCGGCTGACGCCGCCGATCGCGTGATGTTCGTAAGTCGTAGATCGTTCACTAGTGTCGTCGTGTCGAATCCCACGGATAACCGTTGAGTTCCGGAACTCACTTTTGATACCCAACGGACGGCCGAGTGCGGGCGTCTCGCGCCGCCGACCGACCGGTCGAGGGTCCCGTCGGCACCGTTTCGGGCCCGCCTCGGGGCGCGAGACCGAACCCCCGACCGAGTACCGGCAACGCGACCGCCCGGCCCACACAGTTAATGGCCGTTTGGGGGAACTACCGCGCGTATGTCCGTTCCGTCCGTGACGCTCCCGAGCGGCGACGAGATGCCGATCGTCGGCGTCGGCACGTGGGACATCGGCGGCGACACCGTCCGCGAGTCGGTGCGCGCCGCGCTCGACGGCGAGTACACCCACGTCGACACCGCAGAGGGGTACCACAACGAGTCCGAGATCGGCGAGGTGGTCGCCGACTACGACCGCGAGGACCTGTTTCTCACCTCGAAGGTCCTGCCGAAGAACCTCAACTACGACTCCGTGATCGCGTCGTGCGAGGAGTCGCTCGAGAAACTCGGCACCGACTACCTCGACCTGTACCTGATCCACTGGCCGAACCCCGCCGTCTCGCTGCGGGAGACGCTCGACGCGATGGCGACGCTCCACGACGAGGGGCTGGTCCGGAACGTCGGCGTCTCCAACTTCAGCGCCTACCAGTTGAGCAACGCGCTCCACGTCTCGGACGTGCCGATCGCGGTCAACCAGATCGAGTTCCACCCCTGGCTCCAGCGACCCGAGATCGTTGACTACTGCCGGGAGTCGGACGTGGTGGTCGAGGCGGCCGCGCCGCTCGCGCGCACGGAGATCCTCGGCGACGACACCGTGACGGAACTCGCCGAGGAGTACGACAAGACGCCCGCGCAGGTCGTCCTCCGGTGGGCGGTCGAGAAGGACGTCGTCGTCGTCCCCAAGTCGTCGTCCGCCGACCACATCGCGGAGAACGTCGACCTGTTCGACTGGGAACTCGACGAGGCGGACCACGAACGACTCGACGACCTCGACAGGGACTACCCGGTGTACGACACGCCCGCCCGCGAGTGGTCGGGCGACGTGTACGGCATCTCGGAGTAGCCCCGTCGCCGGGAACCAATCCCCATAGCTTGAATAGGACCGCTTACAACTCTCCGGTCACATGAAAGCGGTTGTTCTCGCGGCGGGAGAGGGGACGAGACTCCGTCCGCTCACCGAAGACAAGCCGAAGGGGATGGTCGAGGTGGACGGCAAGCCGATCCTCACCCACTGTCTCGACCAGCTCGTCGAGTTGGGCGCCGACGAGTTCGTCATCGTCGTCGGCTACCTCAAACAGAAGATCATCGAACACTACGGCGACGAGTACGAGGGGGTGCCGATCACCTACTCCCACCAGCGCGAACAGAAGGGGCTCGCCCACGCGCTGATCACCGTCGAGGACCACATCGACGACGACTTCATGCTGATGTTGGGGGACAACGTCTTCCACGCCAACCTCGAGGACGTCGTCCGCCGACAGCGGGAGGACCGCGCCGACGCCGCCTTCCTCGTCGAGGAGGTGCCGTGGGAGGAGGCGTCCCGCTACGGCGTCTGTGACACCAACAAGTACGGCGAGATCGCCGACGTCGTCGAGAAACCCGACGACCCGCCGTCGAACCTGGTGATGACGGGCTTTTACACGTTCTCGCCGGCGATCTTCCACGCGTGTCACCTCGTCCAGCCGTCGAACCGCGGCGAGTACGAGATCAGCGAGGCGATCGACCTCCTCATCCGGTCGGGCCGGACGATCGACGCGATCCGCCTCGACGGCTGGCGGCTCGACATCGGCTACCCGGAGGACCGCGACGAGGCCGAGGAACGCCTCCAGGCCGAACTCGAAGCGTAACGCGACACGACCCGGCCACCCCGCCGTGCGAGCGAATACTGGTACTCATCCAAACGTTAATCGATCAGTACTTTCTACGGGAGGACGAGTTACCGACTCATGAGAGACGAACGGATCTTGGTCACCGGGGGAGCCGGGTTCATCGGCTCGAACCTGGCGAACACGCTCGCCGCGGACAACGACGTCGTCGCACTCGACAACGGCTATCTGGGGACGCCCGAGAACCTCGTCGACGAGGTTGAGTTCGTCGACGCCGACGTTCTCGACGACGAGCTCCCGACGGACGTGGACGTCGTGTTCCACCTCGCGGCGCTCTCCTCCCGGCAGATGCTCGAGGAGAACCCGCGTCTCGGCGCGCGCGTCAACGTCGAGGGGTTCGTCAACGTGGTCGAACAGGCGCGGGCCGACGGCTGCGAGACGGTGGTGTACGCCTCCACCTCCTCGGCGTACGGCAGTCGGACCGAACCGTCCAGCGAGGGGATGGACCTGACCGCCGCGACGGGGTACGACGCGTCGATGCTCGGGCGCGAGCGCTACGCGGAGTACTACAACGAGTTCTACGACGACCTCTCGGTCGCCGGGACGCGGTTCTTCTCGGTGTACCAGGGGTACGGCGGCACCGAGGCGCACAAGGGCGAGTACGCCAACACCATCTCACAGTTCGCCGACAAGATCGCCGACGGCGAGTCGCCCGTTCTCTGGGGCGACGGGAGCCAGACCCGCGACTTCACCCACGTCAGCGACATCGTCCGCGGTCTCGAGACGATCGCCGACCACGAACTCGCGGGCGTGTACAACCTCGGAACCGGCGAGCCGTACTCGTTCAACGAGATGGTCGACCTGATCAACGACGTCCTCGGCACCGACGTCGACCCCGAGTACGAACCGATCCCGCTGGAGAACTACGTCCACGACACCTGCGCCGACATCTCGAAGGTGCGGGAGGCGACCGGGTGGGAACCCGAGGTGTCCTTCGAGGAGGGGGTCAAGCAGGTGTGCGAACCGTACCTCGACCACTCGGGGACGGCCGGCCGGTCGGAGTAGCGCGGTTCACGGCGACGCCGCGCCCGCCGGGACGAGCCGCTCGTTCGACCGTCTCGAAGGCCGGCCCGCACTCCGATACGCGGTGTGCGGGGTGGACCTCGCGGCGTCCGCGCGAGGATCGAACCGGCTAAACGACCGGACGCTGAACAGCCGGCAGAGAGAGTGACTCGGACCGGAGACTCGGTACGGCCGCTCGCCCGGACGCGACCACCGCGAGACACCGGGCGCGGTCCGCGAGACGCGTCCGCGATGGAGGGGACGCGGCCGTCACGTCAGTTCACCCCGTGAATCCGGTACTCACCCGACTCACGTACCCGATCCCGACATGAACATCCTGTACATGGTGTCCCGCTTTCCGAGTCTCTCGGAGAGCTTCGTCATCAACGAGATCTACGAACTCGAACAGCGCGGACACGACGTGTCCGTCTTCGCCCAGGAGCGCCCCGACGAGGAGATCGCCCACGACGAGGTGGCGGAGATGGACCTCACCGTCCACTACGCGGGGCGGCCGTCGCTCCGCTCGTTCCCCGAACTGCTCTCGCGGCGGGTCCTGAACCCGACCATCCTCCGGCAGTCGGCGTACGTGGACGACCCGTTGTCTCACGCCGCCTACCTCTACTTCGGCAAGGAGCTGATGAGGGCGGTCGAGGCGGAGGGCGACGTCGACCTGATCCACGCCCACTTCGCGTTCCCGACCCGGATCGCCGCCACGTACGTCGCGAACTACTTCGACATCCCCTGTACGCTCACCGCCCACGCGTACGAGATATTCGCCTCGCCGAACATGCGTCGGCTGCGGCGACTACTCTCGCGGCTCGACCACGTCGTCGTCCCCTCCGAGTACAACAAGCGGTACCTCCGGGAGGACCTCGAAATCGAAACGGACGTCTCGGTCGTCCCGGCGACCATCGACGTCGACAAGTTCCAGCCGTCCGACGACTGCGTCTCCGGGCGCCTCCTGACCGTCGCGCGTCTCGTCGAGAAGAAGGGCCACGAGTACGCCATCGACGCCGTCGCGGACCTGCTCGACCGCGGGTACGACGTGGAGTACCACATCGTCGGGACCGGCGAACGTGAGGCGTTCCTGCGCGAGCGGGTGCGCGAACGCGGCGTCGAGGAGGCCGTCGAGTTCCTCGGACACGTCTCGGACGACCGACTCCAGCGGGAACTCCACGAGGCGGAACTGTTCGTCCTGCCGTGCGTGATCACGGCCAACGGCGACCGCGACATCACGCCGGTCGCGCTCCGGGAGGCGATGGCGACGCGGACCGCCTGCGTGTCGACCACCATCTCCGCCATCCCCGAGGTCATCACGGACGGCCACGACGGCCGCTTGGTCGACCCGAACGACGCGGTCGCGCTGGCGGACGCACTCGCCGACCTGCTCGACGACCCGGCGCGTCGGCGGACCCTCGCGGGGAACGCCCGCGAGACGGTCGAGACGAAGTTCGACATCGCGACCGCGGTGGACGACCTCGAAGCCGTCTTCGACCGCGTGAGCTGACGCGGGACTACGACACCCCGGCCACGAGCGAGGACAGCGAGTCGTATATCCGCTCGTTGGTCGGGTCGTACGCGAGCGCCAGACCCAACCCGCGGAGCGACGCCGGGTTCGGCAGGCGGTAGTTGGCGTCCTGTAGATACCGGTTCGACATCGCCCGCCGGTAGTGCCGGCGCGTCACCCGCGGCTCCGCCTCCCGATACCGCCGGCGGATCAGGCGGATGATCCGTCTCCCGTCGGCGAGGTTCTGCTCGTATCGCGTCGTCATGTGCTCGTGTGCGTCGCCCCGCCGCATCTCCACGAGCGGCTCGCCGATCGCGTACAGGTCCGCCTCGTGTGCCACGTGGAGGTGGTGTTCGTAGTCGGCGCACGTCTCAAGGTCCTCGTTGAAGCGGCGGGCGCCGTCGTTCCGGAACATCACCGACGGGTTCGGGACGAAGTTCCCGTGGAGGTAGAGCCGGTAGAACGCCTCCTCGGCGGGGAGGACGCCGGCGGGCACCTCGCTCCACCGGTCGTCCCGCTCCCCGTCGTCGTCGAGGAACCACGCCTGCGAGAACACCAAGTGGACGTTCGGGTGGGCGTCCAGCACCGCCACCTCCTTCTCCAGGCGGGTCGGCAGCGAGACGTCGTCGGCGTCCTGAAAGCAGACGTACCGGCCGGTCGCCGCCTCGATCCCCTGGTTGATCCCCTCGGCGTACCCGGCGTCGACCTGTCGCCGGTAGACGACCCGTTCGTCGCGGAGATACGGCTCGAGAAGCTCCTCGGTCCGGTCGTCCGCGGCGTGGGGGCGGTGGACGACGAGCAGTTCGAAGTCGTCGTACGTCTGCCCCAGCACCGACTCCACCGCCTCCTCGACGTACGACTCGGCGTCGTACACGGGGAGGACCACGCTCACCGTCGGGTCGTCGCCGGCGTCGGATGTCGTGCCCATCTACGGTCTCACTGGGACAACTGGGCCGGCGCCGATTATAGCCTCTGACTCGTCCCGGTCGGGGGTGGCCCGTCGGGTTCGTCCGCGAGGTATCGGTCCGGTCGCCGGCGCCGTCCCCGCGGGCGGGTTCGCGGGCCGTCGTCGCCGGGTGTGTGGACGACTACCGCTCGCGTCGGCTATGGATACTATTAATCACTCCCACCGAAACAGCCGCACATGGGACTCGTTGGCGCCGCGGGGAGGTGGTGGGAGCACTTCCGCACGCGGACGCGGTCGTTCGGTCTCCCGTTCGCCCTCCGGTGGGCAGTGTGGCACTTCGGCTACTCGATACCGTACAAACTGCTCGGCGTCGACTCCGTCACCGCCGACCCGGTGTTCGACGAGGAGTGGGACGTACTCGTCCTCCTCGACGCCTGCCGGTACGACGCCGCTCGGCGTGCGCAGAACCGACACCGGTGGCTCTCGGGCGTCGAGAGCCGGTGGTCCGTGGGGGGGACGTCCACGCAGTGGATGGACCGCACGTTCGACGACCCGTCCGTCGACCTCTCGGACGTCGGCTACGTCACCGGGAACCCGTACTCCGAGACCCACGTCGACGAGTCGGCGTTCGCGTTCGTCGACGAGGTGTGGCGCGACGCGTGGGACGACGAGACGGGGACGATACGGGCGCGCCCGGTCACCGACCGCGCCATCGAGGCCGCCCGGACCCGCGACGCCGACCGACTGATCGTCCACTACATGCAGCCGCACTTCCCCAGCGTGCCCACCCCGATCACGAGCGGGCTCTCCGTCGACGGGTTCGGCGACGACTCGATGTCCGTCTGGGACGACATCGCCGAGGGACGCATCACCGTCGACGAGGCGCGCGACGCCTACCGCGCGAACCTCGACTACGTGCTCGACGACGTGGAACTGCTCCTGTCGAACGTCGACGCCGACACGGTCGCGATCTCCGCCGACCACGGCGAGGCGTTCGGCGAACACGGGGTGTTCGGCCACGACGGCTCCGCGCTGCCGGCGGTGCGGCGCGTCCCGTGGGTCGAGGCGTCGGCGACCGACACCGGCGACCACGACCCGGCCGACCACGAACGGGCCGACGTCTCGTCGTCCGTGGAAGACCGGCTTCAGCAGTTGGGTTATGCGGAGTGAGCCGACCGCCGTCACCCACTCGACGACCCGAACAGGCCCGGCGTCCGGACGACGCACGGTACGGACGACAGTACGACACCGACGGCCCCTCCCGATGAATGAGTGACGAAGAGGACGCGGACTCGGAGAGTTCACTGGGGTCGGTCTCGAAGGGTGCGGGGCTGTTCCTCGGCGGTGACGGCTTCTCTCGGGCCGTCGGGCTCGTGACCAACCTGATCTTGACGCGGACGCTCGGCACCAGCCTCTACGGCATCTTCTCGTACACCACGACGCTGTTCTCGCTGTTCATGGTGTTCACGCGGCTGGGCGGGAACAAGTCGATGCTCCGCTTCCTCCCCGAATACGAGGACGACACGCGGACCCAGTCGGTGATGCTCGGGCTGGCGTACGGCACCTCGATCGTCGCGAGCGTCCTCGTCACGGCGGTGGTGTTCTATCTGGCGCCGTTCATCTCCTCGGTCACCCTCGACGACCCGCTGTTCGTGGACGTGCTCCGGGTGGCGTCGTTCGTGTTGCCGTTCAACACGCTCGCGAACGTCACCACGTCCGTCTTCAAGTCGATGGAGAAGATGGAGTACGACGTCGTCGTCTCCTCCGTCGCGAGACCCATCCTCCGGCTGGTGTTCGTCGGCGGGGCCGTCCTCCTCGGCTACTCCGTCGTCGGGGCGGCCGCGGGGTTCGTCGTCATGGGCGCGCTGACGTTCGGGGTCGGGCTCGCGATCTTGATCCGGCGGTCGCCGTTCGGCGTCGGCACCGTTCGCCGGCCGTCGACCCCCGAACTCAAGGAGTACTACAACTACTCGCTCCCGCTCACGTTCAACCAACTCGGCGGGTTCCTCTACAACCGCACCGACATCCTCATGGTCGGTTTCTTCCTGTCGAGTTCGGCCGTCGGTATCTACAACGTCTCGGTGACGGTGGCGACCATCCTCTCGCTCCCGCTGGTGGCGTTCAACCAGCTGTTCCCCCCGATCGCGTCGCGGCTGTACCACAACGACGAACTGGACGAACTGGAGGACCTCTACGGGACGGTGACGCGGTGGATATTCACCCTCTCGCTGTGCCCCGCCATCGCGGCGCTGCTGTACTCGGGTGACGTGCTCGCCGTGTTCGGCGAGGGGTTCACCCGCGGGAGCGTGGTGCTCAGCCTGTTCGTCTTCTCGCAGGTGACGAACTGCTTCGTCGGTCCGTCGGGCTACCTCCTCATGATGAGCGACCACCAGTACCTGACGCTCGTCAACCAACTCGCCTCGGGGGTGCTCAACGCGGTGTTGAACTACGTGTTGATCCTCGAGTTCGGTCTCATCGGGGCCGCCATCGCCACCTCGGCGGTCCTCGCGGGGATCAACGTCCTCCGGATCGTCGAGGTCTGGTACCTGGAGGGGCTGCTCCCGTACGACCGGACGTTCCTCAAACCGGTCGCGGCGGGCGCGGTGGCGGCGGGCGTGATGTACGCCGTCTCGCTCCTCCTCGACCAGTACGCCCTCCTCGTCGTCGGCGGCGCCGCGGGCGCGGTGGCGTACGCCGCGGTGCTCTACCTGCTCGGGTTCGAACAGGAGGAACTCGACCTCCTGGCCGGGGTCGTCCCATCCGAGCGCCTGAGTCGGCTACTGACCGACCGGAGTTGACCTCGAACTCCAGTCGCGCGCGTAGCCTCCCCCTCCTATCCGTCGCTCCCTACGCGCACGCCTCCCCCACACGTATCGAACGCTCCCTACGCGTACCCGAGGTCCTCTAGCTGGCCCATCACGTCCGACGAGACGTCGTCCGACCCCTCGTCGTCCACCGCCCGCTCGGGGACCGACGAGACGAGCGACTCCAGCCGCTCCTCGTCGTCGGGCGACACCGGTCCGTCGGGGGAGCGGTAGCCGTCCTCGTGGGTCTCGTAGACGTACCTCCCGTCGGCGGTGACCAGCCCTCGGAGCGGCGTGTCGAACCGCTCGTACACCTCCGCGACGCCCTTCGACTCGAACTGCTCGCGGTGCCAGGGGAGGAACCCCTGGTACTCCGTCAGTCGGGCGACGGGGTCGGAGTCGCCGAGGAGGTTCCGCCCGCGCGTGTCGAGTTCGACGCCGGTCAGGTCGGCGAGCGTCTCCGGTACGTCCAGCAGACTGACCGCCTCCTCGGGGTCCGCGTCGGCCCCGTCCGCCTCGACCCGGTCGTCTAGCCAGACCGCGAGCGGGACGCGGACCAGTTCGGGGTAGAGTCCGTACCCGTGGTTCCAGAGGTCGTACTCGCCGAGCAGTTCCCCGTGGTCGGAGAGGGTGACCACGACGTCGAACTCCGAGCGGAGGCGGCGGAACAGGCCGCGGTACACCGCCGAGAGGTACATCGCGGAGTCGTCGTACACCGCGCGGTTGCGGTCCGGATCGGTCACCAGCCCGGCGAACGCGTCGCCGATCTTGAAGTTGACCCTCTCGTCGACGCTGCGGTACGGCTTCGGGGGGAAGTGCGGCGTGTGCGCCTCCATCAGATTGACGAGGAGAAACTCCCGGTCGTCGAACCGGGTCCGGTCTAGCCGCTCGACGACCGCCTCCGCCCCCCGCTCGCCGTCTTCGAGCCGCAGTTGACGGGCGGCCTCCCGCAGCGAGCCGACCGTGCTCTCGGGCGACCGGAGCGCGTGCGGGAGCGCCCGCAGGTACGTCCCCAGCCGTCCGCCCTCGCTCGACCGGTGGAACGCCGCCCAGTCGAGCGACTCGTCCGTGTACGGGTGGAGCCGCTCGGAGCCGCGAACGTGGTCGAAGCCGCGTTCCCAGTCCTCCCACTTTGACATCAGCGGGTTCGCCGTCCACAGCCGGGTCGTGTACCCTCGCTCGTGGAGTACCTCGACGATGCTCGGGTCGGGACAGTCGAACGACCGCGACTTCCCGTGGACGCCCACCTCGCTCGGGTACTTCCCGGTGAGCAGGGAGGCGTGAGCCGGGACGGTCCAGTGGGCGGTGGAGTAGGCGTTCTCGAACGCGACCCCGGGGACCCACTCGAAGTACCGGTCGAACGCGTCCTTCCGCAACGTGTCGAGGACCACTACGGCGACGCTCGGGCTGTCCATTCGACTCTCCCTTCCGGGGTTGGCTATATACGGTTTCACACACGGAACTCACCGGTTTCCGATCGAGTACCGACGCTTCGGCGGCGGGTACCCGTCCGGCACTGGTTCGCGGGATGGGTTCGCCGGCGCTACGGGCGCGACGCGCGTCACCGTCCGCCCGGGACGGTACCGCCGACGGGCGAGTGTGGAAGGACTAACGTCACTCGGCGGTCACACTCCACACGAATGCGGTACGAGTACACCGGCGACGCCCACGCGGAACTCGTCGAATCATACCGAGCGGACGGACCGCCCTTCCCCACGGACGCCTCGCCGACCTACCCCCGCCGCGACTCGCTGCGCGACGAGCCGCCGCTGCTCAAACAGCTCCTGTTCCCGCAGTGTTGGAACGCGACGGAACTGCTGGACGACCCCGGCGAGACCCGCGCGCGCCTGACCGAACTCGGCGTCTGCATGCGGAAGGGCGTCACGGCCTACGCGGACGACGGGACCGACGTGACCGGGACCGTCGACGCGACGCTCGACCGGTTGCCCGGGGTCCGGAGCGCGCTCAAGAAGGACGTCGAGGCCGCGTACAAGGGCGACCCCGCGGCGAAGAGCTACTGCGAGATCATCCGGTCGTACCCCGGCTTTCACGCCGTCTTGACCCACCGGGTCGCACACCACCTCTACGAGGCGGGGAGCTTCGAGTACGCCCGCGAACTCGCCGAGTACTCGAAAGTCGAGACGGGGATCGACATCCACCCCGGTGCGGAGATCGGCGAGTACTTCTTCGTCGACCACGGCACCGGGGTCGTCGTCGGCGAGACGACGACTGTCGGCGACTGGGTCCGGGTCTACCAGAACGTCACGCTGGGCGCCCTCCACTTCGAAGAGGAGGAGGACGAGGACCACATGCTCGCGAAGGGGTACAAGCGTCACCCCGACATCGGCGACCACGTCGTCATCGGCGCCGGGAGCAACGTGCTCGGCCCGGTGTCCATCGGCGACCGGGTGAACATCGGCGCGCAGTCGTGGGTGACCGACGACGTGCCCGACGACACGAGCGTGTTCGTCGCCGACCACCCCGACCAGGAGCGGAAGCCGAACGGGTAGAGGCCGGAGTCTCCCGTCGTTCGAGTCGCGCCTCCCGTCGTTCGAGCCACGTCTCGTCGGCTCCGCGGTCGGACGTGGCTCGCGGTGTTCTCCCGGGGCTGTTCGCTCGCGAGCGCGAGCGAGCGACCCTCACAGGTGCGAGAGAGCGACGCCCAGATCCCCACACTGCGTGTCGATGAGGGGGCTGTCGGTCAACTGTATCCACCGGAGTTCGGTCGTCGACAGCCGAACGTGACACGTCTCCGATTCGATGCCGTTCCAGAACAGGTAGCGGACGTCCGGACGCTCGACCGCGTACCCGTCGCCGAGACCGGTCTCGTGCGTGGTCGATTCGAGTTCCGAGAGGGGGTCGGCGGGAGCGATCCCGTACCCGCCGAACAGGCCGCCCATCCCGACGACGAGCACGAGGTTCGCCACGATGCACGCGGTGACGACGACCGTCAGCACGGTTCGGTACGACCGCGAGGGGAGCCTGTCGTAGACGACGCCCACGCCCACCGCGACGAACATCAGCCCCGGGATGAGGTCGGGGTAGTTGTCGTAGTCGAACGCGAACACGACGAACGCGAACCACGCCGCCCCGGCGACGACCCACCACGTCTCGCGCCAGCCGTACGCCGTGACGGCCAGAGCCACGCCGACTGCCCCGGCCGCGACGACGGGTGCGGCGACGCCGAAGTCGCCGACGCCTTCGACCACGAGTCGGAGAAACGCCTGTTCGCCCGAGTCGACGACGAGGGGGACGAGGACCGCCTCGGTCACGAGCGCCTCCCCCGCGCCCGCCCAGACGACGGGTGCGACCGTGAGCGCGGTCATTCCGACACCACCGGCGACCGCCTCGGCCGCTCCCCGTACCGAGCCGTACTGCAGCGCCAGGCCGACCGCGAGGACGGGGAACACGGCGGCCGCTTGGTAGTAGCCGACGCACGCGGCGGCGGCCGCTCCGCTCAGCGCGTAGCGCTCCCGTCGTGCGAGCCAGACCGCGAGCAGACCGGTGAAGACGACGTAGAACTTCGACTTGAACCCGTACGCGGGGAGGTAGAAGTAGCCCGGGAGCAGGAGCACGCTCACCCCCGCGAGCGCGGCCGCCCGCCCGTTCGCGGTGACGTCGTCCACCAGCGCCCCGACGAGTACCGCGGCGCCGACGCTGACCGCGACGGTCAGTCCGACGTTCAGCAGGTGAGTGACGAGCGGGTCCCCGCCGGCCAGTAGCGCGAGCGCCGCCGGAGTCTGGTACGCGAGCGGGAGCTTGATCTCCCAGAGTTCCGTATAGAGGGTGGCGCCGTGTGCCAGAAACCAGCCGGCGTACTCGAAGATCCCGCTGTCGGCCCGGAGCGGGAGCCGGCCGGGTTGGAGCGCGACCGCGGCGAACACGACGAGGTTGGGGATCAGGACGACCGCGGCGACGACCCGTCGCCACCAGTCGTCGCCGCCGAAGACCGACGTCGTGAGCCGGCCGACGAGCCGTGACTCCCGGAGGCGTTCCCCGTACGACGGCGAACTCACGGGGGCGCCTCCCCGCCGACGCCCCACGTGAAGAGACTCTCGGCGACGTAGTTGAGCACCATCCCGACGCCGATCCCGACCACGTTGGCGACCGTCGGCCACAGGTCGACGCCCCACACCGGAAGCGTGACCGAGACGACTGACGTCAACACGAACAGCACGGTGAAGGCGACCGCCAGCCCCCCGAGACGGACGGCGTGCGACTTCGTCCACCGGCGGACGAACGCCACCACCCCGCCCTCGCCCTCGGCGGCGAACGTCCAGCGGTCGTTGACGACGAACATCGTCGAGATGGAACACTCGGCGCCCACCGCCTTCGCGGCGAGTGCGCCGACGCCGAACAGCGTCGTCAACAGCGCGACGATGGCCGTCTCGATCGCCGCGCCGACGACGCCGACGGAGACGAACTGCCCGATCCGCGCCCGGTGAGCGAGCGCGTGAAGCCGCGAGTCAGTCGCCATCGTCGTCCGCTCCGAGCTTCATGAGCGTCGAGTCGGTCGTCGCCTGCACGTCGTGATAGCGCGGACTCTCTGCGATCGCGTCCGTCCGACGCTTGACGTCGACGAGTGCGGTCGCCAACTCCACCGACGTCGTGAGCGGGTCGACCGTCGAGTCGGGGTGGTCCTCCCAGTCGACCGGCACCTCGGCGATCTCGTAGCCGAGCGAGCCGGCGACGGAGACGAACTCCAGGTCCCACGCGAACCCGGGCTCGTAGCAGTGGTGCCCGATAGCGCTCCAAGCGGCCGAACTGACCGCCTTGGCGCCACACTGGTAGTCGCGACACTGGGTCGGGAGCATCCAGCGGGCGGCGCGGGCGAACGCGTCGCCGAGGAAGCGCCGGACGACCGTCTGGTGGTCGACGATGTGCGAGGCGGGGTGGCGCCGCGACGCGATACTGACGTCGGCCGTCCCCTCGGCGACCTGCCGGACGACGTCGTGGAGCGAGGCGGCCGGGACCGACCCGTCGGCGTCGGCGAACGCGAGCAGGTCGTGTGTGTCCGCGAGCGCGTCGAACCCGTCCATGATCGCGCCGCCCTTCCCTCGCCGGGTGGTCGATACGTTCAACTCGTCGACGCTCTCCGAGAGGCGGTCGACGTGCGCTTGCCGCGGCGCGTCGAGTTCGACGCGGACCGTCACGGAGTCGAACGTCGCACGTATCTCGCCGACGTACTGCTCTAGGGTGAGAACGTCGGGAGCGTACGCGGGGACCACGACCCCGACCGAGGGGGCGTCGGACGCCTTGCTCTCAGAAGCCATTTATTACTGGCATCTCTCCCTACACCCATTTAATACATCACTGGTTACTGGGTGATTAGGCGGTGATTAACCCGTTCACCCTCAGTTCGACGGCGAGCCGAACAGTTTCTCCCGCATCCGGCTCACCCGCGGAAGGTGGCTTCCGTCGGGGTCGATCACGCCGAGTCGAGCGGCCAGTAGGTACAGTCCGAGCGAGAGGACGTACAGCAGCGGAACGACGCTCACGTTCCAGAGGAGCGAGTCCAGGATGGCGACTCCGGTCGCCGACTGGAGCAACTCCACGCTCTCCACGAGGAGGTTCTTGAGCGGGTAGTGGAGCAAGTAGACGCCGACGGCGTACGTCCCGAGCGTGGGGAGGGGCGTCCCCTTCCCCCACTCGGGGGTCGCCAGCGCCCAACCGAACAGCGCGGCCACCAGAAACGGGGTCACGAACGTGTACTCCGTCGTGTAGAACCCCGCCGAGAACGGAACGTCGTGGACGACGGCGGCGACGAAGTACTGTTCGGCGAGTTGCGCGGCGAGGAGGACACCGAACGCACCGAGATACGCTCGGCTCCGGTCCGCGGACGGCGACCAGTCGACCGACCGGATCGTGTAGCCCAGCGCCACGTAGAAGAACCCGAAGAAGAGCGCATCACGGGTCGGGACGGGGACCGAGAACACCGTCTCGTAGTTCTGCGTGAGCACTCCCACAACGTGGAGGGCGGCCGCCGTCGGGAACAGGTACCGTTCCCCGCCGATGGCGACGAAGCCCGCGACGAAGCAGATGGCGAACGCCAACGCCGTGAGGTACCACAGGTGGACGGCGACGGCGTCGCCGTAGTAGACGAAGTCCAGCGGGCTTCGTCGCGCGAGTTCGGAGACGGCCCTGACTGCACCGAAGGCGAGCGACCGGCCGTCGAGCATCCCCCCGACGGCTCTGATCGGGATGTGGACGGCGAGCGCGAACAGGATACCGAAGAGGTAGAGCGAGCCGAGTTTCCGGATAGTGCCGACGACGTACCGGCCGGACACCGAAGGCGAGAGCTTGGTCGCCAGGAAGTACCCCGAGGTCACGAAGAAGAACTGCACGTCGAACTGCCCGATCGTATCGAGTACGAAGTACAGCAGGTTGCCCCGCGCGCCCATCCCGGCGAACGGCTTCGCGTGTGCGACGATCACGAACGCGATCGCGACCGCACGCAGCGCGTCGATACTATAAATGCGTTCACCCACGATAGACAACACATATCAACACCTCATTACCGTTTCGGCACGGCACCACTCCTTCGGCGCATCCCGCTCCGTCGTAGCCGGCGGGCTACGATCGACGGCGAACGAGGAGCCCACCGCGGTTCACGTCGTCCCTCTCCCGTCCGTCTCTCACACGAACGGGTCGACGGAGTACTCGACGCGTTCGCGGAGGAGCGGGCGGACCCGCCGGAACGACGTGTCCGCGGATTCGCCACCCCTCACTCCGTCTTCACGGTCACGTACCCGTCGAAGTCAAGGACGACCCGCTGGGTCGTATCGCCGAACAGCGCCTTCCCGGCGGGCGAACGCTGGCGTCCCGTGAGGAAGACGTAGTCGCAGTCGTACTCCTCGGCGACCCCCAGCACCTCCGTCGCCTCGTCGCCCAGTGCGCCGACGGCGTCGTACTCCACCTCGGTCCCGGCGAACACCTCGTCGCCGATGTCGCGGGCGAACTCCGTCGCTCCTCGGCGGGCGTCGTCGTGGGTGTAACTCGCCGCGGAGTTCGGGAGCGACTCCATCGCGCCGCGACGGGCGGTGTACGCCTCCTCGGTCGTGACGTGCACCAGGACCAGTTTGGCGTCCATCCCCTCGGCGAGCGACCCGGCCTCGCGTACGAGTTCCTTGGCCACGTCGGTGGTGTCGACGACCGCGAGTACTCGTTCCACATCCGAGGCGGACACCGTCGACGGAATAAGACATCGGTACGCTCCTCCGCGTCGCTCCCCTCCCGGGAACGACCGGCCGCTCTCCATGTGAAACGACCGTATTGTTTTCAAGAAACAATAATTTATAATAATTATACAGAGTAGATATAGAAACCGCTTTCAGCGGACGAGGATCACGATAGTCCGATCTGTATGGCAGTCCAGTTCGCCCATAGTCCGCTTTTGACCTTCGCGGTTGGGCTCGTCTTGGTAGTACTGTTACTCGTGGTCTGGGACCTCCCGGCGTTCGTCGGGTTGACGCTCGCCGCGTTCTCCGTCGGGCTGATCAACTCCGTGTTCGTCCAGGACTTCTCGCTCGCCGACGCCGCGACGAGAACCGCGGCGGAGTTCGGCGCGGGGATGGAGGGGATCGGGATCCCGATCTTGATGGCTGCGATCATCGGCAAGTCGATGCTCGAGAGCGGCTCCGCACAGCGGATCGTCCGCGGCTTTCAGTCGCTCGTCGGAAGCGACAACTCGGAGTTCGCGCTGTGGGGGAGCAGTACCGTCCTCTCCATCCCGGTGTTCTTCGACAGCGTGCTCTTCTTGCTCGCACCGCTCGCGCGGTCGATGCGCGCCCGACAGGGGAAGAACTACGCGCTGTACCTCATGGCGGTCGGAGCCGGCGGCACCGCGGCGCACGTGTTCATCCCGCCGACGCCGGGTCCGCTCGCCGTCGCCGACGAGATCGGCGTCACCCTCGGGGTCACCATCCTGGTCGGTGTCGTCGTGGCCATCCCCTCTGCGGCCGTCGCGGGACTCGCGTACGGACACTGGATCAACGCGCGGATGCAGATCCCGCTCCGCGACTCGATGGGGACGACCACCGAGGAACTCGAAGAGCGCGCACAGCGTAGCACCGACTCGCTGCCGGGCGTGTTCGAGTCGGCGCTTCCGATCGTGATCGCGATCGCGTTCGTGAGTTCGCTCACGGTCGTCGACACGCTCGAAGAGATCTACCCCGTCTTCACGACGGTCAAGCCGTACGTGTCGTTCGTCGGTAACTCGAACATCGCGCTCACGGTCGCGGCGCTCGTCGCCGCGCTGACGTATCTCCGGTGGTCGGATCTCTCGCGGTCGCTGTGGGAGGACGAACTCACCGAGGCACTCCGGAGCGGCGGGAACATCGCCGCGATCACCGCGATGGGCGGTGCGTTCGGCGCGCTCTTGGCCGCGTCGGGCGTCGGCTCGTACATCTCCGGCGTGCTCTCGGGGCTCGGGATCAACCTGCTGTTGACCGCGTGGCTGATCGCGGCTATCGTCCGGGTCGCACAGGGGTCCGCAACCGCCGCGATGCTCACCACCGCAGGGATCATGGCTCCCCAGACGGGCCAACTCGCGGTCCACCCCGCCTACCTCGTGATGGCGATCGGGTCGGGCGGCATCATCTGCTCGTGGTACAACGACTCGGGCTTCTGGTTGATGAACGAGATCGGGGGGCTCACACAGACGGAGACGCTCAAGACGTGGACCGTCATGACGACGATCCTCTCGGTCACCGGTATCGTCACGGTGCTCGCCTTCTCGACGGTGGTGCCGCTGACGTAACTCGACGGGCCGCGTAGCCGCCGACCCGGGGTCGCTTTTCGCTCGGACCCCGTTCGACCGCTCGGTTCCGAACGGACGAGCGACCCCGCGGCCGGTGACTCGCATTCGACCGGCTACAGTACCCTCTCGTAGAATCGGCCGCGGTTCCTCGCGCGTCACGCGTACGTCCGGTCGAACCTGGCGATTTCGGATCCGAGAGCGGGAGACGCGTTCGCTCGTGAGCGTGTTCGCCGGTCGTCCTCACGGACTGCCGTCGCTCTGCGGGGCGCGTCCCACCCCTGGATTCGCGGCTCTGATAATTCGCGCGCCGGGCTTATGTTCGACAGCGGACCCGGTTCGATACGGAACATGGGGGACGAGACGGCGGAGACGACGGGGGGAAGCGGGGAGCGACCGACCGACGACGCGGACGGGGGACCGACGGCGACTCGCCGCTCGGTTCTGGGACTCGTCGCCGGTGCCGTCGGGGTCAACTTGGGTTCGTCGCGCGCGCGTGCGACCGAGAGCGGGACCGACACCGACGCGGGGCCGACCGTCGTCGGGTTCGGCTACGGCGGCGTCCCGCTGACCGACGGCGACGCCGGCGAGGAGCGCGAGTTCGACTCCGCCGCGGCGGACGCGGACGGCGCGGGCGGCGAAACCCACTCGCTCGTCGTCTCCGGGACGGGGGAGCGGAGCACGTACGAGTTCTCGGTGAGCGGCGAGGTCGTCTCGGCCGCCCGCCTCTCGGGGTGGGACGGCTTCTCGGGAGGGAGCGCGCGCGGGGTCGTCTGGGAGGGGGGAGACGAGTACTCCTTCGACGGCGACGTAACCGACCTGTCCGTGGACGGCGACGCGGAGGTGTTCATCGACGGGACACGGGTCGACCCCGGCGACTACGGAGGCGGCCTTCACACGCTCGTGGTCGCCGGTACCGGGACGAAGGCGACGTACGAGTTCACGGCGAGCGAGGAAGTCGTCTCGGGTGCGGGCCTCTCGCACTGGGACGGCTTCTCGGAACGGAACGCGCGCGGGGCCGTCTGGGCGGGGCGAGACGAGTACTCGTTCCGCGGTGAGCCGACGACTCTCTCGCTCGACGGCGACGCGGAGGTGTTCGTCGACGGCGAGCGAGTCGACCCCGCCGACTACACGGGGACGAGCGGTTCCTCGACGACCGACGGACGCACCGCGAGCCCCGAGGAGTCGTTCGGCTACGGCGAGGGAGGGTACGGCGGTACGCTGTGACCGCTGGCGTCGTCACCGGCGGGCACTCGCGCGTCGGCCCGAGCGCGGACGGACCCGACGCGGGGTCGGGAGTTCCCGACGTCGTCACCTTCAAACGGATCCGCCGCAACGACCGCGTATGGCAATCACGAGGCGCCGGCGGTTCGTCCACGCGCACGTCGCGTGGATGCTGGCGTCGGCGCTCGTGCTCGTCCTCCTCGACTCGCTGACGTACGAACTGTTCTTCGTCGTCTCGCTCATCGGCTTTCTCGTCGTCGTCGAACTGACGGCGCCGTTCCGGGTCACCCCCCGGTGGCGCCGCCGGCTGAAGTGGGTGGTCCTCCTCGGACTCGCCGGGTTCGCGTACATCGTCGTACGGCGGATCCTCGCTCTCCTTCCCCCGGGGGTGCTCTGATGGACCTCCCGCGGCCCGCGCCGAAACTCCTGGTCGCGGGACTGGCGCTCGCGCTCGTCGTCACGGGCGTGTGGGCGGCGTCGACGTCCGCCGGGGCGTTCGACGCGTACAACCGCGGCTGGGAGGGGACGTCGGAGCTCCGCGACGAGGCCGAGGCCGCCGGCGCGTCGCCGTTCGTCGCGACCGACGTGGCGGAGTATGCCGACGTGACACCGGGCGAGACGGTGGCGTTCGTCCTCTCGCCCGACGAGCGGTACACCGACGCCGAGGCGGTCCGGCTCCGGGAGTTCGTCCGCTCGGGCGGGACGTTGGTCATCGCCGAGGACTACGGCACCCACTCGAACCCGCTGCTCGAACGCGTCGGCGCCTCGACCCGTGTCGACGGCGCCCCCGTCAGGGACGAGCGCAACTACTACGGCTCGCCCGACCTCCCGGTCGCCCCCGGCGTCGCCGAGTCGAACCTGACCGAGGGGGTCGACCGGCTCACGCTGAACCACGGCACCGTCCTCGACCCCGGCGGCGCGCGCGTCCTCGTCGAGACGTCGCCGTTCGCGTACGCCGACGAGAACGGCAACGCGGCGCTCGACGACGCCGAGTCGCTCGGGCGCTCCCCCGTCGTCACGGCCGAGACGGTGGGCGACGGACGCGTCGTCGTCGTGAGCGACCCGAGCCTGTTCATCAACGAGATGCTCGAACTCGACGGGAACCGCGGGTTCGCCCGCGCGCTCCTCTCGGGTCACGCGACCGCACTGTTCGACTTCTCGCACGCCGGACCGACGCCGCCGCTGGTCCGGGCGACGCTCACCCTCCAGCGGAACCCGCTCGCGCTAGTCGCCACCGGCTTCGCGCTCGTGGGTGCGGTCCTCCTCGCGAGCGCCCGACTCCCGGCCGTCCGGTCGCGCGGACGCGCGAACGACCTCCCACGCGCGTCGCGTGAACGCCTCCGACGGGGGCTCCGGCGCCGGCACCCGGACTGGGACCCCGAACGAGTAGACGGGTTGATAGCAGGAACTATCAACGAGGGAAAACAAGGGTGGGAAGATGACTGACCCCGACGAGTTGTTCGAAACTATTCGGGACGAAGCCGGTCGGGTGCTCGTTGGAAACGAGGATATTCTCGAGGGTCTGACGGTCGCGCTGTTCACCCGGGGGCACGTCCTGTTGGAGGGCGTTCCGGGCGTCGCCAAGACGACGATCGCCAACCTGTTCGCACAGACGCTCGGACTCGACTACCGTCGGCTCCAGATGACGCCGGACCTGTTGCCCGCCGACGTCACCGGGACGCGGATCTACCGGTCGGGGACCGGTGAGTTCGACCTCCAGAAGGGACCGGTGTTCTCGAACGTCGTCGTCGCCGACGAGATCAACCGCGCGACGCCGAAGACCCAGAGCGCGCTGTTGGAGGCGATGCAAGAGCGGCAGGTGACCATCGAGGGCGAGACCCACCCGCTGCCGTCGCCGTTCATGATCGTGGCGACGCAGAACCCCATCGAGATGGAGGGCACGTTCGGCCTGCCGGAGGCGCAACGCGACCGCTTCCTGCTCAAACTCCGGGTCGAGATCCCGCCCCGGGCGCTCGAAGCCCGACTACTCGACGTGTTCGACGCCGACCCCGACGCGGGGTCGGCCGGCGTCGACAGCGTCGTCGGGCGCGCCGATATCGTCGCCGCGCGCGAGGCGGTCGAGGAGGTGTACGTCTCCGAGGCGGTCCGCGACTACGTCCTCGACGTCGTCGAGGGGACGCGGACGAGTTCCGACGTCGCGTACGGCGCCTCCCCGCGGGCGGCCATCGGACTGCTCCAGGCGTCGAAGGCGCGGGCGGCGATCCGTGGGCGCGATTACGTCATCCCCGACGACACGAAGACGCTCGCCGAACGGGTGTTGGCCCACCGGCTGGTGCTCTCGACGGACGCGGAACTCAGCGACGTCTCGCCGGAGGTGGTGGTCCGGGAGGTGCTCGACTCCGTGACCACGCCCGACGCGGGCGAGGGCGACGGGAACGCCACGGCGGTCGGCGACGGCGGCGACCCCGGCGACGGACCCGCCGACGCCGCCGACGCACCGTCGGAGGAGTCCGACTGAGAGCGTGTACGCGATGTCGCCACCGGCACGGCACCGGCCCGCCCCCGCGAACACCGACCGGTCGGCGGGAGGCGTGACCGGCGAGTGAGCCTCCCCGCCGACCGTCGCCTCTGGCCGCTCGCCGTCGCGTTCCTCCTGATCACCGTCGCGGTCGGCCCGGCGGTGGCCGCGGACCACCCGGACGCCAACCGGGACCGCCCCGCCGTACCTGCGTCTCAGCCCGTCGTACACCAACAGCAGGCGACACCGGTGAACAACTCGACCGACTCCACCGTCCGCCACGAGCGGTCGGACTCGGCCGCGGGCGAGGGGAACCTCACCGCGCTCCGACGGTGGCTGGCCGTCCGGATCGACGACGCGCTCGTCGCGTGCGCCGAAGGGGTCGACGCCGGGACGAACGAGACGTGCGAGGCGATCGAGTCGGAGTTCCCCTCGCTCGCCTCGCGGTACGCCGCGGTGGCGGAGGCGACCGAGGAGACCGGCGACGACAACGTGAGCCGGGTGCTCAACCGGACGGCCGAGCGGCAACTGGCGTACGTGCGGGCGGTGCGGGAGTACCGCGAGACGCTCGCCGCCTACCGCGAGGCGCGCAGGGGGAACGACGTCCAGCGGGCGCGCGAACTCGCACAGGAGCTCTCCCGACAGGGCGAGAGGGTCGTGACGCTGGGCAGTCGGTTGTCGGCCGACTACGAGACCATCCTCGCGAACGGCACGCTGGACGTCGCGCCGGCGGGGGAGATAACCGAGGAGGTGACGGCGAACGTCTCCGAGACGACCGAGGAGATCCGGACCGCGGAGTTCGACCCGCCAACCCTGACCGTCTCGGCGAACTCCTCGACCGCCTCGTTCGTCGACCCGGTGGCCATCAGCGGGGAACTGCGAGCGGACGACGGGACGCCGCTCGCCAACCGGACGGTGGTCGTCAGCGCGGCGAACGCGACGTTCGAGACGCAAACCGACCCGGACGGCACGTTCGAAGTCGTCTACCGCCCGACGACGGCGCCGACCGGACCGGTCGAGGTCGTCGCGCGGTACGTCCCGGGGAACGGCTCGCAGTACACCGCCACCGTCGCGCGGACGAACGTCTCGGTCGAGTCGGTCGAGGGGACGCTCCGACTCGGGGCCGACGCCGGCGCGTCGGCTCTCGGGTTCGGCGACGACGTGTCGGTCGTTGGATCCCTCCGGGTCGACGGGCGCCCCGTCGCCGGAGTTCCGGTCACCGTGGTGCTCGACGGGATTCCGTTCAACGCGACGCGGACGAACGAGTCGGGAGGGTTCGCGCTCTCGGAGCCGCTCCCGGCGGCCGTCGCCAACGGGTCGCCAACGCTCGCCGTCCGGGTCGTACGGGAGAACCGCGCCGTGACCGCCGCCCCGGCGTCGACGACGGTCCCGGTCGACACGACCACGCCCGCCCTCGCCGTTCGCGCCGCCCGCCTCGGCGCCGAGACGGTTCGCCTCTCCGGACGCATGACCGTCGGCGACACGCCGGTCACCGGCGCGAGACTCGAGATTCGGCGGGGGACCGAGACGCTCGCCACCGTCCGCTCCGGTGAGGCGGGGTCGTTCGCGACCAACGTCTCGGTCCCGGACGTGCCCGCGAACGAGTCGGTCGCGGTGACCGTCGCGTACGACCCGCCGGGTGGGAACCTCGCGCCGGCCGACGTGACCCTCGACGTCGGCACCGCACCACGGTCGGACGGTCTCGTCCCCGACGTCGACACCGGGTTTTCGCTCGGGCCGCTAGACGACCTCGACCCGACGCTGCTCGCGCTCGGCGCGCTGGTCGTCCTCGTCGTCCTCCTCGCCGTCTCCGGACTCGCCTACGAGTCGTGGGTCGAGGGGGGGCTCCGTTCGGTCGGCGGATGGACGGCGACGCTCGGCGGCGACGACGCGCAGCGGGACGGGAGCGCAACCAGCCGCTCGGAGCGCGCACGCATCGACGAGCCGCCGGAGAGCGTGCGGAGCGACGCGGGCGACCTCCTACTCGACGCGGCGGAGATGCAGTTGCGCGAGGAGGGGTCCGACGCGGCGGTCGTCCGCGCGTACGCCGCGGCCAGGCGGAGCCTCGACGCCCGGTTCGGTATCGACCCGACGCTCACCCACTGGGAGCTACTCACCGCCTACCGTGACGCGCTCGACCGGGAGAGCGGCGAGGCGCTCGAACGGCTCACCGCCGCGTACGAGCGCGCGGCGTTCTCGTCCGCCGAGAGCACGACCGAGACGGCCGACGAGGCGCTCAAACAGGCGGGCGTCGTCGTCGGAACCGACGTGTCGGCGTCGGCACGGGGCGACGGAGGGGACGACTGATGTGCTCGCGTAGCCGCCCCACCGACCGGCAGTCGGCCCCACAGGGGCGGGACCGACCGACTTTTGCCGGCCCGTCGGCAGGGGGCGCGTAATGGGGACCGACAACGACCCCGACGGCGACTGGCGCGCGTTCTTCCCGCCGTCGCTCCGGACGTTCCCCGCCGACCTCGTCGCTGTCGTCGTGTTCGTCGCGCTTGCGGGCTGTGCGGCGCTGCTGCCCGTCGTCCGCGAGACGCTCGCTCGGCCGCTGTTCGCGCTGCTGTTTTCGGTGTTCGTCCCCGGCTACGCGTTCGTCGCGGCGCTGTTCCCCGAGCGCGGCGAGTCGGCGGACGGTTCGGACGCGGCCGACCCGGGCGACGCGAGCGGCATCGACGGGATGGAGCGGGTCGCGCTCTCGTTCGGGACGAGCATCGCCATCGTTCCGCTGGTCGGTCTCGTGTTGAACTTCACGCCGTGGGGGCTCCGGCTGGGACCGATCTTGGTCTCGCTGAGCGGGCTCACGCTACTGTTCGCGTACGTCGGGGCGCAGCGACGGGCGGCGCTCGACCCAGACGACCGGTTCCGCGTCCCGTACGAGCGGTGGGTCGCCGACGCCCGCGCCGAACTGTTCGACCCCGAGACGCGGACCGACGCCGCGCTCAACGTGGTCATGGTCGCGAGTCTCCTCCTCGCGGTCGGCAGCGTCGGCTTCGTGGCGGCGTTCCCCAAACAGGGGGAGGCGTTCTCCGAGTTCTACCTGCTGACCGAACGGGACGACGGGACGCTCGTCGCGGACGACTACCCGACCGAGTTCGTCGCCGGCAACCCCCAGCAGGTGGTCGTCGGGGTCGGCAACCACGAACACGAGCGGGTGTCGTACACGGTGGTGAGCGAGCTCCAGCGCGTCAGGGTCGAGAACAACTCGACGACCGTGCTCGACGCCGAGCCGTTGGGGCGGTTCTCCTCGACGGTCGACGCGAACGAGACCTGGCACCGGCGCCACCGGGTGGCGC
Source organism: Candidatus Halobonum tyrrellensis G22 (assembly GCF_000495475.1). Classification (GTDB taxonomy): domain Archaea; phylum Halobacteriota; class Halobacteria; order Halobacteriales; family Haloferacaceae; genus Halobonum; species Halobonum tyrrellense. The sequence goes on along the minus strand of NZ_ASGZ01000002.1, from coordinate 106,907 downwards.
CGACGATGACCGGCGACGACCTCCGGTTGACGTACCTCCTCTACCGCGGGGAGCCGCCGGCGACCCCGACGACCGACAACGCCTACCGGAGCCTCCGGCTGTGGGTGAACGTGACCGCGCCCGCCGAGAGCGCGACGACCGAGGCGGTCACGCCGGCCGCCGGGGCGGTCGGCGCCGGCTGAGCCCGGCCGTGGCGGTCGGGTTCCGGACGGTCCCGTCCGGGGTGCTCGCGTCGGGTTCGCTCTCCGGTCGAACCGCGACTCCGAGCGCCCGTCGCCGCCCTCACCACCGACACGTCACGAGGGTTCGACCGTCGGTCTCGGTCGTCTCGACGGTGACCGCGCGGTCGAGTCCCGCGGCGAGACCCGTCCCGACGAACGACGGCACCGGGTGGTCGAACCCCGTCGCGTCGTCGTAGACGCCGCCGTCGACGCCCACCGTGAGCCGCCGCGAGTCGGCGTCCACCTCCGGGTCGGCCCCGTCGACGAGTTCGAACCCCTCGACGAGCGCGTCCGCCAGTTGGGCCGCGAGCGCCTCCGGGTCGTCCGCGACCGACCCCGTGGCCGACTCCGCGAACTCGTGGACCAGCCTCGACCCCGTCGGCCGGACGGCCACCCCGCGCTCGTCGGGCGACTCCGGGACGACGAACAGCGAGTCGAGCGCGTCGTCGTCGGGAACCTCGTAGGCGGACGACTGCGGGACGAACAGCCTGACCGACGCGCCGGTCGCGTCCGTCCCGTCGACGGGCACGTAGACGTTCGTCGCTTCGAGACCGAGTTCGTCACGCAGGCTCCCGCCCGTGTCCGCGACCGACTCGTACACCGACCGGCCGACGGCCGCGGTGACGAGCCGTTCGGGCGTGAGAAACCACGTCAGCGCGCCGCCGAACAGGCCGATTCCGCCGAGGACGAACAGGACCTCCCGCGCGATGGGGAAGAGTAGCCCGCCGATGACGGCCGCGAGACCGAGCGCGAGCAGCGCCGCGGCCGAGCGGCGGTACTCGCCGCGCCGCGCCTCCGCGTACTCCGTCCGCAGTCTGCGGTTCTCCGCGCGGAGTTCCGCGACGACCGCCGTGAGACGGTCGCGGTCGAGGTCCGCCAGCGACGGGTCCGCCGGCGCCGTCCCGGCGGCTCCGGCTGGGTCCGGCTCTCCGTCCCGACTCGCCGGTGGGTCGTCGTCGCCCGTCCGCTCCCGGTCGTCGCCGACGGCCCCGTCTGACTCGCTCATCGCTCACCTCGGCGTATCCCGATCACGGGACCTCACTCCTTCGGTCGCTCCCGTCGTCGTGCTCCGGTGGGCCGGACTCCGGACCGGTCCCGCTCGACGCGTCGAGACGAAACACCTCGTAGCGGTGGAGGAGGTACGACGCGAGCGCGACCGCCGCGACGACACCCAGCCCCAGCCAGTGGAGTACGACCCGCTCGCGCGCGGCGACGATACCCGCACCGACGAGCGTGAACAGCGCCGCGAACAGCGCGACCGGACGCGCCGACGCCCAGGTCCGCCACAGGTCGACCGCGAGCAGGCCGGCGAGACCGGCCACCACGAGGACGCCCCCGAGCGAGGTCGGGTCCCCGCCGACGCCCGCGACGAGCACCGCGCCCGCGGCGAACACGAACTCGACGCGGAGGAACAGCCAGAGCGCGACCAGGAGGACCCCGGCGGCGACGCCGACCCGGCCGCCCTGGAGGAACAGCCCGCCGACCGCGACGAGCACCGAGACGAGTTCGGGGACCCGGTCCGACCGCCGTTCGAGCCGGTCGAACGGGCTGTACCGCCCGTCGCCGTCGGCGTCGATATCGCCGGCGGACTCCGCCCGCTCACTCATCGGCCCGCGCCCCCGCTCCCGTTCCCGCTCCCGTCCCCTCGGGGTCCGACCCGGCCGCCGCGGTGGAGCGGGGAGCCGCCCGGGAGTCCGGGGCCGACCGAGCGGGCGGGGCACCGCCGCTCCGACGCCGGCCGCCGCCCGACGCGACCCGGCCGACGACCGTCTCCAGCCGGTCGCTCGGGCCGACCTCGAACGCGGAGACCCGGTCCATCCGGGCGAGCGACCGCCGGAGCGCCTCGAACTCGCGGTAGCGGTCGTACGCGTCGTCGGGGTCGCCCACTTCGGACTCGTAGAGCACCGACGGCGCGAGAAAGACGACGACGTTCTGCTCGTTTCGGCGGGCGAGCTTGACCGCCTCGCGGAGCTCGGTCGGGTTCGAGTCGTCCGTCAGGAGCACCAGCCAGGAGCCGCCGCGGAGCCGCGAGTGGGCGAGCTGGACCGTCCGGAACAGCGGACGGTCGCGGAGCCGGCGCACGTACGTCTCGCCCGCCTCGAAGTAGGGCCCGAGCGTCGACCCGAACCGGCTGTCGTCGCCGCCGAGACGCTCGGCCGTGCTCCGCGCCTCGGTGGGGGAGATGGGGTCCGCGCCGTCGGGGTCGGACGCCTCGGTGGGTTCGAGCCGCCGGACGAGTCGCCGAATCGTCGCGTACCCCTCGGCGCCCGCGGCGGGGTCGCGGCTCGCCGTCGCGCCGTCGTCGCCGACGGCGTAGAGACCCAGCGGGTCGTCGAAGTCGGCCGCCGCGGCGCCGAACCCGAGCGCCACCTCCCGGAGGTGGTCGAGTTTGGTCTCCCCGGGGGGACCGTCGCCCATCGAGGCTCGGTGGTCGACGACGAGCGCCGTCTCGTGGCTCCGGGTGAGTTCGTACTCCCGGATGTGGGGGTGGTCGAGGCGGGCGGTCGCCTTCCAGTCGATCCGCGAGAGCTGGTCGCCGGGGGCGTACTCGCGAACCTCGTACGGTTCGAGACCGGCGCCGGCCCTGTCGGTCCGGTGGTCGCCGTACAGCGTGGCGAGCGGGCGGCCGCCCTCGCCGACGTGGACGCGCTCGGGGGTGCGGGGCTGGACGTCGACGGTGAGGGTGGTCGAGTCGGTGGTGGTGCCAGTAAAGAAGCCGCCGCGGTCGCGGAACTCGACTTCCACCGGGCCGATCTGTTTCGGTCCGACGACGGGGGTGGTCAGTTCGAACACGGTCTCGGCTGCTCGGTCGCCCGACGGGAGGGTGACGGCGGGTGCGCGCGACCGGGTGACGTTCGCGGGGAGGTCCGGCGTGGCAGTGAGGTCAAACGGGAGCGCCGAGGCGAGGTCGGCTCGGAGACGGACGGGCGTGGGCTCGTCCACGGTGACTTGGCCGTATTCGCCGTCAAGGGTGAATTCGGCGTCGGTCACCGACCCCGACCGGGAGACGAACGCCGTCTGGGCGGCGAGGAGCCACAGGCCGAGCGCGACGCCTCCGAGGAGGAGTGTGACGTCGGCCACGACGACGCCGAGAGCGACGAGAAGGGCGGCGAGGGTAGCCGTAGCCCAGAACCGGCGGTTGGCTCGCATGGTGTGGTATCGCTCGCTTCTACCGACATAAAGTCCTGTGCTCGGACGGACTCGTCCCCGGTGACTGGTGAAGGGGTCGGCGTTGGCCGCTTTTGATCACGATTTAGCTAGATGTTTGTTATAGTGTTTGAAAGAAGTATACGCCTCTGCTCACTAACTCTGATATGGACAGAGGTCACCCCGAACGACCGGATTCGACTCCGAAAGCCGACTACGTTGAGAGTGACTCGACTGCGCTGAACGCCTTGTGAGGAGACGGCTCGGTCAAAGAGGATAGATCAATGACTGAGACCCCAAATCACGGCTACAACGCGCCTGCGAAAGGGAGAGAAAGAAGGGACATCCAGTTGAACAGCACTGTCTATTTTAGTATCTGCTCAACTAGCGTTCGTCCGCCGAACAATTGATGGAGACTGAGGTGGTTGTAGGAATGTTCGGATAGCGCAAGCCATTAGCGGACGTTCCGCCGACTGCTCATCCAGGAGTTGTAGAAGCGGTCAACGCGCAGTTTGGGCGTATAAAACAACCTTTCGGTGAGGTTTCGGTCGGTGTAGTTGATCTGACCGCTCAGCTCAAGTTGAGCAAGGCCAATCCGATACCCGAACTGATCGGCCAGAAACACGGTGTCCGCAAGATGGTGTTTCTCGGCAAGATCGGACAGGAACGCAGCTGCTGGATCGGTGCCGTGCGGACCGAACAACGCTACGTCTAGAATCACCTTTGTGTTGAGGTCTATTGCAGTGTACGATCAAGATTACTCGCAATTGACTTCGACAGCGGTCTCGTCGGCCGTGACCCGCGACGGCTGCGCAGTCAGTGGATCTGGAACGCTATCAGAAACCAAATGTACCCACTTCCAACCAGTTCCCTGTGAGTGTTCGACATATATTTCAGCAAGAATTAAAGTTATCTCCCTGAGCGACCAACCTATTGTGTGGAGGTAGATGGCAACGCCTCTAAGTCTCTTCTAAATTCGCTACAAGCATTCGATGAGAAGATCTACGATCATTGTCACAAACAAACTCAATGATGCGCGCTCCTCAAACTGGCTTGTCTAGACAGTGGCCCTACTAGGGACTACCCATCGGTGGGCAACCCGAATCCTACAAGGACTAGTAAATCCGACATCGGATGGGGGCTACTTGGGTTCAATGGTGGCGCTACAATCTAACAAACGGCGATGAACACGCGAAGGACCACTTCCGATCGTATTTTAGGCAGTCCTGAAAGGATTCGGGACGAGTGCGAAACGAGAGGGAGGGCTTGCGGACGAATTGTAGCTATAGATAACCGAGTTCCTCTAGTCGGCTCTCTGTCGACTTGGAGACGGTGGCCGAATTTTCCTCCTCAAATGCCTGGTCTCGGGCTGCTGCAATATCACACTTGAACAGCGACTCAAGTTCAGGAGGGAGTTCGAACGGCCCATCCACCTCACGCTGCCAGCTCGGTTTGCCGTGCTTGAGTTTGTAAACAGCTTCGGTCCCTTGGGTGTCCCAGACGTACTTGGTCATATCCTCATATACACACCTGATAGTTCGGTCCCAGAACTCCTTTTTTGATGGAGGATCGGGGTTCGGTCCCATTCCCATAACCTCGGCCCGAGGTATCGCGTCCCACTCGAACGTTTCTTGGCCCTTCGCGAGCGCTGATACTACATCGGGCATATCAAGATGAGAGACCACTCGGTTCTCCGGAGACGGGATGATATCACCTGGATTTATGATCGAAAATGGAACGTGAAGCAGACCCTCCGATAGGCTACTCGTGTGGTTGACTAACCCCCCCTCTTCAGAACGTCCCAAGTTCTCTCCGTGATCGGCTGTGACGATCACCGAAGTGGGAACAGCAGAACGACTAGTGACGTACTTGACAAACTCCGATACGACTCGATCAAGGTACTCAATCACGGCTGCATAGAGAGATTCGCGATACCGCCAATACTCCTCAAACTCGTCTCGCCGCCCGAAATACTCCCACTGATCATACGAGTGCGTAGACCAAGAACTAGGGACCTCGTGGTCTCGTAGGTTTCGATGAGGTGTGAGCGGGAGGTGAGCATCCATTAAATTCAAGAACAGAAAATATGGCTCCTCAACTGAATTAACCATCCCCCGAGCTTCGTTCAACAATGGCTTCGCACCGTCGTCAAATATATCCTTGAAGGGTGTATGTCTGTTAACCTGTCTTGTGACACCGATTGCCCCGTTTAGTAACGACGCTATAGGGTGATCTGACCGGAGAGCATCTCGCAGGAACCGACCGTATCTCTCTTTTAGTGTCCCATTATTGTAAGAAACGGGATTCAATCCAGCCGTGTACCGATGAGAGGGTGAAGTGAAGTATCGAAACTTATCGAATCGCTGGTTAAAATTGAACGGCGGACCCGCGAAGGTATTTGCCGACGCTCCCAATAATGTATGTTCGGGAAGTTTAGACAAGAATGTTCCTTCTTCAGGTATACCGTTGAATGAGCGTTGATAGGTGTGGACACCATGTTGGTGAGGAAGCTCCCCGGTGAACATTCCGGCATGGCTCGGCGCACTCCAAGCGCTCGTGGCGCGGCACTGCCGAACGTCTACATCGGCACTATCTTTGATCCGCTTTGCATTCGAATCAAAGAAGTCCTTCCTAACCGTATCTAGGCATATCAAGACTACATTTCTCATCTGTGAATCTATCCAATTTAGAGAAGCAAGCAACTTATGTTTTTCAGTTGGGGTACATTTTCGTACTCGTAGTGCGTGAACGACGACTCTAATAAGGATATCGTAGTGGAGGAGGAATGAAACGATAATAAACCGATAGATCTCGCGCAACGCTTCTAATTATCCGATCGTATAATTTCTTCCGTGCCTTTATTTCAACCTGCTCTATCTTCCTTACATGAACGAGACTCGTATTGGCAGCACAGGTTGGTCAACATTTGGGAGCCAGTCGGCTCTAGATCTAACTCCGGGGAATACATTTCTTGAGCCCGAGTTGAGCAGAGGCAGGAGGCGGATAGAATGACCGAGACGCCGAATCACGAGTACAACGCGCCCGCGAAAGGGACGAAAGACTGGCACCTCCAGTTGAACGAGAACTTCGCGGAACTCGACGCGGATATCGAGATCCGCGGCGCGGAGGCGGACAAGGGTGACTACGAACCCAAGGAGGGCGCGAAGTTCGAAGCGACCGACTCCGGTGCGGTGTACTACGGCGACGGGAGTAGTTGGGTGCTCACCGACCGGCAGGTCGGGACACTCCACGCGGAGGACGTGAACCACACGCTGACGCCGCAGGAGAACACGCTCGAAGCGATCCAGGCACTGGTCGACGACACCGACCGCCGCACCGTCGACATCAAACTCAAGCCGGGAGTGCTGTACGAGGGGGACACCCAACTGTTCTTGGACAGCGAGGGTCCGGACGGACGGGGGCGGAGCATCCGGATCGACGCGTACGGGGCCGGAGTCCACTACACGGGTGACGAGGACGCGGCCGTCCAGATCCGGCAGGGTCAATTGGGCGCGCGGAGTTTCAAGGGGCGGGTCCGGATCGAGCACGGCTCGTGGTACTACGGCCCGAACAGGGACGGCGACACCGCGGTCATCCGCGTCGACGACGCGTTCGGCGCTCACGTCATGCCCACGTCCGTCCGCGGGGCGGAGAACGGGGTGCTGGCCGTGAACAACGAGGAGTGGTGTGAAGCGGTGCTCCTCGGCCGACACAGGGAGGGGGGATACGAAGGTGACGACACGCCGCGTCTGCGGGTCCCCATGTACTACGTCCGGGCGGCCGGCGGCGGCTCTTCGTTCCCCGACGCCGACGGGACGAACTCCTTCCGCGACGCCGACGTGAAGATTCCGTGGGCGTCCGGCCGTGACGGGGACGGAACGGGCGCGAACGGGGGAATCACCTTCTGGCAGGACAACGCCAGCTTCCACGGCGGTCGCGTCGAAGTTCGCGGGTTCTGTCCCGATGGGGGATCGCTCTACCGTGTCGACGGCGGGAGCTACGGGACGACCGCCCACGTCGAGAGCGAGGGGGGCGACGAACACTCGACCGCGGTCCGGGTCAACACCCACCAACCGCCTACGTTCGTCAACCCGCGCGTTGTGGTCTCCAAGGAGGGGGGAACCGACTTCGACTACTCGGGCGCCGGGTGGCCCGTCGCGTACACCAACAACGGTATCTCGAAACCCGGTGGACGAACGTGGAACGGGGGCAACGACTACCTCTCGTGGGGGAAGCACGGCGAGATATCGCACGGGACGACGCGGATCCATGTCCCGGACAACACGGACTTCTCGTGGGACCACAGGTGGCTCTACCTGTGTGACGACGACGGCGACGCGTATGCGTCGGTCTCGCCGGAGCGGAACCATCTCACCTTCCACATTTCGGAGGGAGGGTTGCGGATCCGTGACAACGAAGAGGGGTGGATGCCGGTACAGGCCCACTCACATACGTCCCACGGTAACACCGGGGATCGGTCGCACCTCGGGACGTTCGCCAGTCACCCGAACGCGGGTAATGGTGACACGTGGTACTGTGACGGCACCGGAACGTCTTCGGAGGGGTTCTACGGGCAGACGAGTAGTGGTCCCGTCCAACTGGGCTAGTCCACGTCTTCATCTCTCCGGTCTCACATCGATCGACACTCCAGAACACGCCTTGAATCGGTAGTTCCGCTTCTTTCGTCTGTACTTCCAGTAACGAATATTGTAGATGATCGTTCCGGTAGTAGTGCAGATGTTCGGAAAACAGAACCATTCAATAGAGAGGAATTGAAGTTCGAAACACGTGTTCGAGATCCTCCGTACAATATATAAACGTCTAACGGCCGACGGTTCCACCGAGGAGCAGGCCGTCCGAAGCGGGGTTTGGGCGGCGGGGATCAACGTCGGCGACAGGGTTCTACAACTCCTCAAGGTCGTCATCTTGGCTCGGTTGCTCTCCCCGGAAGCGTTCGGTCTCCTCGGGATTGCGCTGTTGGTTCTCTCGGGCCTCCGACGGTTCTCGAACCTCGGGTTTAACCAAGCACTCATCCAACATCAAGACGAAAACGTCGACGCATACTTGAATACGGCCTGGATGGTAAATATCGGGCGCGGAGTCCTGATCGCGGCCATTTCGTTCGTCGGCGCTCCTTACCTCGCGAGATTTTTCAACGAACCGCAGGCAGCGCTACTTATCCAAGTTATCGGAGCCGCTAATCTGTTCTTGGCCCTTCAGAATCCTGCCATCGTATACTTCCGGAAGGGTTTGAATTTCCACAAGGAGTTCGGGTACAAGATGAGTGCCCGTCTAGCCGACTTAGGGGTCGCCGTTGGGTTCGCTCTGGCCTACGGGAGTGTCTGGGCGTTGGCACTGGGTATCACTACGATGAATTTCGTGCAGCTCACACTGTCGTACTTTATTCTTGACTATCGGCCAAATCTCGAATTTAAGTTCGAATACGCGAGAGAGATGTTCGGATTTGGGAAGTGGATGTTTGCTCAAGCGGTACTCGGATTCTTCTTCATTGATGGAGATGATGCGTTCGTAGGATGGTTCTTTACTGCCTCTGCGTTAGGATTCTACCAGATCGCCTACCGATATTCCAACGCCCCGGCTACAGAGATCACGCAGGTCATTCGTCAAGTCGCCTTTCCGGCGTTTTCAAAGGTACAGAACGACGTCGGTAAGTTGCGTTCGGGATTCTTTCGCCTTATTCACTTTTCTACTATAGTCTCATTTCCAATTGCTGCCGGTATTTTTGTAGTTGCTCCGCAATTCGTTCATGTGGTGTTTGGTAACCAGTGGAAACCGATGGTTCCCTTGATGCAGATGCTTGCTCTCTGGGGAGCCGTTAGATCGTTATTTGACAACTTCAGAGCAGTATTCAAGGCGGTAGGTAGCCCTGAATACATCTCATATCTATTATTGTTACAGATCGGTTGTGTCATCATCAGTATTTATCCCGCTGCCGAGATATTCGGTGTTGTTGGTGTTGCTTACGTGATCGTTGGGCAGAATATTATTTCACTCCCGATCGGTTCCTATCTTACTCTCCAAATCATAGAGGGGAAACCCATCGAATATTTAAGATTAATTATATACCCTGCTTTCGCAAGTACCTTTATGGCCATCTCAGTGTATAGCATTAACAATTATATATTGACTGGGTATAGTATTCTTAGTCTTTTTATTCTGATCTTATCTGGAATAGTAGTATATATCGTGTATATGTTGATACTGGAACAGTATACACAGTATGAATTCTCCCAAGTCTATCGAAGACTTGCCCAATCAATATAATACTGATTTTATTATTTACATTATTACAAAATAAATGCGGGCAGATCTAGAAGAACTCTCAGGGTAGGAGGACGGCCTTATGGCACCAACAAATATATCACCGATTAAACTTATGAGTGGATGATGTCAAGTGGGGTCTTATACGTCGCTACCGGGGATCAATACATCCGCGAAGCCAAAACCTCGGCTAAGAGCGTCCGTGACCACATGCCCGATACGGACATCGCGTTGATAACGGACGACGAGGTGGAGTCGAACCTGTTCGATATCGTCCGAGACACGGACGAACTCGACGCGGATTTCAGTTCCTCGAATCTGGAGCCGGGTATGAGTCCGTTCGACCGGACGCTGTTCTTGGACACCGATACGTACCTCACGGATAGCGTACACGAGTTGTTCGACGTACTCGACGAGTACGACTTGGCTATCGCCCCGTCACTGAGTCAAGGTTCCGTATCCGGAGTTCCCGCGCCCCGGACACAGTACAACACGGGCGTCGTGTCCTACCGGTCCAACGACCCCGTACGAGAACTGTTCACCCTCTGGAACGACATCTACCGGGAGTGGCGGGAGGAACGGGACGTCGTTCAGAACCAACCCTCGTTCTTGAAGGCAGTTTACGAGACGGATGTGGACCTGTTCACGCTGTCGCTCAACTACAACACGCGCCTGTTCTCGCCCGGGGCTCTCCACGGCGACGCGAAGATCCTCCACGGCCGCCCGGAGACAGGCATCGAGAACGCGGCGCGACTCATCAACGAGAGTTCGCGGTTCAGGGCGTTCTACCGCAACTCGTACCTCTCTCGGTCCGGTGCGTTCAAAGTGGTCGAGGACGCGAGCCCCCGATATCACCTCGAAAAGTCGGTATTCGAGCGCGGACTGAAACAGACGCTGCTCGAAGCCCCCGAGTATCTCAAGGAGCGTATCCTCTGATGTTTGTCCGGCGTGACGCGTCGGTCCACTGGTGGCGGACGTACGCAAGGAACCGGAGGTTCTGGAGCAAAATTGGGTGAATAGTAACGTAAAAGCTATTGCTTGTCGAACGAACCCGTCAACGAATCGCCCGTCGTTTCAGCGTATTTAATCCATGGAAATAAACGAAGAACGACTCCGCCTCGGCCTCTCCAACCCGAACCTCCTAGCACGGAAACTCTCGCAGACGTACAACCGCCTCCGGTCCCAGGGCGGGTACAACCCGAACGGGATCGACTTTCTAGAGCAAGACTGGGACAACCTCCTGATCCTCGACGCCTGCCGGTACGACCTGTTCGAGGAGCTCAACGACATCCCGGGTGACCTCCGACGCGTCGAGTCCCGCGGCTCCGCGACGCCGGAGTTCCTCCGTGGGAACTTCGACGGGAAGCAACTACTCGACACGGTGTACGTGACCACCAACCCGATGCTCTATCGGCACCGCGACGCTCTCGACGTCGAGTTTCACGCGGTCGTCGACCTCTGGAGGGGCGAGACGTGGGACGACGAACACGAGACGGTGCTCCCGGAGGTGGTCACTGCCGAAGCCAAGCGGGTCGCCGACGACTACCCGGACAAACGGCTCGTCGTCCACTACATGCAGCCGCACTACCCGTTTATCGAGGCGGAGACGACCTTCGACAAGGGCCACATCGGCGACGACTCGCCCGACGGCCTGACGACGTGGATGCAAGTCCTGACCGGCGAGATCGATATCGACGAGGAGACGCTCTGGAACGCGTACGCGGACAACCTCCGCCGAGCACTCCCACACGTGAAGGAACTCACCGAGTACCTGACCGGGAAGACGGTGGTAACCTCCGACCACGGAAACATGTTCGGCGAACGCGCGTCGCCGCTCCCGATCCGCGAGTGGGGCCACCCACCGGGGATCTGGACGGACGAACTGGTCGAGGTACCCTGGCTGGAGCTGACGAACGGCGACCGGAGGGCGGTCGTCTCCGAGCCCCCGGACGAGCTATCCTCCGAGGACGACGAGTCGGTGCAGGACCGTCTGGAGAGTTTGGGCTATGTCTGAGCCGACATGCAGGTAGTGATGATCCACTGCGGGGAGAGTCCCCACCCGTCTCACCAGGGTTTCGCCGACGCCATCGACGCGGACCTGTACGGTCTCAACACGTGCTCCGTAGACAGAGTCGCGGGGACGATACCGGTCGAGGTACTCAATGGTCTCCTGATGGGGGAGTACGACGTCTGTATCGCCGAAGGAACGCGCTCTTTGTACGGCAGTCTCTCTCATCAACTGTTCTCCGATTCGACGCTTATCTACATCGCTGCCGACCAGTCGCTGTACCAAGTCCGTCGTCACGAGGACGACCAACCGTTTCTGAACCGCTTGATTGGACGATACGGGATGAGTGCGATGGAGACGGCCTTCAACCGGTACATCGACGGGGTGATCGCGGTGTCGGAGTTCACCGCCGAGTACACCAACGAGATAGTCCACGCCCCGACCCGGATTGCCCACCCCTACATCCAGCCGGATCTGTACGACGAGTTAGGAACGGTCACCCCGGACTTGGCTTCCAACACCGCGGTCACCGTCGGCGGATTCGCGCAGTACAAAGGGCAGGATATCCTCGTCGACGCCTGGCGACTGGTTAGAGACCGGTTCCCCGGTGCGCGTCTCAGACTGGTCGGCAGTGGCTACCCTCCCGAGTTGGACCAAGAGCCGGGAGTGACCGTCCGCGGATACGTTGACGACTTGTGCGCCGAGTTCGAACGGGCGTCGCTGTATGTCCAGCCCTCGCGCGCGGACAGTTACCCCGTCAGCGTTCTCGAAGCGCTTCGAGCGGGTCTCCCGACGCTCGTGACGACGACGACCGGTAACAAGACCGAGGCGGAACGCGTGAGCAGCGAGTTGGTGGTAGAACCCTCGGCGGAACGTATCGCTGACGGTGTGGCCGGCTACTTTGGTAGGGACGTCTCGGAACGGGAGACTATGTCCGCGACCGCTGAACGCCGGGGACGGAGGTACGACGGTAAGACGCAAAAGGAGATATTTCGAAGGCAGTTCCATGAACTACTCTCCGAAATCGGGCATTGAGCGTAGGTCGCTCACCCGTGGCGATACGCATCGTACCGCCCGTTCGTGTAGATTCGGCCCTCCTTCGGGTCTTGATCGAACAGTACGAACGCGAACTGTCGACCGCCGAGACTCAGCCCCACGTCGGTGACCACCCCACTCGTACGCGAGGTGAGGTCGTACGTGTACACGGACCCCTCCACCATCCCTGAAGTATCGATCGTAACACTCGATCCGTCGATCCTCCTGTACTCTTTCGTCGGTTCTCCGGAAACGTACTCCGCCCTCCACTCCTCACCGGCTATCGACTCGGACCGGTCGAACCGCTGGAAGTGCGGGATCCGGTCGCCGGACGGCGAGAGGTGCATACCAGCCACAGGGGACACTAAACTCAGCACGCAGAACACGGCGACGACCCCGGCGACCGTCTTCCGCCCGACCGGGAGGCCGTTCTCGCAGAGCCAGACGAGCGTCACCCCGGCGAAGACGTTCAGCCCGAACAGTCCGAGCAGCGAGTAGAAGCGCTGGGGCTGGGTGTCCGCGGAGTTGAACACCAGCCCGACCAACAGCAGGACCGCGAGCACCCCCATCCAGGCGATGCCGAAGTCGAACTCCCACCTGGAGCGACGGAGCGCGACGGCGGCCCCGAACACGGCGAGCGCGAACAGCAGCGCCTGCGCGGCGGTGTTAACCAACAGGAGGTCGAGCGGGAGCTGCGAGTAGCGGCCGGGACCGCCCGCCGCGGTCCCGCCGACGCTCACACCGCCCGCGGGCGCGAAGATGGAGTTGAACAGCCCGACGATCCGACCGAGGAGCGCCCCCGAGTGGATCGGGTTGCCGAAGATGCCGAGCCCGTAGGCGGCGACGAACGCGAGCGTCGACCCGTACGAGACGACTCTGTACTCCTCTCGGAGAGTGGAGACGACGACCGAGGTGAACAGCCCGATGGTGAGGAGGAACACGAGCGCGGCTCCGGCGCTGAACTGGTGGCCGAAGATGATCGCGGGCGAGACGACGACGGCGATCGCCAGCCAGCGACGATGCGTCCTCCTGTGGATGAAGATCCCGAACGTAGCTATCCCGACGAGGATGATGAGCGGGTAGAAGAAGTTGAGCTTGTTCGGCTGGAACCCACGACCGAGCGTCCAGCTCATACAGCCGAATATCAGAGCGGCGTACAGCGCGACCCGGTCCGGAATCGCCGGGAGCGTGACGTCCATCACCGAGATGACGAGGAGCGTCCCGGTGAGGACCACGACCGACAGGAGGTAGTAGCCCAACTGGGCGGAGACCCCCATCAGCACCGTCGTCGCGGTCACGTAGGTGAGGTGCCCGAGGTAGATGAGTTGCGATAGCGAGACGTAGCCGGTGGTGAGAGCGGTCCGGACCGCGGGGAGGTAGCGGTACTTGGTGTCCGGGCCGTACATCCCGGCGGGGAACGCGAACTGCGTACTCCAGTAGGTTACGAACGTGAGGACGAGCAGCTGTGCGACCACCCGTCTCCGGCTCGCGCCGGTCGCGATATCGTAGGCGACGTACCCCGCGTACCCGCCGAAGATGGCGTAGTGGACCCACGGCCGCTGGTAGGACACCAGTCGGTAGAGGACGAGTATCGAGGTCACGTACAGGCCGGCGAGAGCTATCGATATCCGATAGTCGGCCGGCGACTGATCCCCGTCGGTCGTGGAACGGAGCTCGGTCGAGGCGTCGAAGAGAACGAGCGCGACGACGGCCACGAGGCCGCCGACGACGCCACCGAGGACGGGACCGAGGACCGCACGGTATCCGATCGAGACGAAGACGTACAACGCGAGGAGACAGAAGAGGGCGACCGGAATCGCCGCGTACTTTCGGACCACCCGTACCGACGTGTACTTCCAGTTCATGCGCGGAGCTTCGCGTACGCGTCGTCGACCTGTCGTATCGTCGCCTCCCACGACATCCGTCGGTCGTCGGTCGACGACACTCTCGCGTCACCTTCGCGCGACCGATCGAGGATCCGACCGATCGCGTTCGAGACCGCCTCCGGAGTTCGGTCGGCGACGATACCGCTCGAGGCGCTCTCGACAGCCGTCGGAATCCCTCCCGCGTCCACCCCGATCGCCGGCGTCCCGCACGCCATCGCCTCCAGCAACACGAGTCCGAACCCCTCGTACCGCGAGGGTAACAGAAACACGTCCGCCGACGAGTACAGCGTCGGGAGCTGCTCGTCGGGGACGAACCCGAGGAACCGGACCTGCTCGCTCACGCCCAGCTCCTCGGCTAGCTCGCGCAGTCGGGCCTCGTGTCGTCCTGTGCCGGCGATCAGGAACTCGACGTTCGGGTCGTCGACTTCCGCGACAGCCCGCAGCGCGAGCCCCAGCCCCTTCCTCGCTCCGAGCCGGCCGACGTATAGCACGGTGAACCGCTCCGGGTCGACCGCCGGATGCCGTTCCTCCCGCGGGTAGAACCGGTCCGTATCCACCCCGTGTGGAATCGTCTCCACGTCGCTCTCGTCGAGGCCGTAGACCGTCGTCAACTGCTCGCGGGCGTGGTCGCTGATCGCGATCACCGCGTCCGCGTCCCGGCTGGCGACGTAGTCCATCACCACGTTCGTCGGGTGGAAGAAGAACTTCAGCAGGTAGTCCGCGGGCGTCTCCAGCGCCACCGCCTTCGCCTCCCCGACCGAGGTTCCGTGGCTCGTCAGCACTACGGGGACGTCGACGTCGGTGAACGGCGTCACCGCGACCGTCGACGCGGGCATGAGCGTCCCGTGGACCACGTCGTACCGTTCGAGGTCGACGGTTCGCCGGACGCGGTAGCTGAAGTACAGCGTCTCGAACGTGACCAACTTCCGGCGCGCCTTACAGACCCGGTGGACGGTGACGTTCTCGTGGGTGTCGACGCTCTCGTCGGGGCTGTCGACCCACTGGGTGTAGACGTCGACGTCGTGTCCTCGCTCCCCGAGCCCGTTCGCGAGTTCGTGTGCGTACGTCTCCCCGCCGCCGACGCCGGGGGGGAACTGCTTGGAGACGAGACAGACGCGTAGCGAGTCGTCCATCCTACTCCTTGTACCCCAGCGCGCTCAACCGCCGTTCGATCTCCTCGGTTTCCGCCTCCCCCTCGGGTCCGCCCTCGCCGTTCTCGGCTCGGACCCGCCGGTCGACGTGTGCCTCCAGGTCGCTCCGCAGGTCGCGGCCGGAGTCGCCGAACTCGACCGCGCCCGACTCCCGGTCGCGCTCGCAGTAACACGACCCCTCGCGCGTCTTCGCCGCGTACCGGCGGACGTCGGCGTGGTCGTCTTCGCCGCGGGCTTGCAGGAAGACGGTCCGGTCGGTCTCGTTCCGGTCGAGCAGCGACGCGCGCCCGGCGCCGACGTCCCGGCCGAGCAACTGCTCGAACGTCGCCGCGACGTCGAGCGTGCTCGCCGGCGTCGACACCGTCTCCCCGTCGGCGCCGCCCGGCGGCCGGACGAACAGCGGCACGTGCGTCGTCTCGTCGTGGAGGTACCGGGGGTGCTCGTAGTAGCCGTGCTCGCCGAACGCGTCGCCGTGGTCGGCGGTCACCACCACCAGCGACCGCTCCAGTAGGCCGCGCTCGCGGAGCGCGTCGAGGAACTCGCCGATCTTCTCGTCGTTGTACCGGATCTCGGCGTCGTACAGGTTGACCAGGAGGTCGCGCTCGTCGGGCGTGATCGACTCCGGCTCCCTGATCGCCCGTCGGTAGAGCGACTGAGCGTCGCGGTCGGAGACCTCCGACTCGCGGTAGAGCGTCGCGTACTCGCCGGGCGGTTCGTACGGCCCGTGGGTGTCCATGTAGTGGTTCCACAGGAAGAACGGCTCGTCGCCGAGCGAGTCGAGCCACGAGAGCGCCCGGTCGTTGATCTCCGCCGCACGCGCGTAGTGGCGGTTCCGCAGTTTGTCGAGCGCCCGCTGTGCGAGCGCGACGAGCTTGTGCCTCCCGAGGTGGAGGTCGTCGTCGAACTCGTCGAACCCCCGGTCGAACCCGTACGCCCGGGAGACGTACGGGTTCGAGTGGAACCCCCCCGTCGCGTACCCCGCCTCGGCGAACGTCGACGCCACCGTCTCGGTCGCGAGCCGGTAGTCGGCTCCGACCGCCACGTCGGGGAACTCCCCGGTGAGCAGCGCCGGTACCGCCTCGCGCGTGTGCGAACTCGCGCTGTACGCGTTCGTAAACCGGACGCTCTCCTCCGCGAACTCGTCGAGAACGGGAGAGGTGTCACGGTGGTAGCCGTAACACGAGAGGTGGTCCGCGCGGAGAGCGTCGGCCGACAACAGGATCACGCGATCCCCTGCACAGGTCATTACGGGTACAGAATCTGGTTGGGCGCATATAGCTTTACCTTGAACCAAATCTCCCTCTTTCGATTCACGACCGCTGATCTCCCGGCACCGTCGATCCGTTCACTGACGAGTCGTCCCGGTCGCTCCCTCGTTCGACCCTCCATTCACATCACGATAGGGTTATGACCAGTGAGCCGATCAGTTCGGTCTGAGGGAATTACCACGATGTGCGCTCTCGTTCGGGTCGGCGGACGACGGCGGTGTGTGGACAGTCGGGTCGCCCGATATCGGAGTCGACAGTCCCCCGAAGGAGCGGACAACCCGATGAGACGCCGACGTAATCGGGGCCACCCCGTGTGTATCGACCCGGGATTCGAGGCCGAAGACAACCCCCGATGAGGACGGACCCCGAGACGGACTTCCTGTTCAGGCTACTCTCGTTCGCCTCGTCCCCCGACGACCCTCGATGCTTGGTGAAGGCGGCACTGGAAGTCACGGACTGGACGCGGGTAGTCGACCTGGCACGGCACCACTCGTTGATCTCGCAACTCCACACCGCGTTCACCACGGTTCGAGCCTCAGATCTCGCTCCCGTCGAGGTGCGGCGCCGAGTCAACTCGCTTCACCGACAAAACGCCATGCGAAACCTGCGGTGCGTTCACCGTCTCCACACCCTTCACGGCGAGTTCGACGACGAGGGTATCCGAGCGATACCGTACAAGGGGCCCGTGGTCGCCGAGTTCGCGTACGACGACCCCGGTCTCCGGTGGTACGGGGACCTCGACTTTCTCGTCGCGAAGGAGGACGTCCTAGACGCACGTCGACTCCTCTTGGAACTGGGGTACGAACAGACGAACTACTCCGACGTCCGACCCGAGACGCTGGTCGACGGCACGGTGTTCCGGTGGGGGAAGGAGTTCCGATTCCTGAACCACGACGACCAGATCCCGATCGAGTTGCGCTTCGAGTTCATCGGCGGCAGTCGTCCGGACGCGACGATATTCGACGAGCTGTGGGCCCGGCGTACGCCGCTCTCGCTCACCGGGCGCACCGTACCGGTGCTCTCCCCGGAGGACAGGGCGATGCTCCTCCTCGTCCACGGGACGAAACACGGCTGGCGCCGGTTGTCGTGGGTGTGCGACGTCGCTTTGCTCCTCCAGCGGGACGTGGCCTGGGAGACGGTGTTGGCGCGCGCCGACCGGTACGACTGGCGGAGTGCCGTGCTCTTCGGGCTTGCTGTCGTAGCGAGACTGGCCGAGGTACGGTTACCGACGGCTGTAGAACGCGAACTCGAGGAACACCCCCAGTACGGCCTGAGCGCTTCGCTCCTCGCTTCGTTCCTTCGACGGGACCCGCTGTGTACGTCGCTCCGTTTGGAGCCGATAGCGACCGTCCTGTTCTCGAACGACGGTCTCGTCGGGTCCGCTCTCGAACTCGTCGACGTGGTCTTCTCCCCGCGCAAGGTCGACTTCGAGTCGATGTCGCTCAATCCGAGTCTCTACCCGCTCTACTACCTCGTCCGACCGTATCGGATCGGGCGTGACCTCGTCGGACGGCTGTTCGACCGGGGCTGATCCCGGCTCCGACCCACCACAGCGGGGGAGGAACTGTGAGGTGGATGCGATCTCGATCGCCGACGGGCGTCCCCAGCCACGACGTCGCGTCTGGGGCGGCCGTCCTCGGTCCGGGCACGACGCGACAATGAGGTTTATGTATGGTGAGCGAAAAGTACCTTCTATTACAGAGGGGTATAAGTGAACACGTTCGATAATTCACACGAGATAGTGGCGGCCGAGAACTGCCTCTCGACGACCATCGACGGTGAGACGGTCGTCCTCCACACCGACGCGGGGAAGTACTACGGGTTCAACGAGGTGGGCACGTTCGTCTGGGAGTCGCTTCAAGAGCCGCACACGGTCGAGGAGGTGTACGAGGCGGTAACCGACGAGTACGACGTGGGGTACGACCGGTGTCGTGAGGACGTCGACGAACTCCTCGCGGAACTGGCCGACAAGGACCTCGTCACGGTCGATGCGGAGTGAGGGTCGGGCACGGATGAGGACGCTCTCGACGGCTCTGTCGCTCGGGTTCGGCGATCAGGCGCGGCTGCTGACCGCGGCGGCGCTGTTGGTGACGGTCTCGGTCGGCGTCGTCGTCGGGTCGTTCGCCCGGCTTCGTGACCTGCTGTTGTGGGCTGGCGACGCCGCAGCGCCGGTCGTCCCCGGCGACCCGACGCCCGCTCGGGTCGCGGGCGCGGTCGACGTGGCCGACCGCGGGCTTCCCGGGGACCGAACCTGTCTGGTCCGGTCGCTGACGGCCGAGACGCTCCTCAGGCTGTACGGGTACACCCCGGTCCATCGGATCGGCGTCGACACCGCCGTCGAGAGCGGGATGAAGGCGCACAGCTGGCTCGAGTACGGGGACGACATCCTGATCGGGGAGGTGGAGGACCTCTCGCGGTTCACGCCCCTGCCCCCGCTCGACGAGGACGGCGAATCGTGAGCGGGATCGTCGCCATCTTCGATCGAGGTGGGGTGGGAGCCGTCGACCACGCGGATGGGATGCTCGACGCCATCGACCACCGCGGTCCCGACGGCCGGGGAGCGTGGTGTGACGACGCCGTCGCGCTCGGACACCAGCAGTTACGGACGACGCCGGAGTCCGCGTTCGACGACCAGCCGTACCGCGAGGACGGACTCGTCGTCGTCTCGGACGCGCGTCTCGACAACCGAGGCGAACTGCTCGAGACGCTCGACGTTCCCGACCCCGGCCATCCGATCCCGGATAGTCGTCTCCTGCTCGCGGCCTACCGGGAGTGGGGTGACGCGTGCGTCGACCACCTGATCGGCGCGTTCGCGTTCGCGATCTGGGACGCCGACGACGGCTCCGTGTTCTGCGGCCGTGACCGGTTCGGCGTGAAGCCGCTGTACTACTACGAGGGTGCCGACGCGTTCGCGGTCGCGACCGAACTGAAGGCGCTGTTGACGCTCCCGTTCGTCTCGAGGACCGTCGACGAAACGAAGGTCGGGGACTTCCTCGTCGGCCTGTTCGACGACAAGGAGCGGACGTACTACCGGGACCTGAGTCGGCTCCCCCCGGCACACGCGGCCCGCGTTCGGCTCGACGGGTCCGACCGGTGGCAGTACTGGGACCTCGACCCGACCCGGACGGTCACGCTCGGGTCGGACGCGGCCTACGAGCGTCGGTTCCGCGAACTGTTCGACCAGGCGGTCGACTGTCGGCTCCGGGCGAGCGGTACCGTCGGTACCGCGCTCAGCGGCGGTCTGGACTCGTCGTCGATCACTGTCACGGCTCGCGAGTTCCTGCGGACGGACCAACCGCTCCACGCGTTCTCGAACGTGTACGACGACGCCCCCGCCGCGGACGAACGTGACTTCATCGAGACGGTGACCCAACGGGAGGGGATCGTGCCCCACTACGTGTTCCTAGACGATGTCGGGTCGTTCGGGGACCGAGAGCGGATGATGCAACACTACGACGTGCCGCCGCACGACACGATGCACCACGCTATCTGGGAACGGGCGAAACGTGCGGACGAAACCGGAGTGGATGTCCTCCTGGAGGGTGCGCTCGGTGACAGCGCCACCGGATACGGGCTCGGGCTGTTGGGCGAGTTACTGCGGACGGGCCGCTGGTGGCAGCTGTTTACCCAGATCCAGGCGATGTCAGAGGTCGGGGGTGCGCGACGACACCGTCTGTTCCTCAGTAACGCCGTGGAACCACTCCTCCCACCTCCGGTGAGGAGAGTTCGTCGCCGACTACGGGGGGAACCGGTCTTGAACGACCGGGAGAACCCGACTCTGAACCCGGAGTTCGCCGAACGGTCGGGCATCCGAGAACGGCTGAAGGGTCGGGAGTCGAACACCGCCTTCCTCACCGAAACCGGCCGTCGGCGTCAGTATCGCTCGCTCCTGTCGGGGATGATAACCGCGAGCCTCGAAACGACCGACCTCGCGACTGCAGCGTTCGATGTCGAACCGTGGTACCCGTTCACCGACAAGCGGCTGGTCGAGTTCTCCCTCGCGATTCCCCCGTCGCAGCAGCTCTCCGATGGGTGGACCCGGTCGATCATTCGGCGGTCGCTCAGGGGCCGGCTCCCGGAGAAGATTCGGAGACGGCCCTGGAAGACGGACATGAGCCAGGGATTCTGGAACTCACTCTCCCGCGAGGACGAACGGCTTCGACGCCTCGTCGCTGACCCGGGACCGGTGGAGGCGTACATCGACCCGACCGCGCTACAGGAGGCGTACGATCGCTTCGTCGGGTCGAACGACACACGGGATGCGCGCTCGCTGTGGCGTGCTCTCTCGCTGTCCGTTTGGGTCGACGCGTACGAGCCTGAGAAACGTGATTCGGCACGGTGAGGACTCGTCGGACCCCCGTGGCCGATCATTCGCTCGTAAAATCCGTCCGATTAGAACTTGCAAATTTGTTAGATTACGGTTGAATTACCCAGTGGGTTTAAGTCAGGTGAGGATATAGGAACGATCGCGAAATGAAAGGCAGCCAATCAAACCGGGAGTACACGTCTCCCGAAGTTACCGAATTCGGCTCGGTTGAACAGATCACTGAAAAGCTAAACAAGCAAGGACTGAAGCCTGACCAGTACACGGAGGCGACTAACGGCGTCGTCGTCGGTTCGACCCAGCCGGCGAAGTAACGGGCAGACGGCGGTATCCCTATTTATTGACTTATCAGACGTCACGACCTCATACTCTCGGATACGGTGTCGACGATCGACCCGAGCACAGCGTGATCTCGTGGTCGTTTTAACTCCCCGAACCGGATCATCTGGGCGACGCGCGAACACTGTTCGAAGTGGTCCGGTGACTGCTCCGTATCGGAGAGCAGTCCACGTGCATGTGTGCGCGAGATGAGTTCCAACAATCGATCCGATCCGGACACCTCCTCCAACCCGACTTGGTCACCGTCCCGGAGGAGATAACACCAAGCGAGCGGGGCGGGATCGGGAACCTCGTCGACCTGCAGGTACCGCTTCTCGTACCAGGAGTCGGGAGCGGGAGTGGAGGCCTCGGTGACCCCGAGCGCCGCCGCCGCGTCGGGTTTCAGCCGCAACTGCGGGACACCCGGGACCACCGTCGGCCCGTCGTCGTCGAACCGGATCCCGACTACGTCGTCTTCGAGCATGGGATAGCCGTTCGTCTGGAACGCCGCGGCGGTCGTCGACTTCCCCGCACCCCTCGGACCGAGAAATACCGCGGCTCGGCCGTCGACCGAAACGGCACTGGCATGTAAGACGAGGTGGTCGCGTTGGTACAGTATCAAGCCGAGCATCTCGTTTTCCAGCAATCGACGAAAGACGTCCCGTTCCGGAACGTCCCCCGAGAGCGGGTCGCAGACGATGCGTCGACCTCCCTCGACTAGGAACGACCCGACCGACTCGTACGTGAGTCGGCACGCACCCGCCGTCGCCTCGATACGACGACCCCCGACCCCTTCGACCGATTCGGGGACGGGCTCGACTGCTCCGTGAACGAACTCGACGTCGATATCCGACTCGTCTCGCTCGACCGACGGTAGCTCCGGAAGATCGAACGTGGACCGGATCGTCAGGTCGTACGCGGAGTAGTAATACGGCCCGCTTCCATTCATCTCGTAGACCATTACGCTCCCGTCATTTATACTCACGCATCCCGCGGGGACTGCCCGCACGACGCCCGGCCGAGTGGACGTACCGAGCCAGGCGGAGACGACTACGACTGGGTGGCGTACAGGTCGGCGTACGTCCCGTCGGAGTCGAGAAGTTGGTCGTGGGTTCCGACCTCCGTCACGGAGCCGTCGACGAGCGTGTAGATGCGGTCGGCGTCGTCGATGGTCGAGAGGCGGTGTGCGATACTGATCGTCGCGTACCGGTCTTCGAGCGACCGGATACCCTCGTACACCTCCCGCTCGATGTTCGAGTCGAGTTCGCTCGTCGCCTCGTCGAGGACCAACACGTCGGCGTCCTTGAGCAGTGCGCGCGCGATGGCGACGCGCTGCTGTTGGCCGCCCGACAGCCGGATCCCCCCCTCGCCGAGTTCCGTCTCGTACCCGTCGGGCAACTCGGGGAGGAACTCGGTGACGCGTGCGACCTCACAGACGCGCTCGACCGCCTCCCGGGAGGCGTCGCGGTTCCCGATCGTCACGTTCTCCCACAGGGTGTCGTCGAAGATGAACGGGTTCTGACGCACGACGGCGAGTCGCGAGCGCCACTGCTCGACGTCGAACTCGTCGACGGGGACGCCGTCCGCGAGGACGCGACCGGCGTCGGTCGTCTGGAGGCGGCCGAGGAGCGAGACGACCGTCGACTTGCCCGCGCCCGAGGGACCGACGAGCGCGACCTTCTCGCCGCGCTCGACCGCAAACGACACGTCCCGGAGCACCTCCTCGCCGTCTCCGTAGGAGAACGACACGCCGTCGAACTCGACGCGGTCGACGGAGTCGACCGGCCGCTCGCCGGCGGCGTCCGGCGAGGTGCGCTCGGCGAGTTCGTCGAGTCGAGCGTCGACGCGGAGGAGGTGGGGAAGCTGTCCGTCGAGGTGGTACAGCGCGTTGTTGACCTGGTTCACGACCGGCGAGAGCCGGAAGACGGCGAAGAGGAACACGCCGAGCCGCGCGAGCGAGAGACCGGTGAACCGGAAGCCGGCGTACACCAGCCCGAAGACGACGAGCGCGTTCGTGAGCTGGTTGAGGCTGTTCAGCGCGGCCTGGTTCCGCCTGAGTTCGACGCTGTCCGAGACGTAGCTGCCGAGCACGCTCCGCATCTGGTCGACCAACTCCGACCGCAGGTTGAACAGACGGACGTCGCGCATCCCCTGGATGCCCGTCTGGGAGATGGTCTGGATCCGGTCGTTCGCGTCCGCCACGTCGTCACCGACGGTGTAGGCGGGTTCGAGGACGTACCGGACCGAGAGCGTGCTCACCCCGAGTCCGACGAGCGCGACGAGCGTCAGCGTCGGCGCGAGTACCGCGGCGATGGCGAGGTAGACGGCGCCGCGGAGGAGGACCTCCGCTATCTTGAACGCCGCCATCACGATACCGCCCGCCCGGTTGGTCTCCGTGATCACGCTGTTGAGGAGTTCGTCCGATCCCGTCCGGTCGATGTAGTCGATGGGCCCGTACACCAGCGACTCGAAGAGTCGTTGACGGAGGTGACGCTGGTAGCTCAGGCTCAAAATCGCCTGCAGCCACCCGGTGACGAAGCTCAGACCGAACCGGACGGTCATCACACTGGCGATGCCGAGGATCAGGTACTCGAGGGTGAGCGGTACTCCGAGAAACGAGTAGACCCGAACGAACACGCCGAGCACTCCCTCGGCGTCCGTCGGCGTCGTCGACGACCGGGTGAGTTCGAGGATGGGGAGGAGGAACCCGAGCCCGATCCCTTCGAGCAACGCCGTCCCGAAGCTGAGGACGACGATGGCGATACCGAGGCCCGGCCTGAACCGGACCGCTTCCGAGAGCGCGGACAGTTTCTCGCGAGAGAGGATCGACATGGATGGAGACGGGAGGCCGCTCGACGCTTGTCGAACCGATCTCTCCGCTGATAGGTAAATGCTTTCGGATGAGCGGCGGGCGCCCACGGGTTCCGGCGTGCGGCGGGGCCTCCGCTCCGGGTGAACCCGGGGGTCGCTCGCTGGATCCGGGACGTTTACTACCGAGCGTGAGTATCGAAACCTACTCTCATGATGCCGTGGGGACACCTCGCCGTCGGCTACCTCGTCTACACGGTCGGCAGCCGGGTGTGGTACCGGCGGACGCCGAGCGGGGTGGGGACTCTCGTCGTCGCGTTCGGGACGCAGTTTCCAGACCTCGTCGACAAGCCGCTCAACTGGTGGTTCGGCGTCTACGACGGCCGCGCGGTCGGCCACTCGCTGGTGACGGTCGTCCCGCTCTGCGTGGTCGTCGCCCTCGCGGCCCGCCGCTACGGCCGGTCGGAACTCGCGGGCGCCTTCTCCGTCGGCGCCCTCACCCACCTCCTCGGCGACTCGTACGGATCGCTCCTCTCGGGGGAGTTCGGCCGCGTCGGGTTCCTCCTGTGGCCGTTCCTCCCGGCCCCGACGTACCCCGCCGACAGCCTCCTCTATCACCTCGAGCGGTGGGAGGGGCAGTTTCGATACCTCTCGTCGCTCTCGCCGACCGACCTCCTGACGAGCGGGTTCGGCTTCCAACTCGTTCTCGCGGCGGTCCTGTTCGGCGTCTGGGCGCTCGACGGCTTCCCCGGCGTCGGCACGCTCTGGCGACTGGCGACTCGGCGGCGGACCGCCGACCGCCGCTCGGAGTAGCGCGGAACGGGCGGCGCGACGAGCGACAGACTCAGTTAGAGTCGGCGGCGTCCGCCCGTTCGGCCACCATCTCCGCGGCCGTGTCCGCCCAGTCGCCCCAGCGGAAGCCGACGACCACCACGAGCGCCCACCACGCGTAGCTGAGCACGATCCCCGCGTAGACGCCAGGGAGACCGTAGTCGAGTCGCACCCCGACGACGTACCCGAACCCGAGCATGAACCCGAAGGTTCCGGTGAACCGCGCGTAGAAGGGGGTCCGCGTGTCGCCCGCACCGCGGAGGCCCCCCGCGAGCGGGAAGAACAGCCCGAAGAACACCATCGAGACGGCGAAGACGCGGGTGAACGCGACGGCGTACGCCAGCGTCGGGGGGTCGTTCGTGAACAGGTCCGCGATCGGTTCGGCGCCGGCGAAGAGGACGACGCCGGCGACCCCGAGCGTGAGCACGCTCAGCGCCGTGATGGCGACCCCGGAGAAGCGCGCTTCCGTCGGGTCGCCCTCGCCGAGCGCCTGTCCGACGACGATGCTCGCGGCGGTGCTGTACGAGCGGTAGAGCGGCCCGGTGAACTGCTGGTAGACGCGGCGGCCGATGTGGTAGGCGGCGGTGACCTCCGTCCCGAACAGCAGCAACAGCGAGTTGAACGGGAAGTTCGCCACCGACGTGCTCATCCCCTCGGCGAAGTTGGGGAGGCTCACCGCGACGAGTTGACGGGTGATCGTGAGACTCCGCGGCCGGGCGAACGAGAGGTCGGTCAACGGGCTCCGGATCGCGGCCGTGATCAGGACGGCTTCGAGCGTCCGGCTGACGGCGGTTCCGAGACCGACGCCGACCATGCCCAGCCGCGGGAGCGGTCCGAGACCGAGGCCGGTTCCCACCGTGATCGCGATGTTGAGCAGGTTCGCGACGATGTTGACCGCCATCGGCGTCACGGTGTCGCCCGTCCCCTGGAGCGACCGCGCGCCGACGAGTCCGACGATGCGCATCGGCGCGACGGCGAGCACGAGTGCGAGGTACGCCGACCCCGCCTCGACGACGGCGGGTTCGGCGCCGAGGACGCCGACGAGTTGCGGCGAGACGGTGACCGCCACCAGAACGAGCGGCAGGCCGACGAGGAGTCCCATCAGGAGCGCCTGCGTTATCGCCCGGTCGCGGGCGACGGCGTCGCCGCGGCCGGTGTCCTGACTGGAGAGGGCGATGGCGCCGGTGCCGAGCGCCAGCCCGAGTCGGAGCGGCACCTGCGCGTACAGGTCCGCGAGACCGACCGCGGCGACGGCCGCCGGCGAGAAGAGTCCGGTGACGACGATGTCGACCGTCCGCATCAGCGTGTTGAACGTCTGCTGGACGGCGATCGGCGCCGACAGCGAGACGGTGCGTCGCCACGCGGCGAGCAGTCGACCCCCGAGCCCCTCCTCGGTCACACCGACCGACGACGGGGGTGGTTCGGGTCAGTGTGTCGGTATCGGCGATCCGGGGTAGGCGACGGTGACCGACGGGCGACGGGTACCGAGCCGACGGCGACCCGTCGCTCCGCGACTCGGGGTCGGTGACCCGGTGGTCGGTCGCCGAGCACGAAGCTACAAGTGGGCGTTCGGAGAGGTACGGGTAGATGGATGTCGCCTTCGTCACGAACGTGGTCTACCCGTTCGTCACCGGCGGCGCACAGAAGCGCGTCCACGAGATCGGAACCCGCCTCGCCGACCGCGGCCACGACGTGACGATATACGGCCGCCACTACTGGGACGGGCCCGCGGAGATGGCCCACGAGGGGATGACGCTCCGCGCGGTCGCCGACGCGGCCGACCTCTACGAGGAGGAGGGACGCCGGTCGATCACCGAAGCGATCGACTTCTCCGTCCGCCTGCTCCCGCCGTTCGCCCGCCAGGTCGACGACCACGACGTCGTCGTCGCGTCGGTGTTCCCCTACTTCCCCGTGCTCTCGTCGCGGCTCGCGACCCTCCTCCGGGACGTCCCGCTCGTGACGGTCTGGCACGAAGTCTGGGGCGCGGACTACTGGGACGACTATCTCGGTCGGCTGGCGCTCGGGGGGAAAGTGGTCGAACGGCTCACCGCCGCCGTCCCCCAGCACCCGATCGCCGTCTCGGGGGTCACCGCGGACAAACTCGCGCGGATGGGCATGGGGCCGAGGCGCGCCGACATCGAGGTGGTGCCCAACGGCATCGACGTCGACCAGATCCGGTCGGCCCCGCTCCCCGACACGTCCCACCGGCGCGACGGCGAACCCGGGTTCGACGTGCTGTTCGCGGGGCGGCTGATCGCCGACAAGCGGGTCGACGTGCTCCTCGACGCGTTCGACCGGGTCGCCGAGGCGCACGACGCCACTCTCGGGATCGTCGGCGAGGGTCCGGAACTCGACCACCTCCGCGAGCGGGCGGCGGGGCTGTCGAACGCCGACCGGGTCACGCTCCTCGGCTTCCTCGACGAGTACGAGGACGTCCTCGGGCAGATGCGCGCCGCGCGCGTGTTCGCCTCGGCGTCGACCCGCGAGGGGTTCGGCATCTCGTGTGCGGAGGCGATGGCGGCCGACTGCACGGTCGTCGCGGCCGACCACCCCGACTCGGCGGCGAGCGAGGTGGTCGGCGACGGCGGGTTCCTGGTCGACCCGACGGTGGAGGCGTTCGCGCGAGCGCTCGACGACGCACTGTCGGGCGCGCGCCCGCCGACGCCGCCGACCACCCGCGCCGAGCGGTTCGACTGGGACGCGGTGGCGACGCGGGCGGAGGAGCGCTACCGGCGCGCGGTCGACGGAGAGGTGGACGACCCCGACGTAGAGACGGGCGCGACGAACTGAGAACCGAGGACGAAGAGGCCGACCGCGACCCGTTCAGTCGGTCTCGGCCGTCGCGTCCGCGAGGATGCTCAACAGGAACGACGTGAACACGAGTTGGAGACCGGTGACGCAGGCGGTGAACGATGCGATGTTGACCCCCGCGACGGGCACCGCCGCGAACCCGGCGGTCGCCCACTCGTAGACGACGTACAGCGAGTAGGCCGCGCCGGCGGCGAACAGCGCCAGCCCCGCGCTCGCGCCGTGTTCGAGGTTGATCTGCTCGACGAGCACCTCGGTCACGGGGTCGGTGGCCCGGCGGATGGGTTCGCCCGCGATGGTGGCGAACGCGCCGAACGACGCCACCTGCACGCCGACGATGGTGAACAGGCTGCCCGCGATCATCGAGTTGACCCCGAGCGTGGTCCCGGCGAATTCGACCCCCGAGAGCACGACGCTCATCATCAACAGGCCCGCGAGCGCGAGGCTGATCCCCGGGCCGGAGAAGAGGTAGCCCGGCGCGTTGACCAGCATGAACCGGACGTGCCGCCAGCCGTCGCGGAACGATTCGAGCGTGGCCTCCCCCTCCCGCTCGTGGTACGTGATCGGGAGCTCCTCGATGGTGAGATCGGCCGCACCGGCGCGCATGATCATCTCGCTGGCGAACTCCATCCCCGTCGTCTGGAGGTTCATCTCCTCGTAGGCGTCCTTCGTGAACACGCGGAGTCCCGAGTGCGCGTCCGACACGCCGGCGCCGTAGAAGGCGTTGAGGAACCGCGTCAGGAGGGGGTTGCCGACGTACTGGTGGAGCTTCGGCATCGCACCCTGTTTGATCTGGCCGTTGAGCCGCGACCCCATCGCCATGTCGGCCTCTCCCGACGCCACCATGTCGTACAGTTTGGGCAGTTCCTCGAAGTCGTAGGTGGTGTCGGCGTCGCCCATCGCCACGACGTCGCCGCGTACCCGTTCGAACGCGTACTGGTAGGCGTAGCCGTACCCCTTCCCGTCGGGAGTGACAACGATCGCGCCCATCTCCTCTGCGATCTCGGGGGTTCGGTCGGTCGAGTCGTCGGAGACGACGATCTCGCCGTGGATCTGGAGAGCTTCGAGCCCCTTCTTCACCTGTTCGATACACTCCGCGATCCCCTCCTCCTCGTTGAGCGTCGGCATCACGACCGACAGCTCCGGATCGCGGGCGCTGTCGGCGTCCAACAGGAGTTCCTCGCCCGGGTACTCCGATCGGGCTTGTTCGACCGTCCCCTCCCCGTTCGACCGCTCGGAACGGTCGTCGAACGCCCCCTCCGGCTGGTCGGTGAACGCCCCGTCCGTGGTCGTACTGGTGGTCATGGTTGCATTTTATCTCTGGACGCGTCCCGTTCGGTCCCTACGGCGGTCGCGCCTTGTTGGTATTCACACAGGATTACACCTACTAATAGGTTGTCGTTCTATCAGTACCTGCCCGCTGATGTATATCCCGAACGATCACCATCGAAAAAGCGAGATCTGCCGTATCGACGGGCTAGACGGGCGATACTGTTGGTCCGGCTCGCCCCCTCTCCCTGTCAGTTCTCCCACCCGAACTAGTGAATAGGGAGAATCGTATCTTATTTATATGGTATGTAGAACTAGAAAAGCGGTTAGAAACGCTCTAACTAGTAACTATCGGAACTGTAACCGTGTACGACTTGGGACTTTACGATGGGGAAAATATGGCAAAAAGGCGACGAACGGAGGAACGGGTGAGAGAATAGAGCCGCACACCGACGCGAGTCGGTGCGACCTACCGCACGCTCGAAGGTTATCCGGTCGGCGACGACCCACTGGGACTCGACGGGCCTGTCCGTTCGTCGGAGCCAGGTCTGCGCCCGGTTACAGGCTCCACGGCATTCGACTCCGATCGACGCGCATCGTGGACTCTGACTGTGCGAGTGACGACTTCCGAACCACGCACGCTACCACCGGAATAACGGGCCGATACCGCAGTTCAAGCAGTGCCTGCCCGATATCAACCCGAGACTGAGCCCCGCTACGGACGGGTACCGTCTGCGAACTATCGCCCTCACTTCCCGACGTTGAGCCGGCGTGACCATCCGACAGCCGGCGTCGCTCCGCCGCCGTTGGAGCGCCGAGACCCGAAACGAGTACCGCCGTCGGCCGATCACTGACCAGCGGTCGAAGTTTATCCTCACTATGAGTAGCAACGTCGTGACAAAACGAGTTGGTATATTCGACGGCTAAACTGACTCGGCCGCCGCCCGAACCGGTAGTTACTTTATTCCGCGAATCCGATCGGTATCAGAGCCTGTCTCCTCCGCGTAGTGACTTGCTACTTCGACCCACGAACAGTGGGGGTGGAACGACTCGTCCGAGTCCGGCCTCGACGCGGAACGTCTCTCCACCCGATAGGAGCCGAAGCGGTGGAGAACGTGACGGACCCGACTGCGACCGTTCGTCGAACGCGCTCTCCGCTCGAACCTCACTGGTCACTTCGTCACACATATTAGATATCCTAAACGTACGCGAGCGAGAGGTGTCGTCACGGATTACATGTGTACGGATGTGATCGAATGCGTCTCCAGCGGGACCCACCGCTCGGTTCCGGAGTCGCCGTCGGTCGGTCGCCGACCAAGGGACGACGGTGTCGGCGAGGGGTCGCGAACGCGTCCAGCGGGATTCGCACGCTCCCAGTCGCCTCGGTAGCCGTATCCGCACAGCGAAGGACACGGTACCTCCAACGAAACAGAACAGCCGTCGAAGAGGGGAGAACGGCTCGTCTTCCGGCTGTCGCGGGCCGTTCGGAGCGCTCCGACCGTCTCGGTTCGGGAGCGACGGGTGTTGAGTCGTGCGGGCGCGAACGAGCGGACAGTAGGAGAGAACGAGTGGCCGTCACCGTTTCGAGTCAGGTCGATACCACGCGCTCGGCGGGCGGGTCGGCAGAGAGGGGTCGTCCGGTCGGGACCTGTCGGTGTCACCGAGCGTCGCACGGGGTCGAACCCGGTCGGCGTCGCTCACTTCCCGTTCGACCGTCCCGACGCGTTCGTCCGACCCAACTCCTCCGGCCCGACTCCTCCGGCTCGGGATCGGGGAGCAGCGCCGCCAGCGAGTCGCTCAGCGCCGCGAGCGCCGCCTCCGACGTAAACTGCGCGGCGTCCGACCCCGACGATCGGTCGGACGGGCGACGGACGACGGCGGAGAACAGCCAGGCACGAAGGGGGTAGCGTCGCGGCGTCGCGCGACCCCGCCCGCCTCACACCTCCGTGACCGTGTTCGAGAGGACGCCGACCTCCTCGATTTCGATGCGGACGTCGTCACCCTCGCGGAGCGTGAAGTCGTCGTCGGGGACGAGCGAGGTGCCCGTGAGCAACACCGCCCGCTCGGGGACGGCGTTGTGGGCGGTGTAGCAGTCGACGAGTTCCTCGACCGACCGGACCATCTCGCCGGTCGAGGTGGCGTCGTCGTACATGGTCTCGCCGTCGCGTTCGATCCGCATCGACATCTCCAGGTCGTGAGGGTCGTCGAGCGACGCCGCCGAGCGAACGCAGGGGCCGATCGAACAACAGCGGTCGTACACCTTCGCCTGCGGCAGGTAGAGGGAGTTCTCGCCTTCGATCGACCGGCTGGAGACGTCGTTACCGACGGTGTAGCCGACGATATCGCCCTCGTAGAGGACGACCCCGAGTTCGGGTTCGGGGACGTCCCACTCGGAGTCGGCGCGGATACCGACCGCCCCGCCCGGACCGACGAGTCGGCTGGGGGTCGCCTTGAAGAACACCTCCGGGCGCTCGCCGTCGTACACGTCGTAGTAGATGTCGGGCCGGCCGCTCTCGGCCTCGCGGGCCTCGCCGCTGATCTCGTAGGTGACGCCCGCCGCCCACACCTCCTCGGCCCAGATGGGTGTCTCGGGGGTCTCGACGTCGGACTCGGAGCGGGTCGGCGCGTCGGCGGCGAGGCGGTCGGCCACCTCGTCGAGCGACTGGTCGGTGATCGACGCGGCGGCGGCGAGCGACCCGAACGAGTCGACACCGGGCTTGACCGCGGTCAGGTCGTAGACGGCGTCGGCGGTCCTGAGTACCACGCGCGGACCCGCTTCGCCGCCGATCTGGTAGTATCGCATGCGCGGACGTTCTTGGCTACCCGAATATACTTTTTGTATGGGATCGGGGGCTCTGCCCGACTCCGGGGTAGTTCCGTCGCCGATCCCCTCCGGCCGGACGGACGACGCGGCACCGACCGAGGAGGGCGAAATCCAACCCACGCACCGACTCGACCCGTGCCTGCCGCCTCGGTACACCGCGGCCGCGGCGCGGTGGCCGCTCGCCCCCTCACCAGGAAGTGATCTCCACGTCCCGGAGCGCGGGTTCGAGCGGCATCGAGATCCGCCCGCCGGTGTAGTGTGAGAGGTAGAAGCCGACGATGATCTCCAGCGACCGGGCGGCCTCGCGGCCCGTCGACCGGTTCTCGGCGGTCCCGTCGAGGAGGTCCACGACGTGGTCGGCGGCGTTCGCGAACGCGCGCCGGTAGTCGTCGTCCCAGGTCCACGCGCCGTCGATGCCCGGGAGCGGCGTCTCGACGTGGTCGCCGTCGACGAGTTCCCAGTAGCGCCACTCGCCGTCGTCGTTGTTCATGTACAGTTTCCCCTCGCTCCCGACGAACTGGAGCGTCATCGACGAGTCGGCCCGCGGGATCGTACAGTCGACGGTGACGAACGTTCCGTCGTCCATGACGACGTGCCCGCCGCCGCCGGCGTCGTCGACGTCCCGGGCGGCGTCGAGCGAGTCGATCGCCTCGTTCTCGCCGGTGATGTACCCCGAGACGGTCTCCGCGCGCGCGTCGAGCAGGTAGACCAGCGTGTCGAGCAGGTGCGTCGAGTTCCGCAGCAGTTCCATCCGGAACTGCGTCGACACCGAGTGGACCTCGCCGAGGACGCCCTCCTCGTCCATCAGCCGGCGGAGCGTCTGGAGCTTCTCGGTGAACCGGAACGAGTGGTTGACCAGCAGTTCCGTCCCCGTCTCCTCGCAGGCGGCCACCATCCTCTCGGCGGCGGCGACGCTCGACGCGACCGGTTTCTCACACCAGACGAGCGACGGGTCGGCGGCCGACCGCGCGGCGTCGACCACGTGGCTGTCGTGGAGGAACGACGGCGTACACACCGAGACCACGTCGAGGTCCTCCGCGGCGAGCATCGCCTCGTGGCCGTCGTAGCGCCGGTCGTCGGGTATCCCCCACGCCTCGCCGAAGCGATCGAGTTGCTCCCGGTCGACGTCGGCGACCGCGACCAGTTCGACCCCCTCGGCCGCGTCGTAGCCGCCCGCGTGACTCGCCTCGATCCTCTCCGTGCCGATCCGGTCCTCGTCGTGCATCCCGAGGATCCCCATCCCCGCGATGCCGCCGGTGCCGATGATGCCTGCGTGGTATGTCATGAGTGTGTTCGGCGGGCGCGGTCACGCGCGGTCGGGGTCGCCCGGAGTCGCCGCCCGCCTCTCCCTGGGTCGACCCGGCGACCGATGCGGCGGTGAGAACCCGGCGTCCGCGACGCGTGTGATTCACGGTCCCCTATGCTCCCACGCCGCCAGGGCGTATAATTCATGCGGACGCACAGACCGCCCGACTGGCGACCGGCGCCGGCGGCGGGACCGATCTGCACCGCTCCGGTCGACGTGGTCCGCGGCGACGACCGACCGCGGACTGTCCCCCCTCGCGTCCGCGAGGCGAACGTTGAAGCGGGCGGCCGTCGACGGCTACCCATGCGACTGGTCGACACGCACACACACGCGTGGGGCGCCGACACCGACGAACTCCCGTGGAAGGCGGACGCCCTCCCGCCGGGGTGGGAGGGGAGCTACCCGCACCGCGACCTCGTCGCCGACATGGACCGCGCGGGCGTCGACGAGGCCGTCGTCGTCTCGACGCCGCTGTACGGGCGCGGGCGCCGAACCAACGAGTACACGATGCGCGCCATCGAGGTGTACCCCGACCGCCTGTACGGCGTCGGCATCGTCGACCCCTTCCCGGGCGACCCCGAGGCGGTCCGCGCCAACCTGCGGCGGGCGGTCGGCCACGAACGGATGTTGGGCGTCCGCTTTCACGCCGCGATGGCGTACGAGACGGTACCGACGACCGTCGACCGCACCGCTGACTGGGTCGCCGACGACGCGCTCGACCCCCTCTACGACGAGGCCGCCCGCCTCGACGCGGCCGTGTTCGTCCTCCCGAAGGCCGACCAGTTGGCGACGCTGGCGGCGGTCGCCGACGCCCACCCCGATGTGACGTTCGTCGTCGACCACATGGGGTGGGTCGACGACCGGACCGCCCCCGACGAGGCGCCGTGGACCGACTTCGAGGACCTCGCCGCCCGCGACAACGCGTACGTCAAGCTGAGTTCGCTCCCGCGGTCGTCCGACGAGGGGTGGCCGTACGCGGATCTCCACGGCTACGTCCGCCGGCTGGTCGAGTGGTTCGGTCCCGACCGCCTGCTGGTCGGGTCGGACTACCCCTGGATGGACGACTGGGCGGCGTACCCCGACTGCCTGAACTGGCTCGACACCGTCGAGTTCCTCTCCGCGCGCGACCGGGCGTACCTCCGCTACCGGACGTTCGACGAACTGTTCGGGTGAGTTGAGACCGCTCGCGGACGCATCCGCCGTCGGGTCGCCGACGCGCGGACGATCCGCCGACTCGGCGGGAGCCGGGGTCAGGAGTAGTTGTGGTGGAGTTCGATGATGTTCGCCGTCCCGAGTACCCGGTCGGGTAGTTCTTGCTCGAACCGCTCGTCGCTGACGCGGTGGGTGGGCGAGGCGACGCTGATGGCCGCGATGCTGCGGTCGTCGTCGTCGGTGATGGGCGCGGCGACACACCGCAGGCCGTCGATCCGCTCCTCGCGGTCGACGGCGTAGTTGCGCTCGCGCGTCTCCGCCAACTCCTCGAAGAACGCCTCGCGGTCGGTGATGGTGTGTTCGCTCACCGAGGGCATCCCCCGTTCGTCGAGGATCGCCTCCACCTCCTCGCGGGGGCGGAACGCGAGGATCGCCTTCCCGAGCGCCGTACAGTGGAGGTAGGTCCGCTTCCCCTCGTAGGTGTCGAGTTGGACCGCGTTGTCGCCCTCCGCCTGGTAGAGGTAGATGCCGCTGCCGCTCTTCTCGACCATCAGGTTGGCTAACTCGCCGGTGTCGTCGGCGAGTTCGTCCACCTCGGGTCGGGCGGTCTCGTATATCTCCGTCCGATTGCGCGCGTACGCGCCCAGACCCAGAAACGAGAGGCCGATGTGGTACTCGTCGCCCTCCTTGACGACGTACTCCCGGTTGGCCAGCGTGCTCAGGTGGTTGTGGACGGCGCTCTTGCCGATGTCGACGCGGTCGGCGATCTCGGAGACGCCCGTCCCGTCGAGGTCACGGATGATCTCGAGGATCTCCAAGGTGCGGTCGACGGTGCGGACCGGGTGTTTCGGTTCGGCCATGGGTCCGACACGAACTACTGTTACATATAGCTTGTTCTGCGCTGGCACGATGTCGCCCCCAGAGGCGAACCCCGTTCCAGTGTCGGTGAACGGTCCCTTACTCACGTGCTCCGCCCGGCGTGGCCGAGTCGCCGGGCGCCCCCTCGACCCGGCTCTCGACACGTCGAGCGGCGGCCCGTTCTCGACGAACCGACTCCGGTCCACTACCACAGAACGGCACTACCCACACGCTCGGACCGTCCGCCCGAGACGGGCACGGCGAACGATGGACCGCCCGTCCGCCGCGACCGCTCGATTACAGGCGTACGTCTGTAACGCCGGCTGGGGGCCGGGACGGGCGGAGCGGCGGTCCCGCCCGGCGGTTTCCCGGGCCGGTAGCCGAACGCACGGAGTGGGGCACCGAGTCGACGGTTCCCGGCGCGCGGCGGTCGTCGTGTGGGCGAGCGACGCCGTGACGAACGACGCCCGCACCGACACGCGGGCCGGACCATCGGTGTGACCTCGGCCGAGTGGAGCCGTCCGCCTAACCCAGCTACACGGAACGCCGTTCGGTCAAACAGAACGCACCGCGGCCGCCGCGCCGCAGTCAGCCGACGACGAGTCGGTACCGGCCGCCGGGGACGGTGTCGAACGCGGCGACGGTCGTCCCCCGTCGCTCGCGCCCGCACCGTCCCGTCCGTCCTGCTCGTCGACCGGGAGGTCACAGAAGGGGAGGTACGGCCGGGTGCCGAGGGGGTCGCCGCGGAGGTGGTCGTCACACAGCCGCTGGGCCTCCTCGTACCGGCCGTCGAACAGCGCCTCGCGCACGTCGTCGAGGTGTTCGTGTGCGCCCTCGACCGTCCGGTCGGTCGGCCCCCGGCCCCCAGCGTCTCCTCGTTACACTGCACCCGCTCTCGTTCGAGACCGCCGTACGCCATCGCGCCCAGCCTGCCGTTCCCGACCGGGAGCGCCGCTATCCACTCGCCGCGGGGTCGTCGTACCGGAGGACCTCCCGGGCGCTCGCGTCGGCCGGACTGCCGTCGTCCATGGCTCGCACGACAGCCAGCGGGGTAATAGGTGCACCTCGTCGCGGGGTCGGTCCACCCTCGCTTCGGTGGCCGCCCCCGAACTCGCCGCCCCGAGCGCTCCCGCCGTGAGCGACCCCGACTCCTCAGTCGGCGGCCGAAACCGCCTCGCGGCGGGCATCGAGGAACTCCTGGACCCGAACCGACTCGCCCGTCTCGGCGCTCTCGATGGCGGCGAACACCAGCGCCATCGCCTGGAGGTTGTCTCGCGCGTTCGTCGCCATCGGCTCGCCGCCCGCACACCAGTCGGCGAACCGCTCGATCAGCCGCGCGTTGCCCCACTTGTCGCCGTCGTCGAGTTCGACCGGGTCGCCGTCCTCGAACCGCGCGCTCCCCAGACAGCCCTCGGCGTCGGGGTCGTAGTCGAACCGCCGGAGGTCGCCGCCGTCGAGGACGAACGTGGCGTCCCGGCCGTTCGCGCGGACGCCCTCGGCCCCCCAGCCGTTGAACGTAGCCGCCGCGGTGTTGAGCCCCTCGTACGCCACCGCGGTCCCGTTCTCCATCGTGACCTGGACGACCGCGTTCGGGTCGCCCGCGAACTCGGAGTACGGCGGGTTCCAGGCGCGACAGAACACCGTCTCCGCGCGCTCGCCCGCCATGTCGGCCAGCAGGTCGAGGTGGTGGACCGCGCCGTCGACTAACAGCGGGTGCTCGTCGAGGTCGTAGAGCCGTTCGCCGGCCCAACTCCCCCGCGAGCGCGCGTTGACCGCGTACCGGCCGTGGAGGTAGTCGACCGGTCCCGCCTCGCCGGCTTCGATCCGCCGGCGGAGCGACGTGACGTCCCGCCGGAACCGGTGGCTCATCGTCACGCCCATCTTCGCGCCCGCCGTCTCCACCCGGTCGACGATGCGGAGCGCGCCCGCCATCGAGTCCGACAGCGGCTTCTCCGAGAGGATATCGAGGTCGTGCGACAGCGCCGTCTCGACCAGTTCCTCGCGGAACGACGGCGGCACCACCAGCGCAACCGCGTCGGCGTCGCGTTCGGCCATCGCGGTCCCGGCGTCGGTGTAACACCGACTCTCGTCGAGGTCGAGGTGTTCGACCGCGTTGTCGAGGGCGTCGGGGTTCACGTCGACGGCCGCGACCACTTCGACGGTGCCGTCGGCCACGTTCGGCGGGAGGAACTCCCGACACCACGTCTCGCCCTGGTTACCGGTGCCGACCTGGATGAGTCGCTGAGTCACGTCCGTCCGGTCGAAACGCGGCGTCTTTGCCCTGTCGGTGGTCGGCCCCACACGCTCGCCCCGTGGGTCGGATTATCACGCGCGAGGGTCGGGCGCGAACACGTATGTACTCGGTCCGGTTCGCTCCGGTATGCACCGGGACGACCCCGACGGCGTCGGAGGGCGGCAGTGAGCGTCTCGCGTTCCCACCTGGTCGGGACGTATCTCGCGGTCCGCGTGTTCGTGAGCCTGTTCGCCCTCGCCGCCGTCTGGCAGTTGTGGGCGGAGTTCTCCGCCGGCCCGTGGTCGCCCGGCGGCTACCTCCTCGTCGTCGCCGCCCTCCCCGGGGTGGAACTGGCCGTCCTCCCGCCGCTGTCGGCGCTGAGCGAGCGGACCCGGTCGATCCGCTGGCGGTAGCCGAACGGGGGGTGCCGTCGCCGCCCGCTCGGCATCAGGTCACACCGACCCGGAGACGTATAGAAAAACAGATCAGTAAGTGGATCCGATATATCAAATCGGATGAGCTGTCCGCGGTGGAGACCGAAGCGATTCGAAAAGCGACTGTGTAGACCCACGACGGCGTCGTACGCCGTACTGCCGTCGAATCACCGTTTCCAGCACCGATCTCTTGGCTCGGCGTTCGACGAAACGGGATCCGTCGCTCGGAGTCGTTTTAATGACCGTCTAGAGCGGATCGGGGACGAACCACTATCGATCGACCCAGAACAGCCTGAATACATATATCAACCGATTACAGTCTAAGATACTACTATTCAGAGGCGGCCCGTGTACGGCTCCGCGTTACGATCAACGCGACGGCCGAAGTCGCCTCCTCCAGTGTCGCGACGGGGTCGGAGTCGTGTTCCCCGCGGAGCGTCGCCGCGGCGCCGCGGTCGACTCACCCGCCGGCGCCGCGCTGACCGAGTCCGCTTCCGATCAGGAGGTCGAGCCAGGGCACGGGATCGCGTCCCCCCGAGCCGGAGATAAGGCCGACGCTCCCCGCGGCGAAGGCCGGTTCGTGCGGCCCGTCGCCGGCTCGGCGTACGTATCTGCGGTTCGTCGGGGCGGGGTCGCTGTCGGCCCGGCGCTCGGTCGGACACGGGGACGCCGCCGAACGCCGCGACCCCGGTGACGACGAGGTCGACCCCCTCGGACGGACCGGACGGGTTCGTTCCGGTCACCGGCCGTCGGTCTCCGCTCCGCGGGTCGTCGACCGACCCCGGGGTCGGCCGTCCCCGAGACGGCCGTTTCCCGGCGTCCGAGAAGCTCCCTCCGACTATATCTCCTCCCCCGGCGTTCGTCCAACCGTGAAACAGATGACTCCGACCGCCCCCAACACGTTCGAAAGCCGGATCGGCGACCTCACAGTTACCGGTCGTGCGCACAGCCTCAGCGCGTGGTTCGTCCTCGCGCTCCGTCTCGTCATCGGATTCGCGTTCCTCTACTCCGGGCTCGACAAGGTGCTCTCGGGAAGCTTCAGCGCCGCGGGCTACCTCACGAACGCCGCCGGCACCAACGGCAACCCGCTGGAGGGGCTGTTCCTGTGGATGGGTCAGACCCCCTGGTTCGTCGACGTCGTCAACGTCGCCGTCCCGTTCGGCGAGGTAGCCATCGGCCTCGGCGTCATGGTCGGCCTGCTGACCCGCCTCGCGGCGTTCTTCGGGGCGTTCATGATGATCCTGTTCTACTTCGGCAACTGGGACATCGCCCACGGGGTCATCAACAGCGACTTCATGTACATGCTGGTGTTCCTCTCGGTCGCGGCGTTCGGCGCGGGCCGCATCCTCGGACTCGACACCTACGTCGAACAGTACGAGGTCGACGGCGAACCGCTGATCGAGAAGTACCCCGCGCTCGGGTACGTTCTCGGCTGAGGCGGGCGAGCGTTCGACCCGCCCGTTCGCGTCTCGCGTCTCTCGCGTCTCTCGCGTCTCTCGCGTCTCTCGCGTCTCTCGCGTCTCTCGCGTCTCTCGCGTCTCTCGCGTCTCTCGCGTCTCTCGCGGTTTCCGCTCGCTGCCCCGCTCGTTGTTCTCACCCGGTTGGAATCCCGGAACGGCATTTATCCTCCGGTGACGTACGTGCTCTCATGACTCACGACGACGAGGTGTACGCGTTCGACTGTCCGGCGTGCGGCGAGGCGGTCGAGGTGGACGCGTCGATGCGCGAGGCGCTGGTCTCACACGGCTGTGTGGTCTGCGGCGCACGCGTGAGCACGCGCGCGTTCTCGCCGGCCGCGAGTCGCGCCCGGTGACCGCGCCGCGGTAGACGACCGGCGACCGACGGGGTGTATATAAACCTCCCCGGATACTGGGGGTGGACGTTCCTCTCCTCTCGGCTCCACCGATCAGATATGAGCCAGTCCACGACGCAGATGACCCCCGCGGCCGTTCGCCGTACGCGCGAGTCGACCGACGCCGGCGTCCCCGTCGACGACGCCGAGGCCGTCCTCTCGGCGCTCAACGACGCCGACTGCCGCGCCATCCTCGATGCGACCGGCGACGCGGCGCTGTCGGCGGGCGAACTGTCGGAAGCGTGCGACCTGCCGCTGTCGACGGCGTACCGGAAGCTCGACCTGCTGACCGACGCCGGCCTACTCGACGAGCGGACCCGGGTCCGCCGGTCGGGCAAGCACGTCAGCGAGTACGCCCGCCGGGTCGAGGAGGTGCTCGTCTCGGTCGCCGGCGACGGCGGCCTCGAACTCCGTATCGTCCCCGACGAGGATCTCGGGTCCGAGTCGGTGCCCACCGTTCCCACGCCCGGGTCGCGGTAGCGTCGTCACTCCCTGCCGACTCGTGACCGACCGTCACCGTTAGAACCCGCCCGCCCTTCTACGAGCGAACGCCCGTGACTTCCACCCGCCCGCACTCGGCCGACCGTCTCCACTACGCGGCGGTCCTGCTCGCGTTCGCACTCTCGGTCGTCCACTTCTACCTCGGGTTCGCGGTCGAACCGTTCGGGAGCGCGGCGTCCGTCCAGTTCGTCCTGTTCGGCGTCGTCTTCCTCGCCGGCGTCGGCGTCTACCTCACGACGTACTTCCGGCCGGTGCTCTACCTCGTCGGGTCGCTGTACGCCGCGTTCCTCGGCGTCCTCTGGTTCACCGGCGGGATGCGGTACCTCCGGCTCGGGCTAGCGACCGGCGTCCTCGGGGGGAGTTTCATCCTCCTCACCGCCTACCTGTTCGTCCGCGAGGAGCGGTTCGGCGACGACTGACCGGCCGTCGGCGTCCACCGTTCGGGCCGGCCGCCGGGCTACTCGACCGTCCGCCGGCCGGTCACCTCCTCGACCCGGAGTTCGTACAGCGCGAGGTCCGTCTCCTCGACGGACTCGCCGAACACGCGGAGCGAGCCGAA
Source organism: Candidatus Halobonum tyrrellensis G22 (assembly GCF_000495475.1). Lineage (GTDB taxonomy): Archaea > Halobacteriota > Halobacteria > Halobacteriales > Haloferacaceae > Halobonum > Halobonum tyrrellense. The sequence goes on along the minus strand of NZ_ASGZ01000002.1, from coordinate 65,832 downwards.
CCGTTCGTCGAGCGTCGCCGCGTCGTACTCGTCTGCTTCGGCGTCCGAGAGTCGGTCAAGCGGGCCCGCGGCCACCACGCTCCACGAGTCGTCGCCGTCGGCGTCGAAGAGGACGAAACTCGCGCGGTCGGTCGCGTCGGCGAACTCGAACTTCCGGCCGTCGCCCTCGTCGCCAAGCCGGAAGTGGAGCGACGCGCCGTCGTAGTGGAACGAGACGGGGACGGCGTACGCGTCCCCGCCGTCCGCCAGCGACAGCACGCCCGCCTCGCTCTCCCGGAGGCGCTCGTCCACCTCCGACTCGGTCATCCCCGCCGTGTACACGTACTCTATCTGGTCCACGGCCGGAGCTACGCACCCGTCCGATATCAAGCCGATCGCGGTCTGTCCGTCGACTCCCGCCGACCGGGAACGGGGCGCGTGCTTTTACCCGATCGTTCCTTATGAACACTCGCCATGTCCGGAAAGCGCATCCTGATGGTCGTCGGAGACTTCGGCGAGGACTACGAGATAATGGTGCCGTTTCAGGCGCTCGGAGCCGTGGGCCACGAGGTACACGCCGTCTGCCCCGACAAGGAGGCGGGCGAGTCGATCAAGACGGCGATCCACGACTTCCGCGGCGACCAGACCTACCTGGAGGAGCGAGGCCACGACTTCGAACTCACCCACTCGTTCGACGACGTCGACCCGAGCGAGTACGACGCGCTGGTCGTTCCCGGCGGGCGCGCGCCCGAGTACCTCCGCGAGTACGACGCGGTGCTCGATACGGTCCGGCACTTCTTCGAGGCGGACAAGCCCGTGGCCACCCTCTGTCACGGCCCGCAGGTGCTCGCCGCGGCGGGCGTCCTCGACGGCTACGAGATGACCTCCTACCCGGCCGTGCGGCCCGAAGTCGAGGCCGCGGGCTGTTCGTGGGTCGACGAGGTGACCACCGACCGCAACCTCGTGACCGCGCGGGCGTGGCCCGACCACGCCGAGTGGATCGCGCAGTTCCTCGACCTACTCGGGACCGACATCGACCACGGCGCGGACGTCACGGCGGTCGAGGGCTGACCGGGCCGCGGTCGTCCGCCTCCTCGTCCCTCCGGTCGCTCGATACTCGCGACGCCGAGACGTGCGCGACCGCCCGACCCCGCCGGACCGGGACGGTCCGCGGGCCGGCGATCCGACCGTTACAGGTGTACATTCGTCACGTAAGTTGTTAGTATTCTCGCGCCGGTCGCCGCTCGCGCTCCTCGCACCCCTCGTCCGTCGACCGGTCCCGCCGACCCCGTTCTGCCCGTCGGTCCGGGACGGCCGGCCGTCGCGGCTACTCCGCGTCGGGTGCCGGTGCCATTCCGTACGGCTCGTCGCGGACGTAGCTCTCCGCGAGCAGGACGTACATCGCCTGACTCCACTGGAGGTTCGCGTTCCAGCGCACCGTCCCGTCGCCGTCGACCTGTTCGGGGAGCAGTCCGGTCGCCGTCGTCCACGTGGGGGCGTCGTCGAACAGGTGATCGCGGAGCGCGTCCTCGTCGCCGTCGAGCCACCGGACGGCGTCGGCGAACGCCTCGCAGATGGGCCACCCGCCGTCCTCGGGTTCGCTCGACGGGGTGTAGTCGTCCTCGGGGTAGCGGCCGACGCAGGGAGTGTCGCCCGCGCGCCACGCCGGGTCGTCGGCGAGTTCGACCGTCGAGCGCATCGTCTCGCCGTCGGCGGCGACGACGTTCCACGGCCAACACGCCATGAACGCCGCCGCGTCGGGTCGCTCGTCGGGCGCGACGCCGCCGCCGCCGCTCTCGGGTGCGGCGGCGGTGACGTAGTGGTCGCCGAGGTAGCCGTCCTCGCGGAAGCAGTAGTCGTCGAAGGTACCCGCCCACTCGTCGGCGGTCGCCCGACAGTCGTCGGCGAACGCGTCGTCGCCGCGCTCGTCGGCCATCTCGGCCATCGCGCGTAACCCCGCGATGGCGGCGGCGCTCCCCTCGGTGGAGTGACCCCACACCTCCTCCCAGGGGTCTTGGGACTTCCCGGGGAAGCCGTCGTCGTCGTAGCCGAGGAGGAACTCGGCGGCGCGCCGGCTCATCGCGTAGTAGTCGTCGAGGACGGCGTCGTCGCCGGTCTCCTGCCACACCAGCCAGTGGGCGTAGACGGGGCCGCCCACCTGGTCGAGTTGGAGCGCGCGCCAGTGGGGTTCGCCGTCCGAGCGGTAGTTCTGCCACCACGTCCCCCCGCGGGGGATGTCGCGGTCGTCGGTGGTGTCGTCGTCGATCTGTTTGTCGTCGAGCCACGCGAGCGCCTCGCGCGCCTCCGTCTCGGCGTCGGCCGCGAGGAGGGCGGCGACGATGAACACCTGGTCGCGCGGCCAGACGAACCGGTAGCCCTGCTCGTTCGGTTCGAACACGCCCGCGACCGTCGCGCCGGTGGGGTCCTGCGCGCACTTGATGCTCGTCAGCGACCGCTCGTACATGTCGTTCGCGGCGTCGTCGTCGGTCGGTCCGTCGGCGACGCCCTCGTGCCACGTCTCCCAGGCGTCGGCGAACGCCTCGCGTTCGGCGTCGTAGCCCGCCGCGAGCGTCGTCGTCGCGGCATCGACCGCCTCCTCCTCGGTGCGGCCGAAGCCGACCGCGGTGGTCCACTCCACCTCGCGGTCGTCGCCGACGTGGAGACCGAACCCGAGGTCGATCGACCCCTCGCCCGCCTCGTTCGAGTCGATGTAGCCGTCGTTCTCGCCGTAGATGTCGTGCCAGGCGCTCTTGTCGTCGCCCTCCGTCTCGCCGAGGACCCCGACCCGCCGGCCGTCGAACGAGCGCTGGCCCGTCTCCGGGCGGTGGAGCGCGACCGCGAAGTGCCGCTCGCCGTCGGTCGAGACCAGACACTCGTACTCGTCGCCCGCCCCGTCTTCGGCGGTGACGACGTGCGCGCGGTCGCCGCCCTCCTCGTCCTCGCCGGCGTGGATCGAGGAGTTGACGACCGAGAAGACGGTCCGATCGGTCGACTCCCCGGACGCCTCGGATTCCTCGGACGCCTCGGACGCCTCGAACGACGCGCGATTGTGAACCGCGAGCGCCGGCCGGTCCACGCAGGTGACGACGTCCTGTTCGAGCGACGCATCGGTCCCGTCGTCGAACGCGAACCGGTTCTCGATGTGCGTCTCGGGGACGCGCGCCGACTCCGTCGAGACGGCACTGTCGTACGCGTCGTTGCGCACGTCGAGCGTCTGCTCGCGGTCGGCGTCCCACAGGAGCGTGTGGAAGTCGCCGAACTGCTCGACGTCGGCGCGGAACGCCGACGTCTCCTCGATGAGCGCGCCGTGCCAGTCGCCGTCGGCGGCGGGCGACGGGTACTGGTTCACCGTCGACAGCACGTACCCGCTCTCCTCGCGGGGGGAACTGATCAGCGCGTCCTTGTCGCTCGGAAGGTGCTGGCCGTCCATGTGTGTCTACCGGCTATTGGGGGGGTCGTTTAACGTGCCTTTCGGCGGGGACCGACCGACCACGACTGCGTGACGCGGTCCCCTCGGCGGGCGCGACTCCCGCGTCGACGCTTCTCCCCGTCTCGACCGTTCCCCGAGTCACGCGCTACCGGCGAGCACACTTAACACCCCGACGCGAGGACGCTCGGACGTGGGATCGACGAGCTTCGATTTCGACGGCGAGACGGTGATCGTCACGGGCGGCAGTGCGGGCATCGGCCGCGCCATCGCGCTCCGGTTCGGCGAGGCGGGCGCGACGGTGATCAACGCCGACGTGCGGGAGGAGCCGAAACTCGACGGGGAGGAGACACCGACGCACGACCGGATCTCCGACGACGGCGGCACCGCCGAGTACGTCGAGACGGACGTCTCCGACCTCGCACAGTTGGAGTCGGTCGTCGAGGCGGCCCGCGAGTACGGCGGCGTCGACGTGATGGTGAACAACGCCGCCCGTCAGCACAGCGAGTCGTTCCTCGACGTGGGACAGGAGGCGTTCGACACCCTCCAGGAGACCAACGTCCGCGGCTACTTCTTCGGCACGCAGGCCGCCGCCAACGACATGCTCGACCGGGGGGAGCCGGGCTGTATCGTCAACACCGCCTCGATCAGTTCGGAGGTGGCCCAACACGACCAGGTCCAGTACGACGCCACCAAGGGGGCGATCAAGATGATAACCCGGGGGACCGCGCTCGAACTCGCCGAACACGGCATCCGCGTGAACGCGATAGCCCCCGGCCAGATAGCCACCGAGTTCTCCGAGGGGTGGAGCGAACAGGCGCGAGACGCCGCGGGGCAGGGCGGCGACGCGGACAGCGAGTTCATCAAGCCGGTGCCGCTGGGTCGGGCGGGCCGCCCCGACGACTGCGCGGGCGCGGCGCTGTTCCTCGCCACCGACGACGCCGCCTACGTCACGGGGGAACTCGTCTACGTCGACGGCGGCTGGACGGCGATCTGAGCGCGGGTTCGGTCGAATCCGCCCCCGACCCGAGCGCTCGGGTCGGCCGTCGCCGACCCTAGAACTCGACGTGGTCGACGCCGTCGTCGGTGCCGTAGACGACGCTGTCGACCATGTCGACGAACAGGCCGTGCTCCTGTGCGCCCGGCACCCGCGCGAGTTCGGTCGCCCGCCCCTCGATGTCGTCCATCTCGCCGAAGTCACAGTCGACGATCACGTTGCCGTTCGCGGTGAACAGCGGGCCGTCCTTCTGTTCGGCGTAGCGGAGCTGCGGCTCGCCGCCCATCTCCCGCACCCAGCGCTGGGCGACGTTGCGCGACTCGGGGAGCACCGACAGCGGCACCGGGTACGACAGCGGCGTCGACCGCTTCTCGTCGTCGGTCGCGACGACGAGCCGGTCGGCCATCGAGTCGACGAGTTTCTCGCGGGCGTGCGAGGCGCCGCCGCCCTTCACGACGTGGGGGTTCTCGGGGTCCCACTGGTCGGCGCCGTCGATGGCGACGTCGAGTCCGTCGAACCCGTCGACGTCGGTCAGCGGGATCCCGAGTTCGCGCGCCAGGTCGTGACTCTGGAGCGACGTGGCGACGCCGCGGACATCTTCGAGTTCGCCGCTGTCGAGTTTCCAGCCGATGGCCGCGATGGCCCACGCGGTCGTGCTCCCGGTGCCGAGACCGACGTCCATGCCGGACTCGACCACCTCGGCGGCCTCGATGCCGCCGCGCCGGCGCTTGTCCATCAGCACCTCCTCGGCGCTGCTCTTGATCCGTTGGGGCGAGGGGATCACGCGGATCCGGTCGCGGACCTCGTCGTCGCTCAGGTCGACGCCCGCCGCGTCGAGTTCCGACCGCGCGTTCTCGACCGCCTCCGCCTCGGATTCGGCCCACGCGGTGATCTCATCGCCGTCGTCGTCGTAGACGAACTGTTTTGCCATGGTGTGTCTCCTCCGTCAGGTGGTGTGGTCGGGCCAGTCCTCGTCCGGGTCGGCCGGGTACTCGCCGGTCCGCGTCGAGTGGACGGTGTCCATCGTACTCTCGTCGTTTCGGAGTTTGTTGCGCGAGACGTTCTCCACGCGGCCGGTGACCCGTTCGTTCGCGAAGTACTCGTCCTCGCCGAACGGGTGGAGACCGAACCCGTGTCGCATCAGCGCGACCGCGCGGTAGGCGTGCCGCTGGTTGCCCCGCGACTTGAACAGCTCCATCACCGACTGCGTGATGACGGGGATCGGCGTCTCCCCCTTGAACGCCTCCTGGACCAGCCAGTTGACCTCGCCGGTGTCCTCTATGTAGTTGGGGATGTCCGTGAAGTCGTCGGGCGCGTCGGACTGTTGGTCCTCCTGGCGGAGGCCCTTCCCCATGAGTTCGACCAGCCAGCTCTCGATGACGGCGCCGTTGTTCCACGTCTCGAACAGGTCGGGGAGGGTGTCCTCCATGTCGAACTGCCCCGCCATCAGGAGTTCGACCCCCTCGGCTATCGCCTGGAGCATGCCGAACTCGATGCCGTTGTGGACGAGTTTCGTGAAGTGGCCGCTCCCCGGCGGGCCGACGTGGATCAGCCCGTCTTCGACCGACAGCGCGTCGAGGTACGGTTCGGCGATCGCGAACCCCTCCTCGCGGCCGCCGACCATGAAGCACGCCCCCTCCGCGGCGCGGGGCGGCCCGCCGCTGGTGCCGGTGTCGAGGAAGTAGACGCCCTCCTCCCAGCACGCCTCCTCGCGGCGCATCGAGTCGCGCCAGAAGGAGTTGCCGCCGTCCATGATCACGTCGCCCTCCTCTAGGTGGTCGAGCAGGCCGTCGATCTCGCTGTCGATGAGTTCGCCCGCGGGCAGCGAGAGGTAGACGACACGCGGCGCGTCGAGTTCCCCTACCTCCTCGTAGTCGCCCGCCTCGTGGACGTCGACGCCCAGGTCCTCCAGTTCCGGGCGCTCTTTCACGTCGAAGCCGACGACGTCGATGTCTTTCCTGACGGCCTGTCGTGCGAGGTTGCCGCCGATCGATCCCAGTCCGACGATTCCGAGCGTGCGTTCCTGTTCAGACATGTGTTGGGTCGCTGTTGTCGCGCGCGCTGCGGTCGGTGTCCCTCCCGGGTGCGGGTCCCCGACTTCCGGCCCGAACGCGCGCCGGGAGCGCGCCCCCGTCGGGACGCTCTGACACACGTACACGGGCGCCAGCGAGGAGTAAAACCGTATTGGCCAACGGTCCCGCCTCCGAACGCGGCACCGTCGGACCCCCGACGCCGTGTGCGTTGGTCGGCGCGACGCCGTACGTCGGCGACGCGACGCCGTACGTCGCCGACGCGACGCCGTACGTCGCCGACGCGCCGCCAGCTCGGCTCAGAACGCGACGGTGAACACGCCGATCTGTACCGGGATCAGCACCAGGAGCGTCACGACCGAGCACGCGGCGGTCATCCGGATCAGCTCGCGCGGGTCGACCATATCGAGGCTGAGGATCGCGACCAGCACCGCCGACTGGTAGGGGAAGACGTACGCGACGAGCGACACCGCCTCTATCATCGCGACCGGGAGCAGCGGGACGCCCGCGTCGGTGGCGAACGAGACGAGCACGGGGGTGATCACGCTCGTGGCCGCCAGCCCCTCCATCACGAACGTGACCGCGACCGAGACGACGGCGACCGCCGCGAGCACCAGCGGGAGCGGCGCGTCGGCCGGCACCGCGGACAGCGCCGCGCCCGCGGCGATGTCGGTGAACGCGGTGCGGCCGAGCCCCTCGGCGATGGCGAAGATGGCGCCGAGGAAGAAGGCGATCGAGAAGTCGGCGTCGCCGACGGCGTCGAGTTCGACCACGCCGACCCGCGGGAGGAACGCGAGGACTGCCACGACGAGCGCGCCGTACAGCGGGTGGAGTCCGTGGACCGAGTCGGTCGCCCACACCGCGACGCCGACGAGCAGGAACGCGAGCATCCGCCGCTCGTCGCCGTCGGCCGCGGCGTCGGGAACCCCGGCGTCGGCGTCGAGCGCGTCGGCGTCGGTGGGGCGGTACAGCAGGTACGCCACCGCGACGACCGCGAGCGACCGGCCGACGGTCATCACCGGTCCCATCCAGACCAGCCACTCCACCCAGCCGATCGAGACGCCCGCGGCCGACTCCGTGATGCCCGTGATGATGATGTTGGGAAGCGACCCCGTGAGCACGCCCGCCCCGCCGTAGAACGTGACGAACAGCGGTCCCAAGAACAGGCCGACCCGCGCGCGCCGCTCGGCGAACCGCCCGCCCGCGGAGACGAGGATCGGTCCGAGGATGAGCACCCGCACCAGCGCCGAGGGGACCAGCAGGACGAACCCGACCGCGATCGCCGAGAAGGCGCCGAGCAGGTAGCGGTAGGCGGCGACCGCGTCGTCGGTCGCGCGGGCGGGCATCGCCGAGAGCACGCCCCGTTCGACGAGGACCGCCAGCCCGCTCCGCCGGGTCGCCTCCCCGATGAGGATCCCGACGAGGATGAGCCACGTCGCGGGCATCGCGAAGCCGTACAGCGCGAGGTCGGTCGAGAAGCGCGCGCCGATCAGGCCGATGCCGACCAGCCCGGTGAGCCACGGCGGGACCGGCGTGCCGACCCAGAGGCTGATACAGAACGCCGTGATCGCGAGCATCGCGGCGGCGTCGCCCGGCAGCGGGGCGAACAGGAGGACCGCACCCGCGAGGAGGACCCCCGCGGGGACCGAGAGCCACGCGGTGTCGATCGGAAGGTCGACCCCGGCCCGGTCGGAGAGAGCCGACATGTTGTGTCCACCCGGTTCCGGCGCCCGGCCATAACGCTTCCCTCATCGACTCGGCGGCGGGCGCGCCGCCCGCGACGGCCCTCGGACTCCCCCCTCGCGGCCGGCCGCGGACCGCGCCCGCGGTCCGACCGCTCGTCCGCCCGGACGCGCAGTCGCGTCCTACTCGAACGCCTCCAACACGACCGCGACCGCGTCCGCCGACGGCACGTCGCGGACGCTGTACGCCGTCGGGTGCCGGAGGTCGTGCGGGAGTTCGTCGGGCCGTGCGACCGCGAACCGCTCGGTGCCGTCGACCCCGCGGAGGTACTCGCGGGTGACCATCGGCTCGACGAACGCCAACCGGGGGTCGGTCCTCCCGTCGCCGACGCCGACGAACCCCTGAACGAGCGTCGCGGTGAACGCCTCGGGGCTCCCCGGTAGTTCGGGCGCGTCCGACGGCGCGAGGTGTTCGCCCATGTCGGTGACGTACCGCTCGTCGACGGCCGGTCCGCGGACGTACCCCTCCGGGACCCGCTCGCTCGGGATGTCGTCGTACGGCGGGGCGGTGGGTCCCTCGACGGCGTCGACCGTCGCCGGGTCGAGGGTGTGAAAGTGAACGTCGAAGTGCGGGACGCCCCACGCGCCGTCGCCGCCCGGGTGGCCGTTCGGGTTCCAGTTGAGTCCGAGGAACGTGAACGGCGTCCCCTCGGCGGCCGGGAACGGGACGAAGTACTCCCGCGACCACCGCCGGTGGATCCGGCGCGCCTGACCGCCGGCGCGGTACTTGTCGGTCTCGGCGTCGTCGGCCGCGGCCGCCAGTTCGTCCGCGCTCGGCAGGCCGACCAGCGCGTCGCGGTCGAACAGCACGCCGTGGTATCGCGGCTCGCCCGCCGCCGTCACTGTCGTGAACGGCCGCACCCGGCCGTCGCCGACGGTCACCGCGCGGCCGTACTCGGTGGTCCCCGACGGCGGGACCCACCCGCTCGCGCCGCCGTCGTCCGCGCCGCTCGGCAAGTCGACGGTGATGGTGTGGTCGCCGGGTTCGTACGTCCCGGTCGTCGCACCCAGAAGTTCCTGTTCGTCGGCGGTGTCAGCCGAGAACTCGTCGCTGGGCATCGAGTAGACCGCCAGCGACAGCGTCGTCTCGTCGCAGTCGTCGGCGACGGTAAACCGCACGCTCGCGGTGCCGTCGTCCTCGACGATGTGGCCGTACTCCACGCAGTCGCGGATCTCCGCGCTCGGCCACGCAGTGTCCTTCTCGGTGATGCCCTCGGAGGTGGACCCGAACGCGAACCGCATCAGCCGGTCCTCCTCGGCGTACAGCCCATCTTCACCGAGTTGTTCGATCGGTTCGCCCGCGGCGAAGTCCACCTGATACTCGGTCGGGGCGTCGCTCCTACCGCCGTCGCCGTCCGGCGAACCGCCCGCGGCGCCGGTCGCTCCGACGACCGCACCGCCGACCGCGGCCGACCGGAGCAGCGTCCGTCGGTCGATCCGTCGTTCGCCGTTCGCTCCGTCGTTCATCGTTCTACTGGGTGGGGGTGTGTCGACTGTCCGTGCTCGCATCGACGCGGGCGCCTCCGCCCCCGGCGAACCTGATTCCGGCGCCGGCACGCGGGGTCGATTCTATCACGGTCGTTCTCCCGAACGTTGCGGTCGAACGACGATAAAATTGTAGACGCGGTCGGGGCAACTCGCCGTCCGGTTCGGCCGGTTCGCCGCGCCCGTTCACTCGACCGCCGCCGACCGCGACCCGGCTCAGGCCCGCCGGACCAGGTGGCCGCGGACCGCGCGCTGGCAGTCGGCGCAGGTGTCGTCGAGGCGGGCGACCGTCGACAACACCGGGTAGTCGGTGGGGAAGTCGTCGTAGAGGTACGGGGGGAGCGCGCGGTGTGTCACCGCGGTGTCGAGTTCCGCCGCGGCGGTGGTCCCGTCGAGGTGGACCTGCCGGTCGGCGGCGACCCGTTCACACCGCTCGCGGTGGGCGGCGAGCGTCGCGTGCCGCCGCCGCAGGGCGTCGAATCCGCAGTCCGTCAGCGGCCGCTCGTCCGCCTCGACGACCCAGGTGGTCACCTCGTCGACGGCCGCCGCGGCCGCCGCGAGGCTCTCCGCCTCGCGGTCGAGCGCCCGACGGAGCGCCGCCGTCTCGCGCCGTCGCGTCTCGGTCTCGGCGACGACCGCGCGCTTGACTCCCGCGGAGAACGACGTGTCGGTCGTCGGCGCGAGCGCGAGTGCGATCGAGTCGGTGAACTCGCTGCGGACGGTCTCCAACAGCGGCTCCGGCGTCTCGACGTCCGCGACGCTGTGCGAGCGGACCGTCTCGTCGAACGCGGTCCGGACCGCCCGACACCCCTCGTCGGTCGCCCCGTCGGCGCGCAAGCGGGCGTCGGTCCCGCCGGTCGCCGCCACCGCCGACGACCGCGGGGTCGGCTCCGGCGGGAGGCGTTTCACGCGGGCGAGGAACGTCTCGAACGCCGCGGACTTGGCGTCGAGCGCGTCCACCTCCGTACGGACCCGATCGCGCGCGCGGTCGACGTGCGTCTCGACCCCCACCGTCACCCCTCCGACCGGATCGGGACGCTCGCCAGCCCGTCGGGGGCGCGCTCCCCGTCCGCGAACGTCAACACGACGCGCCAGCCGTCGCCGACCCGGGAGACGCGGAACCGCGAGGGCGGGTCGCGCCGCTGGCGGTAGAGGTCGAACGCGACCGGGAGCACCGGCAGCCGGCCCTCGCGCGGCGAGAGCGCGTACTCGGAGAGGTGGACCACGACCGTCCGCACCCCGGCGTCGATATCGACCGCGGCGGGCGAGCGGCTGTACTCCCCGACCAGTCCCAGCCGCTGGAGGCGGTCGAACGTCGCCGAAACCGGGTCGTCGGCGGGTTCGACCGGCGTCAGTCGGGTGACCGCACGCGAGAGCACGTCGGCCTGCTCGGCGGGGGTGAGCCGCGCGTCGAGTTCCGCCGCCGTACACTCCAGCAGGCAGAGACAGAGGTCGTCCGGGTCGGCCAGCGTCTCCGCCAACTCGAAGTACGCGTCCATGACGGCGGTCTCGACCCCGTCGTACTCCGCGTCCGACAGCGTCTCGAACACCGCCGCCGCGACGCGGTGGCAGAACTCGACCAGCCGCCGCCGCTCCGGGTCGGCCGACGGCTCCGTCCCCGACTCCGCGGCCGCTCCGGCGTCCGACCCCGTCGCCGGTGCCGCCTCCCGCTCGGACCTCGCGTCCGGCGGGACCGCCGTCGCGGCCGGCCGCGTGTCCTCGCAGACGATCAGGTCGTAGTAGGGGAGCTGTGGGTCGTACCGCCGGAGCGCGGTCCGGTACTGCTCGGTCGCCCGCAGCGCCGCCCGCGCAGTCGCGCGCCCGTCGAACCGCTCGCCCGCCGCGGGGACCGGTCGCTCGCCCGTCCGCCCGCAGACGAGGTAGAACGACCCGTCGTCGCTGGCGAGCGACTCGATGTGCTCGCGGATCTCGGTGAGCGTGGTCCCCACCATCCCTCGCTACCTCCCCTCCTCCCGGGGTCGACCGGCCGCCGGGCCGACGCCGGTCGGCCGGGACGGTCGACGTGACGCCACGCGGGCGCCCCGGTCGACCGTCGCGTTCTCGTCCGTGTCGGTACGCATGTGTTTTAGGCACACCTAAAACAACATAGTTCCTCCGGTCGGGTACGGTGCGGGGTCGAGCGGCTGTGCGAGTGGGCGGCGGAAGCTGTTCGGTCGGGTCGCGGCCGGGCGGGGTGCGGGTGTGAGGTTACGAGCCGTCGCCCGGGCGGGGGGTGTCCGACCCGTGGCTGTGCTCGTCGTGGAGGGGGTGGAGCGGCGTGATCTGCGGGCCGTACGCGGTGGGTTCGACGACCGCCTCGATCTCGAAGACGTCGGCGAGCAGTTCCTCGGTGACGATCTCGTCGGGCGCGCCCTGTGCGCGGATCGAGCCGTCCTTGAGCGCGACCATGTGGTCGGCGTACCGCGCCGCCTGGTCGATGTCGTGGAGGACGACCACCACGGTGATGTCGCTCTCGTCGCGCAGCGTCTCGACGATCTCCATCACTTCGAGTTGGTGGTGGAGGTCGAGGAACGTCGTCGGCTCGTCGAGCAGGAGGACGTCCGTCTCCTGGGCGAGCACCATCGCGATCCACACCAACTGCTTCTGTCCGCCGCTGAGGCTACCCACCTCGCGGTCGCGGAGGTGGTCGACGCCCGCCAGCGAGATGGCGCGGTCGATCGCCTCGCGGTCCTCGTCGGTCAGCGAGTCGAAGAACCCGCGGTGGGGGTACCGGCCGTGTTCGACGAGTTTCTCGACCGGGATGCTGTTCGGCGAGACGTTCTCCTGTGAGAGCAGGCCCAGCCGTTTCGCGAGTTCCTTGGCCGAAAGCGAGTAGACGTCGTCCCCGTCGAGGAGGACCCGGCCGTTCCGGATCGAGAGTTGGTCGGCCAGCCCCTTCAGGAGGGTGCTCTTCCCGCTGCCGTTCGGTCCCACGAGCGCGGTCACCTCGCCGGGTTCGACCCGGAGGGTCTCGCCGTCGATCACCGGCTCCTCGCCCGAGGAGTAGCCGATCACCAACTCCTCGCCCGCGAACTCGCACCCCGACCGTTCGGACTCGCCCGAGCGGCCGGGTCCGTCCGGGCCGCCGGGGGACTCCCCGCTCCGCTGGCGGGTCTCGGGGGCGACAGCCACCGACTCGCCGCCGTCGGTCCGCGTCTCGGGTTCGCGTTCGGTCTCGGTCTCGTTCCAGTTCTCGGTGACGTAGTCGTCGTTCATCAGATCTCACCCATGGTCTGCTGTTTCCGCATCAGGTACAGGAAGTACGGCCCGCCGACGAGTCCGGTCACGATGCCGACGGGTATCTGGACGGGGTTCAACGCCAGCCGCGCGCCGACGTCGGCCGCGACCATCAGCGCCGGACCGGTGAACGCGCAGCCGACGACGAGTTTCTTGTAGTCGCTCCCGACGACGTTCCGGACCATGTGCGGGACGATCAGGCCGACGAAGCCCACGATGCCTGCGACGGCGATGCTCGCGGCCGCCGCGAGCACCGCCACGCCCGACAGCGCGAACCGGACCTTCTCGACCGACATGCCGAGCGCCTTCGCGGTGCTCTCGCCGAGCAGGAGCACGTTCAACTGCCGGGCGCTCACCAGCGCGAGCACCATCGCCAGCACCGTCCACGGCGCCGCCATCCGGACCTGCTCCCAGTCGGTGCCGGTCAGCGACCCGGTGGTCCACGCGATGGCCGACTGGACCACGCCCAGGTCGTCGGCGAAGAAGAACAGCCCCGTCTGGAGCGACTGGAAGACGGTGCCCACGATGACGCCCGCGAGCACCAGCCGGATCGGGGAGGTGCCGTTCTTCCACGCGATCACGTAGACGATCAGGAACGCGCCGATGCCGCCGAGCGAGGCGATCACCGGCAACAGCGACGACACCCCGAGCACGAGCGTGCCGAAGACGTACGGGATCACCAGCGTCACCCCCGAGAACACCACGAGGACGAGCAGGATCATCAACCCCGCGCCCGACGAGACGCCGAGGATGAACGGGCTCGCGAGTTCGTTCCGCGTGATCGCTTGGAAGATGGCGCCCGAGACTGCGAGGTTCATCCCGACGAGCGCCGCGACGAACACCCGCGGCAGGCGGATGTTCCAGACGATGAGACTCCGCCGGTTCATCTCGGGTACCTCGCCCCCCAGCAGGAACGCCCGCCACGCGTCGGCGTTGAACAGCACGTCGGGGTTGAACACCGCCTGCCACGCCTCGACGATCGACATCGTGTACGCGCCGAAGCTCACCTGGACGAGCCCGCCGGCGACCACGACCAGGAGGCTCGCGACACAGACGCCCGCGAGTTTCCCGTCGAGCCACCAGAGCCAGTCGCGGCCGTCCTCGGCGGCCGACCCGGGCGACACCGACTCGCTCGCCACGGCTCACTCACCTCCCCCGGCCGACTCCGCGGGCGTCGTCCCGCGTTCGGCTTCGATCTCGCGGGCGGCCGCCACGATCGCGTCGTCGTCGACGTGTTCGAGCAGCCGCTCGTGGCCCGCTCGGGTCCGGCGGTCGACCTCGTCGTCGTCGAGGTACTGGTCGAACCGGCGGTCGATCGCCCGCTCGCGCAGTTCGACCCGGCGGTCGTCGTCGAGGTCCGCGTCGTCGGGGATCCGCCCGTCGACGTACTCCCGCCAGCGGTCGCGGTCGGCCCACTCGCCCGACAGCTCCGCCTCCCGCCGTCGCCAGTCGTAGTGGTTCGCCAGCGCCTCGGGGTACCCCCGCTCGCGGCGGACCGCCTCGACCAGCGTCACCGCGACGCGCGCGCCCCGACCGGCGGCCATGACCGCCTGTCGGTTCGCCTCCGCCGACGGCGAGGCGACGTACAGCCCCTCGACCGGCGTCGTGCCGTCGTCGTCGGCGTACGCCGTGTCGAACTGTTCGTGGGTCTCGTCGCCGTGGTCGTGCGTCTCGAACATCGCGTCGTCGTCGTCGAGTCCGCGCATGTACTCGCCGTCGTAGCGGGTCGCGGCCACGACGCGCCGCGCCGTGACGGGGTCGCCCTCCCCGAGGTGGACGACGAACCCTCCCGGTCCCCCCTCGTCGGCGCGCTCGACCGACTCGACCACGTCCGCGACCACGTCACAGCCCGCCGCCTCGGCGTGGTCGTGCATCAGGCCGTACAGCGTCTCGATGTCGACCCCGCCGGGGAAGCCGAGGTAGTTCTCCAGGTACGCACACCGCTGGATCGACGAGCGTCCCCGGTCGAAGACGACGGTGTCGAGCCCGTCCCTGGCGGTGAACACGCCCGCCGAACAGCCCGCCGGTCCCCCGCCGACGACGACCACGTCGCGGTCGTAGTCGGTCGCCTCGGATCCGGACCCGGCCCCCTGTCCGGCGTCGCCGTCGGTCGGTCCCCCCCGCCCTCGGTCGCTCACCGTCAGAGCGCCCCGTCGCCGGTGTCGGTGCCCGCGTCTCCCCTCCCCGTGCGGGCGGTGCGCGCGGCGGGACCGCCGCCCGCCCCGTCCCCGCCGTCCGTCGGATGGTCTTCGTCGGTGTCGTCCGGTGTCATGACTGTTAGGCTCGCCTAATCGTTAATAGGACTTCCCATTTTCGGCTGTCCTAAATCGAACGTGTGGGTTTTCCATCGCTGATGCCGCCTCGGTCACTCTCCGCCGTTCGGGCGGCCGGTCAGCGGTCGCCGGCGACGATGGCGGCCAGTCGCTCGCGGTCGAACAGCCGTTCGTCGGCGGGGATATCCGGGTACGACTCCCCCGCCGAGAACCCCGGCCACGCGCCGAACTCGTCGGGGTAGAGCTGTTTGGCGGTCATCTCGGTCTGGAAGAGGTTGACGATCGGTCCCTGGTACGGCGTTCCGCCGACGTAGAGCGCGTCCTCCTCGACGGCGGTGACCTGGCTCGTGACCGAGTTGTCGTACAGGAGGTCGACCGTCGGCTGGACGTAGTTCTCCCCGCCGAGGTCGCGGTGGGAGACGCCGAGGTGGAAGACGATCACGTCGGGGTCGTGTTCGAGCAGCGCTTCGTAGCCGACGGTGACGCTCGACTGGCCGTCGTATACGCCCGCGAACGCGTCGCGGACGTTCAGGTCGCGGTACTGTTTCTTCCCGTACGTCCTGTCGATCTCGGACGCCGGGTCGTAGACGACGAACCCGTCGCGGTTCTGGGGGTTGTAGCGGCCGTTCAGCAGGCCGACCGTGGGTCGGTCCGACCCCGTGGGCGCCCGCGAGGTGATGTCGGCCAGCGCCGGTTCGTACGTGTCGACGAGCGCCGCTGCCCGTTCGGTCTCGCCGAACGCCCGCCCGTACCGGCGGATGAACGATGGGATGTCGTAGTAGTCGTACGCCCCGTCGGGCCAGTCGGGCCACCCCTCGACGCGCGTGCGACGGCTGGCGTTGCCGAAGAACGGAGCGACCTCGTCGGTCAGTCGCCCGAGTTCCTCGGTGGAGAGCCCGTAATAGAGGAACACGTTCGGGTCGACCCCCACCACGTCGGGGTCGAGTTCGTACAGTTCCTCGGCGAGGATCGACCAGTCCTCGCTCGTGACCTTCGTCACCTCGTCGGGGGACGGCGCCGAGACGCCGATCCGGTCGTAAAAGCCCTGGAACCAGTACGACGGGCCGAGCATGCCCGCGACGCCGTCGGCGTGGCCGAGTGCGGTCAACACGTCCGCGGTGAACCCGAACCCGCCGACCCACGACTCCGGCGCCGTCTCGAACGACACCTCGCCGACGGGGTCCATCGCGGCGGCCGTTGACGCCGTCTCGGTCGGACTGGCGGTCACTGCCGTCCCGGTCCCGGTTGCCGTCTCGGCGGGCGTCGACTCGGTCGTGGACTGCGAGTCGGTGCCCGCACAGCCCGCGAGGATGCCGGCTCCGACCACCGCCCCGCCGTACTTCACGTACTCGCGCCGCGTCGCGTCCTGCTCGTCGGTGTCGTTCGATGGCACGATTCTTAGGCTCGCCTAATCCGTGATAGTGGTTCCTATCTCCCCGGCTCGCCGCGGGGGGAGCCGCCGGCGGTGTCCCGTCAGAGATCCCCGTTCACGATGCTCACGACCCGCTCGCGGTCGAACAGCCGCTCGCCTTCGGGGATCGCGGGGTACGACTCGCCGTCCCCGTAGCCGGGCCACTCGCCGAACCGCTCGGGGAACAGTTGCTTCGCGGTCATCTCCAGTTGATAGAGGTTCGTGACCGGCCCCTGCATCCCGTTGCCCGACGCGTAGTACCGCCCGTTCCGGAACGCGGGCACCTCGGACGCGAGCGCGTCTCCGAGCACCTCCGCGCGGTTGTCGAGGAACGAGTCGCCGAGCGCGGTCCCCCAGTAGCGCAAGACGATGTCCGGCTCCGCCTCCACCAGCGCCTCGTAGTCGTACGAGCCGTCCGCGCCGGGAGCGACATCGGTGGTCGTGAACGCGTTCGTCACCCCGAACGGGCGGACGTGCGCCCAGAGGTAGCCGTCACCCGTGAAGTCGTACGGCCAGAACGTCCCGCCGCTGTAGGCGACGACCGCGACCGTCGGTCGCTCAGACTCGGGCGGCAGCGCCGACTCGATCCGCCCGATGACCTCCCCGTGTAGCGACCTGAACGCCCGGTACCGCTCCCCCTCCCGGAGCACGGCGGCGATCTTGCCGATGTACTCCCACAGTGAGTAGTACTCGTAGTCGTCGCGGCACGGCTCCGGCGGCCGAGCGTCGGTCCGGCTGTAGTAGTTGCCGAACCACGGGCCGATGTCCTCGGCCAGCGCGTCGATTTCGCTCTCGCTCCACCCGAACGAACTGCTCCGGAGGAGACACGGGTCGAGGAAGTGAACGTCGCTGTCGAGTTCGTAGAACAGTTCCGCGTCGAGCGACCCGGGGTCGCCGCTCGGCGTGACGCGGCCGAGCCCCTCCCAGTCGAACGAGACGCCGTCGAGGCTGTCGTAGTAGTAGTCGACCGTGTCGCCGAACAGCTGTTTGTCGTACCCGATGGCGTTGATGGAGTCGCCGTGACCCAGCGCGACGGCGGTTCCCGCCGATAGCGGGTAGTACGTCAGGAAGTTCGTCGGCACCGCGTCGAACTCGACGGTGCCGACGGGCGACATCGTCACCGCGTACGACTCCTCCCCGGTCCCGTCGTCACCGCCGTCGGGCGTGTCGGTCGCGGGCGCCGTCGCCGACTCGGTCGCCGGATCGGTCGGGTCGGCCGACTCGGTCGCGTCCGACCCCGTCGTCGACTCCCCGCCGTCGCCCGAACAGCCCGCGAGGATGCCGGCTCCGACCACCGCCCCGCCGTACTTCACGTACTCGCGCCGGGTGGTGTCGTCGTTCATAGTTAGGTCGCTCCGGTCACGATGTCCGCGACCCGTTCGCGGTCGAACAACTGTTCCTCCGGGGGGATCTCGGGGTACGGTCCCTCGGTGTAGGTGGGCCACTCGCCGAACTGTTCGGGGTAGAGCTGTTTCGCCGCCATCTCGGTCTGGAACAGGTTCATCAGCGGGCCCTGGTTCCGCCCGCCCTGGGTGTAGATCCGTTCGTCCTCCACTGCCGACACCGACTGCGCCGTCGGGTCGTCCTCGAACCGCTCGCGGGTCTTCGAGACGTGGCGTTGGTCTGACATCCCCGCGAGACACAGGATCACGTCGGGGTCGGCCTCCAGGAGTCCCTCGTATCCGACCGTCGACTCGGTCTCGACGTCGGCGAACACGTCGGTCGCACCCAGCGGCCGGGTGTGAGCGGTTAGGAATCCCGGACCGTTGAGCGCGTACACCCACATGCTGTCCTCCGCCTGCGAGAGGATGATCATAGCGACCGATGGCCGCTCGTCCTCGGACGGGAGGTTCGACTCGACCGTCGAGAGCATCTCGTCGTGGACGCGCTTGAGTGCCGTGTACCGCTCCTCGGCTCGGAACACCTGCGCGACCCGCTCGAATATCTCCCACAGCGTGTAGTACTCGTACCCCTCCGCCCACTCGCCCGGCGGCTGCTTGTTGGCGTTGCTGAAGGTGTTGCCGAACCACGGGCCGACGTTCTCGGTGACCTCCGTGATGTCGCCGGCGGTCCAGGCGTCCATCGTCGTCATGTACGCGGGGTCGTCAAGGTGGAGGTCGGCGTCGAGTTCGTAGAGGAACTCCTTGCTCGGGTTCCACTCCCCGGGGAGGTCGGCCCACTCGACGGAGACGCCGGGGAGGCGTTCGAGGAACTTGCTCCAGATCGTCCCGTTGTAGCCGGGGTTGTACAGCATCGCGTCGACTGCATCTCCGTGGCCGGCCGCGGTCGCCATGTCCGCGTGGTGGGGGAGGATCGTGAGCACGCTCCCCGGCGGCTCCGCGAACTCGACGCAGCCGGCGGGCGAGAGACACGCCTCGTAGGAACCGCTCTCGGTCGACTCCGCCGTGGTCTCCGCGGCCGCGTCGGCGGGCGTCGCCGTAACCGGTTCGCCGGTGGTCGCCTCCGCCGCCGCCCCGGTGGGCGTGGACTCGGAGTCGCCGCCCGTACAGCCGGTGAGCAGGCCGCCGGCGACGAGCGCGCCGCCGTACTTCATCCAGTCGCGTCGGGTGTGCCCCGGTCGCGCTTCGTCGTCTCGTACCATGCGGTTTAGGCCCGCCTAATTATTAATAGGGGTTCCGATCTTTTGGCCAGCCTAAAACAGCGGCCGGGAGTCGACTCGTCAGGCCTCCCCGTTCACGATCGACGCGACGCGCGAGCGGTCGAACAGTCGCTCTCCCTCGGGAATCTCGGGGTACGCTCCGCCGTCGTACTCGGGCCACTCGCCGAACTGCTCGGGGTAGAGCTGTTTGGCGGTCATCTCCAACTGGAACAGGTTCATCAGCGGCCCCTGCACCGGGTCGGCCGAGGCGTAAAAGCGGTCGTTCTCGATGGCGGACAACTGGCCGCCGACGGGGTGGTCCGCGATCTCCTCGCGGATCGCGCTCACGTCGTAGTAGTCGCCGACGCCGTAGCGGTGGAGGATCACGTCCGGGTCGATCTCCAGGAGCGTCTCGAAGTCGTACGACGTCTCGTAGGTCACGTCCTCGCCGACGAACGCGTCGTTCGCGCCGAGCGGCCGGACGTGCGCGGTGGCGAACCCCTCGGTGTTGATCTTCGAGGGGTAGAACGTCTCGCTCATGTACAGCACCGAACCCACCGCGGGCCGCTCCTCCTCCGCCGGCAGGTTCGACTCGATCTCAGAGAGCATCCCGTCGTGGATCGACGCGAGTTCCTCGTAGCGCGACCGCTGTTGGAACACCTGCGACACCTTGTCCGCGATCTCCCAGAGCGTGTAGTACTCGTAGTCGTCGCGGTACGGCTCGGGCGGTTCGGTGTTCCGCCGGCTGTAGACGTTGCCGAACCACGGCGCGACGTTCTCGCGGACCTCCTCGATGTCGGCCATCTCCCAGCCGTCGAACGACAGCATCAGCGCGGGGTCCATCAGGTGGAGGTCCGAGTCGAGTTCGTACAGCAGTTCCTTCGACACCTGGATGTTCCCCGACCCGCCGCTGTTGAGTTGCGCGAGCCCCTCGCGGTCGAACTCGACGCCGTCGAGTTTCGCGTAGTAGGCGGTCAGCGCCCCCGCGGCGTCGGCGCTGAACCCGATCGAGTTGACCGCGTCGCCCGCGCCGTACGCCACCGCCATGTCGGCGTACAGCTGGCTGTACACCATCACGTTCTCCGGGACGGCGGGGAACTCCACCTCGCCGACCGGCGACATCGACACGGTGTAGCTGTCGCCCGCGGCCGTCTCGGCGGTCGACTCCGCGTCGGTCCCCGTCGCGTCCGCGGTCGTCTCGGCCGCATCGGTCCCCGTCGCGTCCGCGGTGGTCGACTCCGCGCCGGTCGTCGATCCGCCGCCGCCGCTCGAACAGCCCGCGAGGAACCCGCCGCCTGCGACCGCACCGCCGTACTTCAGGTACTCGCGCCGCGTCGTCCCGCGGTCTCGAACGTTGTCGTCTGGCACGTCGTTTAGGGGTTCCTAAACCAGTATATCCGTTTCGGTCGAGCGGCGTGAGACGACCGTATTCGTCCCGAACGACCGTCGAGACGCGCCGTGTCGGTCGACACCGGGGCGCGGCGCGGCGTCGGATCGAAACGTACTTGCCGTGTTTAGGCTAGCCGAAAACATGACGCGACGACCGAGCGACGACGCGACGCGGCGTCGGTTCCTGAAAGCGGGAGCCGGCGTCGGTATCGGCGGACTCCTCGCTGGCTGCGCCGGCGACGGCGGCGGATCGACGGTCGAAACGAGCGAGGGCGGGTCGACCGACGCGCCGACCGGGACGACCGAACCCGCGCCGGCGACCGGAACCGAGACCGGAACCGGAACCGAAACCGGGACCGAGGAGTCCGCCACGGACGCGGACGGCGGGCGCTACTCGGTGACGATGGAACCGGTGGGCACCGTCGAGTTCGACGCGGTCCCCGAGACGTGGGTCCCGTACACGGCGGACTACGCGGACATGGGGGTCGCGCTCGGACAGGCGGACGGGCTGTCGGCGATCGGCGTCCGCGCCCGCTACGGCACCCACCACTACGAGGAACTGTCGGGCGTCTCGGTCGACGCGAGCGAGTTGACTCAGCTCTGGCAGGACGGCACCGGCAAGGAGGTGTTCTACGAACTCGACGCGGACGTCCACCTGATCGACCCCAACTTCGTGGTGAACCGGCTGGGGTGGAGCGAGTCCGACGTCGACGAGATCCGCGGGAACGTCGCCCCCTTCGTCGGCAACACGATATTCACGCGCGTGTACGACTGGCACGACTACCGCTACTACTCGCTGTACGAGGCGTTCGAGAAGGTCGCGGAGGTGTTTCGGGAGCGCGAGCGCTACGAGGCGTTCGCGTCGTACCACGACGAGGTGCTCGCGACCGTCGAGGAGGCGCTCCCGGCGGAGAGACCCGACATCGCGGTCCTCTACCCCGCGGAGATCCCGCCCGAGACGTTCTACCCCTACCTCGTCGGCGAGGGCGGTCAGTCGAAGCAGTGGCGCGACCTCGGGGTGGGTGACGCGCTCGCACGGAACGGTATCACCGACGCGCAGGCCGGCGGCGGGACGGTCGACTTCGAGACGCTCCTGGATATCGACCCCGACGCCATCGTCGTCAGGATCCAAGGCGAGACCTCCGAGGAGTACTTCCAGGAGAACGTCGTCTCGCACCTGGAGGACCACGAGGTGGCGAGCGAACTCACCGCCGTCCGAGAGGACCGCGTGATCTACGGCGGGCTGACCTACCAGGGACCGATCATTCACCTCTTTCAACTCGAACACGCCGCACGGGAACTCTACCCCGACGCGTTCGGCGACGAACCGCTGTTCGACCGCGATCGGGTCTCGGCCATCGTCAACGGGGAGTTCTGACCGGGGACCGACGGGTCGCTCGGGACCATAGCGCTCGCCGCGTCGGCCGGTGACCGACCGTTCGGGCCGTCCGGGCTGTCTGGGCTGTCCGGGCCGACCGGGCCGCTCCCCCGCCGTGGTCCCGTCGCGGTGACCAGACCCTTCTTATGCGACATTCCCGAACGCCCCAACGGATGCGCATCTCCGTCATCGGCAGCGGCTACGTCGGAACGACCATCGCGGCCTGTTTCGCCGAACTCGGCCACGAGGTCGTGAACGTCGACGTCGACGAGGACGTCGTCGAGACGATCAACGCCGGGGAGGTCCCGATCCACGAGGACCGACTCCCCGACCTCGTCGCGGAACACGCGGGCGAGGGGGGAACGGGCCGACTGCGCGCGACGACGGAGTACGAGGCGGTCCTCGACACCGAGGTGACGTTCCTCTGTCTCCCCACCCCCCAGAACGACGACGGGAGCATCGACCTCTCGATCATGGAGGCGGGGGCGACCCAACTCGGCGACACGCTCGCCGCGAACGCCGACTGGCACACCGTCGTCGTCAAGAGCACGGTCGTCCCCGGGTCGACCGAGGACGTGATCACGCCGATCCTGACGGAGGCGACCGGCGGGACCGCGGGCGAGACGTTCGGCGTCGGGATGAACCCGGAGTTCCTCCGGGAGGGGACGGCGGTCGGCGACTTCCTCGACCCCGACAAGGTGGTCCTCGGCGCGGACGACGACCGCGCGCTCGGCGACATGCGCGACGTGTTCGACCCGCTCGTCTCGAACGCGGACGCGCCCGTCGTCGAGACGAACACCCGGACGGCGGAGATGATCAAGTACGCCAACAACGGCTTCCTCGCCGCGAAGCTGTCGCTGATCAACGACATCGGGAACGTCTGTAAGGAGTACGGCGTCGACACCTACGAGGTGGCGGACGCGATCGGTCTCGACGACCGCATCGGCGAGCGGTTCCTCGACAGCGGGGTGGGCTGGGGCGGGTCGTGTTTCCCCAAGGACACCGCGGCGATCCGGGCGGCGGCGCGCGACCGGGGGTACGAACCGACGATGCTCGACGCCGCGACCGAGGTGAACGACCGGCAGCCCCGGCGCCTGCTCGGTCTCCTCGACGACCACGCCGACGTCGACGGCGAACGGGTCGCGGTGCTGGGACTCGCGTTCAAGCCCGGAACCGACGACGTGCGGAACTCCCGGGCGATCCCCGTCGTCGAGGGGCTCCGCGAGCGGGGGGCGACGGTCGCGGCGTACGACCCCGTCGCGACCGAGAACATGCGCGCGCACTTCCCCGACATCGAGTACGCCCCCTCGGCCGCGGCGGCGCTCGACGGCGCCGCGGCGGCGCTCGTCGTCACGGACTGGGACGAGTTCGCCGCCCTCGACGAGGAGTTCGACGCGATGCAGGAGCCGGTGGTGATCGAGGGCCGGCGTGTCGTCGACCGGCGCGAGGGACTCACCTACGAGGGGCTGACGTGGTGACCGCCCCGGCCCGAGGGGTCGAGCGGGGCGGTCGGTAGCGCCCGCGGACGGGACCGAACGGGTCGACCCCTCGGCTCGCCCGGCCCCTCCCCGGGAACACGTACGCGGAGACGAGGTACGTCACCACCACCGCGGCGGCCGCGGCGGCGGCGACTAGCGGGACCGTCTGGCCGAGCGCCGCGTCGTCGCGGACGCTCCGTAGACTACGCATCGGTCCCTCCGGTCGCCCCCGAGCGCCTGGCGGCGTCGGCCGGAGCCGACGGGGTGGACGGCGTGGGGACGGCGGACGGGGCGGGCGGCGTGCGGACGACGGCGCGTCCCGTCATCGCTAGCTCCGGAGCGCGTCGACCGGGCGGTCGTTGGCTGCCTTCCAGGCGGGGTAGATCCCGCTCAGCACGCTCGCGACCACGGCGAAGCCGAACCCGTACACCGGATACCGGGCGCTGCTCCAGTCGAGCGCCGCGAGCGGGGTCCCGGTGAGCGTGTCGAAGATCACCAGCCCCGCCGCGAGCAACAGCAGCGCGCCGACGACGCCGCCGAGCGCGCCCATCAGCGTCGCCTCGGTCAGGATCATCCGGAGCACCTCGAGACCGAACTCGAACTCCGGCGGGAGTCGTTCCCCGAGGCGGAGTTCCGGTGCGGGGAGGTGCCGGACGTGGATGTGACGGCCAACGGGATGCTCGGCTCGGTGTTCCGCAACCTGCTGAACAACGCGGTCCAACACAACGACGCCGACGACCCCCTGGTCGTCGTCGACGTCGGACTCGACGGCGACCGGGTGACGGTCCGGGTCGCCGACAACGGGCCGGGCGTCCCCGACGACCGCAAGATGGAGGTGTTCGGGAAGAACGAGAAGGGCATCGACAGTTCGGGTACGGGCGTCGGCCTCTACTTGGTCCACACGCTCGTCTCCGAGTACGGCGGCAGCGTCCGGATCGAGGACAACGACCCCCGCGGGGCGGTGTTCGTCGTCCGTCTCCGGCGGGCCGGGCGCGGCGCCGACGAGGAGTGAGCGCCCCGGGTCGACGAGCCAGCCGGATCGCATGTCTCCGACAGCGCGGGATATTCCCCGCTCGCGCCCCGACCACCGGGCGTGTCTACGGAGATGACCGCCTACGTGATCGAGGAGTACGGCGACCCGAACGTCTTCGAGCGGACGAGCGTCGAGGTGCCCGACCCGGGACCGGAGGAGGTGCGCGTCGACGTGGCGGCGTCGAGCGTCAATCCGGTCGACTACAAGATCCGCCGGGGCGACCTGCCCGACTTCGCGCCCGAACTGCCCGCCAGGCTCGGCTGTGACGTGTCGGGCGTCGTCGACGCGGTCGGCGACGACGTCGACGCGTTCGAGGCGGGCGACGAGGTGTACGGGATGCCCGGCGGCGCGGGACGGCAGGGTGCGCTCGCGGAGTACGTCGTCGGCCACGCGGGGACGTTCGCGCACGCGCCCGAGTCGCTCCCGCTCGAAGACGCCGCCGCGCTCCCCGTGGTCGCGCTGACCGCGTGGGAGATGCTCGCCGACAAGACGACCGTCGGCGAGGACGACGGCGTGATCGTCTACGGCGCGAGCGGCGGCGTCGGCCACGTCGGCGTCCAACTCGCCGACCACTTCGGCGCCCGGGTGACCGCCACCGGCGCCACCGAGGAGAAGCGGCGGTTCGCGGCCGACCTCGGCGCCGACGCGACGGTCGACTACACCGACACCGACGTCGAGTCGTACGTCGACGAGTACGCCGACGGCGACGGGTTCGACGCCGTGTTCGACCCGGTGGGCGACGACCACCTCGAAACCGCGTTCGCGGCGGTCCGACCGTACGGGACGGTGCTCACCACCGAGTCGAGTTCGACGCAGGACCTCTCGCCGATGCACGCCAACTCGCTCGAACTCGGGGTCGTGCTCGTCATCCTGCCGGTCCTGCTCGGCGACCGCCAAGAGCGGGTCGGCGACGAACTCGACGAGATAGCGTCGCTGGTCGACGACGGCGCGGTCGAACCGCACGTCGCCGAGCGGTTCGACTTCGCCGACGTCGCCGAGGCGCACCGGACGGCCGAGGAGGGCGAGTTCGTGGGGAAGATCCTGCTCGTGGCCGACTGAGCCGACGCCGACCCGGTCGGTGTCGATTCGGACTGCCTCATCTATTCGAACTATTTTGGCTATTTGCACTATCCAGGGTATCCTAGACACTTCGAACACTCCTGCTGTTCGGGCTACTTCGCGTCCCCGGGCGAGTCCGAGCGGGTGGACTCGACCGTGTCGTCGCCGCTCGTCTCCCCTCGTTCCCGCTCGTCGCCTCCGACGAGCACGGGGTGCTCCGGGGACCGGAGCGACGGCCGTCGCGTCTCCCTCCCGGTCGAACCACCGACTCCTCAGGCGGTATCGCTACGGTCCTCGGACACCGCCCGGGTCCCGCGGGACCCGACGGGCCGGGCGTAGCTGACGCCGCCCGGTCGCACCGCTGGTCGGGTGCAACGCGAAGAACGGCGCGGTTCCACGATTCGGTTCGGACCGTCGGTCGTGCCGCCGGCTATCGGGCGTCGATGGTGAGCACGCCGCCGTTCATCGAGACGTCGGTCGCCTCGGGGGGGACGCCGAACTCCACCTGTTCGTCGTCGCCGACGACGATGGCGGTGCGGCCGACGACGTCGACCGACGGGTCGTCGCCGACGCCGCCGAAGTCGGCGACGATGACGGTCCCGTCGTCGTACTCGTACTTCCGGACCGGGATCTCCCCCTGATCGACCGCTCGGAGGGCCTGGGGTGTTTCCATACACCGTGTTGGCGGCCCGGACGGGTAAGGGATCCGGCTCCGCTGACGGCCGCGTCCGGCCCTGTCACGGGCGTTCCGACGCGCCCGGGCGACCCCGTACTCCGTCGGTCGCCTCGTCGGCTCGGCGGCCCCCGCTCGTCGGTTCGGTGCGTCCGCTCCGGTCGGCGCGGGCAGAAACGGGTCCCCACCGGGACCCCCCTCGCTGGACGATACGTACCCGTGGCGCCGTCCGACGCTCCGGAGCGGCGATCTACCCCCCGAGTAGACGAGTCGACCGGCCGGCGGGCGCTACAGCCCTGCTACGAGAGTGATGCCGCGGGAAGGCAGGGTAATCGAGGGCGGCCGGACGCCGCGACGCACACCCCTGCACACTCGTCCGCGCACGGCTCTCGGGGCGTCCCGCGACTCCTCTCACGGCGCCTCACGACGACTCGATCGTCTCGACTATCTCGCGCGCCTGCTCTCTCGCCTTCTCCTCGCCGACGTGTTTGTCGATCAGCACGCTCGTGACCTCCCACTCGTCGCTCCCCTCGACCCTGCCGGTCCGGACCTCGCTCCCCGCCGAGACGGACTCGGCGGGGTCGTCGGCCCAGTCGGGGGTCCGGATCTCGTCGTACCGGTCGGGGTCGCGAAAGCGGACGTGGACGTACTCGTCTCCGGTCTCGACCGTCTCGACGTCGGGTGTGTCGGCCACACGCGACCGTACCGTCTCCGCGCGGCTAAACGTTCAGCCTGAATCTGCCGGGGTGTGACCCCCAGCGCTGGGCCGGCACGCGACGGACTCCGGTTCGGCCGAGCGAAACGGAACGGCGGGTAGCGAGCGGGACCGTCGGCTCACGGAACGGCCGACGGCGCTTGCAGCGGCTTGCCCGCTCCTTATCCGTTCGTTCCCCCTACCCGGGACGTGAGCGAATCCAGTTCCGACTCCCTCGACGGGGTCAGCGTGGGCGTCTTCGTCGCACCGGAAGGAACCGAGGAAGTCGAGTTCACGCGGTCGAAGGAGGCGGTCTCCGAGGCGGGCGCGGACGTGGACGTCCTCGGGATCGAGGAGGGCGAGGCGAGGACCGTAAACGACGACCTGGAGTGGAGCGAGTCGTACGCGGTCGACCGCACGTTCGCGGCGGCGTCCGCCGACGACTACGACGCGCTGGTGGTCCCCGGCGGCACGGTGGGCGCGGACAAACTCCGCGCCGACGACGACGCCGTCTCGCTCCTGCGTGAACACCTCGCGGACGACGGCCCGGTCGGCGTGATCTGTCACGGCCCGTGGACGCTGGTCGAGGCGGACGCGGTCGACGGCCGGACCCTGACCTCCTTTCACAGCTTAGAGACCGACCTCCGGAACGCGGGCGGCGAGTGGGTCGACGAGGCGGTGGTCGTCGACGACGGCGTGATCACCAGCCGCAACCCCGACGACCTCCCGGTGTTCTGTGAGACGCTCGTCGAGGAGTTCGCCGACGCGTGAGCGTCGAGTTGAAGCCCGTCGAACGGCAGACGATCGTGATCGTGGGCGCCACCTCCGGCATCGGGCTGGCGACCGCCCGCGAGGCCGCCGACCGCGGGGCGAACCTCGTGCTCGCGGCGCGGAGCGAGGACGCGCTCCGCGAGTTGACCGACGAGTTGACCGCCGCCGGCGCCGACGCGACGTACGTCGTCGCGGACGTGCGCGACCCCGACGACGTTGCCCGGATCGCCGACGAGGCCGAGGCGGCGTACGGCGGGTTCGACACCTGGGTCAACGTCGCGGGCGCGTTCCTCTACGGGACACTGGAGGAGACGCCCGTCGAGGAGATGCGCGAGCAGTTCGACACCAACGTCTGGGGACTGCTCCAGGGGTCGCTCGAAGCCGCCGACCGCCTCAAACCGCGCGGCGGTGCGATCGTCAACCTCGGGAGTCTGGCCTCCGACCGCGCGATCCCCCTGCAGGGGAGCTACTCCGCGTCGAAACACGCGGTCAAGGGGTTCACCGACGCGCTCCGGATGGAGTTGGAGGAGGCGGGTGCACCCGTCTCGGTGACGCTGGTCAAGCCGGCGTCGGTAGACACGCCGTACCCCGAACACGCTCGCAGCCACATGGACGAGGACGCCCGACTCCCGCCGCCGCTGTACGCGCCCGAGACGGTCGCTCGCGCCATCTTGAACGCGGCGGAGACGCCCCAGCGCGACGTGTACGTCGGGGGCGCCTCGAAGGCCATCTCGGAGGT
The DNA here is from genome assembly GCF_000495475.1 of Candidatus Halobonum tyrrellensis G22. Lineage (GTDB taxonomy): Archaea > Halobacteriota > Halobacteria > Halobacteriales > Haloferacaceae > Halobonum > Halobonum tyrrellense. The sequence continues at coordinate 37,438 of NZ_ASGZ01000002.1, read as the reverse complement.
GGGTCACTACGCGCCCGGACTCGTCGACACGGTCATGGAGACGGTGTTCACCCCGCTCCAGAAGACCGACGAGTCGACGAGTTCGGCCGCCCCCGACAACGTCGAGGAACCCACCGGCGACCTCGACGAACGGGGGAGCTACGACGGCCACGTCTCCGAGACCAGCCTCTACACGCAGGTCACGCAGGGCCGGCTCTCGCCGCGGGCCGCGCTCGCGGGCATCGCCGCGGTCGTCCTCTACCTGCTGTTCGGCGCGTCCCGCGGGAAGAACGAGGACCTGATCCGCCCCGACGGCGACGCCGACTCCGACCGGTAACCCGCTCGACTCCGGCGTCCCGTCCCCGATCCGTTCTCTCCTCTCGCCGCTTCGCTACTCGTCGCGTCCGAAGACCGTCTCCACGTCCGCCGCGAACGCCTCCTTCGCCTCGTCGCTGTAGAACGTCGCCGCGGGGTGGTACGCCGGGACGACGTCGTACCCCTCGCGTTCGAACCGCTCGCCGTGGACCTCGGATATCTTCGCGTCCCCGTCGAGCAGTTCCTCGGTGGCGAACGAACCCAACGGGACCACGAGATCCGGGTCGACCCGCCGTATCTCCGCGTCGAGCACCGGGAGCCACGCGTCTATCTCGGCGCGATGCGGGTCGCGGTTCTCCGGCGGGCGGACCTTGACCAAGTTAGTGACGTACAGGTCCGCCCGGTCGACGCCCGCGTCGTCGAGCGCCGCGTCGAGTCGGCCGCCGGCGGAGCCGACGAACGGTTCGCCCGCCTCGACTTCGTCCGCGCCGGGCGCCTCCCCGACCAGCATCACGTCGGCGTCGTCGGGACCGACGCCGGGGACGAACCGCGAGCGGTCGAACTGCTCGTCTGGGACGTCGGCGAGGGCGTCCTCGTACGCCGCCTCGAACGAGTCGGCGTCCATCCCTACTCCCTCGCCTCGTCGACGTCCACGAGTTCGGCGCCCGCTTCGAACGCGTCGGCGTCCGCCTCCTCGCTCACCTCGGACCGTTCGACCAGCGCGAGCGGCCGGTCGCCCTCGACGCCCGACCCGTCGGGCGACCGGACCAGCGCCAACCCCTTCTCGTCGAACTCCTCGCGGAACTCCTCGCCGGACACCTCGGTGAGGTCCTCGTCGTCGTCGCGGAAGCCGACCCGGAGCAGTCCGCCGTCGCCCTCCGACTCCGACTCGGGCGGGTGGCCGACGTACGCGTTCGCGTCGTCGACGAAGCTCTCGGCGGTCCACGCGTCCGTGGTGTACTGGAGCGTCCGGCCGTCGGTACGCCCGTCGTCCGCGTCGGGACTGTCGGGAGCCATCACCCGCACGTGGGGCCGCCGTTCGGATACGTTCTACGGCGGGCGGGGCGTCGTGACCGGAACCGGGCGGGTCGCGACCCGCAGCCGGCGCGCGACGACCGACGCCGACCGCTCCCGCCCTCGGCGGCGCCCCTCTCATCCCCGCTCCCGTCGGAGGGGTTACCCCGGCCGGGACCCAACCCCCGCCGATGCTGGTACTCGGGGACGCACACGCCGACGAGGCGGACAAGCGCGCGGCGCTGTCGGCCGCATACGACGCCGCCGACGCCGACGTCGCGGTCCAGGCCGGCGACCTGCTGTGGTACGACCTCCCCGTCGAGACGTGGTTCGTCGCGGGCAACAACGAGGCGTACGACACCGTCGACGCGCTCCGGGCGGGCGAGACGCCCGACGGCGTCTGCAACGCTCACCTGCTCGCGAGCACCGCGGCCGACGTGGAGGGGGTGCGCGTCGCCGGCCTGTCGGGCAACTACGCGCCCACCCAGTACGACAAGCCGCGGTCGGAACTCGCGGGCGACCGGCGGCGACACTTCGTCCGCGACGACGTCGAACGGTTGGCGGAACTCGACGACGTGGACGTGCTCGTCACCCACGAGGCGCCCCACGGCCTGCTGTACTACGGCTACGACCCGGGCTGTGAGCACGTCGACGGTCTGATCGACGCGCTCGACCCCGACCTCTGTCTCGTCGGTCACCACCACGAACACCACGAGACGGAGGTCGCGGGCTGTCGCGTCGTGAGCCTCGCGCCCGCCTGGGAGCGCTACTACACCCTCGACCCGTCGGACCTGACGCTCGACGCGTACGACACGCCCAGGTGAGCCGACGCCGCCGACCGCGTCCCCGACCCGCTGGGTCGGTCCGCCGACGACGGCCGGACCGGGGCGATGGAGCGCGGCGGTCGACCCGGGCGGACCGGACCACCGTGCGGCCGTTAACGTAAATCGTGTCCCGCACCAAGCGGAGGTATGAGTGACTCCCCGGACGCGTCCGACGACCCGATCCCGATCGAGACTGGCTCCGTCGTCTACGACCACGAGGGCAACCGGCTGGGCGTCATCGACGGACTCACCAGCGAGGGGTTCGAGGTCGACACCAACGCGGAGATAGAGAGCGTCGACGACGAGGGACACGCGGAGGTGTCGGTCCCCGACGACGAGAGCGCGCAGGCCGCCGAGACCAACGACGAGAACCTCTACGGCTCCGAACAGGAGCACGACCCGGGGCAGGAGTTCGGCGAGGGGTACATCATGTGGCGGTGTGAGAACTGCGGCGAGATGGGCGAACTCGAAGACGGGCTCCCCGAGGAGTGCCCCGACTGCGGCTCCGAGGAAGTCATCAAGTGGCGAGAGGACTGACCTGACCGGCCGGTTCGGTCGACCGCGCTTCCCCTTCCTCTTCTTCGAACGGATCGAGACGGACCTACTGTCGCGAGCGGTCGCGCTACCGGACTACTGGGAGAGTTCGGTGTCGCGCTGTTCGCGGTAGTCGGCGAACGCGTCGCGCGCCTCGCGGATATCGGCGGTCGTCTCCTCGCCCGCCTCGTCTTCGGCGCCGCGGAGCTGTTGTTGGATCGCGTCGAGTTCGTCCGACTCGTCGGACGGCTCGTCCGTCCCCTCCGCCTGGCCGAGCGCCTCGATGGCGTCTTGGACCGAGTGGAGCGTCTCGCGGACCGGCCCGTCCGCCGTCTCGGTCGCGCGGTCGACCGCGTCGCGGGCGTCCTGCAGGTGGTGGTCTGTCACATCCGCCGGGTCGCCCGCGACCGGGTTAGGCGTGGTGGCCCGCCGTCGGGCGAGCGCACCGGCCCGCGTCGGGGTCGGCCCGGGACCGGTGGCGGACCTGCCGCGTTTCGGCCTCGTCGTCGGCGACGCCCGCCGCGTCGCCGCCGACCGCGTCGACGGACCGGTCGCGCTCCGGTTCGTCAACGGCCTCTCGCAGGGGTCGCCGAGCCGTTCGTCCCGGAGCCACGCCCCGGCGAGGAGAACGCGGGACGGCCAGTCGACGTTCGGTTTCCCCTACTCAGTCGTCGGCCGGCGCGGCCCGGCCGCCGGCGCGCGCGTCGCCGAAGCGGTCGTCACCGTCCGCTCCGAGGAGCCGCAGGTCGAGTCCGTCGGCGCCGTCGAACGACGCGACGACCGCCTCGGCGGCGCGGACGTACTCGCTGGCGTGTCGCCCCGACCGACGGACCCGGGTCCGTTCGTCGAGCAGGCCCGCCTCCGTGAGCGCGTCGACCTTCCGGTAGGCGGTCGACAGCGGCAGGTCGCAGGCGTCGGCTATCTCGCTCGTCGACAGCGCTCGGTCGCCGACCGCGCGGAGGACCGCACGGCAGTCGTCGTCGTCGAGGGCGTCGAGGAGACGGTCGGTGCTCTCGGCGTCGGTCGGGGTCGGCGACCGCTCGGGTCGACCTGTCGACACCGCGGGCGAGTGGTCGGTCACGCTCGGTCGTAGTCGCTCGGCGGGCACGAGCGGTCGCCCCCAGCATCGGGGTGGGTTTATCAGTCGTGCCGCCCGGCGCTCACAGCACGTCGCCGAGCAGTTTCGTCTCCGCCGCCGCGAGATGTTCACCGAACGTCGAGGCGGAGATATCGAGCGCGGCGGCCACCTCGGTCGCGTTGGCGCGGCGGGGGCGCTCGAAGTAGCCCATCTCGTAGGCCGTCTCCAGCACCTCCAGTTGTCGTGGGGTGAGCTTCCCCCGGTCGACGAACACGCCGTCGCGCGACCCGTCGGCGCCGGGCGAGCGGACGAACCGCTTGATGTCCATCCCCGGGAACCGCTCGCGGAGGTCGGCGACCACCTCGCGGAGTTCGTCGTAGTCGGCGGCGTGAAACACGAGCGTCAGCGACCCCTCGCGGGCGGTGTAGCGCGCGACCGGACAGCCGGACGACCCGAGACACTCACAGGGGCAGGTCACCCCCTCGTCGTGGACCAGCCGGTAGCGCCGGGTCGGCCCCCCCGAGAACACGGGCGTCACGTCGATAGCGGGGTCGTGGTCGGCGTCGAGCGAGAACTCGGTCACGCTCTCGGCGTCGTCGGTCGGGCAGACGTTGGCCGTCACCGAGTCGATGGTCGTCCCCGCCGCCGCCGACAGCCCCGCCAGCGGGCAGACGTCGGCGTCGTCGAACTCCACCGTGGCTCGGATCCCGGACGCCATGAATCGACCGACGGTTGCCGGCGTGACTACTTGAGTATACCGCGCGACTGCGGGACGACGCGCCCGGAGACCGCCCCCGGGTAGCGGAGCCGAAACGGGAGCCGCGTTACGACTTCGGGGCGTCGTCGCCCCGGTCGACGGCGATCCGCCGCCCGGTCACCTGCTCGGGGACCAGTTGGTAGAGCTTGATGTCGAGGTCCCGCTTCGCCTGCCCCCAGATCTCGAACAGCGGCCGCTTGGCCTCGCCGTACTGTTCGACGTGCTCGACGGTCAACTCGTCGCGGGCTATCTCCTCGAGGCGGCCGACGACGACGACGCTCCGGTAGACGTCGCCCTCCTCCTCGTAGACGACGAGACGCGCCTGCGGCGTCGACGCGAGGAACCGCCGCTTCTCGCTTTCGGGCGTCGAGACCAGTCGGAGATAGAACTTCCGAGCGCCGGCGTCGTAACCGTACGAGACGGGAACCGCGTACGGTTCGTTGTCGAGCGCGAGCGAGAGGACACCCGTCTCGCGTTCGCCGAGGAACGCGTCGGTCTCCTCCCGTGACAGCTCGGTTTGCGGGCCTAGACTCATCGTTCGCGTTAGCAAGCACGCGACGACTACTTAATACCTGTTTCGAGAGCCGGCGACCGGCGCCGACGGCTCGGGGCGCCGGCCGGCCGCCGTCGGGCGGCTCAGGTCGACTCGGTCGACGTCGTCTTCGTGAACGCTTCGGGGGTGAGCGACGACCCGCAGACGACGCAGCCTTTCTCCAGGAGGGCGTCACGCATCGAACCGTTCACCTCCAGCGACTCCCCGCACGCGGGGCAGTCGAACACGTACTCCGTCTCCCCATCCATCGTCCGTGGTACTCGTCCCTCGTATAATAAATGAGGGCGTCCGTTCCGAACGGCTGAGAACGCCGCCTCCCCGGCCGTTCCGCGGTCGGCGACCGACCGCCGACCGGGTCGCGGTGACGCGTCCCAGCGGCGGTTCCCGTCCGGTCGGAACGCGGGTGAGGTATTAACCGCCGTCGGGCGAACCACCCAGTACCCATGCGACCGAAGCGTGCGAGCGACGAGACGAGCGAGGACCCGATCCCCCCCGACGACGGGGGCGGTGAGGGGGCCGAGGAGTTGCCGCGGCCGCAGGGGTCGCGACGGGAAGCGACGCGGGCCGCGACGGCCGGCTCGTCCCCCCGCGTGGGGGTGCCGCCCGCCGTCACTCCCAGCGCCCGATGAGCGGCGGGCTCTCCGGGATGTTCGACCCCGACCGGGTCGCCGTGGTCGGCGCGACCGACCGCGCGGACTCCGTCGGCCGCGCCCTCATGGAGAACCTGCTCGCCGACTTCGACGGCGAGGCGGTGCCGGTCAACCCCGGCCGCGACCGGGTGCTCGACCGGGAGTGCTACCCCGACGTGGGGTCGGTCCCCGACCCCGTCGACGTCGCCGTCGTCGTCGTGCCGGCGGCGGTGGCGGTCGATGCGGTCCGCGAGGCCGCCGAGGCCGGCGTCGAGAGCGTCGTGGTGATCACCGCGGGGTTCGGCGAGACCGGCGGCGAGGGCGCCGCCCGCGAGCGCGACCTGCGGGCGGTCGCCGACGAGTACGACCTCGACCTCGTTGGACCGAACTCCATCGGGGTCCTCAGCACGCCCGCGGGGCTGAACGCGACGTTCGCGCCGACGATGGCGCTCCCCGGCGACATCTCCTTTATGAGCCAGTCGGGCGCGTTCATCACGGCGGTCCTGAGCTGGGCCGAGGAGCGCGGGCTCGGGTTCAAGGACATCGTCTCGCTGGGCAACAAGACGGTGCTCGACGAGGTGGACTTCGTCGACCACTGGGGCGACGACCCCGACACCTCGGTGGTGTTGGGCTACTTGGAGGACGTCTCCGACGGCCGGGCGTTCATCGAGACCGCCCGCGAGACGACCGGCAACACCCCGCTGGTCGTCGTCAAGTCCGGGTGGACCGACGCGGGCGCGCAGGCGGCCTCCTCGCACACCGGTGCCATCGCGGGGAGCGAACGCGCCTACGAGGCGGGGATGGACCAGGCGGGCGCCATCCGCGTCGAGACGGTCGAGGAACTGTTCGACTTCGCGCAGGTGCTGTCGGGCCAGCCGCTGCCCGACACCGACGACGTGGCGGTCGTCACGAACGCGGGCGGGCCGGGCGTGATGGCGACCGACGCCATCGGCGCCTCCGACCTCTCGCTCGCCTCGTTCGCGGAGTCGACGCGCGCGGACCTCCGCGCGGTGCTCCCCGACGAGACGGGCGCGGACAACCCGCTCGACCTGATCGGCGACGCCACCGTCGACCGGTTCCGCGACACGCTCGACACCGTCCTCCGCGACGACGGCGTGGGCGGCGCGGTGGTGATCGCCTGTCCCACCGCGACGTTCGACTACGCCGACCTCGCGGCGGTGATCCGCGAGTGTGACGCCGCCCACGACAAGCCGCTCGTGACGTGTCTGATGGGCGGCGAGCGCGCGACGGCGGCCGCGCGCGCGCTCGACGACGACGGCATCCCCAACTACTTCGACCCCGCGCGGGCGGTGCGGAGCCTCGACGCGCTCGCGCGCTACCGAGCGATCAGCGAACGCGAGTACGACGCGCCCGCCGAGTTCGACGTCGACCGCGAGCGCGCCCGGGAGGTGCTCGAATCGGTCGAGCGCCGCGAGAACAACCGCCTCGGCGTCGAGGCGATGGACCTCCTCGACGCGTACGGCATCGACACGCCCAGAGGCGAGATCCTCACGGACCCGACCGACGCCGAGGCGGTCGCCCGGCGCTACGACGGCCCGGTCGTGATGAAGATCGTCAGCCCCGACATCCTCCACAAGTCGGACATCGGCGGCGTCCGCGTCGGCGTTCCGAACGACGAGGTGTACGACACGTTCGAGACGCTGGTCGCGCGCGCGCACAACTACCAGTCGGACGCCACCGTCCTCGGCGTCCAGGTGCAGGAGTCGGTCGACATCGACGCGGGCGTCGAGACCATCGTCGGGATGAACCGCGACCCGCAGTTCGGGCCGCTCCTCCTCTTCGGACTCGGCGGCATCTTCGTCGAGATCCTCGAAGACTCCTCGTTCCGCGTCGCGCCCGTCAGCGAACGGGAGGCGCGGACGATGACCGAGGAGATCGACTCGGCGCCGCTGTTGCGCGGCGCGCGCGGGCGCGACTCGACGGACGTCGACGCGGTGGTCGAGGCGATCCAGCGACTCTCGCAACTCGTCACCGACTTCCCGGCGATAGAGGAACTCGACATCAACCCGCTGGTCGCGCTCCCCGACGGCGCGCAGGCGGTCGACATCAGGCTCACGGTCAACCCAACCCAACTATGAAACCACTGCTCGTCACCGCGACGGAGGAGAGTATCGGCAAGACGGCGGTCGCACTCGCGCTCGCGCGACTCGCGCGCGAGCGCGGCCGGTCGGTGGGCTACCTCAAGCCGAAAGGGACCCGCCTGGAGAGCACCGCCGGCAAGACGTTCGACACCGACCCCGCGCTCGCGGCCGACCTGCTCGAGTTGGGCGTCGACCCGGCGGACCTCGAACCGGTGGTCTACTCGCCGACGTTCGTCGACCAGGTGCTGAAGGGCCGGGAGGACCCCGCGGACCTCGCCGAACGGGTGCGCCGCGCGTTCGAGGCGCAGGCCGCCGACCACGAGTTCGTCGTCGTCGAAGGCGACATGGGCACCGGCGGCGTGGTCGGGCTGACCGACCCCGAGGTGGCCGACATGCTCGACGCGGACGTGCTCCTCGTCGCGGGCTACGACGGCCCGCGCGACGTCGACGCCATCGTCGACGCCGCCGACCGCGTGGGCGACCGACTCGCTGGCGTCGTGTTCAACGGCGTCGCCGACGCCGAGTACGACTACGTCGAGAACACGGTCGTCCCGTTCCTCGAAGGGCGGGGGGTCCCGGTCGTCGGCGTCGTCCCGCGGGCGACCGACCTCGCGGGGGTGAGCGTCGAGACGCTCGCGGACGAACTCGGCGCGGAGGTGCTGACCGACGTCCCGACGGACGGCGTCGTCGAACGGTTCGTCGTCGGCGCGATGGGCGGCGACACCGCCCTGCGGTACTTCCGGCGGACGAAAGACGCCGCGGTGATCACCGGCGGCGACCGCTCGGACATCCACGTCGCCGCGCTCGAAGCCGCGGGGGTTCGGTGCCTCGTGCTCACGGGCGGGGTCCGTCCCTCGGGGTCGGTGCTCGGCACCGCCGAGGAGAACGGCGTCCCCGTCCTGTTGGTCCAGACGGACACGCTCGGTGCGGTCGAACGCGCCGAGACCGTGCTCCGGAGCGGCCGAACCCGGTCGGCGCGGACGGTCGACCGGATGAGCGGCCTGCTGTCGGAACACGCCGACGTGGAGGCGCTGTTGGCCGGCGACTCCTCCGCCGACGGGTAGACCGGGTCGCGTCCGCTCGCCCGTCGGTCCCTCGCCGCCGTCGGCTGTGGGGACGCGCGGCTCCCGAGCGGTGCGTCGGTGGCGCGGGAAAAACGGCCGTCCGCGGTCAGGTGCCGTCGTCGGTTTCGACGGTCCGGCCCGCGGCCGAGTCGGTCGTTCAGCCGTCGAACAGCCGGTAGACGCCGTACAGCCCGAAGACGATCAGTCCGAGCGCGACGACGTACGCCCGCAGCGTCGGACCGAACAGCGGGCTCGCGACGACCGTCGCCCCCTCGGGTACGAGCGCGGGTGCGACCACCTGCCCCGTCGTCGTCTCGCCGCCGCTCGTCAGTTCGTAGACGTACAGCGGGCTCTCGTAGCCTACGAGGACGTTGATCAGTCCCATCACGACGATGCCGAGCGTGACGAGACCGCCCCCGCCGTACATCGCGAGTCTATCCACCGTGTCGAGTTGTCTCGTGTCTCCGATAGTTGCCATAGTCGTCTCCTCCTTATCCGAGCAGGTAGCGCGCCCAGCGGTGCTCGCGTACGAACTCCGTGTCCTCGAGGTACCCGTCGACGCCCCACACCCGGCCGGCGCCGAGTATCGCCAGGGTGACGAACAGCAGCAGCCCCCAGAGGTCGCCGTTGGTCATCCCGTTGGCCCACCCGTGGTTGGTGAAGTAGAAGAAGAACATCAGGACGCCGCCGAAGAAGGACGCCAGCCTGACGAACGCGCCCACGAGCAGGCCGAGACCGATGAGGAGTTCGCCCCACCCCACCGCGTAGTTCGTGAACGTCAGCAGGGCGCCGTTGGCGAACACCTGCATGATCGGTTCGGTGATCGCTCCCCGGCTGGCACCGCCGAGGTAGCCCGCGGCGCTGAAGCCGAACAGCACCTTCGTCAGGCCGGCGTGGAGGAACCAGTACCCGACGAGGACGCGCAGGAAGAGGGCCCAGTAGGCCACCCACGGTCCCGACAGGGAGAGCGTTACGTCGTCGTTGAGAACGGTCGTATCGAGTTCGTTCGTCGCCATCGTTGTCTCCGCGTGGGTCTCGTGGCTCCAACTGCTTCAACTTCGCACGCGATTCTCGGACGCTCGGAACACCGACCGCCCCCGGTCGCGAGCGGTCGCGCGTCCGCGCCGACCGGGTTCGACCTCGCGTGGGACGGACGGGTCGACGGCGAGCGGGAAGCGTCGCGTAGCCCACGGTCTTTCACCTCGGTCGGGGCGAGGGCGACCGGCCGGAACGCGGGTCTACCGACTCCAGCCGACCGGGACTCAGGGGGCGGTCCGCTCGATACGCGAGACGATGTCGTCGACGGAGCCGTGGTCGGCGGTCTCGACGTAGTGGGCCGCGCAGGCGTTGCCGCACGCGAGCGCGACGTCCCACGCCCAGCCGTTCGCCAGCGCGTACGCCAGCCCGCCCGAGAAGTGGTCGCCGCCGCCGGTGTGTCGGGCCACCCGGTCGACGTCGAGGCTCTCGACGGTCGTCCGGCGGTCGGCGGTGGCGACGACCGCCTCGTCGGTCGCGTGTACCACGGCGGCCGTGACGCCCGTCGCCTCCCGAACCGCGTCGAGGCGGGCGTCGTCGTCGACGGCGGGCGGGCCGGGGAGCGTCGCGGCCGTCGCGCGGAGTTCCGCCCGGTTGACGCTGTACACCACGTCGAACGTCGACCCGAGCGACGCGATGGCGTCGCGGAGCGCCTCCACCCCTTCGGCACCGACGCCGTCGAGGCCGCCCGGGTCGAAGACGAACGGGACCCGGGGGAGTTCCTCGCGACCCAGTTCGTGGAACGCCGCTCCCATCGCGGGCGCGGAACTCCAGTTGCTCCAGCAGACGGCGTCCACGTCGAACACGCCGGCGAGACCGGGGTCCGCGACCCGTCGTAGGTCCGCGAGCGCCCAGTCGTCGTCGGTCCGGTCGACCACCATCACGTCGCCCTCGTCGAAGTCGAACGCGCACACCGACGCGGGCGACCCCATCGACGCCGTCTCGAAGTCGAGGTCGTCGAACACCGGGTGGTCGAGGTGACCGTAGCAGGTCACGTCGCTCCCAAGCGCGTGGAGTTGCTGGGCGGCGTTGACCGCCTGTCCGCCGGGTTCGACCGAGTCGACCGACAGCGCGAACGTCGATGGGTCGCCGTCGACCAGCGCCCGCCCCAACGCCGCCCGGCGGTCGAACGCGCCGTCGCCGCCCGCGAGCGTACAGTGACGGTCGACGCTCCCGTCCGGGAGGGTGGCGAGCGTCGGCGCCGGCCGCTCGGTCAGCCGGTCGCGGAGGCGACCGTACGCGTCCGACCCGTCGGGACCGTCCGACTCTCGCGACACGGCTGCGGTTGGTCGGTCGCCGGCAAAAGCGTACGGTTCGCGGGTACCCCGGGTGGGTCCCGGGGCGCGACCCGCGCCGCCCGACGAGGCCGCGGCGGTCTCGCCGCGTGGGGACGCGCTGACCGTTTTTTGTACTCGCGGGTCGAACGGTCGACCATGTACGGGACGCTCCTCTTCCCAACCGACGGCAGCGAGGGCGCGTCGGCCGCCTTCGGCCACGTCCTCGACGTCGCCGAGGCTCGCGACGCGACGGTCCACGTCCTCCACGTGGCCGACACGACCAACGCGGGCGTCCGTCTGGGCGACGCCACCGCCGACGGTCTCGTGGCCGCGGGCGAGACGGTGGTCGACGAGACGGCGGACCGCGCCCGCGAACGCGGGGTGTCGGTCGTGACCGCGGTGGTGCGCGGCGAACCGTACGCCGAGATCGTCGACTACGCCGACGCCGAGGCGGTCGACACCGTCGTGATGCCGACCCGCGGGCGGCGTGGCCTCGGCCGCCTCCTGCTCGGGAGCACGACCGAGCGGGTGGTCCGGCGGTCGAACGTGCCGGTGCTCACGATCCGGCCGGACGCCGCCGTCGACTACCCCTACCGGACGGTGCTGGTCCCGACCGACGGGAGCGACTGCGCGGACGAGGCGCTCGCGCGTGGCGTCGACGTCGCGAACGGGTCGGGGGCGGCGCTCCACCTGCTGTCGGTCGTCGACGTCGCCAGCCTCGGCGTCGACGTCCGGACCGACATCCAGTCGGCGTCGCTCGAAGCCAGCGCGGAGGCGGTGCTCGACGAGGCGTCCGCGTTCGCCGAGGAGCGAGGCGTCGACCCGACGACGGCGATGGAGTACGGGTCGTCGATCCACCGGACGGTCGACTCGTACGTCGAAGAGCACGACGTAGACCTCGTCGTCGTCGGGACCCACGGTCGGACCGGGTTCGACCGCTACATGCTGGGGAGCGTCACCGAGGCGCTGGTCCGGACCGCACCGGTCCCGGTGTTGACGGTCCGCGCACCCGTCGACGGGGATGCGGACGCGGCCGACGCCGGGACCGAGGCGGCCGACCCCGACGGACGGTAGCGGGGGTCCTCGACCCCCGGCGGTCGGGTGGCGGCCTCCGCCGTGGGTTCTCCGTCCGCCGTTCCCGCCGACCGCCGGGTTCGTAACCCGCGAGCGATAAACCCCCCCGGAGACAGATCGAGCACGATGCTCACGACGGAGGACACGGAGTGCGGGCTACGGGCGGCACTCGTCGCGGTCTGTCTCGCCGGACTCCGCGACCGGAACCCGGGAGCGGTCGCGAACGGGCTGATCACACTCGCGTGTAGCTACCTCCCCGGATTCGTCGAACGGCGCTACGACGTCGAGTTCCGACCGTGGCAGCGGCTCTACGTCGAAGGGGGGATGCTCGCGCACGCGGTCGGGATGCTCGGCCCGTACGACGACGTCCCCTGGTGGGACCACCTCACCCACACCCTCTCGGCGACGATGCTCGGCGGGGCAGTCCACGTCGTCGCCAGGCGGCGCGGCCGCGACCCCCGTCCGCTCGTCGTCGGAACCGTGGCCGTCGGCGGTGTCGTCTGGGAACTCGGCGAGTACGCCGTCCACGCCGCCTCACGGCGGGTGGGTCTCGACCCGCTGTTGGTCTCGTACGGCCCGCTTGACACGGCCCTCGACGTCGTGTTCGACCTGGTGGGCGCGTCGCTCGTGGTCCGGTTCGGCGACCGCCTCCTCGGCAACCTCACGGGCCGCGACGACAGCGCCGGTCGACCCGACCGAAAAGAATAACTCGTCGACGTACCACCTCCCAAATTATGACAAATACCGTACCTGTACAGGACGCGACCGGAGAGGAGTGGGACTGTCTGATCGTGTTGGACGCCTGTCGGTACGATTCCTTCGAGCGGCTGTACGACGGGTACTTCTCGGGTGACCTACAAAAACGCAGAAGTCCGGGGTCGGCGACGCCCGAGTGGGCCGCCAAGACGTTCACCGCCGACCACGACATCACCTACCTCTCGGCGAACCCGTTCGTCAACAGTCTCGGCGTCCCGCTCGACGAGTTGCGGTGGGGCGCCTCCTGCGAGTACGAGTGGGCCGCCGCCGACCACATCGATACGGTGGTCGACCTCTGGCGCGACGCGTGGGACGACGACCTCGGCGCGGTCACCCCCGGGTCCGTGACCGAACACGCCCGGCGGTGGCGCGAGGAGACGGACGACCCGCTGGTGGTCCACTACCTCCAGCCGCACGCGCCGTACCTCCGGCGGGGGACGGGTCGGAAGCTGAGACGGATCCGCGGCGGCGTCGCGGCGCCTCCGGAGGACGACCCCCCGGACGGGTCGGCGGTCGGCGCGGTCAGGGAGTGGGTCGAACGCCGACTCGGCCGGAGCCAGGTGGCGATGATGCTGGGGATGCTCGTCGAACTCGACCCCGCGAGCGTGTTCGACATCGGCGGGCGGGGGTTCGCGGAGACCATCCGGTCGTACTACGAGGAGAACCTCCGTCTCGCGCTCGCGGCCGCGTCCGACCTCGCGTCCGACCTCGACGGCCGGGTGGTCGTGACCGCCGACCACGGCGAGGCGTTCGGCGAACACGGCGTCTGGGAACACCACGTCGAGACCCACATCCCGCCGCTGGTCGACGTGCCGTGGCTGGTGCTCGACTGACCGCCGGCCGCGGGTCGGCGTCACTCCCCCCGGTGGAGTTCGGCGTCGAGGTACGACGACAGCGAGACGCGGACGGCCGCCGTGCTCTTCCGCTCGGCGGTCGCCCGGCCGTACATCGCGCCGTTGACCACCGCGAGGACGTGTTCGGCCACCCGCGTCGAGTCGACGTCGCGGAACTCCCCCTCCGCGATGCCGCGCTCGATGATGTCGCGGACCGTCGCCACGATCCGGTCGTCGAGTTTGGAGAACTGCTCGCGGAACGCCTCCTCGGTCACCGCCTGCGCGCGGAGTTCCACCTGGACCGAGTGGAGTTGACGCTGCTCTTCGGCGGGGTCGAGCGGCAGCAGTTTCTCGACGACGTGTTCCAAGTCCGCGCTCGGGTCCTCGCCCACCTGGGTGTCGAACAGCGCCTCGAACCGGTCGGCCGCGAAGTCGAGAAACGCCACGAGCAGTTCGTCCTTCGAGTCGTAGTGGTAGTAGATCGACGCCTTCGACTTGTCGAACTCCTCGGCGATTCGCGAGATGGAGAGGTTGGCGTAGCCGTGGGTCAACAGCGCCCGGTAGGTGGCGTGCATGATCGCCTCTTCGGCCGCGCTCCACTTCCCGTCGGTCGAGTCCCATCCGGAATCCATCATCGACGCGCGCCGCCGGTCGTCGCGCCGGCGCGCTCGGTCACCCCCGTCGGTTCGACTCGTGCGCGTACCGACCGCCGTTCCCGCCGGCCGGCCCGGCGATCGCTCCCGTCGCCGGGCCGCCCGCGCGCGGCGCGACGGGGCGGGCCGGTCCGTGGCTGCGTCCGCGTCATGGACCTAGTTGAACGTTAAGTTGGTATAAAACTTGTCGGTGTGGTCCGTCCGACCGGCGAGCCACTTACCAGAAGCTACAAGTCGCGGGAGTTGAACGCTCACCCACCGAACGCACGCGGCGCCGACCACGGGTCGTCGGGCCGGTAGTGCTCCGGGAGACGGACGTACACGACGTTCTCACGCGTCCGGCGCGGTCGCGCTCCGTCGGATACGTCTGTGTGTAGAAAACAACTATCACTCTGTTTGGACCGGTTCCCTACCATTTATCTACCCCGCCCCGTAACGTGACTCTGACTAAATGTTCAGTATACGGGACGGCGACACAGCGGGTCACACCGAACGGTCGGTCGCGGACGGGGGGGACGGATGCGAGTGAACTGGCGAAAGGCGGGTGCGGTGGCGCTCGTCGCGATGCTGCTGGTGCCCGGCGTGGCGCTGGCCGGGTACACGGGGTCACCCGACATCGAGGTGTTCGCGCCCGACAACACGCTCGAACCCGGTGCGGAGACGACGCTGGCGGTCCAGTTGACCAACGCGGGCGACTCCAGACAGGTCAACTTCCGCTCCGGCGCGCCCAGCACGCCGAGCGCGGACCAGCAGGCGCAGGTGACGACCGCGCGCGACCTGAGCGTCGAACTGGAGAGCGGGAGCGCGCCCGTCGACGTCAAGACGAACGAGATCGCGCTCGGCGCCCTCCAGGACGGCGGCGTGACCGACGCGGAGTTCCGGGTCTCCGTCCACGAGGACGCCGAACCCGGCGAGTACCGCCTCCCGATCGACATCTCCTACCGGCACGTCGAGAGCGTCGACTACACGGGCGAGGTGCTCGACCGCGACGACGTCACCGAAGACGAGTACGTGACGATCGAGATCACCGACAGCGCGCGCTTCGAGATCGTGAACATCACGACCGACGCGCAGGTCGGCGGCACCGGCCCGGTCGCGCTCACGATGGAGAACGTCGGCTCGGCGGAGGCGTCGGACGCGACCGTCACCCTCCAGTCGATGAGCGGCGACGTGACGTTCGGACAGTCGGCCAGCACCTCCCGGTACGTCGGCAACTGGAGCGCCGACGGGCGGCAGACGGTCCGCGTCCAGGCCGCGGTGGCGTCGGGTGCGCTCACCGAACCGTACGCGGTCCAAGCGAGCGTCCAGTACGACGACGAGGACGGCGTGACGACCGAGTCACAGCCGCTCTCGACGGGGATCGTCCCCGAACCCGAACAGGAGTTCTCGCTGGATGCGGACGAGTCGACGCTCCGTGTCGGCCGCGAGGGGAATCTGAGCGGGTCGATCACCAACCGGGGTCCCTCGACGGCACACGACGCCGTCGTGGTGTTCAGCCCCTCCTCGCAGAACGTCAACGCCCAGGAGACCGAGTTCTCGCTCGGCACGCTCGAAGCGGGTGAGTCCGCGGAGTTCTCGGTTCCGGTCGAGGTCAGCCAGAACAGCGAACCCGGCCAGCGCCAGTTCGCGTTCCAGGTCCAGTATCTCGACTCCGATGACGACCAACGGCAGAGCTCGCAGCTCAACGTGCAGGCGGACGTCCAGCCGCAGCGGGACCGCTTCGACGTCCGGCTGGAGAACGAGACGCTCGAGGCGGGCCAGACCCGGACCGTCACGCTGCTCGTGACGAACAACGGCGAGGAGACGCTCCGGAACATCGACGCGCGGGCGTTCACCGACAACGACCTGTCGCTGCCGAGCGACACCGCGTTCGCCCGCCAGATCGGGCCGGGCGAGACGACCGAACTCGTGTTCGAACTCGGCGCGGGCGCGGACGCGATCCCCGACCGGACCTACTCGTTCAACGTCGACTTCCAGTACGAGACCGGCGGCGAGACGCAGCTCTCCGACACGTACTCGGTTCCCGTCGACGTCACCGAACCGACCGACAGCGGCGGGCTGCCGTGGGGGATCATCGGCGTCGTTCTCGTCGTCGTGGCGCTCGTCGGTGGAGCCCTCTGGTACCGCAGCCGGAGCTAACCCCCGATGATCGACTACGAATCGTACATCGAAACCATCGACGATTACATCGTCAACCGGACGAAGACCGTCGTCATCGCGTTCTTCGTGGTGACGCTGGTGTTCAGCGCGGGGCTGGGCAACATCTCGACGGAGGCCGGCACCAGCCAGTTCACCGAGGACTCGCCCGCGGCGGACGCGCTCGACTCCGTCGACCGCGAGTTCAGCCAACCGTTCGACGACGGCGGCGGGAGCACACAGCTCATCCAGCGCGGACAGAACGTGCTCGCGAAGGAGGCGATGCTCGACATGTTGCGGGTGCAGTACCGCGCCCAACAGCGGGAGGGCTTACGCGTCACGAGCACGTCGAGTTTCGCCAGCATCGTCGCGCGGACGCTCGACCCGAGCGCGACGACGCTCGAAGCGCAGATCGACGCCATGGAGGGGGCGACCCGGACCGAGGTGCGGACGGCCGCCCGACAGGTGTTGTCGACCCAGAGCGCGCAGTCGCTCGTCAGCGACGACGTCAACCGCGAGTCGGTCACGGCGTCGGCGACCATCGGCGTCGTCAGCCACGACGTGCCCGGCGCCGGCTCGTCGGGCGCGGGGACGGGTGGGACCAGTCCGCTGACGGGCATCCAAGAGCAGATCCAGTACATCACCACCACCGTCGGCAGCGACATCGAGGTGTTCGGCAGCGGCCTCATCTCCGCGGAACTGTCCAGCGTCATCCTCGACTCGCTGTTGATCGTCGTGCCCGCGGCGGTGGTCCTCATCCTGGTGTTCCTCGTCATCTCCTACCGCGATCCGTTCGACCTCCTGTTGGGGGTCGTCTCGCTGTTGATCGCCATCATCTGGACGTTCGGCTTCATGGGACTGGCGGGGATCGCGTTCTCGCAGATGCTGATCGCGGTCCCGCCGCTGTTGCTCGCAGTCGGGATCGACTTCGGCATCCACGCGATCAACCGGTATCGGGAGGAGCGCGTCGAGGGACGCGACATCTCGACGTCGATGCGGATCACGACCGACCAACTGCTCGTGGCGTTCACCATCGTCACCGTCACGACCGTGTTGGGCTTCCTCTCGAACACGATCAGCGACCTCGCGCCGATCCGCGACTTCGGGCTGGTCGCGGCGGTCGGGATCCTCTTTACGTTCTTCATCTTCGGGATCTTCCTCCCGGCGGCGAAGGTGATGATGGACCGGTTCCGCGAGCGGGTCGGCCTGCCGCGGTTCGGGTCGAACCCGCTGGGGAGCGAGGACTCCGTGCTGAGCACGGTGCTCGGCGTCGGCGTCACCGTCTCCCGGTACGCCCCCCGGCTGTTTCTGGTCGTCGTCCTGGTGTCGACGGCCAGCGTGGGCGCGTACGGCACCGGCGTCGACACCACCTTCTCCCAGGAGGACTTCCTCCCGCCGGCCGAACAGCCCCAGTGGCTCCAGGAGCTTCCGGAGCCGTTCGCGCCGGGGACGTACACGGTGACGCGGAACCTCGACTTCCTCGAGGAGAACTTCGAGTCCTCCCAGGGGAGTTCCGTCATCATCTACGTCGAGGGGGACTTACGCAGGGGATCGACGCTGGAGTCGATCCAGCAGGCGAGTCAGAGTCCCCCCGACGTGTTCGTCACCGACGACCGGTACGCCGAGTCGTCGAGCATCGTCACGGTGATCCGCGACTACGCCGACCAGTCGCCTGAGTTCGCCGCGCTCGTCGACCGGAACGACATCGACGACGACGGCATCCCCGACCAGAATCTCGAGCGGATCTACGACGAACTGTTCGCCTCGCCGTACGCCGACCAGGCGGACGACTACCTCACCGACGACTACCGCAGCGCGCAGGTCGTCTACACCGCCGAGGCGGGCGCCAGCCAGGACGCGGTCGTCTCGGGCGGCGAGACGATGGCCGAGCGGTTCCGCCAGTCGTCGACCGCGACCGGTCAGACGTTCGTCCTCGTCGCGGTCACGAACACCATCTTCAGCTCGGCGATCGAGAGCCTCGCGCTCGCGCTCGCGGCGACGGCGGTGTTCCTCGTGATCGCGTACAAGATCACGAACGACTCGTGGTCGCTCGGGCTCGCCAACCTCGTCCCCATCGTGGTCGCGGTGGCGTTCATCGCCGGGACGATGCGCTACCTCGGCATCCCGCTGAACGCGCTGACGGCGACCATCCTCTCGATCGCGATCGGGCTGGGGATCGACTACTCCGCGCACGTCGTCCACCGGTTCGCCGACGAGTACGAGGAGAGCGGCGGCGACGTCACGTTCGCGCTCCGCCGGACGATCAACGGGACGGGCGGGGCGCTCACCGGCAGCATGCTGACGACGACCTCCGGGATGGGCGTGCTCGCGCTGGCGATCACGCCGATCCTCGGGCAGTTCGGGATCGTGGTCGCGCTGAGCATCGGCTACTCGTACGTCGCGGCGATGGTCGTCTCCCCGTCGGTGCTGGTCGTCTGGGACCAGGTGGTCGGGTGAACGGACGCGACTCCGGGGCGGACGCCGACGACGTGGTGGCGGCGCTCAAGGAGTTCGGCTTCTCGACGTACGAGGCGGAGACGTTCCTCGCGCTCCAGCGGCTCGGCGTCGGCTCCGCGCGCGACGTCCACGAACTCTCGGGCGTCCCCCGCTCGCAGGTGTACGGCGCCGCGGAGTCGCTCGCGGAGGCGGGGCTGATCGACGTCCAGCAGACCAACCCGCAGGTGTACCGCCCGGCGGCGGTCGAGGAGGTGAAAGACCGGCTCCGGAGCCGGTTCGAGACGCGCTACGACCTCGTCGTCGACCACCTGACCGACCTCGCGGACCGCCGGGAGCCGACGACCGAACAACGGCAGGACGTCTGGCGGATCGAGGGGGCGGCGAGCGTCGCCTCCCGCGCGGTCAAACTGCTCGAGACCGCGGACGACGAGGTGGTGTACGTGCTCGGCGAGCGGACGCTCGTCACCGCGGCCGAGGAGTCGGCGGTCCGCTCGCTCGTCGACCGCGGCGTGGAGGTCACGGTGGTCTCGCCGTCGGCCGATCTCCGCGAGCGGTTCGAAGCGACGGGCGCCGAGGCGCTCTCGCCCGACGTGACCGACGGGTCGCCGGCGGTCAGCCGTATCCTCGTCGTCGACGACGCCGGCCTCCTGTTGAGCGTGCGCGGCCGCGAGGAGACCGCGATCTGGAGTCTCGACACGATGTTCGCGCGGACGCTCTCGGAACTGGTCCGCGAGTCGCTCGTGAGCTTCGTCGGCGGGTTCTCGGCGTAGCTAGCGAACCGCTCGCGACCCCCGCCGGCCGGGGTCGGGCGGTCCCGCCCGCGAGGGACGGCGGCTCACGCCGCGCCGGTGCCGGAGCCCGCACCCCGGTCGAGGGGGTCTTCGACTTCGCCCAATACCTCCTCGAACGCGTCGGTCGCGGTGATGAGTCCGACCGTCCGGCCGTCCTCGACGACGAACGCGGCCTCCTGGTCGGCGTCTTGGAACTCGTCGATCAGGTCGCTGATCGGGATGTCCGGCCGGACCGTCATCGGGGGCGAGGCGATGTCGGAGAAGTCGATCTCGTCGGCTTCGAGCGCCTCCCGCGAGCGGACGAACGCCGGCAGGTAGACCACGCCGACCAGGTCGTCGAGGTCCGACCCGACGAGCGGAAACCGGGTGTAGGCGTTCGCCCGGATCGTCTCGCTGTTCTCCGCGACCGACCGCTCGGTCGAGAGCGCGACGATGTCCTCGCGGGCGATCATGATGTCGGCCGCGTGGATGCGGTCGATCGCGATGGCGTTGGTGATCTCGTCGCGGCGCTCCTCGGAGACGTCGAGGTTCGCCAGCACGCCCCCCATCTGATTCATGAGTTCGCCCCGCGAGGTCACGCTGCCCTCCTCGTCTTCCATCTCCTCTTCGGCCCACGACCGGGTCATCTCGACGCCGAACGCCGAGAGGATCGCCTTCGCCAGCCAGTCGGCCAGCCGGATGACCGGCGAGAAGACGCGCGTCCACCAGTAGAGGATCGGCGCACCGAACTTGGCGACCTGTTTCGAGCGCTCGATGCCGAGGTACGTCGGCGCCTGTTCGCCCACCGTCAGGTGGAGGAGGTTGATGATCACGAGCGCGAGCGCCACCGCGAGCGCCGCGTGCCCCCCGCTGCCGGGACCGAGCAGACCCGCGACCCCGATCGACCGCAGTACGGGGTCGAGCACCGCCGCCAGCGCCGGTTCGGCGACGAACCCCAGCCCGACGCTACAGATAGTGATGCCGAGCTGACACCCCGAGAGGAATATCTCCAGCCGTTCCGTCATCTCCCACGCCCGTTCGAGCCCCCGCGACCCCTGGAACTCCGCCTCGTCGAACTGGCGGACACGGGTCATCGCGAACTCGATGGTCACGAAGTACCCGTTCCCGAGCAGGAGCACCACGCCGGCGAATAGCTGCCCGAGTGTAGCGATGTCGACCATATCTTCCACTCTGAGAGCACGGGGCAGACGGTAAACTCTGTCCATCTCGATTACCTTCCTTACCCGATGTACGGCCGCTCCCCGCCGAACGTTCGGTCTCTCCCCTCGTTCGCCGGACGTCTCGTACTGTCCGAAGAATAGGGTTCTAGTTCGATAGCTGGCAACAGCCTTTTTAACATTTCGGACGGAACGACGACGAGACGGCAATTGCAACCCACAGAGATCACGCTGCGGATCGTCGCCGGGATCGCTCTCGTCCTCGCGAACGGGTTCTTCGTCGCGATCGAGTTCGGGCTCACCAGGGCGCGTCAGTACCCCGAATCGGAGTTCGTGGAGGCGGGACTCGAACGCGCCTGGGAGATGACCGAGGATCTGGAGATCTACCTGACCGGCTGTCAGGTCGGGATCACCGCCGCCAGCATCTCGCTCGGGATCGTCGCCGAACCCGCGCTCGCGGCGCTGTTCGAGCCGCTGTTCGGCGGGACGCTCCTCGCGTCGGTCGGCGCGGGGACGCTGCTCGCGTACTTCGTCGTGAACCTGGTCCACGTCGTCTACGGCGAGCAGACCCCCACCTACCTCGGCGTCGAGCGCTCGAAACAGATCTGTCGGGTCGGCGCGACGCCGCTGTACTGGTTCACGCGTCTCATCCGACCGATCCTCGACCTCGGTGACATCGTCGCGAAGTGGACGCTCAAGCTGTTCGGCGTCGAGATGACCGGCGCGTGGCTCGAATCGGAGGCGGACGTGATCGAGGGACGCGCCGACCTCCACCGACGGCTCCGGACGGTGCTCTCGGAGAGCGACCTCCCCGAGGAGCGCCACGGCGAGGTGATGAACGCGCTCGCGGCCGGCGAGCTTCCGGTCCGGAACGTGATGGTCCCCCGCGAGGAGGTGGTGGCGCTGTCGACGGCGAACACGCCCGCCGAGAACCTCGACCTGATCGAGGGGACGCAGCACCGCCGGTTCCTCCTGTTCGGCGACGACGAGTCGGAGTTCCGCGGGATCGTCTACCTCGCGGAGTTGCTGAACGAGTTCGAGGCGTACCGGGACGGCGAGATCGCCATCGAGGCGATCGCCGCGCCGCCGATGACGCTCCCCGCCGACGAGGAAGTCAGCGACGCTATCGACGCGTTCCAGGCCGAACAGCAGGAGCTCGCGTTAGTCGCGGACGACGGCGAGTTCGTCGGCCTGCTCACCGCGACGGACGCGTTCGAGGCGGTGCTGGGCGAACTCGAAGGGCCGGGCGACGTGAACGGACCCTCCCGTCGGCCCGACGACTCGCTGGGTCTCGACTCGCGGGGTGATCCCGCGTGACCCGGTCGCCCCGTGACCGCCGCTCGCGGACCGAGGGGTGGGACCGATGAACGCGACGACGATATCGCTCCGCCTGCTCGCGGGGGTCGCGCTGATCCTCACGAACGGGTTCTTCGTCGCGATCGAGTTCGCGCTCACCCGCGCCCAGCAGTACACCGAGGCGGAGTTCCGAGAGCCGGGGCTCGAACGCGCCTGGGAGATGACGGAGAACCTGGAGATCTACCTGACGAGCTGTCAGATCGGGATCACCGCCTCCAGCATCGCGGTCGGTATCATCGCCGAACCGGCGCTCGCGGCGCTGTTCGAGCCGCTGTTCGGCGGGTCGTTCCTCGCGTCGGTCGGCGCGGGGGCGGTCCTCGCGTGGCTGGTCATCAACCTGGTCCACCTCACACACGGCGAGCAGGCGCCCACCTACCTCGGCGTCGAGCGCTCGAAGCAGGTCTGTCGGGTCGGCGCGACGCCGCTGTACTGGTTCACGCGCGCCATCTGGCCGCTGCTCCGGGTCGGCGACCTCTTCGCCAAGTGGACGCTCGGGCTGTTCGGCGTCGAGATGACCGGTGCGTGGCTCGAAGACGGCGAGGAGGACGCGGGGAGCGACCCGGTCGAGAGCCGCTCGGACGTCCACGAGCGGTTCGAGACGGTACTCGACGGCAGCGGCGTCTCCGAGGAGCGCCGCACGGAGGTGATGAACGCGTTAGCCGTCGAGGAGCTTCCGGTCCGGAACGTGATGGTCCCCCGCGAGGAGATGGCGCTCCTCTCGGTCGACGACTCCTTCGAGGAGGCGCTCGCGGTGATGCGCGACCACTCCCACTCGCGGTACCCGCTGGTCGGCGACGGTCTCGACGACCTCCGGGGGATGGTCTACCTGCCGGCGGTCACCTCGCGGTTCGACGCGCTCGCGAGCGGCGAGATCGACCTCGAATCGATCGCCGAACCGCCGATGACGATCCCCGCCGACGAGGAGGTCAGCGACGCTATCGACGCGTTCCAGGCCGAACAGCAGGAGATCGCGCTGGTGGTCGACGACGGCGAGGTGGTCGGCCTGCTCACCGCGACGGACGCGTTCGAAGCGGTGATGGGCGAACTCGAAGACCCGACCGAGGGGGACGGCGCGGCCGGCGACGGGACGACCGCGGGCACCTGACCGACGCTCGCGCGGCCGAGCCGGCGGTCGGACGCGGTCGGCGGGTGCCTCCCCCGGACTACCGAGCGTCGTCGAGCGTCCCGACCAGGTCGACGAGCCGTTCGGGCGAGTCCGCGAACAGCCGGCACATCGCCTCCTTGCCGACCGCACCGCGGTCGTATATCGCGTCGGGGACCGCTTCTCGACCCGCCATCGCCCGCTCGACGGTCCACGCCATCGTCCCGCCCTCGCGCGCCTCGGTCGGGTCGGCGTCGGGTTCGGCGGTCCGGTCCACCTCGACGGCGTCGAGGCGGTCGGTCGCCGCCGCGGCCACGCGGTCGTCGAGGCGGACGTTCGCGGCCGCCCGCATCCGAGGGTCGTACGTCCTGACCGCCAGCAACAGGCGCGCGACGTGGCTCGACGCGCCCAGGCGGACGCCGCCGGCCGCCCGGACGCCGTCGCTCGTCCGGTGGAGGCGGCCCTCGACGGCGGCCACCTCGTCGGTTCCCGTCGCGTACGGCGTGGCGACGACGACGTTCGTCCCCACCTCGGGGACGAGCGCGGAGGCGTCCCGGTCTCGGAGGGTGCGGACCACGCCGTCCACCGCCTCGGTCGCGTCGTACCGCGCGGCGTCGTTCCGGAGGGCCGCGAGGTGGTGGACCGGTCCCGCGCCGCCCCCCACGTCGAGAGCGTAGCGAATCGCCCGGTCGACCAGCGTCTCGGCGCGGTCGACCGCCGCGGGCAGGTCGTCGCCGGCGGCGAGGCGGGCGGCGACCGCCGCCGAGAGGGTGCAGCCGCTCCCGTGGGTGTCGTCGGTGTCGACCCGCGGCTTCTCGAACGTCCGGGTCTCCCCGTCGGCGTACAGCACGTCGACGAGTCGGTCGCCCCCGAGGTGGCCGCCGGTCACGAGCACCGCGTCGGGACCGTCGCCGCCCTCGGCGATGGTCTCGGCGGCCGCGCGTGCGTCGTCGACGCTCCCGACGCTCCGCCCGGCGAGCACCTCCGCCTCGGGGAGGTTCGGCGTCGCCAGCGCCGCCCGCGGGAGCAGGTCCTCGCGGAGGGCCGCTTCCGCTCGCTCGGCGAGCAGTCGGTCGCCGCTCTGTGCGACCATCACGGGGTCGACCACCAGCGGGAACTCGTAGTCGGCGAGGCAGTCGGCGACGGTCTCGACGATCGCCGCGGAACTGAGCATGCCGGTCTTGGCGGCGCCGACCGCGAAGTCGTCCGCGACCGCGCGGACCTGCGCGTCGACCACACCGGTCGAGAGGTCCTCGATGGCGTCGACGCCGCGCGTGTTCTGGGCGGTGACGCTCGTGACCGCGCTGGTGCCGAAGGTACCCAGCGCTTCCATCGTCTTCAAGTCCGCCTGGATGCCCGCGCCGCCGCCGCTGTCGGACCCCGCGACCGTGAGCGCCACCGGACGGTCGACCGGGTCGGTCATCGGCCCACCTCCCGCCCGCCGTCGGTCGCGGGCGTCGGCTCGGTCTCGGGACCGCGACCGGGGTCGTCGAGCGAGCGGACCTCGCTCGCCAGCGAGTCGAGGTCGAACCGGTCGTCGCCCCACCGCGCGCCGGCGACCGACAGCGCGGTCGAGACGCCCGCGGCGCCGACGAACGCGTGGACGAACGACGCGCCGGGGAGGAGCGGCCCGACGACCGGGAGACCGGTCAACGCGCCGTGGAACGTGGGGAAGTACGCCAGCCCGACCGCGAGACCGGCGACGCTGCCGACGAGCGCGCCCGTCTCGGTCGCCCGCGCGGAGTAGAGGCCGTGGAGGAACGGGACGAACGTGGCGGCGCCGAGCAGGTCCGCGAGCAAGAACAGTTCGAGCACGCCGTACCCCTGCGCGCCGACGACGACGGCGCCGGCGGTGACGACGACGGTCAGCCCGCGCGCGACGAGGCGGAGGGTCCCCGCGTCGGTGCCGTCGAGCGCGCGAGCCAGGTCGACCGTGACGACGCTCGCGAGCGCGTTGACCATCGTGTCGGCCGAACTCGCCATCAGGAGGACGACGAGCACCACCACCCCGAGCGTCGCCCACCCGGGGAGCGCCGCGGCGACGACGACGAAGAACGCGGCGCTCGGGCTGGCGTCGCCGAGGAGTCCGAGACCCGCGGCGGCGACGCCGAACAGCCCCGCCGCCAGCAGCATCGGCACGAGCACGACCGCCGCGAGCGCGAACCCGCGGCGGACCGCGCGGTCGTCCTCGGCGGCGAAGACGCGCTGCCACTGGCCTTGGTTGAACACGCTCGCGCCGGTGATCGCGATCACGACGTACGTCCCGAACGCGACGCCGGGGAGGAACGTCGGGTCGAGCAGGTCGGGGTCGGCGGCCGCGACCGACCCGTACACCTCGGCGGGACCGCCGAGACCGACCACCGCGGCGACGACGCTGACCGCGAGCAGCGGGAGGACGACGAGCGTCTGGACCGTGTCGGTGAAGATGCTCGCGACCAGCCCGCCGTAGGCGGTGTACAGCAGGACGAACCCGCCGACGGCGCCCGCGGTGACCCACGCGGGGACGCCCGCGACGAACCCCAGCGCGTCGGCGACGGCGGTCATCTCGGCGGCCAGCGAGACGAACATGTAAAACGCCGCGATCAGCAGGGCGTACGCGTACATCCGCCGGCCGTAGCGCGCGTAGACGTACTCGGTCAGCGAGTGGCCGCCGGGGAGGCGCTCGCGGACCCGGACGCCCACCGAGACGAACAGGAGCAACGGCACTGCGCTCCCGAGCGCGTAGCCGGCGACGGCGGCGACGCCGCCGAACGCCGCGCCGGCCTCGGCGGGGCTGAACAGGATCCACGCGCCCGCGCCGCTCGCGACGAGCGTGGCGGCCGTCGTCGTCGTCCCCGCGGAGTCGCGCGCGCTCACGTACTGCTCGACCGACCCGACCCGCCCCCGCGCGTGGACCAGACCGAGGACGGTCACCGCCGCGAGCGCCGCGAGCGTCGCGCCGAGCGCCACCGGCGTCGACACCGGCGTCGGAGCCACTCAGACCCCCTCCCCGGCGGACCCGGCGGCGCGCGCGCCGTCGCGGTCGGTCGCCCGCTCGTGGGGCCACGACTCCTCGGTGTACGCCATCTCCCAGAAGGCGTGTTCCAACTCCGCACACCGGAGAAACGCCGCTTCCATCTCCTCGTGTAGCGAGGGGTGTCGGTCCGCACACCGGTCGACGAACTCCCCCATCCACGCGACCGACTCCCGGAACGCGTCGCCGGTGTACTTCTCGACGAACGGCGTGTAGCGGTGCTCCTCCGTGGCCAAGTCGGCCATGTGTTCGGCCACGTCGAGGTAGCCCCGGCCGCAGGGGTAGATGGCCGCCGCCCCCACCGCGAGCGGTCGCTCCCGGGCCGTCCGGAGCAGGTAGTTGGTGTACGCCTCGCAGGTCGGCGCCTTCGAGACGGCCGCCAGATCCTCGCTCGTCAGGCCGTAGTCGGCCGCGAACGACCGGTGGAGCTCCATCTCGTCGTCGACGATGGCGTTCGCCACCTCGAAGCAGTGGGCCATCGTCGCCTCCTCGTCCGCTTTGGCCCCGAGGACGGCGAACGTCCGCGCGTAGTCGAGCAGGTAGCGGTAGTCCTGTTCGATCCACGTCCGGAACGCCGCTTCGCTCAGGCTGC
Source organism: Candidatus Halobonum tyrrellensis G22 (assembly GCF_000495475.1). GTDB lineage: Archaea > Halobacteriota > Halobacteria > Halobacteriales > Haloferacaceae > Halobonum > Halobonum tyrrellense. The sequence continues at coordinate 10,357 of NZ_ASGZ01000002.1, read as the reverse complement.
CGTCGGCGAGTTCGGTCACGAACGGGTGCCGCCTCTGCGCCGCCCAGAGGTCCGACCCGACGTCGAGCAGGTGGTCGCTGAAGCCCATGAGTCGACTCGGCGTTGTGATTCGTGGGTAATATAACTAGTGTATACAACGGGAGTGTACGACCGAGTAGTCGAAACTATGGGGGTGGCGGTTCGAGTCGGTCACGTGCCGCTCCGGTTACCCAGCGAGATCGTGGTCGAGCAGTTCCTGCCGACGGTGCGGGCGATGCTGGCGAGTGCGCTGGTCGAGCGGGGGTTCACCCAACGCGAGGTGGCCGACCGCCTCGGCGTGACCCAAGCGCAGGTCAGCCGGTACGTCGGCGGGGAGACGCCGCTCGCGGAGCGGTTCGCCGAGGACGACCGCACGCGCGAGACGGTCGAGCGGGTCGCCGACGGGTTCGCCTCGGGCGGGATGGACGACTACGAGGCGCTCGCCGAACTGTTCGAACTCGTCCGCGAGTTCGAGGACCGCGGTCCCATCTGCGCCGCCCACGAGGAGGCGATGCCCGCGCTGGCGGGGCTGGGCTGTGACCTCTGCGTTCGGGGTCCCGACGCCGAACTCGAAGCCGAGCGGGCCGTCCTCGCGAACGTCCGGCGGGCGGTCCGCGCCGTCGAACGCGACCCGGCGTTCGTGCCGCTGGTGCCGAACGTCGGCACCAACCTCGGGATGGCGCTCCCCGACCCGGCCGACGCGACGGACGTCGCCGCCGTCCCCGGCCGGGTCCACGCGATGCGCGGGCGGGTGCACGTCCCCTCGAACCCCGAGTTCGGCGCGTCCGAGCACGTCGCCGCGGCGCTGTTGGCGGCGACGGCCGTCGACGCGGGGGTTCGGGGAGCGCTCAACCTCGCCACCGAGGACGCGCTACTCGACGCGGCACGCGACGCGGGGGTCGACCCGCTCCGGTTCGACCCCGCCTACGAGAACCGCCGCGGGCGGCTCGAACGCCGGTTCCGCGAGCGCGGCGGCGTGCCGCGCGTCTGCTACCACGAGGGCGCGTTCGGGACGGAGCCGGTCGCGTACGTGTTCGGCGCGTCGGCCGTCGACGCCGTCGAACTGGCGGCCGACCTGGCCGCCGCCGCCGAGCGGGAGTGACGGGCGGACCGAGCGCGGAGCGTACGCGAGGCGCGACCGGTCAGAGGTCGACCACCCGGTCGGCGCGCGACCGGAGCGCGTCGAGCGCCGCCCGCTCGTTGCGCGACACCCGGTCGTCGGCCCCGAGTTCGTCGCTCTCGAAGGCGTTACAGACGACGCAGTCGGCGGCCTCCCACCGGTCGGCGAGCGCCGTCGCGTCGCCCGCATCGGCCTGACACGGGATGGTGGCGTCGTTGACGAACACGGCCCGCGGGTCGGCCGGCATCGCGTCGAGCAGCCGCCGCGCGCGCCGGGCGTTCGACGCCGCCAACCGGAGCGCCCCCCGCCGATCTCCGGCCGACGCACGCGGCGCGTGCGCGTCGAGTACGCCCGTCCACACGCCGTCCGGGACCCGGGTGAACCGGTCGAGCCGGCCGCCCAGCAGCGTCCCCTCGCGCACCACTTCGGGCGCGAAATCGAGGACGACCACCCCGTCGGTGCCGCGCTCGTCCACCCAGCGGTCGAGCGCGCGGGCGGTCCGGCGCGTCTTGCCGGCGTTCGACGGCCCCGTCACCAGGGTCACGCCGTCGAGCGGGATCCGGTCGTCCATCTCAGCCCGTCGGCTCCACGGGGGCGTCACCTCCGCCCACCCGTTCGCGGACGAACAGCGCGAGCAGTACCAACGTCGCCGCGCCGAGAACGCCCGCGAACGCGAGGACGAACAGCGTCACGGGTCCGACCCCCGCCGCCACCCGCTCGCGGAGGAACGACCCCGCGGTGACGGCGGTCACGGCTATCAGGACGACCCCGCCGACGTTCGCTGCCGTCGACGGCGGTTCGGGGACCGCGCCGGGGTCGTTGAGCAGGTAGACGACCAGCGCGAGCGCGAACGGCGTCCCGACGAGACCGAACGCGAGCGTGAGCACCAGGAGGGGGAACAGCTCGCCGCTCACGAAGACGCCGCCGATACCCGCGAGCGCCACCCCGACGACGGCCGCGCGGTACCGGGGGTCGGAGACGTCGCGCTCCCAGCCGAGTTTGTCCGCGAGGAGGAACGGCGGGACCACCGTGTTCGCGCCGAGCGTCGAGACGGACGCACCCCACAGCCCCGAGAGAAACAGCCAGCGGGCGTTCTCGCCGACCAGCGGGCCGAGCGCCTGCGCGGCCGCCGTCGCGGTGAGTTCGCCGGCGTCGACGTTCGGACCGTAAAGCACCGCCGCGGTCACGAGGAAGATGGCGAGACTGTAGACGCCGAACGCACAGAGCATCGACGCCGCCACGTCGACCCGCGCGAGACCCATGTCCTCGCGGGTCCACCCGCGCGCGCGGGTCGTGTACGACTGCATCGTGACGAGCGTGACGTGGACCGCGCCGCCGAGGATGCCCGCCGCGACCAGCGCGCCCGAGACGCCCGTCGGGAGCCGCGGAACCAGCCCCCCGGCCGCCGCGCCGAGGTCGACCGGCACCACGAACAGCGACGCGACGAACGCGAGGACGACCACCGACACGAGGAGTTTCGCGCCGAGTTCGGCCGCGCGGTAGCCGCCGCCCGCGAGGCCGACGGCGAGGACGACCCCCCAGACGACCGCCCAGACAGTTGGACCGACGCCGGTGACGGCCGCGGAGACGCCCGCCACCGTCTTCGTGATCGTGAGTTGTGCGAGTCCCGCCGCCAGCACGGCGTCGACGACGAGGAGCCACGCCCACCCCTCGCCGAGGCGCTGTTCGACGACCGAGACGATACCCGCCTCGGTGAGCAGTCCGAGCCGCGCCGCGAGGTACTGCGAGAGCGCGCCCAACACGGCCGACAGCACCACCACCCACAGCAGCACGTAGCCGAACCCCGCCCCGCCGGAGACCAGGCTGGCCATCGTCGCCGGACCCGCCGCGACGGCGCCCGCGAGCCAGGTCGGACCCGTTTCGCGCGCGTACATCCTGACGCGGTCGAGCGCGCTCATCCCCGCTCACCCCGGACGGCCCCGCCGCCCGCGCGGGCCGGCTCCACACCCTGTCGGTTCATACCACCGGGTAGTATTTGGGGGTGATTAAACTTGTGAGACGTGGTCTGCCCGAAAAGGTAGAATGGATAATAGGAGTGATTGTTGACTTCTCGGGAAAACCGTTCGTAGTCGTACATTACTGGGACGACTCACTCGACGGAACTCGACGGAGCGTACTCCGGACGGAGAGGGGCGGACAACCGTACGGACGGCCGAGGAAGGCCCTCGAATCCGACGTGCGCTGTCGCCGCCTGACGGCCGGTCGGATACGTCCCCGTCTCCTCCTCGTAGACCGCTGATCGGCCGCGTTGGGCGTCAATCGGAGTGAGAACGGTACGACACGGGCCGCACCGTTGACCGGTCCCACTCACCGAACGATAAGCTCGAAATTCATATACTATTTCGTATATACCGATCGTACACGGGATCGATAGTCGGCTGTAGCCCTCAGTCGTGGGGCGCGAGTGTTCGACCCCATTCGACCCTCGCACCGCGTTCTCCCATGACAAACACTGAAGGATCAGCAACGATCGGGATCGTGAGCGACGCTCACCGCCCCAGCCGACGGCCCGTTTACAGTGGTACCGGTGTAATCGCTTCCGTCGCGCCCGGCGCGGACCCCTCGGCTCCGGCGACGACCGAGCGACTATCGCCGACGGACGCGAACGGCCGGGTCGGACCGCCGAGTCGTCCCCTCCAGTCCGTGAGGGGGCGTCTGACGCGGTTTCACTCCAATCTCCGTTATCGTTCCCGTTTTCAGAACGGTCGTTCTCCACCTCGGGCCGGTGGACCGCTCGTCGGCTTCTGACCCCCGAACGGATCGATCCGCCGTCAGGTCGTTCCGAGGGGTGTGAGGTGCCGACGGTCGGCAGTAGCCGGTGAGGTAATCGCTCGCCGACCCCGGTGTGGGTGACGACTCACGGAACGCGCGCGTCCTGGCGGGGCTATCCGGCGTCGAGACGCCGGTGATCTCGTTCTCCATTCAAGAACCGTCGGGTTGATCGGAAGTCTTCGGGCGTGTGTCCCGCTGTCTCCGGTATCGAGCGGGTCAGAGCGGCTCGGATTCGGTCGCCGGCGGGGCGAATCCCCGCCGGAACCCGTTTTCAAATGGGGAACGCCGCATCGCGGCGCGCAGCGTCTCCCGTCGGCGCCGCGGTCCCGGCGCACCGAACGGTTAAAGACGGAGGGTCGAGAGTGGCACGACCATGAACTCCGACGCGGAGCAGGCGACCGGCGGGTCCGCCGACCGGCGGGTCGAGACGTTGCTCGAACGGATGACGCTCACGGAGAAGGCGGCGCAGTTGGGGTCGGTCAACGCCGAGGAACTCCTCGACGACGACGGCGAACTCGACGAGGACGCCGTCGACGACCACCTCTCTGGGGGGATCGGTCACCTGACCCGTATCGGCGGCGAGGGGAGCCTCTCGCCGCGGGCGGCGGCCGAGACCACCAATCGGCTCCAGGAGTACCTCCGCGAGGAGACCCGTCTCGGCGTGCCCGCCATCCCCCACGAGGAGTGTCTGAGCGGCTACATGGGGCCGGAGGGGACGACGTTCCCCCAGACGCTCGGGATGGCGAGCACGTGGTCGCCCGACCTGATGGAGGAGGTCACGACGACGATCCGCTCGCAGTTGGAGGCGATCGGCACCGCACACGCGCTCTCGCCGGTGCTCGACGTGGCGCGCGACCTGCGGTGGGGCCGCGTCGAGGAGACGTTCGGCGAGGACCCCTACCTCGTGGCCGCGATGGCGTGCGGCTACGTGGACGGACTCCAGGGCGACGGCGACGGTATCTCGGCGACGCTGAAACACTTCGCGGGCCACGGTGCGGGCGAGGGCGGGAAGAACCGGAGTTCCGTCAACGTCGGCCGGCGCGAACTCCGCGAGACCCACCTGTTCCCGTTCGAGGCGGCGGTCCACACCGCGAACGCCGAGTCGGTGATGAACGCCTACCACGACATCGACGGCATCCCGTCTGCCGCCGACGAGTGGCTCCTGACGGACGTGCTCCGCGGCGAGTGGGGGTTCGACGGGACGGTGGTGTCGGACTACTACAGCGTCGAGTTCCTCCGGAGCGAACACGGCGTCGCCGCCGACGAGGAGGAGGCCGGGCGGATGGCGGTCGAGGCGGGCGTCGACGTCGAACTCCCGTACACCGACTGCTACGGCGAGCACCTCGTGAGCGCCGTCGAGTCGGGCGACCTCGCGGAGGAGACGGTCGACGCCGCCGCCCGGCGCGTCCTCACGGCGAAAGCGCGGAAGGGACTGCTCCCCGGGGGCGACCCGACGGTCGACGCCGACGCGGCGGCCGACCCGTTCGGCACCGACGAGGCGGACGAACTCACGACGCGGGCCGCCCGCGAGTCGATGACGCTCCTGAAGAACGAGGGCGACCTGCTCCCCCTCGACGACGTGGGGTCGGTCGCCGTCGTGGGACCGAAGGCCGACGACGTCCAGGAGATGATGGGCGACTACGCGTACGCGGCTCACTACCCCGAGGAGGAGGTCGAACTCGACGCGACGACGCCGCTCGACGCCATCGACGCGCGCGGCGCGGAGCACGGCTTCGACGTGCGCCACGAGCGGGGGTGTACCACGACCGGTCCCGACACCGACGGGTTCGACGCCGCCCGCGACGCCGCCGCCGACGCCGACGTGACGGTCGCGTTCGTCGGCGCGCGCTCGGCGGTCGACTTCTCCGACTCCGACCGCGAGCGGGTGAACCAGCCGAGCGTCGCCACCAGCGGCGAGGGGTGTGACGTGGTCGACCTCGACCTGCCCGGCGTGCAGGGCGACCTGCTCCGACACGTCCACGGGACGGACACGCCGCTCGTGGTGGTGCTCGTCAGCGGCAAGCCCCACTCGGTCGAGTGGGTCGCCGAGGAGGTCCCCGCGGTGGTACACGCGTGGCTCCCCGGCGAACGCGGCGGCGAGGGGGTCGCGTCGGTCCTGTTCGGCGAGCAGAACCCCGCCGGCCACCTCCCCGTCTCGATTCCCAAGTCCGTCGGACAGCTTCCGGTCCACTACAACCGTAAGCCCAACACCGCCAACGAGGAGTACGTCTACACCGACAGCGACCCGCTGTACCCGTTCGGCCACGGGCTGAGCTACACCGAGTTCGCGTACGGCGACCTCTCGCTGTCGGTCGACGAACTCGCCCCCGCGGGGACGGTGACCGCCGAGGTGACCGTCGAGAACGCGGGCGACCGCGCGGGCCGCGACGTGGTCCAGTTGTACGCGCGCGCCGAGAACCCCGACCAGGCCCGACCGGTGCAGGAACTCGTCGGGTTCGAACGGGTCGACCTGGAGGCGGGCGAGTCCGCGCGGGTCTCGTTCGAGGTGGACGCCTCCCAACTCGCCTACCACGACCGCGACATGGACCTGACGGTCGAGGAGGGTCCCTACGAGTTCCGCGTCGGCCACTCCGCGGCCGACGTCGCGACGAGCGCCGGCGTCGAGGTCACCGGCACGAAGGAGGTGCCCGCGACCGGTCGGACGTACTTCGCCGAGACCGACGTCGAGACGGACGAGTAGTCGCGCGGTCGTCGGGAGATCCCGCCGACCCCCGGGGGGTCGGCTCCCGTCGTCGTTCGTCGCGTTCGTCTCCGTTCCGTTCGTCGTCTTCTCTCCGCCCCGTTCGCGTTCGTTCCCGTCCGGTTCGTCCCGGTCGCCTCGGCGAGTTCAGACGGTGACGGTGTCGTTGACGAGGCGGCCGATCCGGTCGATATCGATCGCGATCCGGTCGCCCTCCTGAAGCGTGAAGTCGTCGTCCGGCACGAGCGCGGTTCCGGTGAGCAGGACGACCGTTTCGGGCAGTTCGTTGTGTCGGTAGAGGTACTCGACGAGCGTCTCACACCGCGTCGCCATCTCACCCGTAGAGGTGGAGTCCTCGTACATGAGTTCGCCGTCGCGTTCGATGGTTAGCGACATCGTCAGGTCGTGGGGATCCTCGACGGTCTCTTCGGTCGAGACGCACGGCCCGACCGAACAACACCGGTCGTACACCTTCGCCTGCGGCAAGTAGAGGGGGTTCTCCCCTTCGATCGACCGGCTGGAGACGTCGTTGCCGACCGTGTAGCCGACCACGTCACCGCGGTGGAGGACCACGCCGAGTTCGGGTTCGGGGACGTCCCACTCCGAGTCCGCGCGGACCCCCACAGCCTCTCCCGGGCCGACGGTTCGGCTGGGTGTCGCCTTGAAGAAGACTTCGGGCCGGTCGCTCTCGTAGACGTCGAGGTAGACTTCGGGTTTGCCGCTCTCGGCCTCGCGGGCCTTCTCGCTGATGTGGTAGGTGACGCCCGCCGCCCAGATTTCGTCGGCGACGACCGGCAAGGCAACCGACTCGTCCAAATCGTCGGTCGAGACGGGGTCGGCGTCGGGGATGCGGTCGCGGGCGATGGCGTCGATGGAACGGTCGCCGGCGTTGGCCGCGCGGGCTATCGCGGTGAACGAGCCGAGGTCGGGCGAGGCGGCCGTCAGGTCGTACGCGTCGCCGTCGTCGTCGACCACCACGAGCGAGCCGTCGGCGGACGAGTCGCTCTCCCCGCCGGGGAGTCGGTAGTAGCGCATACCCGCTCAATGAGTCGAGACCCATAAGAGAGTATCGCCATCCGTTCCGTTCACACGGCAGGCCGCCCGTCTCCGTACGAAACGGGAGCGTACGAGAACGAGAGCGGAGCCGCGCCGAACTGAACCGCAACCGAATCGTCGCCGTCGAGTCCGACGGAGCTACGCGTCGGCCTCGTCGAACAGTTCTTCGCCGGCGACCATGTGCTCTTCGACGGCGTCCATGTCGAGCGTGAGACCGAGGCCGGGCTCCTCGGGAATCTCCATCCGGCCGCCCTCGATCAGGTCGTCCTCCTCGACGAGGTCCTCCCACCAGCCCAGTTGGTAGGAGTGGAACTCGACCGCAAGCGAGTTGGGGATGGCCGCCGCGACCTGCGCGGAGGCCATCGTGCCGATGGGCGAGGAGACGTTGTGCATCGCGACGGGGATGTAGTACATGTCGGCGATGTCGGCGACCTTCCGGGTCTCGCGCATCCCGCCGACGCGCGGCAGGTCGGGCGCGATGATGTCGACCCCCTGCGGCTCCAGCAGCGTGCGCTGGCCGAACTTGCGGTAGACGTTCTCGCCGACCGCGATCGGGGTCGAGGTGGACTGCGTCACCTCCTTCTGGACGTCGTGGTTCTCCGGCGGGACGGGGTCTTCGAGCCACCAGACGTCGTACTCCTCGAGGGCCTCGCCCAACCGCTTTGCGCTGCCGGCGGTGAACGACCAGTGGCAGTCGAACGCGACGTCGGCCGCGGCGCCGACCGTCTCGCAGACCTCCTTTACGATATCGACCTTGTGGTCGACCTCGGGACCGCGGAGGTGGCGGTTGGCGTGGTCCTTCTCGTGACCGGAGGGTACGTCGAGGTCGAACTTGATCGCGTCGTAGCCGAGTTCCTCGACGACGCGTTCGGCCTCCTTCGCGTTCGACTCCGGCTCGGACTCGTCGCCGGCGTGACAGTCGCAGTAGATCCGCACCTCGTCGCGGTACTTCCCGCCGACGAGCTGGTAGGCCGGCACGTCGAGCAGTTTCCCGGCGACGTCGTGGAGCGCGATTTCGATGCCCGAGATGGCGGAGATGACCTTCCCGGCGATGGAGCCCTCGCCGGACATCTTCTGGACGAGGTGTTCGTACAGCCGGTCGATGTCGAGCGGGTTCTCGCCGATCAGGAACGGCGCCATCCGCTCGACGATCCCCGCGTCGCCGCCGCCCCAGTACGCCTCGCCGGTGCCGGCGACGCCGGCGTCGGTGTACACGCGCACGAGGATCCACGGGTAGTTCCCGTCGACCATCGTCGTCTGGACGTCGGTGATCTCGACGTCGCGGGCCTCGCCGCGGCTGTTGGCGATCCCCATCGTCTCCGCCGACAGGTCCCGCATCGTGTACTCCTGGTTCGGGTCGTGAAGTTCCCTGTGGTCGACCATTGCGTGCTGAGTATCCCGAAGCCCGATAGTAAAGGTTGTGAATCGCCGAACGCCCCGATCCCGCGGGTTTGAAGCGTTCGCGGCCCCAGCGGTGTCCCTACTCGACCGACACGTCCTCGCCCGTCTCGGCCGCCTCATAGATGGCCGCCAGCGCGCGCATGTCGACCAGCCCGTGTTCGCCGTCGGGTCCGAGCGGCTCTCCCCGGAGGACGTGGTCGGCGAAGTAGTCGAACTCCTCGGTCATCTCGTCGCCGTAGATGTCCCGGCGGCCGTCGTCCACCTCGGCCGAGCGGCCGTCGGCGGTTCGGAGCGTGAGCGTCTGGGGCGTCTCGCCGAGGAACACGGATTCGAGCGTCAACTCGCCGTCGGTGCCGACGACGCGGAGGTGCCCCGCGAGGTAGGCGTTCTGGCTGGCGGTGCAGGTTGCGTACGTGCCGTCGTCGAACTCGACGGTGAAACTGGCGTGCTGGTCGGGCACGTCGCGGAACGCCTGCGCCTCCGAGCGCATCCGCGCGTTCACCGACACCGGGTCGGCGTCGAGGACGAACCGGGCGGTGTTGAGCGGATAGATGCCCAGGTCCATCACCGTCGCGCCGTAGCCCGCCAGGTCGGGGTCAAGCCGCCACTGGTCGGGGTCGTCCGCCACCACGTCGAGCATCTGCTGGCTCATGTGACCGTGGACGAACACGGGGTCGCCGATGGCGCCCTCGCGGACGAGTTCGCGCATCCGGCGCACGTCGGGGTCGGTCTGCATCCGGTAGGCGACCATCAGCGGGACGTCCTCGGCGGCGGAGACCAGTTCCGCCGCGCGGTCGGCGGTCGCCTCCATCGGCTTCTCACAGAGGATCGCCTTGTCGTGGTCGGCGGCCGCCTCCGCGTACGGCAGGTGTTTCGCGTTGGGCGTGCAGATGTAGACGGCGTCGTAGTCGTCGGTCGCCTCGCCGTCGACAAACTCGTCGTACGTGATCGCGGCCTCCGCGGTTTCCACCCCCGCGGCGGCGTCCTCCGCAGAGTCGTGACTGCTGCTCACGAGCACCGTCGTCTCGCAGAAGTCGGACGCCTCGACCGCCGGGATCGCCTGCTCGCGGGTCCACCAGCCGAGACCGACCATCGCGACCCGGAGCGTCCCCGACTCCAGCCCCGCCCAGTCCCGCGCGCGTGCGTCGTTCAGGTAGTCGTCGATCGCCATGCGGGGGAATCCGACCCGACCCGAAAAAGTGTAGCGGACCGCCGCCCGCGCCGTTCCCGCCGAAACCGTAAGAGCCGTGTGTGTGACCGGAGAACGG
>NZ_ASGZ01000001.1 GCF_000495475.1 Candidatus Halobonum tyrrellensis G22 | reverse complement strand
AAAAAAAAATAAGCAGATCTACCGAAGGAATCTCAGAAATAAATGGGATAAAAATAGGGAATAATACGGTCCCTAGTAGGATGATAGCCCAGTCAGCCTCAAGAAAGGATATTTCTCTTCTTAGTGCGTTCAACCATTCCTTCATGTAGTTCTGTCGTAGACCAGGATAATAGAGACATCAACCTGCATCACGGGGTTGCGCTCAGATGTATACGGCTCCCTCAATGTATGCACGATTCTACCCCTTACCTGATGGCCGGTGTACATAAATTCGACCCTCCCCTCCCTCGATTGCTCGCCGATGGGACGGCTGACCACCCCGCTGGTATAAACAGATCCTGTCCCAGTCACCTCAGTACAACGCTCTAGGACCTAGCGGCATACATCGGTATATGGGACGGACGATGGAGACGACGATCCGACTGAACGACGACCGACAGCGGTTGCTCGAGCAAGCGAAGGCGATCGTCGCCGATGGCCCGAACGACGACCCACCCATGTCGGGCGTGATCGACGCCGCGCTCACTCACCTCCTCGAGTCCGAGGAGAACCTCCGGGACGCTCGGAGCGACCGCGGCGACGCCCACCCCTCCCGTCTACGACCCGTCGGAGCCGAGCGTCCCGCGGGCCGACTCCGCGCCGAGCGGTTCGGGACCGGGCTGGCGGTTCTCGCGCGCCCGGTCGAGATAGAGGACGCTGTTGATCAGGCCGATGTGGCTGAACGCCTGCGGGTAGTTGCCCAGCAGCGCGCCCGACTCCGCGGCTATCTCCTCCGAGAGCAGCCCCAGCGGGCCGGTTCGCGCGAGCACCTCGCCGAACAGCGCTTCGGCCTCGTCGACCCGGCCCGACAGCGCGAGCGCGTCGACCAGCCAGAACGAGCAGAGCACGAACGTCCCCTCGCCGCCGGGCAGACCGTCCTCGCCCTCGTAGCGGTACACCAGTCCCGCGTCGGTCGTGAGCCGGTCGCGGACCGCCGCGATCGTCCCCTCGACCCGCGGGTCGTCGAACGGGAGGAAGCCGTACAGCGGGAACAAAAGCGCCGTCGCGTCGAGCGCCTCGGTCGTCTCGAACGACCGGACGAAGCTCCCCGCCTCCTCGGAGTACCCCCGGTCGAGGACGGTCTCGCGCACCTCCTCGCGGGCGCGCCGCCAGCGGTCGACCGGCCCGTCGAACCCCGCGTCCTCGACGAGTTTGACCCCGCGGTCGAGCGCGACCCAGCACATCACCTTCGAGTGGACGAACTGGCGCGGCTCCGAGCGGACCTCCCAGATGCCCGCGTCGGGTTCGTCCCACACCTCGACGACGTGGTCGACCACCTCCCGGACCGCGGTCCACGCCTCGTCGCCGAGCGTCTCGCCGAACCGCGTGGTCTCGTACAGCGCGAGCACGAGTTCGCCGTACACGTCGAGTTGGCGCTGCGCCTCGGCGGCGTTGCCGACGCGGACGGGCGAGGAGCGGCGGTAGCCTTCGAGGTGGTCGAGAGTGTACTCCTCGACGCTCGCGTCGCCGTGAAGCCCGTACAGCGGGCGGATCGACTCCGGGCTGTCGTACACCTTCGATATCAGCCACGAGAAGTAGGCGCTCGCCTCGTCCGCGTGGCCGAGTTTCGACAGCGCCTGCACCGTGAGCGCGGCGTCGCGGATCCAACTGTAGCGGTAGTCCCAGTTGCGGCTGCCGCCGATCTCCTCGGGCAGCGACGTGGTGGGCGCGGCCGCGATCGCGTCGGTCGACTCGTGGATCAGGAGTTTGAGCGCGAGCGCCGACCGGTCGACCAGCCGCTCCCACTGCCCGTCGTCGATCCGGCCGGACTGCCGGCCGCCCTCCGAGAGCCACCCGCGCCACGCGTCGACCGTCGACTCCAGGCGGCTCTCGAACGACGCGGGGTCGTGGTCGAACCCGGCGTCACCGCGCCGGTCGCGGACGACGAACCACGCGGTCTCGCCCTCGTCGAGCGAGAGGGTCGCGTCCGCGCCGTCGTCACCGAGGCCGTCGACGGCGAGCGACGGCGGCGCGGCGAGGTGGACCGCCTCCGCGTCGCCCGTGGCGACGACGCCCCGGTCGGTCTCGCGGAGGTCGGGGCGCTCGCGGCCGTACTCGAACCGCGGGTCGAACGTCACGTCGAACCGCAACGGGCCGTCGAGACACTCCAGCTTCCGGTAGAGCGCGTTCGACTCCTCGAGCGACTCCTCGGGACCCGGGAACGGCATCCAGTCGGTGAGCGCCGCCCGGCCGGTCGCGCCGTAAAAGTCGGTCCTGAGGACGTTCGTGCGCTCGACGTACGTCTGGGCCGACTGGTACGGGTAGACCGGGCGGATCCGGAACCGGCCGCCCTGTTCGGCGTCGAGGACCGCGCCGAACGCGCTCGGGGATTCGAGGTGGGGGAGACACCACCAGTCGACCGACCCGTGGCGGTTCACCAACGCGCACGTCGTCTGGTCGCCGATCACGCCGTAGTCGCTCAGCGGGGGGTAGTCTGGGGTCTCCATCGGTTGGGGTGGCGACGGCGGCTCCGCCCCTCCCGCCGACCGCTCGCTCGTCGGGGTCGGGCGAACGGGAGCGGGTCGGCCGCCGTCGCGGTGTGATGCCGGTGGCTACGACCCACCCCGGCAAAGGTCTGGGGGCGGCCGGCGGGCCGCGGTCGCGTCGGCGGACGGACCCCGGCCGTCGGGGACGGGTCAGCGGTCGGCGGGGACGGGTCAGCGGTCGGCGGGGACGGGTCAGCGGTCGGCGGGTCGACGACCGGCGCCGACGGCGGCGACGAAAGAGTCAATCCGGTGGCCGGCGAAGCGAGTCGGGTGTCCTCGGCGTTGACCGACCTGGGGTTCGCCCGCGAGGAGTACACGGGCGAGAACCGCTGTTGGCCCTGTACCGCGCTCAACCTGCTGCTCCTCGCCGTCGGCTGCGCGCTGCTGTCGCTTCTGTCGCCGCTCGTCGGCGTCGCCGCCGCCGTCGTCGGCTGTGGGGCGGTCTGGCTCCGCGGCTACCTCCTGCCGTACACGCCGCGGGTCGGCCCGCGGCTGGCGGCGCGGCTCCCGGGCGACCCGTTCCACGTCGGCCCCGCCGTCGCCGCCGACGGCGTCGGAGGCGGCCCGCCCGACGGCACCGACAGCATCGCCGACGCGGGCGGCGACGGCGAGGCGGTGTTGGCGTCGCTGGTCGAGCGCGGGGTGGTCCGCCCCGACGGCGACGACCTCCGCCTCGACGACCGGTTCGAGCGGCGGTGGGACGCGGAGACCGAGACGCTGCGGGCGGCGTCGCTCGACGACCTGGCGGCGGCGACGCTCGACGCGACGCCCGCCGCGAGCCACGTCGACACGTTCGAGCGCCGCGACCGGCGGTACGTGATCCTCTCGGACGGGTCGGACGACCCGGGCGCGGAGTCGTGGCTGCGGCGGCCGGTCGCGGTGAGCGAGACTGCGGCGGCCCGCGCGCTCGCCGACTTCGGCGTCGACCCCGCCGACCGGCCCGTCGCCGCCCACTCGCTGGGGCTGTTCCTCACCGACTGTCCCGCCTGCGGCGGCGAGGTGACCGAGGGACTCGCGGGCGACTGCTGCGGCCCGCCGCCGACCGACGCGGCGGGCGACCCGCTGGAGGCGCTCGTCTGTGCCGACTGCGGGGTCGAACTCCACCTGTTCGAGTGACCGCCGCGGTGACCGCGGCGGCCGGTCCCGACTACACGGATTGATACTCCGGGCCGTGGGTTGATACTCGCCGCCGGTGTAGTCCGTCGACCCGGGACGCGTCCGGTGTCGGGCGGGGGCGTTCCGCCGGGGGACTGCCCCGCGAGCGGCGCTGGCCGGACCGGACGGACGACGCGGAGACGTCGGTCGACGCGGCGGCCCGCCGGCCGACGGTGCTGTTCTGGTGAGTCGATCCGGGTGGGGGACGTGATGGGCGGAGGACGTGACCCCGACGGGGACGCGACCCGGAGGAACCCGAGTGTCGGGTGGAAGAACTAGAACGCTGGACGCGACCGCGGCGCGAGAACGGACCGAATGGAACGCTGGATGCGAGAACGGACGGAAGAACTGCGGGTGCCGGGGACCGATCGGTCCCGACGCGACGGGTCGTGCCCGCCGCGAGGGTGTGTGGCCGGCTCAGACGACCGGACGCTCGTCGGCGAGCGGCTCCTCGCTCTCGCGGACGTTCCGCACCCGCGCCCACGTCTTACCGACGACGTAGTAGGCGGCCACGAGGAAGTAGAACTGGACGAACACGCCCAGCACCGTCCCGAGGAGGGGGACGACGTTCAACATCGCGGCGACGACACCGCCGACCACGAGCACCGCGAACGCGGTGAGCCAGCCGGTCGCGTACGCGCCCGACAGCAGGACGGGTCGGAGGTCGCCGAACGCGAACCCGGAGGCGATCGTACCGCGGTCGGCGACGTTCGCGACCGCGGCGGGGGTGACGTACGCCGCGAGCAGGCCGAGCGCGACGCCCAGCAGGCTACCGACGACGAGACCGCCGAGACCGAGGCTGAGCCCCAGACCCGCCAACCCGTCGGAGCCGCTCGACCCGCCGAGGACGAACGAGACGAGCGCGCCGCCGAACACGACGCCCATCACGACGGCGGGGACGATACCGTAGACGAACGCGACGACGAAGCCCGGGAGTCCCTCCTTCGTCAGTTCAACCAGGTCGTCGACGCTGTCGAACGTGGGCGCCTCGTCGTCGCCGGCGCCGGTCCGGCGCAGGACGCGCATCAGGTAGCCGACCACCGTGATCGTGGGAACGATGAACACGCCGAGGACGAGCAGGATCCCGCCGACGAAGACGGTCTTGAACGCGTCCCGGCTGTCTCTCAGGTAGGTGAGTGATTCGGTGAACATGTGTCTGTGACTCCCGGCACGGGCCGCAGAATCGACCGTACGATGGCGCCGTGAGGTATTAGCTGTTTCCTAAACCCCCGATACGACCGCTCAAATGCCTTTTTTCGAGCCGTACGGGTAGGATCGGGACGCGGACCCGTACCGGTCGCCGCCGTCGCGCCGAGGGTCGGCGTCCCGCCGGCCGCGCGGTACCCGACGGTGACCGACGGGAGCCTTATGTCTCGCAGGCCCCTTCGTTCTCCCGTGAGCCAGTACGAGCGGGCGACGTTCGGCGGCGGCTGTTTCTGGTGTACCGAGGCGGCGATGAAGGAACTCGACGGCGTCCGCGAGGTGACCAGCGGCTACGCGGGCGGAGAGACGGAGGAGCCGACGTACCGGGAGGTCTGCTCGGGCGACACCGGCCACGCCGAGGTGGTACAGGTGGAGTACGACTCCGGCGTGGTCGGCTACGACGAACTCCTGGAGGTGTTCTTCGCCACCCACGACCCGACGCAACTCAACCGGCAGGGGCCCGACGTGGGGACGCAGTACCGCTCCATCGTGCTGTACCACGACGACGACCAGCGCCGGCAGGTCGAGGCGTACGGCGAGGCGCTCGACGAGGAGTACGACGACGACGTGGTGACCGAAATCGAGCCGCTGGAGACGTTCTACCGCGCGGAGGAGAAACACCAGGACTACTTCGAGAAGAACCCCAACGACGCCTACTGTCAGATGCACGCCGCGCCGAAGGTGGAGAAGGTTCGCGAGCGGTTCGCGGCGAAGCTGAAACAGGCGTAACACGAACTCTGCTGTCGGAGAAAAACCCCGACAGCTAACTTACACACTCGGTCACAGTCCCACGTTCTTCCAGCGCTTGTAGAGGTAGATAGGTGGTCCGATGAAGAAGACGAAGGACGCGAGCGCGTAGAGCCACCGGCGCGGATTCCACTCTGGTGACTTCTTACTCACGTTGTAGGCGTCGGCATAGACAACCAGCGGAAGCATCAGTATCATCAGACCTCCGAGACCGTTCGCGCCGGCCGCGGGTGCGAGGAGAGCTAGAACAGCACAGCCGACGATGCCGTAATGCCAGTTTCCGACTTCTACCTCCTCGCTTTCGGGGGCGTTCTCCGGGTCCGTGAGTACCGAATCCGTTCCAGCGGTGTTCGAGCGTACTGCTCCCCCGTCCTCGGCGACTTGTTTCTCCGGCTGGCCGACCGGCTCGGAGCGAGTGGTCTCGGCGGAGCGTCGGGTCGCGTCGGGTTCGGGAGTTCTCGCGGGTTCGGACGAATCGGTAGCGACCGCCGGCGCTTCGAGGTAAGCAGCTACCAAGTCGTACGCATCGAGGTCGTCGATCATCGTTGCGAGAGTAATTCCGTCTACGAGCTTCACGTTGAGGTCGTTAGCGCGGTCTCTAGCGGCGTTCGTGAAGGAACTCGTCGTGACGACCACTACGGAGTCGGCTCCGTCGACCTGACTCTTGAGACTGGCGTACTGCTGGATGTCGGGTCCGCCGACCGTGGTGTTCTCACTGTACCGTTTGGCTTGGATCACCTTCTTCTGCGGATACGGCGTCTCTTTTGTCGCTATCACGTCGATACCCGCGTCGACGGACGCCTGCGAGACTTCCGTATCCCAGCCGAGACGCTCCCAGAGGTCACCGACGAACTGTTCGAACTCGTAGTTGTCCATACCCTGTAACCGCGAGGCCAAGGTCGACAACTGCATCTCCTCGAAGGAGCTGGGATCTTCCGTCTTCTCGGCACTGGCAGTTCGATGGGATTGAGCCCGAGAAGCGGGCCGACGGTCGCTGTCGGACCGACCAATCTGCCCCCGTTCTTCGACCCCCATTTCTTCTGAAATGACTGGCTCGTTGTTCTCACCGACGAACACGGCGTGAGACTCCCCACTTCGAAGCGCCGCGACGAACGCATCCGCTCCGTCCCGTTGGAGTTTCCACGACCGTTCGACGCCCCCACTACCGACGATAGAGAGTTCCCGGCTCAACACACCCGATTCATAGTCGACGTGAGAAATCGCCGTCCGTTCGACACTGCTGACCTTTATTCCTCCGCTAGTAGGCTTCAGGGCAATGAGACGCTGATCGGTGAGTACTAGGCGCGTCTGTCGCTTCGAACGAACAGCGTCGGCAGCCCGAACACCTCCGAGAAACGTCTCTCCGGATCCTACCGCGTCCAAGGCCGCCTCTCGGATCCCCTCCTCTAACTCCTCTATTCCGCCGTATCGAACCATGACGAATCTAGTTACGTTCCTAACACTAATGTCTGACTGTCACGTAGGTGCTAAAACCAACCGAACATCTCTACAAGTTTTGCGTCGGGGACTGAATCTCGTTCAGCCGACAGCTATCGCGCAGTGATTCGCCCGTTGAGCGGTGGCCGCCACACATATCCCCGCACGTCGGGTTGTGTGGGATGCGATCCGTACCGTTCCGCGACACGCGGTGCGGGTCGTGCGCATTCCGGCGATACGGCCGTTCCGGCCGAAGCGTCCGTACCACAGGCGGACGCTTTTTCCCGTGACTCGCTCCCGTAGCCGTCGGATCGTCGGCCGCCTCTCTCCGCGTGAGCGACCGCTCGCGAGCGCTCGGCGTCGACCCGTCTCGGGAGGTACCAGCCTCGGCGACCGGACGCGAACGGGGCGCGGGGCCGGACCGCCGGGTGAGAAACGGCGAGTGCGGTGTCTACGGCGCGGTCAGACCCGCGGCTCCGTCTCGTCGAGGTCGTCGAGCACGCGGTTCCGGAGCGCGTCGCCGGAGTCGGCGTCGAACAGGTGGACCGCGTCTTCGGGGACGTGGGCGACGACCGGTTCGCCCGCCTCCACGCGCGACATCCCGTTGACGATGGCGACGAACGTCTCGGGGTTCTCCTCGGTCTCCTGGTCGCCGAACATGAGGTACACCGAGTTCTCGTTCCCCCGGGGTTCGACCACGTCGACGACCGTCTCGAAGGCGTGGTCGTCGGCCGGGCGGTCGACGATCTCGATGTCCTCCGGCCGGATGCCGAGCGTGACCCGGTCGGACCCCGCGACGGCGTCGGCCGTCTCGGCCGACAGCGGGTAGTTCAGGCGGTCGGAGACGAGTCGGTCGCCCTCGACGGTCATCTCGAAGAAGTTCATCGACGGCTCGCCGATGAAGCCGCCGACGAACCGGTTGGCCGGGCGGTGGTAACACTCCAGCGGCGTGCCGACCTGCTGGAGGCGGCCGTCGTTGAGCACGGCGATGCGGTCGCCCATCGTCATCGCCTCCGTCTGGTCGTGCGTGACGTACATCGTCGTGGTGTCGAGGTCCTCTTGGATCCGCTGGAGCTCCGTCCGCATGCTCGACCGGAGCTTCGCGTCGAGGTTCGACAGCGGTTCGTCCATCAGGAACACCTCGGGTTCGCGGACGATGGCGCGGCCGAGCGCGACCCGCTGCTGTTGCCCGCCCGACAGCTCCGTGGGCTTGCGGTCGAGCAGGGCCGCGATGCCGAGCAGTTCGGCCGCCTGCTCGACGCGGTCGTAGATCTCGTCGGTGGACATGTCGGTGGACTCCTCGAGTCCGAACGACATGTTCTCGCGGGTGGTCATGTGGGGGTACAGCGCGTACGACTGGAACACCATCGCGATGTCGCGTTCCTGCGCCTTCTGGTCGGTGATGGTCCGGTCGCCCAGCCGGATGTCGCCGGAGGTGACCGTCTCTAACCCGGCGACCATCCGGAGGGTCGTCGACTTCCCGCAGCCCGAGGGGCCGACGAGGACGAGGAACTCCCCGTCCTCGATGTCGATCGATACGCCGTCGACCGCGACGATGTCGCTGCCATCGTCGTCGGTGAACACCTTGGTGAGCTTGTCGAGTTGGAGTTGTGACATTGTGGTTGGGAGGCTACGTTGCTACGCCCTCGGCGAACTCGTCGCCGAACGCGATGTACACCAGCAGCGTCGGCAGTGCGGCGATGAACGCCCCGGCCATCCGGAGACCGAAGTCCTGCCCCTGCATCGAGACGCCCAGACCGGCGAGGTCGAGCGTCACGGGCGAGGCGGGACTCGAACTCGTCGCGACGATGACGAGCGCGAACAGCAGGTCGTTCCAGATCTGGGTGAACTGGTAGATGAGCACCACGGCGAACATCGGCGTCGACAGCGGGAAGACGATCCGCCGGTAGATCCGGCGGACGCTCGCGCCGTCGAGCCGCGCCGCCTCCATCATCTCCTCGCTCATCGTCGTGTAGTACGACCGGAACAGCACCGTACAGATGGGGATCCCGTACGCGATGTGCGTCACCGCCAACTCCACCAGGTTTGCGTACTCGGGGCTGAGCGGCGTGAGCGCCCACACGAAGCTCAACAGGGCCGCGAAGTCGATGATCGAGTAGAGCCGCGAGAGCGGCACCAGCACCGCCTGGTACGGGATGAACACGCCGGCGACGAACAGCACCAGGATCGGCACCTGGTACTTCCAGTCGACGAGCGTGAGCCCGTACGCCGCGAAGCTCCCGAACAGCGCCGAGACCACCGTCGCCGGGATGGCGAACAGCAGGCTGTTGAACACGCCGTTGGCGAGCGCGTCGAACGCGGTGGCGTAGTTCTCCAGCGAGAACTCCGCGCCGCTCAGCGGCGGCAGGTACGGTTCGGTGTTCGTCACCGCGGTGGCGGTCTTGAGCGAGGTGACGAGCCCCGACTCGATCGGGGTGAGGAAGAACAGCACCAGCAGTCCGAGGACCGTGTACAGTGCGATGCGATAGCCGTCGAGGCCGCCGAAGCGGCTCTGCTTCTCCGTCTGTGTGTCTGTTTCAGTGCTCATAGCGCGTCGTTCCTGTACTGGTAGACGAGGTAGGGCCCGATCACCGCGAGCGCCATCATGAACAGGATGACGGCGATCGCGGAGCCGTACGCCCAGTTGGTGTTCTGATACGCTTCACGGACCATCAGCGTCGCGAGGATGTCCGCGCCGTTCGGCGGCCGGTACCCGCCGACGAGCGAGTAGAGGAAGTCGAACGCCTTCAGTGCGAACACCATGATCACGACCGCCGCGCTGATCGTCGCGCTCCGCAGTTGCGGGACGATGACGCGCCAGTACATCCGCACGACCGACGCGCCGTCGACCTTCGCGGCTTCGAAGTGCTCGTCGGGGATGGCGCGGAGCGCCGAGAGGTAGACCACCATCGCGTAGCCGCTGTACTGCCACACCAACGCGAAGATGACCGCCCCGAGGACGAGTTGGGGGTTGCCGATGAAGTTGTACGGCCCCAGCCCCACCAGCCCGAGCACCTGGTTGACGATGCCGTTGCTGTAGTCGTACATCCACAGCCAGAACTGGGCGGTGACGACGAACGAGAGGCTCATCGGGAGCAGGTAGATCAGCCGGAGCGAGTTGTCGTACCTGACCCGCCGGTCGAGCAGGATCGCCAGCAGCATCCCGAAGATGAGACAGACGATCGTAAAGCCCAACAGGAGGACGAACGTGTTGATCGCGGCCTGCTGGACGGCGGACGACTGGAACGCCCGGACGTACATATCGAAGTCGAGTTGGCTGTAGTCGACCGTCCCGAACCCCCTGTAGTCCGTCAGCGAGATCAGGACGTTCCAGCCGATGGCGCCGTAGACGAAAAAGCCCATCAGGAGGAACGCGGGGAGCCAGAACGGCGACGACTCCACGAAGTCGCGGCCGAGGCGGTCGTCGATCCGGTCGAACGCGCGGCGGAGCGCGCCGGGGTCGTCGCCCGTCGTGCCGCCCCGGTCCGACCCGGTCGCGACGCCGCCGTCGGTCACCGCGGCTCCGGACTCCGCCGGCCCGTCCGACTCCTCCGGGTCCGACCCGTCCGCGCCGGCCCCGCGGTCGGCCGACCGGCCACTGGTCGCTCGTCTCACCCGTTCGAAAAATTCCTTCATGTGTGAGTGACCGTACGGGAGTTATCCCTGGACGGTGGACATGAAGGCGTCGGTCGCCGCCTCCACGTTGTACGGTCCGGAGAAGTTGTTGGAGATGACGCCCTTCAGACCGGTCAACTGCTCGGGCGGCACCGCCAGCCCGTGTGCGATCGTCGGCGGCTTGTTCTCGGCGTTCTGGAAGTCCTCCATCGTCTCCTGGAGGTACGGCCCGAACGCCGACATGTCGACGTCGGTCCGGGTCGGGATCGACCCCTTGTACTGGTTGAACGCGACCTGTGCCTCCTTCGAACCGGCGAACGCCTCCCAGGTCTTGCCCGCGTCGGGCGCCGGGTTGTTGCTGGGGTAGATGAACGAGTCGAAGTGGAGGGTGTACTGCCCCTCCGTCCCGGGGAACGTCTTGAAGCCCCAGTCCTCGTCGTACGCGAAGTCCTCGGCGTTCCGGTAGGCGCCGGCCGCCCAGTTCCCCTGGTGGATGAACGCCGCCTCGCCGCTGATGATCTTCTGGTTCGCGCCGGTCAGCCCGATGGAGGAGGCGTCCTGGCTGATGTAGTCCTGCAGGACGGTCTTCGACTGCTCGAACGCGGTCTGGACCGCGTCGCGTCCGCCCTCGCCGTTGACGACGGACATGTACGTGTCGTACCCGCCCGTCGACAGCAGCATCGCCGCGACGAACTGGAGGGTGGTCCACGGCGCCTGCATCCCGTGGGCCATCGGCGTCTTGTCCGTCTCCTCTGCCACCGTGTCGAGGGCGTCGATGAACGCGTCGACGCTGGTGAGGTCGTCGGGGTTGATGCCCGCCTCCTCGACGACCGCGGTGTTGTAAAACAGGCAGTTCAGCCGGTGGGAGCCGATCGGGACCGCCCGGTACTCGCCGTTGTACTTACAGAGGTTCGACGCCTCGTCGACGTGAGCGTCGATGTAGCCGTTCTCCTCCCAGACGTCCGTGATGTTGCCGAGGACGCCCTCGTACTTGGTGAGGTTCTCGCCCGGCCAGCCGGCGAACGACGCCGGCGGGTTCTGGTTCGACAGCCGGTTGGAGATAACCGTGTTCAGGTTGGTGTTCCCTCCGCCGCCGATCGGACGGAAGTCGAGCGTGATGTCGGGGTGCGCCTCGTTCCACGCCTCCGTGAGCGACTCGGCGGCCGTCGCGCCGTCGCCGCCGGTCCAGCCGTGGAGCACCTCGACGGTGGCGCCGGAGCCGCCGTCGCCCTCGGTGGTACCCTCGCTGGTGGTTTCGTCGGAGCCGCTGCCACCCTCGGTGGTCTCCTCGCCGTCCGATCCGTCACCGTCACCGCCACCGAGACAGCCGGCGAAGCCGGTCAGACCGAGTGCGCCAACGCCAGCCGTGCCTCGTGCAATATCGCGCCGCGTGAGTTCCGTGTCGTTCATAATAGTCCTCCGTATCTAGAGGCCGTCAAAACGTTTCTGCACCGCCTACTTAACCCTTACTCACATTAACTTCGGGGCGAGTGAACCTGCACGATCGATCCATCGTTCGGCTCGGCGGCGCTCCCGCCCTCCTGTCGGACCGGTGCGGTCACTCGCCGGACGGCACAGGCTCGTCCGTCCCCGCGAGCGCGTTCAGCAGTCGGACCGCCTCGGGTTTCGACAGCGGGTCGTTGGCGTTGCCGCAGTGGGGCGACTGGACGCACGCGGGACAGCCGTCGGCGCAGTCACAGCCCGCTATCAGCCGTGCGGTCCGCGCCAGCAGGTCGTCGACCCCGTCGTACGCCCCGGCCGCCAGCCCCACGCCGCCCGGGTGGCCGTCGTAGACGAACACGGTCGACCGGTCCGTGTGGGGGTGGTGCGGCGTCGACAGCCCGCCGACGTCGGCGCGGTCACACAGCAGCGACAGCGGCATCAGCGAGATGCTCCCGTGTTCGGCGGCGTGGATGCCGCCGGCGAACCCGTACTCGCCGCCCGCCGTGCGCATCGCCGCCTCCACCTCGGGGGGGACGGTGTAGTAGAACGCGCGCGTCCGGAGGCTGGTCTCCGGCAGGTCCAGCGGTTCGCGGCCGAGCGTCTCGCCCGTCGTTCGGTCCCTGCGCTCGAACCCGGTGACCCGCTCCGTCACGGTCACGTCGGCGAACCGGACGGCGGTGTCCGGGCGGGCGTCGAGCGGTTTCTCCCGGAGGTCGTCGTTCACCACCACGTCCTTGTCGGTGAGCACGCGCGTGTAGTAGTCCGCCCACGTGGGCTGGAGGCGGGCGACGTCGCGCTCGAAGTCGAGGTCGGTCACCTCGTAGCTCTGCCCCTGGTGGTGGTAGACGGCACCCGGGTGGGCGTCCCGGAGCGCGTCCGACAGCGACAGCGACGCGACGCGGTCGTTCGACCGCGCGTCGAGCAGGTCCACCTCGCGGTCGCCGACGGTCCGTAGCCCCATCGAGTGTTGGGCGCTACCGCCGCCGTCGTACAGCCAGCGGGCGCCGTCGCCGGTGTCGCGGCGGTCGAGCCGTCCCGCCGCGACGAGCGACGACACCACGTCGGGGAACGTCGCCCCGAAGTGGCGCTCGTCGTCGCGCGACAGCCAGTTCTCGTCGGCGGCGCACGCCACGTGGTCCGGCAGCAACTCGGCGTTCTCGGGGTCGACCATCGCCCGCTCCGGCTCCCCGTCGAAGAGCGCGTCGGGGTCGCCCATCAGGTACTGGTCGAGTTGGTCCTCGCCGCCGACCAGGACCACCAGCGCGGGGTCGTCGCCGCGGCCGGCGCGGCCCGCGCGCTGGAACGTCGACATGCGCGTGCCGGGGTAGCCGTCGAGCAGCACCGCGTCGAGTCCGCCCACGTCGACGCCGAGTTCGAGCGCGCTGGTCGACCAGGCGCCGCGTACCGTTCCGTCGTTGAGGCCGGCCTCTATCTCGCGCCGCCGGTCGTGGGTCAGCGACGCCTGGTACGCCGCTATCGACCCCGCGAGGTCGAACTCGCCGCGCTCCCGGAGGTCCGAGGCGGAGTCGCTGGCGTACCGCTCGACCCCCTGCCGGGACCGGGTGAACGCGAGCGTCTGGAACCCCCGGCTCACCAGGTCGCAGAACAGCCGCCTGGTCTCGGTGTGGCTAGAGCGGCGTCGCCCGGACTGCCGTTCGGCGGTGCGGCCGGTGTACTCCGGCGGGTTCCACAGCAGCCAGTGGCGCGGGCCCCGCGCGGAGGCGTCGTCGTCGACGAGCGCGTACGACGACTCGGGCCGGGCGGTCACCCGGGCGGCGTGTTCGACGGGGTTGCCGACGGTGGCCGAACAGCAGACGAACTGCGGCGCCGAGTCGTACCGCTCGCAGATACGGTTCAGCCGGCGGAGCGTCATCGCGACGTGGCTGCCGAACACGCCGCGGTAGTCGTGCACCTCGTCTATCACGACGAGTTCGAGCGACGAGAAGAACCACTCCCAGTGTTTGTACGCCCACGGCAAAAGCGCGTAGTGGAGCATGTCCGGGTTCGACAACAGCACCGTCGGCCGGGCGTCGCGCACGTCGCGCTTCTCGGCGTCGCTCTGCCGGCCGGTGTACTGGGCGACGGAGACGCGCGAGCCGAACCCCAGTCCGCGTGCCAACTCCGACAGCGACTCCGCTTGGTCGGCGATCAGCGCGTTCTGCGGGCCGAGGTACAGCGTCCGTCCGCCGTGGTCCATCGCCTTCTCGAACGCCGGCACCGTGTACGCGAGGCTCTTGCCGCTCGCGGTCCGGGTGGCGAGCACGACGTTCTCCCCCTCCCGAACCGCCTCGACCGCCCGCGCCTGGTGGGTGTAGAGGCGGTCGACCCCCCGGTCTTCGAGCGCGCCCGCCAGCCGCGATTCGAGGGCCACGTCGGCGAAGGCGGCGTCGCGCGCCGGGAGGACGCGGTGGTCCGCGACCTGCCCCTCGTAGTACGGCCGCGAGCGCAGCCACTCGACGGTGTCGTCCACGCGCCGACTCCGCGCGGCGGGCGCTTACGGGTTTCGGGCGTCGGGTCGGGGCGGCCGGGCGGCGGGGGGTGACCGCTCCGGGGCGGGCGGAGTTATGCCCCCCGGGCGCGTCGGGTTCGCCGTGGACGACCCGCTGACCGTGTCGGTCCCGGGCGGCCGACTCACGCTCGACGCCGGACTGCTCGACGCGCCCCGCGAGCACGCCGCCCGACAGGCCGCCGAGTACGCCGACGGCGACCGCCGCGCGTTCGACCTCCGGGTGCGGTTCCCCGACGGGTTCACGGGCGAGGTGATGCGCGCGATGGCCGCCATTCCGTACGGCGAGACGCGGACGTACGGCGACCTCGCGGCCGCCCTCGACAGTTCGGCGGTCGCGGTCGGCGGCGCGTGCGGGCGGAACCCGCTCCCGCTCGTGGTGCCGTGTCACCGCGTCGTGGGCGCGGACTCGCTCGGCGGCTTCTCCGCCGACGGCGGCGTCCGGCTGAAGCGGGCGCTACTCGCACACGAGCGCGCGACCCCGGCGGCTCCCGGTACCCGCGGCGCCCGCCAGTCGACGCTCGACGGGTTCGCCGACGCGGAGTGACCCCGGCGTCGGCGCCCGCGCGTCGGCCGTCGCCGGACCCGTCAGGTCCGCCGGCCCGCCGACCGCCCTCCGAACCCGCGTGGTTTTTCGGCGGCGCGACCCGACGGGGTCGCGTGACCGCGGACGACGACCCCACGGGCGAGGAGGGGTGGGGGACGTACACGCTGGTGTTCGCGCTCCCCGACCCCGCGACCGTCGAGGTGGGCGCGCTCGGGACCCACGACCTGCCGGCGGGCGGCTACGCGTACACCGGCAGCGCGCTCGGGAGCGGCGGCTTCGCGCGGGTCGACCGCCACCGCCGGGTCGCGGCGGGCGAACACGGCGTCCGCCACTGGCACGTCGACTACCTCGGCGGCCACCCGGCGGTCCACCTCGACGGCGTCGTGCGCGCGCCCGGCCGCGACGTCGAGTGCGCCGTCGCGGGCCGACTCGCGGCCGGCCCGGTCGACGGGTTCGGCGCGTCCGACTGCGACTGCCCCTCTCACCTCGCGCGCTACGAGTCGACCGAACGGGCGGCGGCGGCGGTCCGAGCCGTCTACGACGCCGTCTGAGCCGCGCGGCTCGACTCGGCGCGGGGCCGAGCCGAACCCGAAACGCGCCGGTTGGGATGGGTTTTTGCCGCCCGACGCGAACCGCGGCGTATGTTCCCGCCGCTCGCGTACCTCGACTGGATCAAGGGCCGCCCGGCGGAGGCCGACCACGACCTCGGGTCGAGCGACCTCCGCACCGCGCTCCCGGGCGACGCCGTCGACCCCGTCCCCGACCGCCTCGCGGGGCTCTCCGGGCCGACGGGCGACGCCACGCTCGAAGCGGCGGTCGCCGACGAGTACGGCGTCGACCCCGCGTCGGTGCTGCTCACGGCGGGGGCGACGCACGCCAACTTCGTCGCGGCCGCGACGGCGCACGCGCTCGCCGTCGAACGGGCCGACGAGACGGCGGACGGGTCGACGCCCCGCGCGCTGGTGGAGAAGGCGGGGTACGAACCGCTGGTCGAGACGCCCCGCGCGCTCGGCACACGCGTCGAGCGGTTCCGCCGGCCCGGCCCGGAGGCGGCGCTCGACCCCGACCGCGCGGCGAGCGCGCTCGACACCGCCGGCGACGTCCCCCTCTCGCATCTCACCGTCACCAACCGCCACAACCCGACGGGCTACCTCGCGGACCGCGAGGACCTCGCGGAGATGGCCGAGGTGGCGCGCGACCGGGGCGGCTACCTGCTGGTCGACGAGGTGTACGCGCCGTACACCGCCGACGCACGCGGCGAGCGGGCGTTCGGCGGGCCGACCGCCGCGGGTCTCCCGGCCACCGTGGTCACGGGGTCGCTCACCAAGTTCCACGGCCTGGGCGAACTCCGGGTGGGCTGGGTCGTCGGTCCCGAGCGGTTCGTCGACCGGGCGGGCGACGTGGTCGACCACGTCCCCGGACCCGGCCGGCCGAGCGTCGCGCTCGCCCGGCGGTTCTTCGAACACCGGGACGCGCTCGTCGCGGACGCCCGCGAGCACTGCGCGGCCAACCACGACCTGCTCGCGGCGTTCGTCGCCGACCGCTCGGACCTGTCGGGGGTGGTCGCCGACGGCTCGCCGTTCGCCTACGTCGAACACGACCGGGCGGACGGCGACGCCGTCAGCGAGGCGGCGTGGGAGGCGGGCGTGCTCGTGGTGCCCGGCCGGTTCTTCGGCGCCGTCGACGGCGTCCGCGTCTCGCTCGGGCGCGAACCCGGCGAGTCGGAGGCGGCGCTCGCGGCGTTCGGGCGCGTCCTCGACGACCTCTGAGGGGATCCGAACGCGGGCCGCGGACCGACGGCCCGGTTCGCCCGCTCACTCGAGCGCCGCGGCGAGTTTCTCGACCGGGTGGGCGGGTTCGTCCGCGCCCTCGCGGTCCTCCAGTTGGCCGCGACAGGAGGCGCCGGGCGCGACCACCTCCTCGCCGTCGCTGTCGTCCACCTGGTCGTAGAGGATGGACGCGACCGCCTTGCTCATCGAGTAGTGCTCCGCCTCGTAGCCGAAACTGCCCGCCATCCCACAGCAGGTGGAGTCGAGCGGGTCGACCGCGTAGCCCGCCCGCCTGAGCACGCCGACCGCGTGGTGGTCCTTCTTGGTCGCCTTCTGGTGACAGTGGCCGTGGTAGGTGAGCGAGCCGAGCGCCCCCCGCCCCTCGTCGCTGGGCGTGCCCGACCCCGGCGCGGCGAACTCGACGCGGTCGTCCAGCCGGAACGTGTCGACGTACTCCAACACGCCGTAGCTGTTGTCCGCGACCGCTCGCGCCGCCTCGTCGTCGTGGAAGTCGAGTAAGTCCGACTGGAGCATCACCGCCTCGCTCGGTTCGACGACGACCACGTCCCGGCCCGCCTCGACACGCGGCGCGAGGTCATCGACCGCCGCGCGGGTACGCTCGCGCGCGGTGTCGAGAAAGCCCATCGAGTGGGCCGACCGGCCGGTGTCGCCCACGTCGGCGAGTTCGACCCGCACGCCCGCGGCTTCGAGCACCCGGATCGCGGCCCTCCCGGCGTCGGGGTGGTTGTGGTTGGTGTACGTGTCGGCGACGAGCACCGCGACCCGTTCGGCCTCCGACTCGGGGAGGGTGTCGTGGCCGGCGTACCAGTCGCGGAGCGTCGTGCGGTGGAACGTCGGGAGGTCGCGCTCGCGGGCGATACCCAGCAGTTTCTCGGCGGCGACGCCCGCGCCGGGGAGCTTCGTCGCCCAGTTCGACACCGGCGCGAGCGCGCTCGCCAGCCCGTTGACGCCGTCGATGTTGGCGAACAGCGTGTCTCGGAGACTGGCACCCTCGCGTTCGTGGCGCTCGTGGACCACCTCGGCTTTCAGCTTCGCCATGTCGACGCCGCTGGGGCAGTCCTTCTTACAGCCCTTACAGCCCACACACATGTCCATCACCTCGTCGGTGAACTCCTCGGAGAAGGGGTCCTCCGGGAGGTTCCCGGACATCGCGCCCCGGAGCATGTTCGCGCGCCCGCGCGTCGACTGTATCTCCTCGTCGACGGCGCGGAACGTCGGGCACATCACGCCGCCCGTCGTCGACTGCTCGCCGCGGCAGCCGCCACAGCCGTGACAGAGTTCGGCCATCCCCTGGAAGCCGTTCTCGTTGCGCCACGCCAGTTCGGGGTCGAACCCGGCGTCGAACGCGTACTCGGGGTCGAACCGGAGGTGTTCGGTCAGGTGGTGGTCGCCGCAGACGTTGCCCGGGTTGAGCAGCCAGTCGGGGTCGAACGCGGTCTTCAACTCGCGGAACGTCCCCCACAGCTCCGAGCCGTACAGCTTCCGGTTCCACTGGGTGCGCGCGCGGCCGTCGCCGTGTTCGCCCGAGACGCTCCCGCCGTACTTCACGACGAGGTCGGTCGCCCCCTCCGCGATGGCCTCCATCTGCTCGATACCCTCCAGACGCTTCATGTTCACCAGCGGGCGGACGTGGAGCACGCCCGGCCCGGCGTGCGCGTAGAAGGAGGCGAACGTGCCCACCTCCTCCAACAGTTCCTGGAAGTCGGCGACGTACTCCGCGAGGTGTTCGGGCGGGACCGCACAGTCCTCGATGAACGAGGCGTGCTTGGCGTCGGAGGTCCGGCTGAGCAGGATGGGGAGGCCGGCCTTCCGCATCTTCCAGAACAGGTCGCGGCGCGCCGCGTCGTGGGCTTCGAGCGCCGCGCTCGCGCGAACGGGCGCGCCCGCCTCCACGCGGCCGTCGGTGGGGTCGGCGGCGGTGTCGGTCCCCGGCCGCCGGTCGGCGAGCAGGTCCGCCACCCGCTCGCGCCCCTCGTCGTCGGAGTCGGCGTAGAACTCGACCAGCAGCACGGAGTCGGTGCCGTCGGGCAGGAGGTCGACCACCTCGCCGAACTCGGCGGTGTCGCGCGCCAAATCGAGGAGCACGTCGTCCATCACCTCGACCGCCGCGGGGTCGTGTTCGAGGATCGCCTCCACGTCCGCGAGCGCGTCGGTCAGCGAGGGGTACGTCAGCAGGCCGACCGCCTTCGTCTCGGGGACGGGTTCGAGCGCGAGTTCCGCCTCGGTGACGACCGCGAGCGTCCCCTCGCTACCGGCGAGCAGGCGCGCGAGGTTGACGACGCCCGCCTCGCCGCGGTCGCCGCGCGCTTCCCGGACCAACACGTCGAGGTTGTACCCCGAGACGTTCCGCTTCATCGGCGGGTACGTCTCCAACACCTCGTCGCTCTCCTCGTCGAGTATCCGCGCGACTTCGGCGTAGATGCGCTCCCTGACGCTCCCGTCGGGGTCGCCCTCCCGCCGGAGCGTCTCCACCTCGACGTCGCCGAACGTCTCGACGCTGCCGTCCGCGAGCACCACCTCGCACGACTCGACGTACGCGTCGGTCTTGCCGTACACCAGCGAGTGGGAGCCGGTGGAGTTGTTGCCGATGGCGCCGCCGACCGCCGACTTGTCGCGCCACGCGGGGTCGGGTGCGAACTTCAGCCCGTGGGGGGCGAGTTGCTCGTTCACGTCCGCGAGCAGACAGCCCGCCTGCGTGCGCACCCGCCGGGCGTCGGGGTCGACGTCGAGCACGCTCGACATGTGCCGCGTGAAGTCGAGCACGACCGCCTCGTTGACCGACTGGCCCGCGAGCGACGTGCCGCCGCCGCGCGGGAGCACCGGCATCCCCCGCTCGGCGCAGTAGGACACCACGGCGGCCACGTCGTCGGTCGACTCGGGGAGGACGACGCCGATGGGCGTCGCCTCGTAGGCGGAGGCGTCGGTGGCGTACAACTGCCGCGAGTACGTGTCGAACCGCACGTCGCCCGCGACACGCGCCTCGAGGTCGGCGACGAGACCGGGACGGGCCACCTCGTCGGAGGTGAAGTCGTAGTCCGCGTCGGCGAGGTCCGGGTCGCCGTCGGGCGTCGGGACGTCGGAACTCATCGCTTCCACGTCCACGTGGGAGGTGGATAAACACACGGTCGCCGGCGGTCCGGGCCGGAGCACGACCGCGGTCCGCCGGCCCGCCCGGTCGGCCCTTCGCCTCGACCCGCGGCGTTCGGATCCGCCCGCTCCGGCCGGATCGACCCGGACCCGCGGCGAGCGCCGCGGTGGACGGTTTTAAGACCCGGCCCGCCGTTCGCGGCTGTATGAACACGGACACTGACGGCTCGCCACAGGAGATCACCTCCCTCGTGGGCCGCGAAGTGTACTCGAACAACGGCGTCTTCGTCGGCGAGGTGGAGGACGTTCGGCTCGACCTCGACGCCGAGACGGTCACGGGGCTGGCGCTGTCGGAACTGAACGACGAACTGTTCGCCGGGCGCGTCTCCAGGGGGCAGGGCGTCATGCTGCCGTACCGTTGGGTTCGCGCGGTCGGCGACGTGATCCTGATCAACGACGTGATCGAACGGCTGAAGGACGACGACCCCGACTCGGACCGCGAAGAGGCGGTCGCCTGAGGCGGGCTCGCGTCCGCCGGTCGCCGAGCGTCGCGTCGCCCCCCGTAGCGGGACCCGTCGCGACCCGCTCCACTCCGACGCTCCCCGATTCGCTCCGATGGTCCCGACGGGCGGTCGACCGACCGCCGACGAGGGGGCGCCCGCGACCGATTTCCCGACCGCGGCGACCCGGCTTCCGTCCCCCGTCTCCGATCCCGGGTCAGCCGGTCACGACCCGTTCGACGACTCGCCGCTCTCGACGCCCATCGCGTCGAACAGTTTCCGCCTGACGGCCTCCTCCGAGAGCGCGAGCAGCGTGTCGCGGTTGGACTCGCTGGTCTCGATCCCCGTAAACAGCCCCAGCGGGATCTCGGCGTTCCCCTGGGTGGCGTGGCCGGCGGCCTCGCCGATGTCGGAGAAGGCGTCCTGGAGGACGTTCCCGATGTTGATCCGGATGTCCTTCGAACGCGCCGAGAGGTAGATGTTGTCGTCGGCGATGCCGAACACCGCCGACGTGGTGATCCCCTCCAAGTTGAGAAGCTGTTGGGCCGCCTGCGCGAGCGCCTCCCGGTCGCGGACGAACCCCGCGTTCGAGATGAGGTGGCTCCCCTGCACCTCGCGGCTCTGGATCGCCTCGGCGAGCACGTCGAGCGTCTCGGGGCTCATGCTCGGCGACTCCACCTCCTCTAAGGTGTCGTGGTTGGCGAACGGGTGGAGGTACGCCGCCGCGGTCAGGTCGGCGGGCGTGGTCTCGCGCTTGAAGTCGACCGTCTCCGCGCGGATGCCGTACAGCAGCGCAGTCGCCACCGTCTCGCTCGGCGAGAGGTCGAACTCCTGGATGTACTTCGTCAGGATGGTCGACGTCGCGGAGACGTTCGTGCGGATGTCGGTGAACTCCGCCTCGAACCCGTCGTCGGACTCCGCGTGGTCGATGTAGATGTCGACGTCGACGCCGACGTCGGTGTCGCCCGCCTCCGAGTAGTCGACGAGCGCGACCGCGCCGTAGTCCGACAGCGGCCGCGCGTCCGTCCGGGCGTGGAGGTCGATACCGAGCGTGTTGACGAACGCGCGGTTCTCCTGGTGGCCGATGTCGCCGTCGTAGAGGATGTCCGCTTCGAGGTCGAACCCCGCGGCGATGGCGCCGAGCGCCACCGCGGCGGCGATGGAGTCCGGGTCGGGGTTGTCGTGTGCGAGGATCGCCAGCCGGCCCTCGGTCCGGTCGAGGATGTCGGCGAGCTGACGCGCCTTGTACTCCAACTCGCCGGATTCGAGCGAGCGGAGCGCCGAGTCGGCGATCACCGTCGAGGGGTTGATCACCACGTCCGCGCCGAGTTCGACCAGTTCGTCCTCGCTGACGGGGTCGGAGGCGCGGACGACCACGTACTGGTCCGCGTCGTGGTCGCGGATGGCGCGGACCGCCTCCTTGTTGGCGTCGACGTCCGACGAGAGGATCAGGATCACGTCGCGTTCGGCGACGGCGTCCGCGACGCCCGCCTCCGCGATGTCTTGGGCCTGCGCGTTGAGGTCCTGGTCGCGGAGCGCCTCGACGCGCGTCTCGTCTTTGTCGAGGATGAGGACGTCCTTCCCCTCCTCGGTGAGCTCGTCCGCCACCGCGTGCCCGACGCTACCGCAGCCGAGGATGGCGTACGTCGACATCGAGGAGATGGTGGCCGCAGTACTCATTGCGTCCGGCTCGGGGGGGACGATACTTAAGCGGTGATGTTCGCCCACCGTCCGCGTCGCCGGGAAACGGAAGGCCTTTCAAGCGCTCCTCGCAACGTGAACCTGCCGAGGGCCGGTAGCTCAGTTAGGGAGAGCGACGGACTCTTAATCCGTCGGTCGGGGGTTCAACTCCCTCCCGGCCCGCTTCTGTGAGGCAGACCGAACGACGAGCGGAGCGAGTCGTTCCTGCCGAACGAACGGTATGTGGAGGGAGTTGAAGCAGGGAGTGGAGCGAGCGTCGGCGAGCGAAACGACCGTGGTTCGCCCTCCCTCCCGGCCCGTACTTCTCCGCGGCGCACCGACGGCGAGCGGAGCGAGCCGTGCGCACTGAACCACCCCGATCCGAGCGGGGTCAGTCGTCCGCCACGGCCAACTCCGCCTCGCCCGTGTCGACGTCCTCGTAGAGGAGCGTGTTCTCGACGAGCGCCTCGATCGCCCGACGGAGGCGTTCGGAGAGCGCCTGGTGGGACACGCCGACCGCCTCGGAGAGTTCCTGCAGCGTGACCTGTCTCGGCACTTCGAAGTAGCCGCGACGAGTCGCGTCGACGATCGAGTCGCGTTGCTCGCTCGTCAGCCCGTACCGACTCGCGGAACTCCGGTCCACCTCCCGGATCGAGTGGACGTCGAAGTCGACGCCGTGTGAATCGCAGAACTCGCTCGTCTTGGAGAACTCCTCCCGGGCCGGGTAGAGGACGTGGAACTTCCACCGACCGTTCTCGCCGATCGCGTCGAGGACCGTGGCTCGCGAGTTCGTGATCATCTGGAGGACGAGTTGGATGTTGTCGCTCCACGTCATCTCGTAGAGCGCCTCGCCGTCCTGTTCGTTGAGCAACGCCGCGTCCCGAACGGTCGGGTCGGCTTCGAGCGTCGCCTCCAACTCCTCCGCGGGCACGTGTTGCGCCCACAGGAGCGGCATCACGGCGTCCTCGCCGCTCGCCACGAACTTGTCGACTCTGAACGACAGGTCCGGGTGGGCGGCGAACGTCTCGGCGAGCGCGAACTGCTCGGCCGGAACGGACCCGTTTACGAGCGTCGCCATGTGCGTGTGAGAGATGTGAGGCGAGATGAAGTTTTCTTTCGCCCGAACAGATAGTTTGCAGACAGCATCCTACTCGTAAGGAAATGTCACCCCGGTCGACGCGGCCCGGTTCTCACCGCCCCGGCTGGTCGCGAGACCCGATCGGTCACGGCGGTCGGACCGTCGCTACTCCCCGTCGGCGCTCGCTGGCTCCCTGTCGGCGCTCGCTGGCTCCCTGTCGGCGCTCGCTGGCTCCCTGTCGGCGCTCGCTGGCTCCCTGTCGGCGCTCGCTGGCTCCCTGTCGGCGCTCGCCATCGGGGCCGCGCTCACGTCGCGCACCTCACAGAGGAGCGTGTTCTCGACGAGTGCCTCGCTCGCCCGACGGAGGCGTTCGGAGAGCGCCTGGTGGGAGACGCCGGTCTCGACGGACAGTTCCTGGAGCGTCGTCTCGCCGGGGACCGAGAAGTAGCCGCGGCGCGCCGCCGCGACGAGCGACTCGCGCTGCTTGCTCGTCAGCCCGTACCGGCCCGCCGACCGCCGGTCGACGTCCCGAATCGACCGGACGTCGACGTCGAGTCCGTGGGCGTCACAGAACGCGTCGGTCTCGGCGAACGCCGCCCGCCCGGGGTACATGAGGCGGAACCGCCACCGCCCGTCCGCGCCCACCGCGTCGAGGACGGTGGCCTCGGCGTTGGTTATCATCCGGAGGACCAGTCGGACGTCGTCGACCCACCCTATCTCGCAGAGCGACTCCCCGTGGTGTTCGGCGAGGAGTTCGGCCTCGGCCACCGTCGGGTCCGCCTCGAACGCGTCCGCCACCCGGTCGGGGGGAACGTTCCGCGTCCAGAGTAACGGCATCACTGTCCGCTCGCCGTTCGCGACCAACTTCTCGGCTCGGACCGACAAGTCGGGGTGAGCGGCGAACGTCTTCGCGAGCGCGAACTGCTCGGCCGGCACGGCGGTGTTCACGAGTGTCACCATACCCGAGGAGGCCGACGGAACGCGATATGAGTGTTCCCATCAGGGTGTCTATATAACTCGGGGATCGTACCGACGGCGCGCCGCTGGCTCCGAGAGCCACCGTCGAGTCGGCCGAGTTTCCGCTCGACGAGCGCGTCGACTGCCCGGCACGTCGAGGCGGTGGCGAGCGTCCGGAGCGCACAGTACCTGCGGGCGAGGAGAGCCGCGACCGATGAACTGCCCCGAAGACCGCCCTCGGGAGTCCGAGACTGGATCGAGCAGCGGTGGAGCGTCGCGGCGTCCCTGAGGACGGCACGACAGACCGCACGACTCAACCCGACGGCCTACACGCCACCACGTCGCCTCACTACGCCGCGGTGACGCGTCGGAGTGGTTCGACTCCCTTCCAGTTAGCTGTTCGCCCCCGTTCCGCCGGTCGGGAAGCGCCCGGGCCCCGGCGACCGCACTTTTCCGTCCGGAGGGCCAACGTCCGCTCGGATGGTCGACGACAGCCCCCACTCGCCCGGCGACGACGAGCGGTCGGACGACGACGCCGCGCTCGCCGGTGCCGACGCGAGCGCGGATACGAACGCGAACGCGACCGAGGACGCGGAGTTCGACGAACTGCTCGCCGACCTCCGGACGGTCCTGGAGGAGCTCTCGGCGGAGGTGGACGTCGACCGCGAGGACGTCGACGCCACCGACGGCGTCGTCGAGGTGGTCACGATGGTGGTGGGCGTGCCCAGCCGCGCCGACCTCTCGGTGCTGTTGGGCGCCGCCGCGGACCTCACCCGCCGGGTCGACGAACGCGTCGACGACCCAGACCCGCCGCTGTCGGGGCTGGTGACGTCGCTGACCGTCGTGCTGGTCGGCGTCCTCCGGGAACTCCGGGCGGCGCTCGACGAGGAGTCGACGGCCGACAGCGAGCACGTCCGCCGGCTCACGGCGCTGGCGGACGGTCTCGAAGCCCGGGTCGGCGGCGCGGACCTGCCGTCGCCGACCGACGCGCTCGACGACCTGCGCGACGCCCTCTCGGGGTCGGACGCCCCCGAGGAGTTCGTGCGCGGCGACGACGTGACCCACATCGAAGTCGAGGACTCCAACTGACGCCGGCGAGCGGCGGACGACTGCGGAACCGGGCGGGCGGCCGCTTGCCGGGGCACGTGGACGAGGACGGCGATGCCGACGGGTTCGAGCGCCCGCAACACCATCGTGAGGTGGGCGAACCGGGTGAACTGGGCCGCGAGCGCGGGTATCGGGGGTGCGTCGAAGTGGACCGAGACATACTGAGCCACGGCGTTCTCGGCGGGGTATCTCACGCCGGACGACGACCCCGCCGACGCGCCGTCTGAGGCGGTCGCCGCACGGGACGCGGGCGGCGCGTCCGAGTAGGCCGGTCCGCTACTCCGCGCCGAACCGACTCCGCTCGACTAACAGCAGTGCGTCGATGACCCCCTCCAGGAGGGCGCTCACGTCGTCGGCGCGGTCGGGACCGCCGAAACACGACTGGTCGGTGCTGAACCCGACCCAGCCGTCGCGGACGCCCCACTCCAGACCGTCGCCGGGGGAGGGGAGCCGCCACTCGCTCGCGTCGCCGTCGAGGCGGGTGGTCGTGAACCCGCGGAAGAAGGTGCTCACCAGTTCGGCGCCCGCGCCGTCGTCGTCGTCGACTATGTCTTCGAGCGGCGTCCCGGTCGCGCCGGGCGCGCGGGGCGGTCCGCAGACGACGACCGGCCGGTCCCGGTAGCGCTCCTCGATGACGACCTCCTCCGCGAGCACGTGCGCGGGACGGCGTGACTCCATCGTCGGGTCGTTCGCGCCGGCGGAATAAGGGTATTGCTCTCGGCTCCCGTCGGTCCCGTCACTCCTCGCCGCGGCCGTAGCCGGTCGAGACGTCGTACCGGACGGGGAGTTCGTCGCAGTCGAGCACGTCCGCGATCTGTTCGGCGGTGAGGCTCCCCTCCTCACGCGCGCGCCTGACGAGCCGCTCGACGCGGCCGCTCGCGGGCTGGCGACGGTTCTCGCCGCGCATGAAACAGTAGTACTCCGCGGCCACGTCGATCGCACCCGAGCGGGTGTTCTCCCCCGTCGCGTCTTCGAGCGCCTCGAAGAGGGTCTCGCGCCGGTCGGTCATCCGGATGGTGGTCGACTCGCCCATGCCCCACACGTAGCGCCTCGAACGCCTAATAGGCTCAGTAGACTGAAACTGTCGTTTCACCGACCGCCCGCCACGGTCGGGCTCAGTAGACGCTCACCGAGGCGCTCGCGACGACGACTTCGACGAGCGCGCCCGTTCCGTCGTTCTCGTCGGTACCCTCCCTACCGGTGTCGGCGGTCCCGTCCGTCCCGTCGCTCTCCTCGCTTCCCTCGCCCGCGTCGTAGTCGTACGTCTCCGCGAGTTCCGCCTCGACTGCGGCGACGCGGTCGTCGTCGTCGACCACCCGCGCGGTGCCCAACAGCGTCGCGTTCCAGCGGACGGCCCCGTCGGGGTCCGCCCGCTCGACGGAGACGGCGACCCGCGGGTTCGACCGGAGGTTCCGCAGTTTCTGCCCGCCGGTGAACAGCCACAGCGACCCCTCGCCGTAGACGTACCAGACGGGGGCGACGTGCGGGCGGTCGTCGACGGCGGTGGCGAGGTGTGCCGACAGCGGCGCGCCGGCGATGCGCGCCTCGACGGCGTCGGGGACGGTCATGCGGAGCGGGAGGCGCCGGTCGGGGAAAACTCGCTCGCTCGGGTCGGCGACGCTCCTCGGCGTCCTCCGCCACTACCACGGCACGGACGCTCCGCGAGTGGTGCCGCGACCGTCGACCGGGCCGCGGAGGTGACTCACGGCACGACGCGCTCGCCCGCCTCGTCGACCGGGGTCTTCACCACCAACACCGGCCGGTCGGCCAGTCGGACGACCCGCTCGGTGACGCTGCCGAGGAGTGCGCGGTAGGCGTCCGGACGGCGCTTGCTCCCCGCGACCATCAGGTCGACCCCGAGTTCGTCCGCGACGTCGACGACGGTTTGGTGGGGGACGCCGCGGACCAGGTGAGTCTCGACCGTCAGCCCCGCGTCGAGACACCGCCGCTCGACGTCCGCGAGCGCCCGCTCGCCGTGTTCCCGCAGTCCGTACTCCGGTCCCTCGTGGCCGTCGACGTACTCGTCGCCGCTGTACGCCGAGTAGGCGTCCTCGTCGACGACGAACAGCGCGTGCAGCGTCGCGTCCCGTTCGGCCGCTAGGTCGACGGCGTGTTCGACGGCGCGGGCGGACGCGACACCGCCGTTCGTCGCGATCAGGATGTCGTTGTACACGTCTCGACTATCGGCGGGCGTGACGAAGAAGCCGGAGACCGATTCCCACCGCGGGGGAACGCGGCCGGCCCGGCGTCGACGGTACGGTAACAGCGACGGTACGGTCCGGCGACGGTACGGTCCGGCGACGGTACGGTCCGGCGACGGTACGGTCCGGCGACGGCGGCGTCGCACTCGACCCCTGGTAACGACGCTTATCCCCCGACGGCGCGTACCCGCGTCGTGATTCGAACCCGAACGCTCCTCGCCGGTGGGACGCTCGCGCTCGCCGGCGCGTCCGTCTACCGCACCTACCGGGACCGAACGACCGAGCGGGTTCCGTACGACGTGCTCGACCGGTTCGGGCCGGTCGAACTCCGCGCGTACCCCCCGAGCGTGTTGGTCGAGACGACCGCCGCCTCCGACGGCGAGGCGTTCCGCCGGCTGTTCGGCTACCTCTCCGGCGAGAACCGCGACGCCGAGCGTGTCGGGACGACCGCCCCAGCGGCGTCCGACGGGACGGAGATACCGATGACGGCCCCCGTCGAGACCGGAGCCGCCGACCCCGACGGGGACGACCGCGGGGCCGGCGCGTCGGTGCCGATGACCGCTCCCGTCGAGACGGGGGCGGCCGACCCCGACGGGACCGACTCGGGCGTCCGGATGGCGTTCTACCTCCCGGTCGAGTACGACGTTCACACCGCGCCGCGGCCGACCGACCCCGCGGTCGAACTCGTCGCGGTGCCGGCGCGGACGCTCGCCGCGCTCCGGTTCTCGTGGTGGCCGACCGACCGGCGGGTCCGTCGGTACCGGCGGCGGCTGCTCGCGACGCTCCGCGAGGCGGGTGTCGAGACGACCGGCGACCCGTTCACCCTGGGCTACGAGGGACCCGGGACGCTGCCGTTCCTCCGGCGGAACGAGGTGGTCGTCGCGGTCCGCACGCCCGAGTGAGCGGTCGCCCGTCGGCGCCCGGGTGACCCGGCCGGCTCACTCCTCGCGGCTCTCGGGGTCGTCGGAGCTCCCGGGTTCGGAGTCCGCGTGCTCCCCGTCGTGAGCCGCCCCGTCCGTCCGCTCCGGCGACCCCACCGCCCGGCCGCCGCGACTGAGACCGGTCTCCATCAGCCGCCTCGTGATGAGCACCAGCCCGTTGCTGAACCCCCGGCCGAACACCGCGCGCTCGGTCGAACTCTCGGGGTCGAACGAGCTGACGAGGATGGTCGACCCGTCGACGAGGAGCAGCCGTCCGACGGAGACGCCCTCCTCGGCCGCCCCCTCGACGCCGCGGAGCCACTCCAGTTCCGAGACGAACACCTCCGCGTCGGGGGCGGCCGCCTCGACGCGTTCGCGGATCCCCTCGTCGAGCGCGCCGACGACGACGCTGACGCCGCGCTCGTTCGCGTCCGCGAGCGCGCCGAGCAGTTCGTCGGTGAGCACCGACTCGGTGCCGACGACGAGGACCACCTCGCGTTCGGCCTCCTCGGTGATCTGTCTTGTCCGGCTGGCGATGCCGTCGCGGCTCAACAGCGACCACACCTCGTGGGTCTCGCCCGTCTCGGGCGCGCCCGTGTCGTGGAGCCGTCTGAGCGCGGTTTCGAGCGGGTCGAGCCGCGCGTCGTACCACCGGCGGAGCGTCTCCACCGCCTCCCCGACCGGAACCGAGCGGAACCGCTGTGGCTTGGCGTGTTGGACCTCGACCAGCCCCCGCGACTCAAGGACCCGCATCGCGTCGTACACCCGCGTCCGGGGGACGTCCGACTCGTCGCTCACCTGCTTGGCCGTCGCGTCCGCCACCCCGACGAGCGTGACCAGACACCGGGCCTCGTACTCCTTGAGCCCCAACTGCTGGAGCAACTCTAACGCCTCGTCGTGTCTGGTGTCGGGTGACATCGTGGTCTCGGTCCGCGGGTCTTCACCTCGATAGTCGCGTCAGAGATGGATATAACCCCAGTCTCGGACGACGATTTGTACTCTTTCGAGTGAAACGGCTCTCGGGGGTGGCCGCCCGACTCCGCGCCGATCCGGCGACTCCGTCCGGGGTGTGACTCGATTAATCACAAAAATTACATACCCGTGCGGTCCCCACCGGACTCCGTACAACGGCGTGACGACCTGATGTCGGTGCGTGTGCGTGTCGATGTTCCGCCTGTCTGGTCGGTGAGGCGCTGGTCGAGACTCAATCATGACTAGAAACCGACGAGAAGAGGCGATAGACCAGTTGAAGGAGTTCGGGCTGAGCACGTACGCCGCGCGGACGTTCGTCGCGCTGGTCGAACTCGGCTCGGGAACGGCCGAGGAGGTGAGCGAAGTCGCGGCGGTCCCGCGGACGCGGGTGTACGACGCGGCCGACGAACTCCGGGAGAAGGGGCTCGTCACCGTCGGGGACGCCACCCCGAAGCGGTTCCGTCCCGTCTCGGTGGCGGTGGCGGGCCGGACGCTCGAACGGGAGTTCCTCGCCCGGGTCGACGACCTCTCGGACGTGCTCGCGCCGATAGAGGCGTCCGACCGGGGCGGCCGGGACGGCTCCGTCGAGACGGTCGTCGGGAGCGACACCATCACCGGCGAACTCCGCTCGATGATCGCCGAGGCCGAGCGGGAGATACTGTACGCGACCGGCGAGATCGACCCCACGGAGGCCGAACTGACGGAACTCCGTGCCGCGGCCGACCGCGGCGTCCGGGTCGTCCTCGTCGGGACGTCGGCGGCGGACGCCGCGGCGGCGGTTCCCGACGCCGTGGTGGTCGACTCCCCGTCCGTCTGGGAGGAGGTACGGCTGGGCCGACTGGTGATAGTCGACGGCGAGGAGGGGCTGGTGAGCGCGCCGTCGCTCGACGTCGAGGTGACCTACCTCACCGCGCTCAGCGACGGCCACCCCTCGATGGAGACCGAACACGCCGTCCGGGGGAGCGGGGAGACGAGCGGCCTGCTCCGCGTCGTGACGGCGCTCGTGGCCGTCCCCCCCGCGGCCGTCGACGACTCCTGACGGTCAGTCGTCGAACGCCTCGGCGAGGAACCGGAGGAGCGACTCCGCGCGGTCGTCGGGTCGGTAGCGGACGGCGTGGGTCGCGGCGTCGTACTCGACGAGGCCGGCCTCGTCGAGTCGCGGGAGGTGGTTGTG
Organism: Candidatus Halobonum tyrrellensis G22; assembly: GCF_000495475.1. GTDB lineage: Archaea > Halobacteriota > Halobacteria > Halobacteriales > Haloferacaceae > Halobonum > Halobonum tyrrellense. The sequence continues at coordinate 1,994 of NZ_ASGZ01000001.1, read as the reverse complement.
ATGGAGGGCGGTCCGGAGTTCCCGTTCGTCAGCGGGGTCGGCGTTCGCGGGCGAGAGCGTCTCGACGAGCGTCTCCAGGCTGGACTCGGCGGGTCGCTCGGCGAGGTGGCGAACGACCGTTCGGCGGCGTCGGTCGGCGAGCAGCGCTACCAGTGCGTCCGTCGTCGGTGCGGAGCGGGAATGTGACATGGATACGACTGCCGGTCCGTCCTCCGTTCGGTCCCCCGGCCGGTGTCGACCCATTCGGCCGACGGTGTATAGACGTGGAGATTCACTCGGATCGTCACAAACCCGGCCGACTACCGGCTACAGCCGCTCGGCGACCGTCTCGGCCCCGGCGGCGACGTCGACGTCCGCGCCGCGGTCGCGGAGCGCGGTCCCCAGCGCGCTCACCAGCAGCGAGACGTTCGCCGGCCGCGCGGAGTGGCCCATACAGCCGACCCGGAGTATCTCGCCTGCGAGGTCCCCCAGCCCCGAGGCTATCTCCAGGTCGTAGCCGTCGAGCAGGTCGTCGATGACCGCGGCGTCGTCGACGCCGTCGGGGACGCTGACCGCGTTGAGGCTGGGCAGCCAGTACTCGTCGTCGGGTTCGAGTCCGACTCCCATCGCCTCGACGCCCGCCTTGAGCGCGCCCGCCGTCTCGCGGTGCCGCTCCCACCGCCGTTCGATCCCCTCCTCGGCGACCAGCCGGAGCGCCTCTCGGAGCGCGTACACGTTCGTGACCGGCGCGGTGTGGTGGTACGCGCGCTCGTCCCCCCAGTACCCCTCCAGCAGCGAGAGGTCGAGGTACCACGACCGCGGCGGCGCCTCCCGCGAGAGCACCTTCTCCATCGCGTCGTCCGACAGCGTGAGCGGCGACGCGCCCGGCGGACACGAGAGGCACTTCTGGGGACCCGCGTACGCCACGTCGATATCCCACTCGTCGACCCGTAGTTCGACGCCGCCGAGCGAGGTGACGCAGTCCGCTATCACGACCGCGTCGTGGTCGTGTGCGATCCCCGTCAGTTCGGGCACGTCGGGCTGGCGGACGCCCGTGGAGGTTTCGGCGTGGACGAACCCGAACACGTCGGGCTGGTACTCGTCGAACGCGTCGGCCACGTCGGCGGGGTTGAGCGGCTCGCCCCACGGCGCGTCCACCTCGACCACCTCGCCGCCCGCGCGGCGGGCCATCTCGGCCATCCGGCCGCCGAAGTAGCCGTTCGTCGGGACGAGCATCGTCTCGCCGGGTTCGACCACGTTGCCGATGGCCGCCTCCATCGACGCGCTCCCCGTCCCGGAGACGGGGATGGTCCACTCGTTGTCCGTCCGGAACGCGTACCGGAGGAGCTCCTGCGTCTCGTCCATGATCTCGACGAACGCGGGGTCGAGGTGGCCGACGAGCGGCGTCGCCATCGCGCGGAGGACGCGCGGGTGGACGTCGCTCGGGCCGGGACCCATCAGCGTGCGGTCGGGCGGCGCGAGTTCCGGGACTTCGGGGCGGTCCATGTCGGCTCACTCAGCCGGCGGGGCAAATGCGGTTCGGTATCGGCCGACCGACCCGGTTCGGGCGGTCGGGAGCCGAGAGTCAGTTCTCGCTCGGCGGCGCCGACGAGGACGACTGCGGCCACTCCCGCATCAGGAGGAAGGTGACCCCGAGCACGACGGTTCCCACCAGCAGGACGATGGCGAGCCAGAAACCGGTAGAGACGAAGAGTTCGCTCAGCCCCATCTGCGCCGGTACGGTCGGGGCCGTGAGCGACCAGATACTACCCATCTGTGTGCTCTCGCGAGTGGGAGACTGATAAGTGTACCGTAGCTGACCGGGGTAATCGACGGCCTGAAGGGGCGACACGCGGGGTCGTCTCGGGGGGTGCGAGCACACCCGCGCGTCCGTCGCGCATCGGGAACCGATATACGCGCCCCGCGAGTAGCGGTCGGACGTGACCGAGACACCCGAAACGCCGCCCGCCGACGCGGGGTGGTTCGCGGGGCTGGCCCGCGGCGACGCCGGCGCC